>NZ_JBMPPM010000008.1:0-298278 GCF_049339885.1 Undibacterium sp. TJN25 | reverse complement strand
CAGCAGAGAAACGAGATTATGTAGTATTTAATTCGCTTCGTCAACTTCTTTTTAACTCGGCGCTTTCTTTTTTACTACCGCACTTCTTGCCTTGCTTCTCTCGCTTTTTACTTCTTTTTCCGTCTTCACTTGCCCACTCATCCCGCTCAAAAACAGCCCAACTTCCCGCTGTCCCTTTCGCGTTATTTGCTGCTTGCCTCGACGGGAGCCGAACTATAGCAAGCCTCATCCAAACTTGGCAAGCGCTTTTTGAAAATAATTTATTCTTTTAATGCCGCCTTATATAGTCACCTATGTTGGCACCTGACGGACTTCTTCACCTCCGCGCCCAGAGCCGCCTGCTCATAGTTAGGATTGCGCATGGCTAGCGGTTAAAATAGCGCTTTATTTCGCCGTCACAAAACGCGGCGGAAGACTCACCGCCATCTGGAACAAAGTAATAACATGCTACGCCTGACCGACATCCAACTGCCTCTCGATCATCCTGAATCCGCCCTGAAGGATGCGATCCTGCATACCCTAGGGATTCAAGAACAGGAGCTGGTCAGCTTCGCCATCTTCCGCCGAGGCTATGATGCGCGTAAAAAGACAGCGATCGTCCTTATCTATACTATAGATATAGAAACTACCGTCAATGACAAGGTACTGGCCCGGAACGCGGGCAAACCCCGCATAGGCCCCACCCCCGATACCAGCTATCACTTCGTTACCCATGCGGAGCAGGCACCGGAGCAGCGCCCGGTCGTTATCGGTTTCGGCCCGTGCGGCCTGTTCGCCGGGCTGCTTCTCGCACAGATGGGTTTTCGCCCCATCATTCTGGAACGCGGCAAGGCTGTGCGTGAAAGAACCAAGGATACCTGGGACCTGTGGCGCAAACGCGAGCTGACGCCGGAATCCAATGTGCAATTCGGCGAAGGCGGCGCCGGCACTTTTTCAGATGGCAAACTGTATAGCCAGATCAAGGACCCAAAGCACTATGGCCGCAAGGTATTGACCGAGTTCGTCAAGGCCGGCGCACCTGAAGAGATCATGTACGTCAGCAAGCCTCATATCGGCACGTTCCGCCTGGTCAAGATGATAGAAGAGATGCGAACCAATATTGAGGCACTGGGCGGAGAAATCCGCTTCCAGCAAAAAGTGACCGATATCGATATCCAGGATGGCCAGGTGCGCGGACTGCACGTGAATGACGGCGACTATATCAAGGCAGATCACGTTGTGCTGGCGATCGGCCATAGTGCACGCGACACTTTCCAGATGGTGCACCGGCGCGGCGTCTATGTGGAGGCAAAGCCGTTCTCGATCGGCTTTCGCATTGAGCATCCGCAATCCATCATCGACCAGGCCCGCTTCGGCCCCAATGCCGGCAATGAGACCCTGGGCGCAGCAGACTACAAGCTGGTGCATCATGCAAAGAACGGCCGTTCGGTCTACAGTTTCTGCATGTGCCCCGGCGGCACTGTGGTCGCAGCTGCCTCAGAGCCGGGACGGGTCGTCACCAACGGCATGAGCCAGTATTCACGTAATGAGCGCAACGCCAATAGCGCGATAGTCGTCGGGATTACGCCGGAAGACTATCCGGAGCATCCGCTCGCGGGCATAGACCTGCAGCGCAAACTGGAAGAACTGGCGTATGAAATCGGCGGCAGTAATTACAATGCACCAGGCCAACTGGTGGGAGATTTCATGGCCGGCCGGCAATCAACCGAGCTGGGCGAAGTCATCCCCTCCTATAAACCAGGCATTACTTTATGCGACCTCGCAGCCACGTTGCCGAAGTTTGCCATCGATGCGATGCGCGAGGCCATTCCAGCCTTCGACAAGCAAATCAAAGGCTTTGCGATGAAGGATGCAATATTGACAGGCGTGGAAACCCGCACCTCATCCCCCATCCGCATCAAGCGCAACAACGATGACTTGCAAAGCCTGAATACCAAAGGCCTCTATCCGGCAGGCGAAGGTGCCGGCTATGCCGGAGGCATCCTCTCTGCCTCGGTGGATGGTATCAAGATAGCGGAAGCGGTCGCGCTGAGCATGCAGAGTTTGGGGGAAAGCTGTTGATGACTACCGTAGCACAGCAACGCACACAAAAAAACCGCGCCTGATAGCGCGGTTTTTTCTTGAATACGGGTCGGACTAGCTGACCAATGACTCCAGCCCCTCGCCCAACTCCGCCAGTGGCGGCATATCATTCAACAGCAAATCTGCTTTGATACCGAGCTTGTCGCCCACCTCGGTCGGGAAAGTAGCTTCCAGCTCTTCCTTGGAATATTTGTTTTCTTCCGCGCGCGAGCGCCATGCCGCAATGTGCACGATGGCCGCCATCGAATCAAAAGGCTCCTGCTCAAGCGGATCGGTGCACGCCTTGATCACCGTTGCAAAATTGTCGGGAAAGCGCCAGCGCCTCGCCAGTTCCGCGCCCACATCGGCATAGTTATAACCGAAAGAAGTCTGCTCCACATCCACACGGCGGGAATCCAGCGGCCCTGCAATTTTGTCGATCTGCAGCGTTTTTTCCGGCATTGCCGCATGCATCACCAACTGGCCGATCGCATGCATCAGGCCGACGATAAATGCAAAGTCTGAATTATCTTGCAGGCGCTTGGCGAGCCATTTTGCAATCACTGCAGTATGCAGGCTATGACGCCAGAACTGTTTCAGGTCCACGCCTGGCATCGCCTTGAAGCTGCCTGTTAGTCCTGTGCTGATCACCAGCGTGCGCACTGTCATGAAACCCAGCATCAGAACAGCATCATCAATCGTGCCGACACTGCGGGAGGCGTGATAGTAAGAGGAGTTCGCCAGACGCAACAGCTTTGCGCTCAGCACCTGATCCGCAATCAGTTTTTTGGCGATTTCATCGATAGACACGCTTTCGTTGTTAAAGCTGTCGATGACTTCCTGTACGACTTTGGGAATAGAGGGGAGTGCATTTTGCTGCTGGAATAGCGTATCGAAATTCATAAAGTCTCCCTAGATGGTTACAGCCCTGAGAACAATTGCAGCCAATATTATTATTGATTCAAACCCTTGACGACAGGCAATTTTAACAGCGGGAATCTGTTTCAAACGTTAAAAAATGATACTCCGTTCAAATAATGAAAGAAACAACTTTTTCTCGTTGCCGCTGACGTAAATATGGCAGTCAAACAAGATAAAATTTCCATCTGGAAACACATTAACTCAAAGCAGCTTCTGCCAATATCCCACATCCACCCAGCGATCATTCTTGAACCCGACTTGTTCGAACATCGCTACTTGATGAAAACCCATTTTTTCATGCAACCTGACACTGGCTTCATTCGGTTGCGCAATTCCGCCAATGACGGCATGTACACCCAGCTCCCTGAGCTCTTCCAGCAAACCTTCGTACAAAAGAGCGCCTAGTCCCAGCCCTCTCGCATCCTGCGCCAGATAGACCGAGGTTTCTACAGAAAAGCGATAGGCCGAACGCACGCGCCATTTGGTCGCATACGCATAACCAACCACCACACCTTCATTTTCCGCCACCAGCCAAGGCAAGTGCGCCGTGACCTCAGCAATACGGCGCGCCATTTCGGCGGACTCAACCTCCACCTCTTCAAAAGAAATGGACGTATGTATTATGTAGTGGTTATAGATGCGGCAAATTTCACCGGCATCATCGACTTCTGCTGGGCGTATTATCGGCATAAAAATTGGATGGAAAGAAAATTAAAAACGCCCTGATCGTCGTAAAACAATCAGGGCGCCTCTGCTTACAAGCTCGCACAAACAGCTTAGTCGTCTTTTGCGCCGTCTATGCCCAGTTCTTGAATTTTCCGGGTAATGGTATTGCGGCCAATACCCAGCCTGATCGCCGCATCATTCTTGCGACCATGCGTGTGACGCAATGCTGCCTTGATAACGACCGATTCAAAATTGCGACCCAGCTTGTCGATGACTTCCGACTGCCCCTGGGTCAGCATGGCTGTTGCCTCGGCGTCCAGCAAGGTCATCCAGTTATCCAGATTGATTTGCGGTACGCTGCCGCCGTGCGCCGCGGGCATCGCACTCGCCACCTCAGCGTGTGCAGCAGCCGGTGCCTCGCGTCGGCTATGCGTGTCTGCCGGCAGGTTGCCCGCCGCAACATTATGCACTGCGGAGGACACCAGATCCTGCGGCAAATCCAACACCTCCACCGTTTGCCCCGGCGCCATGACAGTAATCCAGTTGCACAGGTTTTCCAGCTGACGCACGTTGCCGGGGAAATCCAGGCCGGAAAGGAAGTGCAGTGCCGGCTCCGACATGCGCTTCACTTCCACGCCCAGTTGCTTGGCGCTCTGCGCCAGGAAGTATTTGGCCAGGATAGGAATATCTTCGCGCCTTTCGCGCAGGCTAGGCAGGCGCAAGCGGATCACATTCAGGCGATGATACAGATCCTCCCGAAACAGGCCATCGCGTACGCGCGATTCCAGGTTCTGGTGAGTGGCCGCAATCACCCGTACATTCGCCTTCATCGGCTGATGCCCGCCTACCCGGTAAAAATGGCCGTCCGACAAAACGCGCAACAGGCGCGTCTGCAAATCAAAAGGCATATCGCCGATTTCATCCAGGAACAGCGTGCCGCCTTCCGCCTGCTCAAAGCGCCCCCTGCGGGTGGTCTGTGCGCCGGTAAATGCACCACGCTCATGACCGAACAATTCAGACTCCAGCAAATCCTTGGGGATGGCGGCAGTATTCAATGCTATAAAGGGCTGCGCCGCGCGTGGGCTATGTTTGTGCAAGGCGCGCGCCACGAGCTCCTTGCCGGTGCCGGATTCACCGGTAATCAGCACCGTCACGTGCGACTGCGACAGGCGGCCTATGGCGCGAAACACATCCTGCATCGCCGGCGCCTGGCCCAGAATTTCAGGTGTCTCGGTAATAGCCTGTTCCACGCTGGATTCGCGCAAGCTTTCATCCAGCGCGCGACGGATCAACTCCACCGCCTTATCCAGATCAAATGGTTTCGCAAGGTATTCAAACGCCCCGCCCTGAAATGCAGCTACCGCAGATTCCAGATCGGAGAACGCCGTCATGATAATCACCGGCAAACCGGGATATTTCGCTTTTACCGTCTGCAGCAGCTCCAGGCCGGATGCGCCGTGCATGCGTATGTCGGATACAAGGACTTGTGGCGTATCGCTTTGCAGCGCTGTCATGGCATCGCGCGCATTGGTAAAGCTTTTTGTGACCAGATTTTCCCGCGCCAGCGCTTTTTCCAGCACCCAGCGAATTGAATCGTCGTCGTCCACTATCCAGATTGGTTTCATATAGTCGTTTTGCATCCTGCGTTAAGCGTTCAGCGGCCCGGGCACAAAGTACTTCGAAAAAAAGAGGCTCGCTCTTTTGCTATTCAAAGGACTTCCTACTCGGAACGCCAGATTGATGGAGTACTTTTGGCACTACCTTTTTTCCGCGCCCTTAGTTCAAGGAAGTGGAATCAATATTCTGAAATCCGTGAAACCCGGCCGGCTCTCGCATTCGATCACACCCATGTGCTGTTGAACGAAAGTCTGCGCCAGCGTCAGCCCCAGACCGTTGCCGCCATCCCTGCCAGACACCAGGGGATAAAAAATGCGGTTGCGTATCTCGGACGGGATGCCCGGACCATTGTCAATGATATGCAAGTCTAATGCCAGCCTGTAGCGGACCTTGGCCAAAGTGATCTGCCGCAATACACGGGTCTTGAAAGTCAGCTCTGCATCGCCTGCCCGGATGCGGTCCACCAGTGCCTGCGCTGCATTGTGAGCAATGTTCAGCACCACCTGTATAAGTTGCTCCTTATCGCCGCGGAATTCAGGTATCGACAGGTCATAATCGCGCTTGATGTTCAGGCCATGCGGGAATTCGGCGAATATCAGGCGCAGCACGCGCTCGCATACCTCATGGATATTCACGTCGCCCACAATATGCGGCAGACGGTGCGGCGCCAGCAGACGGTCCACCAATGTCTGCAGGCGGTCGGCCTCCTTGATGATGACCTGCGTGTACTCGCGCAATTCCTTCAACTGCCGCTCAGGCAGCTCCATCTCCAGCAGCTGCGCCGCGCCGCGTATGCCGCCAAGCGGATTCTTGATTTCGTGGGCAAGATTGCGGATCAGCTCCTTGTTGGCCTTGCTTTGGTCCAGCATGCGCTCTTCGCGGTCCAGCTTCAGTTGCTGCACGTTCTCCCTCAGCTCGATCAGCACCGGCGTGTCCGGGTTGTCCAGTGCAGTGACGATGCTGTGTACATGCAGCGGTTCGCGCCCAGCCCTCTCCAGCGCGAGATCCTGGCGCTTGTCGGCAAACTGGTGCTGCACCGCCTGATGAAAAACGGCCAGCAGTTCTTCGCCGTTCAAAAACAGGTCTGCCAGTTTTTGATGCGTGAGCGATTTAAAAGAGCTGTCCAGCAGGTTCTCTGCTGCCGCATTGGCAAAAATGATGCTGCCGTCGGCATCCAGTACGATGACCGCGGACGACAGCAGATCCAGGCCTGCCAGGGAAGTTAATGGTGTTCTCAAGATAATCTATAAAAAAAGGCCGCTGAGTTAGCGACCTTATTACGCAAGCATCATGCCTGATTCGTTACCGGCAAGAATTACTTCAAGTTGCCGACTTCCCGTTTCAGGGCCTCTATATTTTTCTGGGTGCGGGCGATATCTTCCTTCATCGCGCTGACACGGTCCTGATATTTGACGAAATTCTTTTCGTCGCCGCGCCGCTCAGGTTCGCCGTTATTGAATTCTTTCTGCTGGAGAGCCAGCTTTTGCTCTTCCGACTTCAGTTCATCCAGCAAAATCTGCTTGCGGTCGCTGTCGCGCGCTTTTTGCGTACTGTCATCTACCTTGGGAAAATCCGAAGGCGCCTTGGCTGTTTTCTTGGCAGACGCAGGCAAAACCGGCGCAGGCGCGACCGTAAGGCCCTGCAACTCCACTTTCTTGCAACCCTTGGTCAGGCCGGTGTTTTTATATTCCTTGTTGCCATGCTCGTCCACACACAGGTAAACGTCGCTTTCCGCATACGCGTGCGCAGCGAAAATGCCAAAGAGGATCAAACCGGAAAATAGTCTTTTCATAGGAAGCGTAGTTGGTAACGAATGTCTCCTAGTGTATGACATGCAGGCGTGCAACACAATGCGGGCAGTCCGGCTGTTACAGATGTAACAAATCAGGCGAAAAAAAAGCGGGGTTACCCCCGCTTTTTGATGTTCCCCTGATTACAGGGAGTAGTACATGTCGAACTCAACCGGATGGGTCGTCATGCGGAAGCGTTGTACTTCTTGCATTTTCAATTCGATGTACGCATCGATCATGCTGTCAGTGAAGACGCCGCCACGAGTCAGGAATTCGCGATCTTTGTCCAGATATTCCAGCGCCTGTTCCAGCGAGGAGCACACGGTTGGGATCAGTGCATCTTCTTCCGGCGGCAGATGGTACAGATCTTTGGATGCTGCTTCACCTGGATGGATCTTGTTCTGAACGCCGTCCAGGCCTGCCATCATCAATGCTGCGAAGCACAGGTATGGGTTAGCCAGAGGATCAGGGAAACGCGTTTCAATACGGCGGCCCTTAGGATTGGCAACGTAAGGAATCCGGATGGAAGCGGAACGGTTACGTGCCGAGTAAGCCAGTTTCACCGGTGCTTCGTAGCCTGGAACCAGGCGCTTGTACGAGTTGGTGCCTGGGTTGGTGATCGCATTCAGCGCGCGTGCATGCTTGATGATGCCGCCGATGTAGTACAGCGCAAAATCCGACAGACCTGCATAGCCGTCGCCTGCGAACAGGTTTTTGCCGTCTTTCCAGATCGATTGGTGCACGTGCATGCCGGAACCGTTGTCGCCAACGATAGGTTTAGGCATGAAAGTCGCTGTCTTGCCATAAGTGTGCGCTACGTTCCAGACGACGTATTTCAGGTTCTGGGTCCAGTCGGCGCGTTCTACCAAAGTGGAGAACTTGGTGCCTATTTCATTCTGGCCGGCGCCAGCCACTTCATGGTGATGCACTTCAACAGGGATGCCCAATGCTTCCAGTATCAGGCACATTTCAGAACGCATGTCCTGGAAGCTGTCGACTGGAGGAACCGGGAAATAACCGCCTTTGACCGTTGGACGGTGGCCAGTATTGCCGCATTCCAGTTTTTCGCCTGTCGTCCAGGATGCTTCTTCGGAATCAATCTTGACGAAAGAACCGGACATATCGATTTTCCAGCGGACGCCATCAAAAATGAAGAATTCCGGCTCAGGGCCGAAGTAGGCTGTGTCGCCGATACCGGAGGATTTCAGGTAGGCTTCAGCGCGCTTGGCGATGGAACGCGGATCGCGGTCATAGCCTTTGCCATCGGATGGCTCGATCACGTCACATTGCATGAACAATGTAGTCTCTTCCATGAAAGGATCGATATTTGCCGTGTTTGGATCTGGCATCAACAGCATGTCGGACGCTTCGATACCTTTCCAGCCGGCGATGGATGAACCGTCAAACGCGTGGCCGGACTCAAATTTGTCCATGCCGAACTGCGAGACAGGCACGGTCACGTGCTGTTCTTTACCACGGGTATCAGCAAAGCGGAAATCAACGAATTTTACTTCATTGTCTTTCGCCATCTTCAAGACTTCTGCGGCTGTCATTGCCATGTGAAACTCCTCAAATAGAGCTAAAAAATAATTCGAAAAATGCTGAGCCGTCTGCTTGTTGTCTTTTCTGCTACGCATGCCTTCTGCATCTGTCTACAAAAACACCGTTGTTCAGATGACAGCAGAACTCAGCAAAGGATGATAGCAGAATCCATGCCATCCATTAGCCCCGTCATAAGCAAATGAATATTTCTTTAAATCTTTGTTTTTGCAAAGATTTCCAAAACTCTTCCAGAGTAAGGACGAAGTCAGTCATTTTTGAAATTTGCACCAATTCAGAACAAATAAATCGAAAATCACCAAAATAATGCACCATCATATATCAACCTCGTTATTGACTCATTTTGGTGCAGAAATGTTTTCATTTGTATAAGCACCGACCTTGAACGCCTGCTCAAGGCTAAGGATTTTGCCGGCCTCTGCACCGTCATACCCCGCAAGAGCACCAAGCGTGCCTTTAAAGCTGGCAGATTGCAGGATGCGGATAATTTGCTGCATCAATGGCAATTGCACGGCATCCCGCGCGACAGCGAAGAAATAACGCTCCCGTACCAGGGGAATAAAGTCCAGGCCGAAATGGCGTGCCGCGGTTTCCACGCCAAGCCCCGCATCCGCCATACCGCTGGCGATATAAGCAGCCACCGCAGCATGCGTCAGTTCCGCACTTTCGAAACCATTGATGTCGGCTGGCGATATCTCCCGCTCTGCCAGCATCAGCTCCAGCAACATGCGCGTGCCGGAGCCTTGCTGCCGGTTCACGAAGCGCAGCCGGTTGACTGCGATATCGGATAAGGACGAGACCTTGAACGGATTGCCTGCGGCCACGAACAAGCCCTGGGTACGCACCGCCAGGTGGATCAAGGCATGCCTGTCGGGATCGAGCCAGCGCAAGTACTGCGCGGTCGCATTGTGTTCATGCACACCGATGGGAACATGAAAGCCCGCCAGGTCGCACTCCTTGCCCGCCAGCGCGGCCAATGCCTCAGAACTATTCCTGTAGCGCAGCTCCACCGGCAACGCAGCTGCATGGATCTGCTCCAGCAGTGCCGCCACCGCGAACCCATGGCTCGCATCTAGCCGCAACGCCGCCTGGCTGTCTTCACTGACGCGATCCAGTTCATTGGCCAGTTCGGAAGCCAGGCTTTCCAGCAAAGGCGACAGCCTGGCAGCGATGCGCCGGTCAGCCCACATCAGTTTTTCCGCCAGTGCAGACAAGGTGGTGCCGCGCCCCCTGCCGGAAATGACCAATGGCCCGTTGAACAGGGTTTCGGCATCATGCAGCAAACCCCAGGTGTAGCGATAGGACAGTCCGACTGCCTTGGCCGCCAGTGCGATGGATCCAGTCTGTTGAATCAGCACCAGCAGGCGTATCAGCATCGTCGTATCGGCGCTCTGGCTGTTTTCCGTTGCAATCTGCCAGTGAGGATTAATCGTAATTTTGTACATCTTGTTCGCCCATGCCGGTCACAAAACCGGGAGTTGTCATCGCAGGATTGTATCCCAGCCAAGACCGGACTACTCTTCCGGCACGCGGGCAATATCCCGGCAGTTGATGCATAATCGCTTACAAACTATGGACAACGCCACCAAGGAATCATCATGCCGAACAATATCCTGGCAGCCGCAGCACAACGAGGCAAGGACAACGCCCTGCCCTATGCCGGCGCAGTCACGCCGCAAGAAGCCTTTGATTTACTGCAAGCCGACAGCAATGTTCTGCTGGTCGACGTGCGCACCGGTGCGGAACGCGACTGGGTAGGCCGTGTGGCAATTTCTGACCTGCAGCATAAATCGGTGCAATGGAGCCTGTATCCGGGCGGCACGCCCAATCCTGATTTCCTCGCACAATTGTCGGCCGTTGCAGGCAAGAACACCCCTATCCTGTTCCTTTGCCGTTCCGGCGTGCGCTCGCGCCACGCCGCCAAGCTGGCGACAGAAAACGGATACACGCAGTGCTACGACATCCTTGAAGGCTTTGAAGGTGACAAGGATGCTGAGGGCCACCGCAAATCCGTAGGCGGGTGGTGCAAGGCGGGCCTGCCGTGGGCAGGCGCCTGAGCACATCAGGAGTCAAGAAGCAAAAAATAAACAGAGATGAGATGAAGAGCGCTGGAAACAATATTTTTTAACTGAAGATTACAAGGGGTACACAATGGCAGCTTCATGGATAGATATAGCAACGCACGACAAGCAGAGTTTCAAGGGTTACCTGGCCCTGCCGCCCACCGGCTCAGGCCCCGGCCTGCTGCTGATACAGGAAATTTTCGGCGTCAATGAACATATCAGGTCTGTCGCCGACCAGTACGCGCTGGACGGCTATGTGGTGCTGGCGCCTGACCTGTTCTGGCGACAGCAGCCCGGCGTGGACCTGGGCTACAGCGAGGCTGATATGGGTAAAGGCTTTGGACTGATGCAAGGCATGGATTTCGGTCTGGCGCTGCAAGACTTGGCCAGCACTGTAAAAACCCTGCGCGGACGTGCCGAATCCAGCGATAAGGTGGCCTCCATCGGCTACTGCATGGGTGGCTTGCTGTCATTCCTGAGTGCAGCCCATGCCGGCGTGGATGCAGCAATCTGTTATTACCCCGGCGGCATCGACGGCAAGTTGGACGAAGCGGACAAAATTACCTGCCCGGTCCTTTTCAATTTTGCCGAAGCAGATCAGTACATTCCTGCGGAAGCGATAGAAAAAGTCAAAGCCCGATTTGCCAAGTCTTCCAACGTGCAGATAGAAACCTACCCTGGCGTACACCATGGCTTCAACTGCTGGGCGCGCGAATCGTATAATCAGCCTGCTGCCACGCTGGCACACGGCAAGACGCTGGAATTCCTGGCAAAGAAAATGTAACCACTGCAATGTGATGATTGCTTCATCAGGCGGCTTCTGGCCGCCTGCCTATTTTCCTTCCGCCATCAGTTCTGGCGCAATATCATTGGTATCCTTGATAACCTGCAAGACGATATTGGAGCGGATGTCCAGCACACCGGTAGTTTTATACAGACGCTCCAGCACAAACGACGAATAATGCTTCAGGTTGCGGGCACGCACGCGCAACAGATAATTCGCGTCTCCTGTAATGATATAAGACCCGACCACTTCCGGCCATTGCTGCAGTGCCTGCGAAAAATTTTCATGCCACTGCTCCACGTCGCGCCGCATCGTCACCTGCACAAAAGCATCCACTTCCAGCCCCAACCTGGCAGCATCCAGCACAGCGCTATAGCGGCTGATGATCCCGGCCTCTTCCAGCACCCTCACCCTGCGCAGGCAGGAAGAGGGCGACAGGAATACCTTGTCCGCCAGTTCCAGGTTGCTAATGCGGCCGTCCGCCTGTAAAGCCTGCAATATCTTCAAATCCGTCGCATCCAGCTGCATTGCAATATCCTGTCAAAATTTACTCAAATAATCGAACTATATTCTATAGTTAATAGAAAAATCACGCCAGTTTGCAATAATTATTCAGCTATTTGAGCATAAAATAATCAACTCCGGAGCGGTTGAAAGACCGCTCGCTGCGCACAAGCCCACGCCTGTAAATCGAATCCGCACACACCTCTATGACCACAATGACCCGCAACGACTGTCTGACGCTGGACCAAGGCGATACGCTAGCCGGCTTCCGCAACGAGTTCTCCCTGCCGGAAGGCACTATTTACCTAGACGGCAATTCGCTGGGCGCAATGCCCAAGGCAGCGCCGGCACGCGCCCAGCAAGTAATTACCAGCGAATGGGGCACGGACCTGATCAAAAGCTGGAATAAGGCAGGCTGGTTCGATTTGCCTTCGCGCCTGGGCAACCTGCTGGCGCCGCTGATTGGCGCCGCAGAAAACGAAGTCGTCGTTACCGATTCAACTTCCGTCAACCTGTTCAAGGCGCTGGCTGCCGGCCTGCAGATACAGGCCTCTAAAAAAGAGACTGTCGGACGCAAGGTCATCGTCAGCGAACGCAGCAACTTCCCCACCGACCTGTATATGGCGCAAGGCATCACGCGCTGGCTGGACCGCGGTTATACGATACGCCTGGTAGATACGCCGGAAGAGCTGGCCGAGGCCATCAATACCGAAGCGGCGCTGGTCATGCTGACCCACGTCAACTACCGCACCGGCTACCTGCACGACATGCCGGCGCTGACCGCCCACGCGCACAAGCAAGGGGCACTGATCCTGTGGGACCTTGCCCATTCGGCAGGAGCCCTTCCGGTAGAACTGAAGCGCGCCAATGCCGACTTTGCAGTGGGTTGCACCTACAAATACCTGAACGGCGGCCCCGGCTCGCCGGCTTTCATCTGGGTCGCGCAGCGGCATCAGGAAGCCTTCCAGCATCCGCTGTCCGGCTGGTGGGGGCACGCATCGCCGTTCGCCATGCAGCCTGCGTTTGAAGCCACTGCAGGCATACGCCGCGCGCTGTGCGGCACCCAGCCCATCGTCTCGTTGGCCATGGTGGAATGCGGGCTGGAAGTGTTTGCAAAGACCAGCATGCAGGCAATACGCGCCAAATCCCTCGCACTGACCGACCTGTTCATACAACTCGTGGAGCAGCGCTGCTCCCATCACCCTCTGGAACTGGTAACGCCGCGCATGCATGCACAACGCGGCAGCCAGGTCAGTTTCCGCCATGCACACGGCTACGCGGTCATGCAATCGCTGATTGCGCGCGGCGTCATCGGCGATTATCGCGAACCCGGCATCATGCGCTTCGGCTTTACTCCCCTGTACGTGCGCTTCAGCGACGTGTGGGATGCGGTAGAAATCCTGCGCGACATCCTCGATACCGCAGACTATTCGATGAATGCCGAACGTCACGCAGTGACCTGAGCTAGCCCAAGCGCAGTACTTTACACCTGAGAAGATCATGACAAACGAGAGCAAAACACAAAACGCCGCCTGGCATGACGCGAAGATGGACTTCAGCGACGCCATGAGCTACGGCGACTACCTAGGCCTGAACCAGATACTCAATGCGCAGCATCCGCGTTCGCCCAACCACAATGAAATGCTGTTCATCGTCCAGCACCAGACCAGTGAGCTGTGGATCAAGCTGATGCTGCACGAGCTGCATGCGGTGCGCAAACAGCTGCATGCCGGCGACCTGCCGCCCGCATTCAAGATGCTGTCGCGCGTTGCCCGTATCATGGACCAGCTGGTGCATGCCTGGGATGTGCTGGCAACGATGACGCCCAGCGAATATACGGCCATACGTCCCTACCTCGGTAATTCATCCGGCTTCCAGTCGCACCAGTACCGCGAACTGGAGTTCATCCTCGGTAATAAAAATCCCGCGCTGCTCAGCGTACACCAGGCCAACCCGGAGGCCCTTGCCATCCTGGAAGCAACGCTACAGGCACCCTCCATCTACGACGAGGCCATCATGCTGCTGGCCCGCAACGGCTTTGCCATCGATGCCGGCCGCCTGAGCCAGGACTGGACGCAACCGGTGACGGCAAACGAATCCGTCAAGGCTGCGTGGCTACAGGTCTACCAGGCGCCTGAACAGCACTGGGTACTATATGAGCTGGCGGAAAAACTGGTGGATATGGAAACCGCTTTCCGCATCTGGCGCTTCCGGCACGTAACAACGGTAGAGAGGATCATCGGTTTCAAAACCGGCACCGGCGGTACTGCGGGCGTCAGCTACCTGCGCAAGATGCTTGATGTTGTGCTGTTTCCTGAACTGTTTTCTCTGCGCACCGCACTATAAAGTTTTTGCTGGGCAAGCTATATGCGCCAAAAAAGGCCGGAATCCCGTGGTTAGTGGATGCACAACCACATCAACGCTTATAAATATCTCGATGACTGCTAGAATAAAGAAAATGTATATTCCTTAATGGAAAAATGAATAGTAGCCTGATAACTAAAAATATTTCCGTGGAACAGCTGTGCATCGGCTTATATGTGCACCTCGATGTGGGTTGGCTCAATCACTCTTTTGCCCGCAACAGTTTCAAGATCAAAACCGACAAGCAGATCGCTGCAATCAAGCAAATGGGGTTGAAAACGGTACGGGTGGAACCCGCCCGCAGCGATTGCCGCCCGCTGCCTGCCAATCCCAATGCTGAAGAAACGGTAGAAATTGCCCAGCCCAGTACCGAAGAGCTGGAACTGATCAACGCAAAAAAAGCCAGGATAGAAAAGCTGATCGAAGAAAGCAGTGCCATCGCGCAGTGTGAAAAAGAATTCGAGAAAGCTGCCAGCACGCTGAAAAACATCTCGCGCAACCTGTTTTCCCGGCCGCAGGAGGCTCAGCGTGAAGCCGACCAGCTGATCCAGCAGATGCTGGATTCCCTTCTGGCCGACAAGGATATCGCCATCCACCTGATGAACGACAAGATCGCAGGCGAAGAAGCTTACTATCACTCGCTGAATGTCTCGGTGCTGGCAATGATGCTGGCAAAGGAAATGCGCCTGCCAGCCCAGGATATCAAGACAATCGGCGTGGGGTGCCTGTTTCATGACATAGGCAAGATAGAAATACCGGACAGAATCGTCAACAAGACCTTCGCGCTGACCAAGGCCGAACAAAACCTGCTGCAGCTACACAGCCAGTACGGCGGCGCCATCGCGGAAAAGCTTGGGCTGCCGAAGCAGGTAATCGACATCATCCAGCAGCATCATGAATACGCAGACGGCAGCGGCTACCCCAATCGCCTCACGGCTGGACAGATGTCGCCGTTGGCGCGCATCGTGGCGGTCGTCAACGCCTACGACAACCATTGCAACCGCCCCAACCCGGCCGATTCGCTGACACCGTACGAGGCGCTGGCCTTCATGTTCAAGCAGCAGCGCAAACTGTTCGAGCCGGCCGCGCTGGACATGTTCATCCACTGCCTGGGTGTTTATCCGCCGGGCACCATCGTGCAACTGTCGGATGCCACGCTGGGCATGGTCATGTCCATCAACTCCGGCAAACCCCTGCGCCCCAGTGTGCTGATCTACGATCCGGACATTCCGAAAAATGAAGCCATCATCCTGGACCTGAGCCAGGAGCAGGACCTGGAGGTCGCCGCCAGCCTGAGGCCGAAACAGCTGGCGCCGGAAGTCTATGATTACCTGAGTCCGCGCAAACGCATGTCTTATTTCATGGATACGCCCAAGGGCGGCAACAAAGTCCGCATGTGAGCGAGTGCTGCTTTGCTGCAGCCTCGCACCCATTTCTGCTGCAAATTTGCCGTTTCACCGGCCCATCTGCCCTTTTTTTGCGCAAATTGATGTAATCTTTAAGCGCGCACTTCCTATCAGTCGTTCAACACGTACTTTTCTGTCACGGTTCGGCTGGGCACCGGTAGCGCGTGTGCTCTCGCAGAATTTTTTTCCTCGCATATCGATTGATACGCTGCAGTTCAATTTAGGTGACCCGATGACCCTGCCAGGCACTCAGGAAGATCCAGACAGCAAGGAAGAGGTAAAGGTATTGCCGGCGCTGTTCAGCGGCAACCAGCCATGGCTTCCGTATCGAAGCTGGTTCGGGCTGCGCGAAAAGCTGGTCATGCTGGTACTGGGGGTAGCGATGATCAGCATGCTCTCCGCTGCCGGCGCTTTCGTTTTCGTCAGCCAGCGCTATATGGAAACTTCCATCGAGTCGCATCTCGCTTCGGTAGCCCGCCTGCATGCGCAACGCATTGACGAGTTCATGACTTTCCTTACTTCCGAACTGCGCCTCATCAGCAGCCGTACACAGTTGCGTAAATCAATTACAGATTATGTCGACCGCAGGGATCAGTCTGCACTAGACCAGATCAACCTCATTTTGTCCGATGCCAAACGCTCAGTATCGTCTTTCGATAATCTTCTGCTGTACGGCATAGACGGAAAGCTGATCACATCGGTATCGGCGCTGAGCGTGGAATCGGAGCAACTGGAGCCTAGCCTGCGCGATAACTTGCTGGGCAACCACAAGGTGACGTCCACCGTCATCGGCGCCGACGGCCGGCGGCTGATACAGGTCGGAGGCCCGATGATGGACGGCAACCGCGCGATCGGCATCCTGGTCGTGCTGACCAGCATGGAGCCGTTGCGAGCCGCATCCAGCGGCAGCGGGGGCTGGATATCGGAAGAACTGATCATTACCGAAACCGATGCTCACGGCCACGACAAGGCCATCACACCCTTGCATTTTGCGATGACGGAAGACGTGCCACCGCTGACGCTGACCCAGATCAAGGACCAGGGCAGCATCAAATCCGAAGAGCGCAACATGCTGTCAGGCAAAGATTACCGCGGCGTAGCAGTGCTCGCCTCTACCCAGATGCTGAAAAACCCGGCGTGGACCATCATGGTCAAGATAGACCAGGACGACGCCTTCCGGCCGATACGCGACCAGCGCGACCTGTGGCTGGCAATGATGCTGCTGGTACTGGTGCTGGTGGCCGTCATCGGCGTCTGGCTGTCCAGCTACTTCACGATGCCGATACTGGGCCTGGCCGAGGTGGCAGTGATGATTGCCAGCGGCGACTTCAAGCGCCGCATGCAGCATTTCTCGCGCGACGAACTGGGCATGCTGTCCTATTCAGTCAACCGCATGGCCGACAAGCTCGTTGATGTCAGCGCAGAACTGGAAACCCAGCTGCGCCTGCAGCACGAACGCGCAGACAGGCTGAACGACCAGTTGATCCATGCCAACAACGAATTGCACTGGCTGTCGCGCACCGATTCCCTGACCAAGCTGTTCAACCGCCGCACGCTGGAGGAAACCCTGGAAAACGAATGGCTGCGCGCAATACGCACCGGACACTCGCTGGCGGCAATCATGCTGGACCTGGACTACTTCAAGGGCATAAACGATGCTTCCGGCCATGCGACCGGCGACGAGTGCCTGCGGCGCGTAGGGTCAGTGCTGAGGGAAACCGTGCAGCGCAGCGGCGATTTTGTCGCCCGCTACGGCGGCGAGGAATTCGTCATCCTGGTGATAGACGCCAACATCGAACATGCGTGCACCTTCGCGGAACGCATACGGACCAGGCTGGCCGAGGAAGCAATTCCGCATCCGTCTTCGGACCTGGCGCCTGTCGTGACTGCCAGCATGGGAATCACCGCGATGATACCCAGCAATGAAAGATCGCCGCAAGACTTGCTGGACCTGGCCGACCGCGCACTCTACCTGGCCAAGGCACGCGGCCGCAACCGCATAGAAACGGTGAGCCCCAACTAGCCGCTGTTTCAGAAGAGAAACGGATAGCGCAAACTATCAGCCATATCAGGCAAGTCCTACTTTTTCCCTGGCCCTTATCCGACGCCCCGCGCGGCGGATAAACGCTAAGCTGGCGACATCTGCCACCAAAGACTTGCCCCATCATGAAAACACCCACCCGGAACGCCAGCCCGCAGGCTGCGCACAACGCCAAGGACGCCAGCACCGACACCAAGGTCAATACGGCACAAAAGGTCTGCAATGACGGTGAAAAACGTTTGCCCCATGAGCGCGACCAATCTCCAGATGCACAATCGACGCAACCGAAAAAAGTCATGCAACAAGCCAAGAGGGACCTGGACCGAGGGCTGGTGGATACTGATATGCACGGCGAGCGCGGCGTGGAAGACGTAGTTAAAAAGACCCGGTCTGACCAATAGTTATCAATAGCGATCGATAACCATCAATGGCAGCGGGCTCACTAAAGCACTTTTTAAGCTGCTGAATTAGCTGCCAGTTATCTGATGCATTAGCTGCTGAACCGAAGCCCCAGCCTCTGTGAAAAGCGGCGCAGCACGCCGCTTTCTTGCTCCGGCAACGCCAATGCGACATGACCGTCAGGGCGAATCAGGTAAGCCGCATCGCGCTGCAGACCCGCTTGTGCCGCCGCAGCATTCCATGCAAACGTATGCACGGCAAGGCCAAGCGCCTGCGCGTCTGCTGCGAATTCGAGTATAAGCGCTCCATAGACATGGAGTTGCCATTCCAGCGAACGCAATGCATCAAAGTTATCCACTATTTGGTCTTTGATTTTCTCCTTGACCCAGGGCAAGCGGTCACCGCCCGAAACCTTCCCCGCCCGGCCTTTGCTCAGCGCGCTGTCGGCATAATGAATCTGTATCTGCGAGACTGTCCTGAACATGGCCCGGCGTGTCATTGTAAAGCCGGACAGGAAGGGCAGAACGCCCGGCACCAGCCAATTGCGCACCAGTTTGCCGCCCAGCCCTTGCGAAACGATGGCCTGAAACGCGCGGTCGGTCGTGGCAACCAGCTTGCGCGCAAAGACGATGCGCTCGGCTTCGTAAGTGTCGAGCAAAGACGCGTCTGCCCTCTGCTGCAGCACCCCTGCGAGCTTCCAGGACAGGTTGACGGCATCGCCTATGCCGGTATTCATTCCCTGTCCACCTGCAGGACTGTGAATATGGGCAGCATCACCGCAGACAAAGCAGCGGCCGCTGCGAAATTGCGACGCCACCCGGTGATGCACACGGTAAGTGGAAAACCAGTTGACCTCGCTTACCTGTACGCCCAGCAAATGCTCCACATCGGGCCGCACATCCTCGAATCCGGCGCCGGCGTCCGCTCCTATCCGATCCGGCATGATGCCGATCAGACGCTGCATGCCGCTGGAACGTACAGGCAGCATCAGGTTGAAGGTGTGCGGGCCGATGTGCGCATGCAAGTCCGTGTTGCGGCTGCCGTCTATCCGGACATCTGCAACGTAATACAAACGTTCGTAGGTGCCCCCCGGAAAGTCCAACCTCAACGCCTCCCGCACCGTGCTGCGCGCACCGTCACAGCCGCATACATAGGCAAATTCGCATTGCTCGGTAGCACCGCCATGCTCAATAACAGCCGATACCTGCGCCGCATCCTGGGTAAAGGAGACAAGTGCTGTATTCCATTCGACCGCAATCCCTGCCGCCTGCAGTTTCGCCACGAGGAAGTGCTCATGGTCGTCCTGCGGAAAATCCAGCACGAAAGGATAAGGGCTTAAGCCCTGCCCAATTTCGCCGAGTGCGATATGGGCCACCTCAGTGCCGCCTTCATGCACATGCACGTGCTCCATCTTGATACCCTGCGCGACAAATTCATCGGCAAAGCCCAGCTGATTATAAAATTCCAGCGTGCGGGCATGCACTACCATCGCCCGCGAAGCCTGCCCCGGGCCGCTATTCTTGTCGATGATGCGAAAAGCAATGCCGTGGCGAGCCAGCAGCAGTGCCAGCACGAGGCCGGTAGGACCGGCGCCTGCAATAAGAATCTGTGGATTAGCCATGCAGCCAGTATAGATAAAAAAGCCCCGCTTGCGAACAGGCGGGGCTTCCTTTGGAAAATTTGTTACTACAGCTGCTTGACGGCACGCATGAATGCCAGACTTGACGTCAGAAGGCGGCGATGCCTGTCTGCGCGCGGCCCAATATCAGCGCATGGATGTCATGCGTACCTTCATAGGTATTGACCACTTCCAGGTTTACCAGATGGCGGGCAATGCCGAACTCGTCGGAGATGCCGTTGCCGCCCAGCATGTCGCGGGCAACGCGGGCAATGTCCAGCGATTTTCCGCAAGAGTTACGCTTCATGATGGAAGTGATTTCTACCGATGCGGTGCCGTCGTCCTTCATGCGGCCCAGGCGCAGGCAGCCTTGCAGGCCGAGTGTGATTTCAGTCTGCATGTCGGCCAGTTTCTTTTGCACCAGCTGGTTGGCTGCCAACGGACGGCCGAACTGATGGCGGTCCATCGTATATTGGCGCGCGGTAAACCAGCAGAATTCGGCCGCACCCAGCGCACCCCAGGCAATGCCGTAGCGTGCGGAGTTCAGGCAGGTAAACGGTCCTTTCAAGCCTTCCACATTCGGCATCAGGTTTTCTTCGGGTACAAATACTTCATCCAGCACGATCTCGCCGGTAATCGATGCGCGCAGGCCTATCTTGCCGTGGATCGCTGGAGCGGACAAGCCTTTCCAGCCTTTTTCCAGGATGAAGCCGCGGATGCGTCCGTCATCGGTCTTGGCCCACACCACGAAGACATCGGCGATAGGGCTGTTGGTGATCCACATCTTTGCGCCGCTCAGCGAATAGCCGCCGGGCACCGTCTTCGCGCGCGTCACCATGCTGCCGGGATCGGAACCGTGATTGGGTTCAGTCAGGCCGAAACAGCCTATCCACTCACCGCTGGCCAGCTTGGGCAGATATTTCTGCTTCTGCGCTTCGCTGCCGAATTCGTTGATTGGCACCATCACCAGCGAACTCTGCACACTCATCATCGAGCGATAGCCGGAATCGATGCGCTCTACTTCGCGCGCGATCAGGCCGTAGCAAACGTAATTCAATCCCGCGCCGCCATATTCGGCAGGGATGGTGGAACCCAGCAGGCCCAGCTCACCCATCTCGCGGAAAATCGCGGGATCCGTCTTTTCGTGACGGAAGGCTTCCAGCACGCGCGGCGCCAGCTTTTGTTCGCAATACACACGGGCAGCTTCCTGCACCATGCGTTCGTCGTCGCTCAACTGCGACGACAACAATAAAGGGTCTTCCCAATGAAATGCTGCTTTTGCCATCTGTTTCTCCTGATTTATTCCAGAACCTAGTTCTGCTTATGTTTTAATGATAATCCTAGTTGCGCCCGGCGCGACAGCCACAGGCTGGGGCGGTATCTCGGGTCGCCGGTGTAGTCCAGCAAATTCTGCAATATCGTCAATATGCGCGCTGCGCCGAGCTTGTCGCCCCAGGCCAGCGGGCCGGTGGGATACGCGAGCCCCAGTTCCACTGCCTTGTCCAGATCGTCCGGCGTGCAGATATCCTGTTGCGCCATATCGCAGGCGATATTGACGATACAGGCCAGTATCCTTTGCACGACGAATCCGGGGCTGTCCTGCAACAGGCTTACACTCTGCCCGCTTTGCAGCAGCAAGGCACGCGCCTGTTGTGCAATGCCGGCGTCGGTGCCGGGATTGTTCATCAGGCTTAGGTGACCCTGGCAATCCAGCAGGCTGTCTATACCCAGCGTGCGGCGCGCATCCAGCTTTTGCCGAACCACGCAGGTGCTAACGTCTTCGCCCAGCGGGCTGACCAGGCACAGCGAATCGGCCGAAGGCTCAGGCGTGTTTTCCACGTTGGCGCCACAGCGCTCCAGCAGCGCGCGTACATGGATTGCCGCTTCCGGATTTTCCGGGCTGACCCAGACCCAGCCCGACCACGCCGGTGCCTCAGTCAACGCCGCCGGCGCACCAATGACAGTCTGCTTGCCGTCCGGATAACTGTAAAAACCGCGCCCTGTTTTCCGGCCGAGTAAGCCGGCCTGCAAACGCTGTGCGGTAATCACGCTGGGGCGGTAGCGCGGCTCCTGATAATACTGCTGGTAAATGGATTCCATCACCGGATGCGATACGTCCAGGCCGGTCAGGTCCAGCAATTCAAAAGGGCCGAGCCGAAATCCTGCGGATTCACGCATGATGGCATCGATCGCCGGAAAGTCGGCAACGCCCTCCTGCAGAACGCGCAAGGCTTCCGTGCCATAGGCGCGGCCCGCGTGGTTGACGATGAAACCCGGCGTGTCCTTGGTGATGACCGGCCTGTGTCCAGTGCGGTGCGTGAATTCCACCAGGCGCTGTGTGACTTCAGGCAAAGTCAGCAAGCCCGCAATCACTTCCGCCACTCTCATCAAAGGCACGGGATTAAAGAAATGCAGGCCGGCGACGCGCTCAGCCTGTGCAACGCCGGCGGCAATCGCCGTTACCGACAGCGACGAGGTATTGGTGGCCAGTATACAATCTGCGCCGACTATCTTTTCCAGCTGGCGAAAGAGCTCGCGCTTCACTTCCAGCTTCTCGACAATCGCTTCAATGACAATACCGCAATCGGCCAGTTCATCGAGCGAACTGATCACCTGCAATTGCTGTTTTGCCGTGCGGAATTGCTCGTCGCTGAGTTTGCCTTTTTGCTGCAATTTTTCCCACTGCGCGACAACTGCCTGGCTTGCCGACTCGGCGGCGCCGGGCTGCACGTCAAACAGCTTCACCTGTATTCCCGCCTGGGCTGCGATCTGTGCGATGCCGCGTCCCATCGCGCCGGCCCCTATTACGCCTATAACACTGTCTCTTCCTGATACCGCTGGCAATTTATGCTCCTTATAGCTGTTGCAAAATGAGGCTGACTAGGCGCAACGACAAAGACCGTACGAGTAGTACAGCGAAGAAAAGCGCCAACGCCAGCGTAATTTCGCAACAACTCCTTAGTCAGGTACGATTGCCGTCACCTCTATTTCCACGCGTGCCCGGTCTTCGATCAAGCCTGCAACCTGCACTGCAGTCATGGTGGGGTAATGGCTTCCTATGATTTCCCGATATGCTAACCCGACTTGCTTGTAGGCAGCCACATATTCTTTTTTATCGATGACGTACCAAGTCATGCGCACGATGTGCTCCGGCCCAGCCTCGCCCTGCGCCAGCACTTCCACGATGTTCTTCAATGCCTGCCTGGCCTGCACTGCAAAATCATCGGATGTGAACTGCGCCTGCGCGTCCCAGCCTATCATACCGCTAACGCAGACAGTTCGCCCATGGGCGGAAATTCCATTGGAATAGCCCTTGGGGCGCACCCATCCGGGAGGTTGCAGAAATTCCATATTCTTCCTTTATTTGTCAGGCATCGACCGTTCATCCCGCCATACTGCACTGCGCCGCACTTATGGATTCTTCAAAATCTCTCGCGCAATAATCAGTTGCTGCACTTCGCTGGCGCCTTCGTAAATTCTCAATGCGCGAATCTCACGGTACAGCCGCTCCACCGGCATCTCGCTGACGACACCCATGCCGCCAAACATCTGCACCGCAGCGTCAATCACTTGCTGCGCGGTTTCCGTCGCCGTCAGCTTGGCCATCGCCGCCTCTTTCGTTACCCTCTCGCCCTGGTCACGCTGCCAGGCAGCACGATAGGTCAGCAAGGCAGAAGTATCAATACCGGTCGCCATCTGAGCCAGTTTGGCCTGCGTCAACTGAAAGTCGGCCAAGACCTGGCCGAACATCTTGCGCGACGTCGCGCGCTGCAGTGCCTCATCCATCGCGCGCCGCGCGAAGCCCAATGAAGCAGCCGCCACCGAAGTGCGGAACACATCGAGCGTCGCCATCGCTACCTTGAAACCCTGGCCTGCCTCGCCTATGCGGTTCGCAACAGGAATGCGGCAATGATGGAACTTCAGGCGCGCCAGCGGGTGCGGTGCAATCACATTGATACGCTCGGCTATTTCCAGCCCCGTTGCAGACGCATCCACGATGAATGCGGAAATACCCCTGGCTCCGGGCGCCTCGCCGGTGCGCGCAAACAACACATAAAAATCGGCGATGCCGCCGTTGGAAATCCAGGTCTTTTCACCATTCAGTACATAGTGCGCGCCGCCGTCGTCCTGCACCAATTCCGCCGTGCATTGCATTGCCGCCACGTCGGAACCAGCGTCCGGTTCGGATAGCGCAAAGGCAGCAATCAACTCGCCGCGTGCGACCCGGCCCAGGTAGCTATTTTTTTGCGCATCGCTGCCAAACAGGCTGATCGCGCCCGAACCCAGCCCCTGCATGGCAAAGGCAAAATCCGCGAGGCCGGAATGCCGCGCCAGCGTTTCGCGTATCAGGCAGATGGTGCGCGTATCGATGACGTCCTGCGCCCCGCCATAGGCCGTTCCGCCAACCGCGTGCCGGAGCCAGCCGGCCTCGCCCAGCTTGCGCACCAGCTCGCGGCAAGCCTGGTCCACATCGTGCGGATGCTCTTGCGGGATATGTTCAGCGGCCCAGGCATCCAGGTCAGACTCCAGTTCCCCGTGCGATTTGGCAAAAAAGGGCCAGCGCAGATAGCTCTTGTCGGACATAGCCTCAGTCTCCTTCAAATACCGGTTTTTGTTTAGCGGCAAAGGCATGGTAGGCACGGTGGAAATCATTGCTCATCATGCAGATCGCCTGCGCCTGCGCCTCGGCCTCGATCGCTTCATCGACGCCCATATTCCACTCCTGCTGTAGCATCTTCTTGGTCATTCCATGGGCAAAATTCGGTCCTTCTGCCAGATCTTTTGCATAAGCCGTCGCATCTGCCAGCACCTGCTCCGGGCTGCTCAGGCGGTTAAAGAATCCCCAACGCTCGCCTTCCTCGCCGGACATCGCACGCCCGCTATACAGCAAGTCGGCGGCCCGCCCCTGTCCGATGACGCGCGGCAGCAGCGCGCAGGCGCCCATATCGCACCCCGCCAGCCCGACCCGGGTAAACAGGAAAGCCGTCTTGCTGCGCACCGTGCCGAATCGGATGTCGGACGACAATGCCAGTATCGCACCGGCGCCGGCGCAGATGCCGTCTACCGCCGCAATCACCGGCTGTGGACAGGCGCGCATCGCCTTCACCACGTCGCCCGTCATGCGGGTAAACGCCAGCAGGCCGGGCATGTCCAGCCTCGTCAGCGGGCCGATGATGTCATGCACGTCGCCGCCAGAGCAAAAATTGTCACCGGCACCGGTCACCACAATCGCCTTGACGTCATCGGCATAGGCCAGTGCCCGAAACAGCTCGCGCAGTTCCGCATACGACTCAAAGGTGAGAGGATTCTTGCGCTCAGGCCGGTTCAGCGTAATCGTCGCAACGCTGTCATTGACGGTATAGAGGAAGTTTTCCGCCTGATAATCGGCCAGGCTGTTACGGTTGCCGGGGAGCTGCTGTGGCTGGCCGGGAAGGTATTTCATGGTTTCATTCCTCCGCAGTGTGTGCATCACTGACATGGTTCTTAACCTGGGACAGCAAGTCGAACAGGCTGTTTTTTTGGTCCGTTTGCAAGCCGGAAAATACTTCTGCGATCCATCCTTCATGCACCGCAGCCATCCGCTTGAAGGCGCGTCGCCCCGCTGGCGTCAGCTTGACGCTGTAGGCGCGCCTGTCCTTGGCATCGGCCACGCGCACGACCAGTTTTTCCTGCTCCAGCTGGTCGGTAATGCCCGTCACGTTGCCGCCGGTTACCATCATGCGCTTGGACAACTCCCCCATGCGCAAGCCCTCGGGATGCCTTTCCAGCTGTGCCATCAAGTCGAAGCGGGGCAAGGTAACGCCGAATTCATTGCGCAGTCGACCTCGTACCTGGTTTTCTATCAGAACAGTGCAGGACAGCATGCGCAGCCACAGCTTCAGCGACTGGTGATGGTCCTGGGTAAGCCTGGTTTCCAGGTCATAGACCGGCGCAGCGCCCTCTTCCCCGGCATCGGCGCCGACTTCATTTTTCCTGACGACGGAGTTTTTCATTTTTATCCACCCACATTCATATTCATCTTCACATGACTTCGCCGCCGGCGACGGCGACCGACTGTCCGTTCATTGCAGAAGATCCCGGCAGGCATAGCCACAGCACGGCATTGGCGACTTCTTCCGGCCGCACCAGCCGCTTTTGTGGATTGACAGCCGCCAGTTCCGCCTTGGCCTGCTCTTCGCTGCGCCCGGTCTTGGCAGCGATATTGGCAATGGCATCGCGTACGATATCGGTCTCGGTATAACCGGGGCAGACTGCATTGACTGTCACACCTTTGCTTGCCACTTCGAGCGCCAGCGCGCGGGTAAGGCCGATGACACCGTGCTTGGCGGCGCAATACGCCGCCACATACGCATATCCGGTCAAGCCGGCCGTGCTGGCAACATTCACGATGCGCCCCCAGCCAGCCTGCAGCATGCCGGGCAGCACTTGCTGGGTACAATGAAAAGTGCCGCTGAGGTTAACGTCCAGCATTTGCTGCCATAGCTGCGCACCGGTTTTGTGAAACGGCGCCGACTGCGCCTGTCCGGCATTGTTGACCAGGATGTCGATCCGGCCGCGCTGCTGCACAACCTGCGCGAACGCCGCCTGCACCGACTCTGCATCCGCCACGTCGATACCGATGAAATCGACGCTTCCCTTAGGCTGCAATTGTGCAGCGGCTTGTTGCAGTACCGCTTTATCCCGGCCCGCAATTGTCACGCTCGCGCCCTGCTCCAGCAAGGCAGCGGCAATTGCCAGGCCTATGCCTCGGCCACCGCCGGTCACCAGCGCATGCCTGCCCGCCAGCGCAGCAGGGCCCGTTTTAATTTCCATTGTCATCCTTCCAGTAATTTCGCTGCGATCTGCTGCGGCGTCAAGCCGGTGCTGGCTGCGGCAATTTGCCTGTCGCGCGCCAGATTGCGTTCCAGCTGCGCCTTGCCGGCAGCGTACTGCGGCGGCCATTGCATATCTGCATAGCCCAGCCTGGCGGCTTCGTTCAGCGTCCATGCCGGGTTGGCAAGATGCGGCCGGGCAATCGCGCACAGGTCGGCGCGTCCGGCAGCAATGATGCTGTTGGCATGATCTGCCTCATAGATGGAGCCTACCGCAATTGTGGGTATCTGCACTTCGTTGCGGATACGGTCGGCAAACGGCGTCTGGAACATGCGGCCGAATACCGGCCTCTCCTGTTTGCTGACCTGGCCTGATGAGCAGTCGATCATGTCGGCGCCGGCTTGCTTGAACAGCCGTGCGATCTGTACCGCGTCGTCCGGCGTGATGCCGCCTTCCACCCAGTCATGCGCAGAGATGCGTACACTGACCGGCTTTCCAGCCGGCCATACCGCGCGAATTGCGGAAAATATCCGCAGCGGGAAACGGCAGCGATTTTCCAGCGAACCGCCAAAATCATCTTCGCGGCGATTGGTCAGCGGGGAGATAAAACTGGACAACAGATAGCCGTGTGCGCAATGCAGTTCCAGCCAGTCGAAACCGGCTTTAGCTGCTTCCCGAGCTGCATGGACGAAATCCGCCGTAATGCGGTTCATGTCCGCCAGCGTCGCCGCGCGCGCTACCTGCGAAACACCCGGCAGATATTGCTGTTCAGATGCCGATACCAGCGGCCAGTTGCCGCTCTCCAGCGGCAGGTCTATGCCTTCCCAGGCGACACGGGTGGAGCCTTTTGCGCCTGCATGCCCGAGCTGCACGGCAATCTTTGCATCGGTATTGGCGTGCACAAAATCGACGATGCGTTTCCATGCCTGTGTATGTTCGGGCGCGTACAATCCCGGGCAACCCGGCGTAATGCGGGCGTCGGCCGACACGCAGGTCATTTCTGCAAACACCATGCCCGCGCCGCCCATCGCGCGGCTTCCCAGGTGTACCAGGTGATAGTCGCCGGCCACACCGTCTCTGGCGGAGTACTGGGCCATCGGCGATACCACGATGCGATTTTTCAGCACCACATCGCGCAGGCGGAAAGGCGTCAGCATCGGCGGAGCCGCCGTCGCTGCAGAAGCATCCTTTGCGGCAAGCGGCTCGATGGGTGCGGCGGGCGCAACGGGTGCAATACCGGCCTGCGCGTAGGCCCGCCCTGCAATCCAGTGCTCAAAGCTGCGCACATAGGCCGCATCGCGCACGCGCAGGTTCTCATGCGACAGGCGCTGGCTGCGGGTCAGCATCGAATACGCAAACTGGGGCGCTTCCAGCGCGGTATAGCGTTTGACATTTTCAAACCATTCCATCGAATTACGAGCCGCACTCTGGATTTTCAAAACCTCGATCGAGCGCACGTGCTGATAAGCATCCAGCACTGCAAGCATGCCGTCGTCGCCGTGTTTGTCGAAGCTGCGGGCCAGCTCTATCGCATCCTCCAGCGCCAGCTTGGTGCCGGAACCGATGGAAAAATGCGCGGTATGCGCTGCGTCGCCCATCAGCACCACAGGCACCTGCCTGCCGTCAATCGCGTTCCAATGCACCCAGTTCTTGCAGATGATGCGTGGAAACCTGATCCAGTTGGCCGAGCCGCGCAGATGCGTCGCATTGCTCATCAGCGCATGGCCATCCAGGTATTTGGCGAAGACCTTTTCACAGAATGCAACGGCCTGCTGCTGGTCCATTTTATCGATGCCGGCTTTCAGCCACACATCCTCCGGAGTTTCGACGATGAAGGTAGACGTGTCGCCGTCGTACTGGTAGGCGTGTGCCTGGAACCAGCCGAATTCCGTTTCTTCAAACGCAAAGGTAAACGCAGGAAACGGCTTGCGGGTTCCCAGCCATACGAAACGGCACTTGCGGGTATCGATTTCGGGCTGATAGCTGTGCTCGTAACGGCTGCGTATACGGCTGCTCAGCCCGTCGCAGGCGATCACCAGGTCGGCGCCGTATTCTTTCGCCAGCGCCTGATCGTCGCTGACGTCGGTTTCAAATACCAGTTTGACACCCAGCTCCTCGCAGCGCTGCTGCAATATATTCAACAGGCGCTTGCGGCCTATGCCGCAAAAACCGTGGCCGCCGGACGTTACGACCTGCCCCTTGAAATGGGTGTCGATATCGTCCCAGTGGTTGAAAGACTGCAGGATGGCGCGGGCACTATCGTCGTCCGCCTCCGCCAGGTTGCCCAGCGTCTGGTCGGAAAACACCACGCCCCAGCCAAAAGTGTCGTAAGCCCGGTTGCGCTCTACGACCGTAATTTGGTGCGAAGCATGCTGCTTTTTCATTAGCAGCGCAAAATACAGGCCAGCGGGGCCGCCGCCTATGCATAGAATTTTCATCTTTCTCTATTTCCCATCTTCGGCCTGGCGCAGCTTGTAGCGCTGCAGCTTCCCGGTTTCAGTGCGCGGCAAGGACACGCGGAATTCGATTGCGCGCGGGTATTTGTAGGGGGCGATCTTTTCCTTGGTGAATCGTTGCAGCTCCTGCACCATGGTCTCGCCAGCCTGCATGCCGGGTTTTAGTACGACATAGGCCTTGACGATCTGCCCACGCTCTTCATCCGGCCAGCCTATGACTGCGCACTCCGCAACTGCCGCATGAGTAAGCAGCACCTCTTCCACTTCGGGCCCTGCAATGTTGTAGCCGGCAGAAATGATCATGTCGTCGGTGCGCGCGCGGTACCAGAAGTAACCATCTTCATCCATCGCATAGGCATCGCCGGTCAGGTTCCATCCTTCATGCACATAGTTCGCCTGGCGTGCATCGGCCAGGTAACGGCAACCGGTGGGGCCTTTGACGGCAAGGCGGCCCGTTACACCAGGCGGCGCAGGCCGGCCATCATCATCCAGAATGCAGGCCTGGTAGCCGGGAACCACTTTGCCGGTCGCACCTGCCCTGGTCTCATCTCCGGCGGCCGAGATGAAAATATGCAGCATCTCGGTCGACCCTATGCCATCTATCATGGCCAGCCCTGTGGCCTGCTGCCAGGCCAGCCGCGTCGTCGCCGGCAGCGCTTCGCCGGCGGATACCGTCTTTTTCAAGCTGGACAGGTCGGTGTTCGCTACCAACGAAGTCATCTGGCGGTAAAAAGTGGGCGCGGTAAAGCATACGCTGGCGCGGAAGTGCGCAACTGCCTGCAACAAGCTTTCCGGATTCAACCTTTCCAGCAGCACAGCGGTGGCGCCGGCACGCAATGGAAACAGCAGCAGGCCGCCGAGACCGAAAGTAAATGCCAGCGGTGGCGTACCGATAAAAATATCGCTGCCGGATGCGTGCAATACAGAGCGCGGAAAGCAGTCGCAGGCCGCCAGGATATCGCGATGAAAATGCATCGTTCCCTTGGGGGTGCCCGTTGTGCCGGAGGTAAAGGCGATCAGGCACACGTCTTCCGCCGCAGTGTCCACCGCATCGAAATGCGCGGGACGGGATTGCATCAGCGACTCCAGTCCTCCGGCATCTTCCGCCCCGGTATGGAAACAGATTAACTGCTTTAGCACCGGGCAAGCCTCTTTTGCCGTTTGCATGTCTTCTTTTAACGCCGACGAGCATAAGGCTGCAGTCACTTCAGCCTTGTTGATGATGGCGGCCAGTTCCCTGGCGCGCAGCAAAGGCATGGTCGGCACTGCGATGCAGCCAGCCTTGAACACCGCCAGTATGCAGGCCGCCATCATGGGATTATTGGCCCCGCGGAGCAACACCCGGTTGCCGGGCACCAATTTCAGGTCGGCAGTCAGTACATGGGCAATCCGGTTGACCTGCTCCAGTAAAAAAGCATAGCTCCAGCTTTCGTCATAAGTGACGATCGCCATTTTATCCGGATGTTTTTTTACACAGGCGTCCAGCAATTCCACCACACAGTTCAAGCGGCCAGGGTATTGCAATTCCGGCAGGGGAAAGAGCAGATCGGGCCATTGCTCGCGGGGAGGCAAATGGTCGAAGGCAAAGGTATCCAGATGTGCGCTGCCGCTGCGAACAAGTGTGCTCATCTACTCTCCATTCGGATTGCCGACAGCATTTCACCGTCCGCAGGTATGCAGGAATTAAATATACTTTAAACCTAAACTATTCTTAGGTAAAGTAATTTAAACATGCGATGGGCGAAGCACATGAAAAACGGCCAGGAGGCCAGGAGGATATACGCTACAGGAAACGCAGCGAAAGTAAGGCCGGAGAGAAAATGCAGGCATGCCGCGACTGCCGCCCGGGGATCACGGCCAGGTTCCGCGTCCCGAACAGCATGCCGGGACCGGCATGCCCGCTAAAGCGATTAATTTTTTCCGGAATTTTTCCCGGTATTGCTATCAACGCGGACATTGATCGTTGTCGATGCATCCCGGATGCTGTAACCTTCGGGCACCTTGAATAGTGCTGAGCTCGGCTCTCCGCGTTTCAGATTGGCCAGCCGATAGATCAGATCTCCCGTACGCGGATCACTGTGTTTTGAATACACTGTCACCTGCAGCTCAGGTGAATACCAGCTTTCAGATGTGACTGTAATGGGATTTTTATTGCCGACCTGGCCCGCCGGTATCGAATACGAACTCATCTTGCCGTCTGCGCGGACTCCGTCAAAATCACGGCTCCCCAACTCCTTGCGGCTGGTCTTGGAAGAAGCGCCGCCATCGCTGAATGCGTTATAAATAGGCCCAGAGCGCACCATGTCACCGAGGCCGCTGCCGATAGGATTCAGGCCCGGCATGTTCGCTGCCAGCTTGTCCTCGCTGCCGAGGCGGATCACCTTGACGCTGACTTCCTGCTGTGCATCCTTTCTGTCTTTATCCTTATCTTTATTGCGGTCTTTATCACTATCCCGGTTCTTGTTGGCATCCCGGTCGATATCCTCAGTTTTCTCAATATTCCTGACAATAATTTCCTGGCGCAGGCTCTCGTGCTTCAGCGCCAGCGATTTCGCTTTCATTGCCTCCGCGTTGGCTTTTTCCTCTTCCACCTTGCGGGATATCTCCAGGTTCAGGCCCCGCCTGATCGCACTTTTGCTGTCCGGATTAAGCGTATAGCGCGTGCCTTCCACCGGGTCGTTGATGATGACCTGGCGCAGCTCGCCCTTGCTATCGCGTATCTCCTGGCGTGTCCGGCCCATGCCGTCGCGGAAAGACATGGTGCTGGTTTTACTGCCTATCTGGTTTCCATCGGCCAGGTTCTGGATTTTTTCCGAAATGACTTCCGTGCTGTAAGGCGCATTTTTGACTACTTTGCCAAGGGGCAGCAGCGGTGCTGCAGCGTAAGCCTCCGATACCGCTGTGGAAACGATGGTTCTTATCTGCGCAGGGCTCGGCACGTCCGACAAAGCCGCCAGCTGCATAGGCGGCATAGTTGGTATAGGTGGCATATCGAACGTACGCAACTGCAATAATTCAGTCTCTGCCGCACCTGCATGCGATATCCCTGCAACAGCAGCGCCCAGCATCAGCGCCAGCAATCGTTTATGGTTCTTCATAATCTTCTCTCGCTTGTTTTACTACAAATTTTTGCCCGTTTGATCAAGGCGCCAGCCGCATCGCCAGCGGCTGGCCGGACTCGCTCAGCAGCATTTGCGCATGCACCGGCTCGTTGGCCATTTCCGGGGCTACCGGCAAACCCAGCGATGCCAGCCAGCTACCCGGGACATCGGCATCGACCAAGTGCGGTGCAGGCTCTTCGCCTATCCTTTGCAGCGAAGCGATCGCAATGAAGGGCGTTCCCTCATCCTCGTTCAGCAACTGCTTTACCGCCGTCCTGGCCTCCATCGGTGTGCGTACCGGCGAAATCATCATCACAGCCACCAGCGCAGCGGTACCGGAGATTGCCAGCGCGCTGGACATCCAGTGCCGGGATGTGCGGTACCAGGCCAGCCATGCACCGGCCATGCCCGCTACACCGGCTTGCGGCTGTGCCGGCCGCGCTGCCTGCGTAGCATTGAATGCTGCCAATAGGGCGCGCTCCAGGTGATCCGGTGCCTGGACGTCCTGCATCTCCTCGCGTAGCGCGTCAAAACCTACGTCCAGCGCATCGCCTTGCTTACCGGGTTTATCGTCGTTCATGTTTCTTCCTTCCTGCTATGCGGGCGGCCGGATCTAGCGCGCCGCAGATGCGGCGGCACTATCTGGCTCCAGATGCTTCAGCCTTGTCAGCAGCGCCGCTCGGGCACGCGACAGCCGGGAACGCACCGTACCTATATCTATCTGGCAGATCTGTGCAATCTCCAGATAGGACATGTCATGCATCTCATACAGCACCACCACGTCGCGGTAGTGCGGGGCCAGCGCCGCCAGTGCGCGGCGCACCTGCTCGGCCACCTGGCTGGAAAACAGGCGATGCGACGGCTCGTGCTCCTCCGTCGTCGCCTCGTCTATCCATTCAATCTCTTCTTCATCGTCATTGCTGCCGCTTGCGGACGAGGCGACAAAGCGCCTGCCGGCCTCTTCCCGCTTCAGTATCAGGTTGCGCGCGACACCGAACAGGAAGCTTTGCAGGCTGCCGCGCAGCGGATCGAACTTGTACGCATCCGTCAGCAAACCCATGAAGATATCCTGCACAATGTCGGCCGCCGTTTCCGCCGACGCAGAACGCAGCAAGGCGTAGCGGTACAGCGGCGCCTGGTGCTGCCGGTATAGCGTCTGGAACGCGGCCGCATTACCGGCGCGCATTTCCTTCAGCAAGTTGTTATCGTGGAGTGGATTGGCCAGGGACATAATCTCAGCGTGTTTTCTGATATTCCCCTGGCGGAGCGGAAAAGTTCCCGTTTTTTTTGGAATTGACTTGGACAGCCGTGGCCGGGTTGTCCGGCCGCGGTGGAGACAGCTTAATTTGTTGACAGCTTGATACCAAATCCTATCAATGCGATGCCTGCAATGCGGTGCGCAACCCGGGATATCCTGGCATTGTTTTTCAGTTTCGACGTGATCAGGTTCACCAGCAGTACCACTGAAAAGCAGAACAGGATAGTGAGACTGCTGACAGTCAGGCCCATCGCTAGCAGCGTCCATGCGCCATGGTGCTGCTCGGGATTAATAAACAGCGGAAAGAAAGCCATATAAAAAACGATGGCTTTGGGATTCATCAGCGTGATGACGAACAAGCGGCGCAGATGGCGGCTGCCGGCCGCAGGCTCTGCTTCTGCATCAGCCGGTTTGTTTTCTATCTTGGTGCGCAGCAGGCCTATGCCCAGGTAAATAAGGTAGGCCGCGCCGAGATACTGTATCCCCTTGAAAAACGCCGGGTTGGCCTGTAACAGCGCGGCGACGCCTATGCCGGCCAGGAACATATGGACCCAATCTCCACCGACCACACCTAGCGTGGCGGCAAAACCCGCGCGCCGGCCGTCTTTGCCGGCAGAAGCGATAATCCCCAGCAAGCCAGGCCCCGGTATCGCCAAAAACAGCAGTACAGTGACGATAAAAGTACCGTAGTTGATGATTCCAAACATGATGTCTCCGTATAGGGCGATATGCCAATGTTATTTATCAGGATTCCGATGCAGATTCCATGTTACACACGATGGCCGCCTACGCCAATCAAGCTTGCACCATTGACAATATTGTCAATACTTGTCTCCCGTCAACGCGAGCGCCCTGCCAGAAAATCCTACAGTGCCGGTAGGCATCGTCCGATAGTATCGCCCCGGCATCGCTTCTACCATTTGCTTCATGACGATGTACCGCCAACTAATCTCCGGGACAATATTATGAGCATGCCAGGCGCATTAAAAGTAGCGATCCTTGCCACCGACGGCTATGAACAGGCTGAGTTGCTGGAGCCGAAGCAGGCCCTGGAAGATGCCGGCATTGCCGTGCATGTGATCTCCAACAAGGATGGCGTCATCCAGGGCTATCGCGATAGCGACAAGGCAGACACTGTCAGCGTGGACCTGAATTTTTCTCAGGCTCATCCAGAGGACTATGACGCGCTAGTGCTACCGGGCGGCGTCCTCAACAGCGACGCGATACGCCAGCTGCCCGAAGCGCAGATTTTTGTTCGTCAGGTAGAGGCGGCAGGCAAACCGATTGCCGTTATCTGCCACGGCGCATGGTTGATGATCTCGGCCGACGTCATCCGCGGCCGTACGCTGACCAGCTACCCCAGCTTGCGCGACGACATCCGCAATGCCGGCGGCATCTGGCTGGACCAGGATGTCGTGACCGACCGCAACCTTGTTTCCGGCCGCAATCCAGATTCTCTGCCCGCTTTCAACCAGGCGCTGCTGGCGGCAATCCACCATCCCGCCGAACCGGCCCGGTGGGCAAATTGAGGGCACTTCTCCATGCAACTGCACACCGCTTCCGCCAACCGGAAAAATGCGCAGCTTGCGATGCCTGCCAAGGCAATCCGGCAGCTCGCTGAAAAATTTTCGATCGTCAAGAACGACGCCGAACACGCGGCAAAACAGGCAGGCCTGCGCTATGTCAGCGACCAGAGTCCCGGCATCGCGCGCAAGTCCGCCACCCGCCAGGGCAAGGCCGCGTTCCGCTACCTCGACGCCGATGGCAAGCCGGTGCGCGACAAGGACGTTCTCGCACGAATCAAGTCCCTGGTGATACCGCCGGCATGGACCGACGTCTGGATATGCCCATGGGACAACGGCCATATCCAGGTCACCGCCAGGGATGCGCGCAGGCGCAAGCAATACCGTTATCACCAGCAGTGGCGCGAGGTGCGCGATGAGGCCAAGTATGGCCAGTTGCTGCAGTTTGGCCCGGCGCTGCCGCTTATCCGCGAAAGCGTGACAGCGGCGCTGGCAAAACCGGGCCTGTCCCGCGACAAGGTGCTCGCCGCCGTCATCTCCCTGTTGGAAAGCACCAACATACGCATAGGCAATGACGAATATGCGCGCACTAACAAATCCTTCGGCCTGACGACGCTGCAGAACAAGCATGTGCGCGTGAGCGGCACCAGCATTGCGTTTGAGTTTCGCGGCAAGAGCGGTGTCAAGCATGCAATCAGCCTGCGCGATCCGCGCCTGTCCCGCATCATCAAGCGTATGCGAGAACTGCCGGGGCAGGAGCTGTTTCAGTACCTGGATGAGCAAGGGCAGCGGCATGCGCTCAATTCCGCTGACGTCAACGACTACCTGCGCAGCATCACCGGTGAGCACTACACCGCCAAGGATTTCCGTACCTGGTCCGGCACCCTGCTGGCGGCCCGCGCTCTGCTGGAAATCGGGCCTGCGGCGTCGGAGAATGAGGCAAAGAAAAATATCGTCAGGGCAATAGAACAGGTGGCCAAAAAGCTGGGCAATACGCCGGCCGTTTGCCGCAAATGCTACGTGCATCCGGATATTCTGCAAGCCTATAGCGACGGTACGCTGACGGATGAATGGAAGATCTGTTCATCTTCAGAAAAAAACACGCACGTCCTGGCGGAAGACGAAGCCGCGCTACTCGAATTATTGCGCCGGCGGCTGCTGAAACCCCGCGACTAAGCATTGCAGCACAATAAAAGAAAACCGCCTTCTGAATAGAAGGCGGTTTTTCCATATCAGTGGCGCTCAATAATTTTTCAGGGAAAAGCCGCCAGTACCTTGCCGTCCACGTATTCCGGTGCAGACAAAGGATCGAAATCCTGCCAATCACCGTTGACAATCGTACCGTGAGAGCGTTCTATGCGGCTGGCGCTGACGGATTTGAGCAGCGCCACCAGGCTTTCTTCCTGTACGTCGTCGCGCAGCGACACTGCTACCATCATGCCGGACTTCCTGACCGGGACCTCATTTTCGCCGCCCTCTTCATCCTCGTTTTTTTCCTTGGTGGAATTCAGGCTGCCGACCAGCGAACCGATGTGCGCGCCCACCAGGGCACCGAGTACCGGAGCTGCCGGTCCTATTACAGGCGTGCCGGCAGAGCCGACTATGCCGCCCAGCACCGCGCCGCCCGATGCACCCACCACCATACCTTCACTGGTTTCCTTCGCACCCGGCGACTTGTCGCGGTCGCCGCCTATCGGGTAGACACTGTGCTGCCCGGCCGGATTGGCGTAGAAAGCACAAATTCCATCGCGCGAATATCCTTGTGCCACCAGCCTGTCGACAGCCTCGGCGACTTCCTCCTGCAGTTCGAAATGTCCGGCAATAATGGTAGTGGCCATGTTGTACTCCTCGTGTTTGGCAGATGTCGGGATCATGCAGATATGCTCTGGACGCGCATCAGCCGCCCAGTAAATTAAATGATAATTCCCTGCCGTTGCCGTTGGGATAGGACTGCGGGCTGCTGGCATGTAGGAAGAACTGAAACCTGCCTGCTGTCTGCAATATCTCTGCGCATTGCACCTGCGCAAAAAAAACCCGCTGCAGCGGGTTTTTTTTCAAGCAAACCGCAGGCAGGCGGCTAGGACAGCAGTCGTATCAGGCCATCCGGATGCACGCTCCATCCGATAAGGCCGGACAGCCCCATCAATATGCCGAAACCGGTCGGTATCAGCGCCAGCACATACAGCCAGCGCTGATGCGTCAGCGCCGTCACTGCGAGCAGGGAGATGGCAATCGCAATCAGGGCGTCGGACAGGTCGAACTGGTCATCCCTGAAATTGGCAGCATCATAATCCTTCTGGTCCTGGTCGGCCAGGGCTTTCAATTCATCCTTTTTCTTTTCCTGGTCGGTTGCCAGCTTCTCATACTCGCTGATAGCTTGCGCATAGCCATTCTGCTCTCCGGCGGGGCGCGCCGCAGCGGCCAGGCGCAATTGCAGCAATGTGGATTTGGCGACTTCCTCGCGGATGTTGCGCGCCTGGTAAAACGCCCAGTGGTCCAGCTTATTGGCTTGCGCCTGCTGCATGGACTGCACGATGTTGTCATCCTTAACCTTGCAGATGCCCATGAAGGTCGCCAGGATGGCGACAGTAATCGCCACCAGCATGTTCAGGCGCATCGACGCGCGGTCTGCAGTGCGGCCTTCCTCCATTTGTTCCAGTGTTTCAATCGGATCAATTTCCATAGTTTTCCGGCTTTCCAACGATGTGTGATTAATATGCGGCGTATGGGGTTACCACAATTTTGCCACTGGCACGACGATACCGGTAAACAACGACCAGTCCGGCGACGCACTGTTCAAACCTCTTACCACGCCGAAGTCGATGGTCATGCGCTTGCTGGGGCTGTAGGTGAAAGCGCCCAATAGCTGCGCCGTGCTGGCTGCGCCGTTGCGGCGCGTGCCCGACCATTCGAAGTTGGTTCCCCATTGCTCTGCGATCGGCAGCGAGAACGAAGAAGAAAGACCCGTCTGCAGGCTGGATGTGCCGGCATCGACGCCGCCCAGTTTGGTGACATTCAGGTTCAGGTCCATGTGCAGCTTGCCCATGTCCTTGCTGAAAATATTGTTGATCGAATAATCGGCACTACCGCTGCCTATGCTGTCCTTCGCCGTCGGCAGCTTGGCACCGAACTCCAGGCCGAAGGCAGTGGCGTCATCCACCAGGAAAGCCCGCTTCAGCACCAGGCTGCTGTCGCCCAGCCCGCGCGCCCGGCTGCCGCCATCTTCCCTTGAAGAAACGTAGGCCTCGCCGCCGAACAGCAAGCCCCATTGCGGATTAAACGCCAGCTTGAACAGATAAGGCAGGCTATCACGCCTGGTGTCGCCGCTTTTCGATGCGAGGCCGCCCAGTTCAAACTCCAGCTGGCCTTCCTGTGGCAGTTGCGCCGGGCTGGATACGGAAGGCCGGTAGGGCAGCACCGCACCATCGTCATCTGCCAGCGCCGCACCGACGTTGTCACACAGCAACAACATGATGCTTATTTTATAAAATCTCATGAATTTCCCCGTTAAATTGCCTAAAATAAATACCGTATGGCAATATTTTTTTTATTCTGGTTCTGCGCAAAGAATTGTATTCACCCTGGCATTAAAGAGGAAATTTCTTTGCGTAAAAATAGGCTCTTTACGTTAGGCAGCATCAGGAATACCACACATTACCGCTATTGGTTAACGGAAAAATGATTTTGATTAATTTTTTAACATCTGCTTACAAGCCGTTTCAATATGTAGCAAACTTGCAAAATAAATAATGATATGTTTTGGTATGAGGTGCATCAAGAAGCTGAAACATCTCCGTACTGAACAGATCGTTTATATCCATCCATGCCATGAATACCGCCTCCTCCCCCGCTTTCACCGCGACCGATCCGCTCGCCGGCACCCCGCTTATCAAGCCGTTCATTCAGGCAGCGCTGCAAAATTTGCCGAAGGATCACGCGTTTCACTCGGATGTGCGCCAGCTATATGAAGACTTCCGCCAGCTGGCCTACTTTGACCGGTACGGGTCCGTCTGCTTTGCCATGGCTGCGCTGACGGCAAAAATCCTGCGTGCCAGGGGCCATGCCACCGAAGTGAAAGCCTGCCATGCGATTTTCAGCAGCGCCGACGAAGAGTTTTACCTGGGCTACAAAGGCTATGCAGAACCGGGCCAGGTGGAGGGCCATGTAGTGTGTGTCGTCAACGGCAATATCGTGTTGGATTTTGGATTAGGTAACGCGGCTCGCCATTACCGGGAAAATTTCTACAGCGCGATCGCCTGCGTTGCCAGCAACTATGGGCCGGTGCTGGCAACCTCGGAACTCCCCAATGGCATGCGCGCACAATGGCGCACAGACTGGACGGGGCCGGATATCGACGCCGAATTGAAACGGCAGGAACCTTTGCTGCAGCCGCTACTGGCAAATTATGAGAGTTACCGGAAAAATCGCATCGGCTACCTGCTCAAAAAACTTTTCATGGGAACAAAGTCCAAGGGCCTGCTGATATAGGGTATGGGTGAAGTAGTGTAGCGGCGCGCTCGCAAGCGCAGCCTGCCCATCACCTGATTTGGTTTGCGATCTAGTTTGGCTGCCAGTCTCCGGCCAGCTTCCTGGCCTGCGCCACCTGATCCTTGCTCATCCTGGACTCGGCATATTCTCGGTATTCCACCGCATCCTTGTAGTCCCCGGCAAGGATGAACCATTTAAGCGCTTCGACATCATCCTGCTGCATGCCGTTGCCCCTGAAATAGATCAAGCCCAGATAGTGCTGCGAGCTGGCATTGCCTTTCATGGCGGCTTTCTGGAACCAGGTCCGCGCCTCTTCAAAATCCTGTCTGACGCCTATGCCTGTGAAATACATGATGCCCAGGCTGTACTGCGCGTCAGGATAACCCTGGTCTGCCGATTTGCGGTACCAATAGCGCGCTTCGCTGTAATCCTGCTTCACGCCCAGCCCTTTGGCGAACATGCGCCCATAATTCAACTGTGCACGTGCATTGCCCTTGTCGGCGGATTTTTCATACCATTCCAGCGCCTGGTCGTAATCGCGCGCAACGCCTTCACCGTTGACATACATCAGGCCCAGGTTGAACTGCGCATCCGTATTCCCCTTTTCCGCCGCCTTGGTGAATAGCTTCAGCGCACCGGCATAGTCTTTTTTTTCATACAGCTCCACGCCGTCGGAAAAATCGTCGGCCCACGAAGCTGCCGCAGCAAGCAGCATCAAACCAGACAACCACAGTTTTGCCAATTTTTTCATGAGTCACCATTCGTCAAACAAAGCCGGCCAAGGTGACAATGATAAATTGTTTTTGCGGATCGCCACCATATATTACAGGGGCAAAGCGCGCAAAGAAAAAGCCGATGGCAGACATACGGCAAGCAGCAAGCGGCAAGCTCGGCGCCTGTATGCAATCAGGACCGGCGCGCTTGCTGTGCGTGCATGCTCAGCAGCGTAGTCCAGTGACGTAGCAACCTGGCGTCGTCCTGCCCCGGCACGGTCTGGATTAAAGGGGACACGGCCAGTTGCGTCGTGGCAGCCGACATCCCGGTTTCCGTGCCGTAAGCGGCAACATAGGCAACGCTGGCCAGTGAATGGACGCCAAGCGCGGTATAGATGGCAAGATGGTTCATGGTTATTCCCTTCCTCTTTGAACTGGCTGCCGGACTCCCGCAGCGATGACAGAAGTTTAGCGCCCATGCGTGTTCCATTGAATACACGAAGATATCGACGTATTGCCTATTTCTATAAAATTAAAGATGAATTACCTACTAAATAGCCAAATACCTTACCCAATTAAATAAATGAACTTAGTAAAATTGCGAAAGCCTGCCTATTCATATTGATCTATTGCCTAATTCTATTGCCGTCTGGACGGGCAGAAAATGATGGTGTTAAATGGGCGCTGTCACTAACAACATTCATCGCCGGATCATATGGAAAAGGAAACCCGCCAGCAGCGGATGATAGAACTGATGGGCAAGCTCGCGCCGTCCGAGGGGCAGACGCTGTCCGCACTGGAAGGGGTCAAGTTCATGCGGGCCAGCAAATCCCTGCCGCGTACACCGGTGCTGTATGAGCCCAGCGTTGTCATCGTCTGCCAGGGAAGGAAACGAGGTTTCCTTGGCGAGCAATCCTTTATCTACGATGCGCAGCAATTCCTGGTGCTGTCGGTGCCTTTGCCGTTTGAAAGCGAGACCATTGCCAGCCCCGAAGAACCTTTACTGGCGATGTCCATCCGCATCAACCTGGCGGTGGCCGCCGAGATAGTGCTGTCACTGGACGAATCCCATCACCAGCCCCAGGCTTTGCCTGTCGGCATGTGCGCCACGCCGCTGGACAACAAACTGGGTGACGCCGTGCTGCGCCTGCTGGAAACGCTGACGTCTCCCACAGACACCCGCATCCTGGGCAGCGCCATCATGCGCGAGATCTATTTCCGCGTACTCACTGGCGAGCAGGGCCCCGCGATACGCGCCGCGCTGACGCACCAAAGCCATTTCGGCAAAATCAGCAAGGCGCTGCGCCGCATCCATACCAATTATGCGGATGGCCTGGATGTCGACACGCTGGCGACGGAAGCCGGCATGAGCGTTGCCGCCTTCCACGCCAACTTCAAAGGCGTGACGACGACATCCCCCATGCAGTACCTGAAAACCACACGCCTGCACAAAGCACGGCTGCTGATGATACAGGACGGCCTCAGCGCCGCCACCGCCGCGGGCCGCGTCGGTTACGAAAGCACGTCGCAATTCAGCCGCGAATTCAAGCGCTTCTTCGGCCGCACGCCGGTGGAAGAAGCCAATCAGATGAAAAATATGCTGGTTGAAATACCGGCAGAGAACAGCTCCAGATATGTAACGGTGCAGTGATCTCCTGACGCGCTCCGGGCGGCAATCAACAGGCCGCACCGGTAGCGCTGAAACGGCTCAGTTGTCCGCATCCCAGGGCGGGACATCCCGGAACTCTTCCACCAGAAAATCGATCATCACCCTGACCTTGGCGCTGAGATGCCGCCGGCTCGGGTACATCGCCAGCACATCGATGTCCGGCAAGCGGAAGCCTGGCAGCAACTGCACCAGCCGCCCTGCCTGCAAATCTTGTCCCACGATGAAGCTGGGCTGCCAGATGACGCCAGCACCGGCCAGCGCCGCAGAGCGCGCGGTATCGCCGTTATTGGTGCGCATAGAATACGGCACTTTCACCGGATGGGAATGCCCTTTCTCATCCAGGAAATTCCATTCATCGGCAGTGGGCGAATAGCTGTACACGATGCAGTTGTGGCCGGCAAGATCGGCCGGCACCGACGGCGCGCCGTGCTTGCGGATGTAGTCCGGCGACGCGCAGACGATATTGTGCGACGTCGCCAGCTTGCGCGCCGCGTGTGCGGTGGAGCCGACGCGGGAAATCCGGATCGCCAGGTCGTAGCCCTCTTCCACAATGTCCACGACGCGGTCGATCAATGCAATGTCCAGTTCCACCTCGGGATACGCAGCCTTGAATTTGGGCCACAAGGGCGCCAGGTGCAGCACGCCAAAGCTGAGCGGCGCGTTGATGCGTAGCAGGCCGCGCGGCTGCATCGCCGCAGAAGAGGCAATCGCCTCCACCTCCACCATTTCTTCAACGATGGATTTGGCCCTTTCATATAGCGCTTCTCCGCTCTCGGTGAGCGACATCTTGCGCGAGCTACGGTTCAGCAGGCGCGTGCCGAGATGCGATTCCAGGTCGCTGATAATACGGGTCACATTGGCGGGCGAGGTCTCCAGCGCATCGGCCGCGCGGGCAAAGCCGTTCTTGCGCACCACTTCGACAAACACTTCCATTGCACGCAGGCGATCCATGCAGGTCTCCGGTATTGATTCACCATTTATGAAGTTGGGTCGCTGAATACTTATTTCCAGCTGCCTCGAACCCCATCATAGAGGGAAATAGTGGCGCTGAGAATCAAAATCGGTATATTGGCGATGATTCCGGGGCTGGCATTGTTGCCATAACGATGATTTTCGGCAATATCGGCATCAACAAATTCACAAATCCTAAACGATCCATGCAGCGTTTCGGCATTGTTGACGGGCTCGCCTGCTCATATAGTGAATGCACAGACGAACACACATCTGCCTCAGCAATCTCACCACACATTAATGGAGCTCATCATGAAACGTTTCGACAATAAAACAGTCCTGGTCACCGGCGGCAACAGCGGCATCGGTTTTGCAACCGCCCTGGAATTCGCCAAACAAGGCGCCAGGGTCATCATCACCGGCCGCGACCAGGCAACGCTGGATACGGCCAAGGCGCAACTTGGCGAAAACGCCATCGCATTGCGCAACGACGCAGGCGACATCAAGGCATCCAAAGAACTGGCACAGACACTCGCTGCACAAGGCATTACGCTGGATGCTGCATTCTTCAATGCCGGCGTCGCCAAATTCGGCCCTCTGGATGCCATTGATGAAAACCTGTGGGACCAGACTTTCAACGTCAACGTCAAAGGCACCTTCTTTACGATACAGGCGCTGACACCCTTGTTCAACAGCGGCGCGGCCATTGTCCTGAACGGTTCCATCAATGCCCATATCGGCATGCCGTCATCCAGCGTATATGCCGCCAGCAAGGCCGCGCTGATTTCTTTCGCCAAGACCCTGTCGGCGGAACTGCTGCCACGCGGCGTGCGTGTCAATGTCGTCAGCCCCGGCCCCATTGCCACGCCACTCTATGGCCGCCTCGGCATCCCTGCCGACCAGCTGAACGAACTTGCCTCCGATATACAGTCGCAAGTCCCGCTGAAACGCTTCGGCACGCCCGAAGAAGTCGCCAGCGCCGTGCTGTACCTGTCTTCGCCCGACTCTGCGTTCGTCGTCGGCACTGAACTGATCATGGACGGCGGCATGAGCCAGCTGTGATCGTTGTTTGACACTGATCCCACCCGCGGCAAAGCCGCGGGCATACCGATAAAGGAATTCATCATGAACAGCACTACCAGCGTAGCCATTGTCTACCATAGCGGCTACGGCCATACCGCCAAGCAGGCCGAAGCGGTTGCACGCGGCGCCGCCAGCATCAACGGCATAGAAAGCATCCTGATCAGCGTTGACGATATCGACCAGTACTGGGACAAACTGGAAACCGTTGATGCCATCATCTTCGGTGCGCCAACTTATATGGGCAGCGCCTCAGCCAAATTCAAAGGCTTTATGGAAGCCACTTCCGGCAAGGTTTTTGCAAAAGGCGGAAAATGGGCGAACAAGATTGCCGCCGGCTTTACCAACGCAGCGTCGCGCTCCGGCGACAAGCTGGCCGTACTGCAGCAGTTTTCCATCTTTGCGGCACAGCACGGCATGCACTGGGTCAACCTCGGTCTGCCACCGGGCCACAATAACTCGAAGAGCACTGAAGACAGCCTGAATCGCCATGGCTTCTTCCTGGGCGCCGCTGCACAGTCCAACGCCGATGAAAGCGCAGACGACGCAGCCACCAGTGCCGACCTGAAAACTTCGGAACATCTCGGTGCACGCGTAGCCAGGGTAGCCCTGCAAATGGCCGCCGGGCGCCACGCCGTCGCCTGACAGTCCACCCGACCATAGCAGCCCGCGCCCCCTAGGGGGCGGGCACGCAAGCAAGACCCGATTATCGATTCTGGAGCCCGACATGGGATTATTAGTAGAAGGAAAATGGCGCAACGACTGGTACGATACCAAATCGACCGGCGGTGCATTCGTGCGCAAGGCCTCCAGTTTTCGCAATTGGGTGACAGCCGACGGCAGCGCCGGTCCCAGTGGCATGGCAGGCTACAAGGCCGAAGCCGGACGCTATCATTTGTATGTGTCGCTGGCCTGCCCCTGGGCTCACCGGGCACTGATTTTCCGCAAGCTCAAGGGGCTGGAAGACATGATTTCCGTCTCCGTCGTCCATTCCTTCATGGGCAGCGAAGGCTGGACCTTCGATGACGGTCCCGATGTCATTCCCGACACCGTCAACCATGCCGCCCGGCTGCACCAGGTATATACGCTGGCGGACCCGTACTACACAGGCCGCGTCACCGTGCCGGTGCTGTGGGATAAAAAGACCGGCACCATCGTCAACAATGAATCTTCGGAAATCATCCGCATGCTCAATAGCGCATTCGACGGCATAGGCGCCTCCGCAGGAGACTACTATCCGCAAGCGCTGCGCCGCGAAATAGATGCCATCAACGACTACATCTACCCCAACGTCAATAATGGCGTGTACCGCGCCGGCTTTGCAACAACGCAGCACGCATATGACGAAGCCGTCCGCGACGTATTCGCCGCACTGGACACGCTGGAGCAGCGTCTGGCCGGCCAACGCTACCTGGCAGGCAATACGCTGACCGAAGCCGACTGGCGCCTGTTCACCACGCTGATACGTTTTGATGCCGTGTATGTTGGCCACTTCAAGTGCAGCGTGCGCCGCATTGCCGACTATGAACACCTGTGGGCTTATGTGCGCGATCTGTACCAGCACCCCGGCATTGCCGCCACGGTCAACATCGACAATATCAAGGCGCATTACTACGGCAGCCATGGTTCGATCAATCCTACTGGCATCATCCCGGCAGGGCCCGCGCTTGACCTCACGGCGCCACACGGAAGAGAACGTTTTCCGGCCTGATTATCAAATTGAAAGCAAACAATGTCTGACACCATTTCTTTTATCGTCCACCTGCCGTCCCGGCCTGAAGTACGCGAACGCATGCGAAAAATGACTTTCGACGTGCTCGATGCAATGTCCGCGGAACCCGATTTCATCAACACCTGGGTGCACGAAGACCTGAACGACCCCGATACCCTGGTCATCTATGAAAACTGGGCGTGCAGCCGCGACTATTTCCTGGAGCACCACCTGAACAAACCCTACAGGCAGGCATTTGAAGCCGCACTGCCGGAGCTGCTGTCGCATGAACGCAGGATAGAATTCCTGAAAGGGATACGCTCTTATCCGGGCCGCCTGCTGTCCTCTTGACGTGTATCCAGCATGGGGTGCCGGATGCCGGATGCCGGACGCAGCGCCCCATGCTTGACCGGCGGTTAAATGTCGCCTTCCCCGTCTTGGGGTGCTTTCAGCAACCTGTGCGCCAACTCCGCCAGCAAGGCATGCGGCGCCCTCCCCTGCGATGCATGCTGCATCACCAGCCCCAGGCCTAGCGATAACTCCTTGCCTTCACGCAGCTTGCGATAGGCGACGCCGGACATTTTCAGCGACGTAAAAGACTGCGGCAGCAGCGCGATGCCCCTGCCGGCAGCAACGTCGCCCAGCAGCACGTGGTGGTCTTGCGGCTCCCGCACAAAATGCGGCGCGAATCCATGCTCGCGGAATATCGCGTGGCAATGGTCAAAAAAAGCCGGCTGTCGTGCGCGCTCAAACCAATAGACGGACTCGGTGCCCAAATCCACCAGCGCCAGGCTGCGCCGGCGCGCCATCGGATGGCTGCTTTGCAGCGCTGCCATCATATCCTGTTGCAGCAGCGGCTGCACTGCCAGTTCATAGGTATTGGTCGGCAAGGCAATCACGGCGGCATCCAGCCGGCTGGCGCGCAGGCCGGCCACCAGCCGCGGCGACGATGCAAAACTCAGTTCCAGCGCAGCACCACCCAGCGCCGCCTGCAACGCTGCGGTAAAGGCAGAAAACATGCCGATTTCCACCGATGTCGTCAGGCCCAGCCTTAACCGCGTGCCCGCCTGATGGCGAGCCACCGACACTTCCGCCTCCTGCAGCAGACCAAGTATCTGCTGTGCCCTGGGCAGCAGATCTGCGCCCGCTGCCGTCAGCGCAACGCGCTGCGTATCGCGCTCGAACAGTTGCACGCCCAGGCGCTGCTCCAACAGTTTGATGGCACGGCTCAGCGGCGGCTGCGACATGTGCAACTGCTCCGCTGCCTGCCGAAAATTCAGGCTCAGTGCAACGGCGACAAACATCTGCAAGGCATTGGTGTCAAGCTTCCTCATACCAAAAAGGTATCACGAAATTGGTCATTCCACAAGAAATCGGCGACGGCTACACTGCTGTTACTCCCTGCATCGCCAGGGCAATGCAAAGAAAGGGTTTTATGGAAAAGCGCGATATAGGCCAAAGCGGCATGCAAGTATCGGCACTGGGTCTCGGCTGCATGGGCATGTCGGAATTCTACGGACAGACCGACGATCATGCCTCGATGGCGACACTGGAGGCGGCTTACGATGCCGGTGTCACCTTGTTCGATACTGCGGATGCCTACGGCATAGGCCACAATGAAGAACTGCTGGGACGCTTCCTGAAAGGCAGGCGCAATGAGGTCCGCATCGCAACCAAGTTTGGGCTGGTCAGGACGCCTGGCTCCTATGAGCGCCGCATCGACAACAGCCCTGCCTATATTGCCGCTGCCTGCGAGGCCTCGCTGAAACGGCTGGGTGTTGATACGATAGACCTGTACTACATGCACAGGATAAATCCGCAAACCCCGCTGGAAGAATCGATGGAAGCGCTGGTTAAACTGGTCGAGCAAGGCAAGATCCGGGCAATCGGTTTATGCGAGGTGTCTCCCGCCACGCTGCTGCGCGCGGCGCGCATACATCCCATTGCCGCACTGCAGAGCGAATACTCGCTGTGGACACGCGATCCGGAAGCGGGTGCGCTGGCGGCCTGCCGCAGCATCGGGGCCTCCTTCTTTGCCTATAGCCCTCTGGGCCGCGGCTTCCTGACCGGCAAGGTCACGGATACCGCATCGCTGGACGACAAGGATTTCCGCAGTTTCAACCCGCGCTTTGCCGCGGACAACATGCTGCATAACCAGCGCATCGTTGATATCGTCAAAGCTATCGCAGCTGAAAAGGCCTGTTCGCCGGCCCAGCTGGCGCTGGCGTGGCTGCTGGCCCAAGGGAAAGACATCATCCCCATCCCCGGCACCAAGCGTACGCAATACCTGCGGGAAAATCTGGGCGCATTGCAGGTGACACTCAGCGCAGGGGACCTCGAGCGCATTTCAGCAGTGCTGCCTGCAGGCATTGCCGCTGGCGACCGCTACAGCACAGAGGGAATGAAGGGCTTGAATGCCTGAAGGGTGAGGATAAAGGCGTCAGGCATCCAGCGCTTGCAAAATATCCAGCGCTGCGTCAAAGCGCAGCGACGCCATCGCCTGCGCCAGTGCGGCAAAGGCGGTTTCCGGCAAATGCGGTTTTAAAGCCACGGCCATCTCGTCGTACAGCGCGCAGGAACGCATATTCTGTTCACGCAGCAGCTGCATCAACTGCTGCAGCCTGGCCTTATCGAACGTGGCGTCTGCGCTGGCGCCGGAATCGCCGCGGCGTTCAAGCCAGGAACGCGCACTGGCGACCACCGCACAGAAAGTGTTTTCAACTTCCGCCATCAACGCAGGCAAGTCATTCTCCCTTTGCTGAACGATGGCCTGCTCCAGTTCCAGTGCAGCCACGACAAAACGCTTGGTGCCCAACGTCCCGATCGATCCGCGCATGCTATGCAGCCGGCGCGCAGCCTCAGTATTTTTGCCTGATGCGATATCGTTTTTTACTTCTTCAACCGGTTGCATTGCCGAGCCCGCCAGATCGCGCACCATCTTCAGTATGACGTCGGTGGCCCTCGCGTCCGTGCCCATGAATGCCAGTAATTTGTCCGGCGCAAAAACATCGTCAGGCGCTGTCGCTTCCAGTGTGCCTGGTGGAACCGGCGATGCCGCGGGAGACGCAGAAACTACCGGTACAGCAACGGTGACGGATACAACCGGGGCATGCTTCGGCTTGCCCGCTGCATGCAGTTTTTCCAGCACGCCCAGCATTTGCGCCAGGTCCAGCGGCTTGCCGATGAAGTCGTTCATGCCGGCCGCAAAACACAGGTCGCGCTCCGCTGTCGTCACACCTGCTGTCATCGCGATGACAGGGATATCCAGCCTGAGCTCCTTGCGAATTTTGCGGGTAGCGCTAAAACCGTCCAGCACAGGCATTTGCACATCCATCAACACCGCATCGTAGCGTCCCGCATGTACTGTGAGGTGATCAACCGCCTGCTGTCCGTCACCCAGTACCTCCACGCTAGCGCCCTCATGTTCGAGCAAGCCGCGCGCCACGATCTGGTTCAGCGGATTGTCTTCCACCAGCAGCAGGCGTACGCCCTTCAGCCGGTTCGTCGCAGGCCGGCTTGACCTGAGTTCATGCTTGCCGGCCCCCTTGGTTACAATCGCTTCATGCACCGCGTTAAACAGGCTGGAACCGGTAATGGGTTTGGTCAGCACGACATCCGCCTCTTCCGCGTGCGGCGCCTGCACCATCTGGTCGCGGGCAAAGGCATTGACCATGATGACGATGGGCTGCTTGTCGCCCTCGCTTGCTTCCCGGATCGCCTTGGCGGTTGCCAGTCCATCCATCTCCTGCATTGTCCAGTCCGCAAGAATGACATCGTAGGACGCATGTTCTGCTATATGCTGCTTTAACTGGATCACCGCTTCAGCGCCGGAGCTGACATCGTCAGCCTCCCAGCCCCAGCTATGCACCATTTTCTGCAGAAAGCTGCGGCTGGTCTGGTTGTCATCAACGATCAACAGCCTGAGCTTGCCGAGCATAGGCAGGCGTTTTTCATTGCTGCGATCGGCAATCACGTTCAGAGGAAGATCGAACCAGAAGCAGCTGCCCTGCCCCGGGCGGCTGCGCACGCCTATCTCGCCGCCCATCATGTCGATGAGGCGCTTGGTGATGGTCAGGCCCAGGCCGGTTCCGCCGAATCTGCGCGTGATGCTGGCATCGGCCTGTGAAAACGCGGCAAACAGGTTGGCCTGCTGTTCTTCGGTAATGCCGATGCCGGTGTCTTTTACCTCAAAATGCAGCACCACCTTGTCATTGCCGCGCGAGCCCAGGCTGACATGCACCGACACTTCACCACTGCTGGTGAATTTGATCGAATTTCCGGTCAGGTTGACCAGCACCTGCTGCAAGCGCAAGCTGTCGCCCATCAGTATCCGCGGCACTTCGGGATCTATGCCTATGGCCAGTTCCAGTTCCTTGTCGCCGGCATTCATCGTCATCGTGGTCGCCAGCGAATTAAGCAACTGGTCGATGTCAAACTCGGCGGCCACCATTTCCATGTGGCCGGCTTCGATCTTGGAAAAATCCAGTACGTCGTTCAAGATGCCCAACAGCGACTGGCCGGAAGTGCGCACCATCGTCAGGTAGTTGCGCTGCTCGGCAGTGAGGTCGGTATTGCCCAGCAGTTGCACCATGCCCAGCACGGCATTCATCGGCGTCCTGATCTCGTGGCTCATATTGGCGACAAACTCGCTTTTTGCCTTGTTTGCTGCCTGCGCGCGGTCGCGCTCGATTTCCAGTTCATGCGCCCTGGCGTCTATCTCCAGGCTCAGGCGGTGGCGTTCGGTAATATCAGTGATCACTGCCAGTACCTTGGCGCCGAGGTCAGTGTCGATGGGGCTCAGGCTGATATCGATAGGGAACTCGCTGCCGTCCTTGCGCAGGCCCCAGATTTCCAGCCCCGATCCCATTGCCAGCAAATCCTTGTCCAGCCGCGTCTGGAAAAAATCCTTGCGGGAACCGGAGTCAAGCAGCCGGTAGCGCTCGGGCACCAGCAGCTCTACCGGTTTTCCCAGAACTTCAGTCCGATGATAGGAAAAATAATGTTCAGCCTGGCGGTTGAAGGTTTCGATATTGCCTTCGCCATTGACGACGATCATCGCGTTGGGCGCATATTCAATCAGCTGTTTCAACCTGGCATCTGCCGCAGAGCGCGATTGCATCAGATTATTGAAGGTTTCGGTCAGTTGGCCGATCTCATCCCGGCGACGCACCGGCAATGCCGTGAACTGGCTGGCATCCGGAAGCATCGACAAAATGCCGTCGCGCAGCCGGCCCAGCGGCGCCAGCAGCCGGGTAGTAACCCACCCTATGAAGATCGCCGCGAGCAAGGAAGCAATGCCGCCCAGTAGTGCAAGGCGCGAAGACACGTGCTCAAACGGCGCAAAGGCTTCTGAAATGGGTAGCGAGGAAGCCAGCACCCAGTTCACGGTTTTCAGTGATTTGAAACTGGTCAGCGCCAACAAGCCGTTGCTGTTGAGGCTTTCCACCGTGCCCTCAAATCCCTCCATCAACGCACGCGTGGTCGCAACGTTGGCATTGGAGGGACGGGGCTTGAGCAGTTTCCTGATGTCCGGCTCCAGCACATAGACCGGCACCGCATCGCGGGTCAGCGCAAAATAGAAACCGCTCTTGCCCACCTTGGCCGTTCTTAAATGCCCAAGCACATTATCTTTATACAGGCGCAGCACGCCGACCAGCACGCCCTGCACTTCGCCGCCGGCACCCAGTATCGGCGCCACCACCTGGACGACAGGCTCACCCCTGGTCTTGCCGAACAAAGGTTCCGAAATGAATGAAGCCTTCGTCTGCATGACCTTCTTGAAATAGCCGCGGTCGGCGGCGCTGACCTTGGTCCTGCCGGCCAGTTCAGGAACGTCGCAGATGACGTCGCCCTTTGTGTTCAGGATCAGGATATCGTCGAACAGGGCGAGAATGGCGCGCTCTTCATAATACTGCCTGAGCCGCGACGGCGAGCCGAGCATCTCGCGCGGCACATGGTCTGCCGAGCGTTTCAGGATATCGATCAGCAGGCTGAGCTTGTCGTCGAGCTCTTCGGCAGTGCGGTTCACCAGTGCGGTTTGCTGGTCGTACAGTACGCGCGTAAAGTCTTCGCGCATCTGGCGGATTTGTATGGCCGTGACGAGCGCAATCATGACAACCGTCGTGACGATGGTTGCCAGCGCTATCTTGACCTTGATACTGAGAGGGTTCATCTCTGTCTTTATACTATAGCTTGCAGGTCTTTGCCTGTTGACGTCGGCTTATGGACTGGCAAATGACCCGGCCGGCACGGCGTGCGGCCTGTCCACGCGCGGCTCCGGCACATGATATGTCTGAAACCGGTTCCTGCCCTGCGATTTTGCCTTGTACAGCGCCTGGTCGGCACGGGCGATCATCAGTTCGGGCGTCAGGTGCGGATCGGGAATGCAGGAAACCAGGCCGGCACTGATCGTGACGGCCGTAGAAGTAGGCGAATTCGGATGTGGCAACGCCAGCTCCCGGATGTTCTGCAGCACCCAGTCGCCGAATTTTTCTGTGTCCGGCATATCTGAACCCGGCAGGATGATGGCGAATTCCTCACCACCGTAACGCGCGACTATTTCGGCGGGGCGCCTTGCCGCTGCGCTGAGTGTGGCCGCCACTTTCTGCAGGCAGGCATCGCCTTCCAGGTGTCCCACTGTATCGTTATACATCTTGAAGTGGTCAACATCGACCAGCATCAGGCCCAGCGGAAGATTCTGGCGCCGGTGGCGCATCACCTCGGTGGAGATCTGTTCATCGAAATAGCGGCGGTTGAAGATGCCCGTCAGGCCATCCCTGTGTGCCAGCTTTTTCATTTCCCTGGCCTGGCGCTGCAAGGTCAGATGGGTTTCCACGCGCGCCCGCACAATGGCAGGCCTGAGCGGTTTGGCAATAAAGTCCACGGCGCCGGCTTCAAGCGCCATCAGCTCCGATGCATCGTCATCGCCGGCCGTCACGAAAATGATGCTGCCGTCGCGGGTATCCGGATCCGACTTCAGCGCACGGCATACGGCAAAGCCGTCCATTTCCGGCATTTGTATATCTAGCAGTATCAGGTCGGGGCGCCGTTTCTTAGCAATGGTGATGCCTGCCTGGCCGTTGGTGGCAAACAGGATTTCAGCCTTGTCGGCCAGCAAGGACGACAATAGCCGGATGATGTCCGGATTGTCGTCAACAATCAGGATGGTCGCGAGGCCAGGCTCGTTGTCAGGCATTCTTTGCTCCGCATAGGATGGACGTCAGTTTTTTACACGAAGCATGCCGGAAACGCTGATGCAGGAACAGAATCGCGACAAAGGCAGCCGAATAGGAAGGAAATGGTGTAATCCAGTACTGCTTCATACTACTTGTTTCAGGGCATTATTTATTCCACGGTGATTCTGCAACCAATCAGGCGCATTTGCAAGTATTCAGCATAGTGGGGAAATGGCGATTTACCGCTTGTTGTATTTTGTCGCGCCGCAGACTGCTGTACGGAACGCCAAATAGCAAAACGCCCGCTTGCGCGGGCGCTTAAGCTACTCACATCCGTAAAAATTAAGCATTAGACAATAATAAACTATGTCTCTTGCTTTCCTTCCCGGCTAATTCGGCCACAGCTCACTTTGCATTGACCGTCACCGGCACATTGGCTTGCGCAGTGCGGCCGGCGGAGTCAACCACGGTGAGCTTCAGCGTATAACTGCCTGTCACCGCGGAAGGCCAGCTGGCAATGACGTTCATGCCGCTCATGGAAAAGCTCATTCCCATGGGCGCGCCGGAAATGCTAATCTGCAGTGAAGAGGCACCGGGATCCGAAATACCTATCGTGCCTGTCAGCGCCTTGCCGGCCACGCCGTTCATTACCGGAATATTCAATACCGGCCCCGAAGGAAGCACCGTCGTCGCTGCTGCAATCGTGATCTTATACGTTCCCTGCCCGCTTGTGCCGATTTTTGCATCCTTGGCGACAGCGGTCACCGTATAGCTGCCGGCTACCGGCGACGGCCAGCTTACGGTGCCGGTACTGCCGATAGTCATGCCGACGGGTGCGCCGCTCAGCGAATAAGTCAGGGGATCAGACGATACAGCGTTGACATTGAACGACAGCGCAGTTCCTGCCTTGCCGGTAATGCTGGCGCCCGCAAGCACCGGTGCACTGACGGAGGATATGGTGACGGTATACACGCCCTGGCCGCTCAATCCGGTCTTGCTGTCTTTGGCGATCACGGTAACAGAATACGTGCCTGCTGACGGCACAGGCCAGTTCACGCCGCCGGTGCTGCTGATCGTCATGCCCGCAGGCGCGCCGCTCAAGGAATAGGTCAGCGGATTAGGTCCGGTGGCTGATACAGTGAAAGTCAGCGAGGTGCCGACTTTGCCGCTGATGCTCGCCGGCGTTACCACCGGAGCGGCAGCAACGGCGGATGCACCCGTCAGTGAGCTGAGCAGGCTGGCGGCATTGGGTGTGCCCAGTCCGGTCAATGTGTCATAGCCGGTTTTCGCGGTGCAGCCGGAACAGGTGCCGTCCGATCCGGTAGTCACGTCGGCAAAGGCCGCGGCATAGGTGCCGGGTACCGTCGAAATCTGTCCATACAAAACAGCGTGAGGAACGCCCAGCGCTGCCTTTGCCGTCAGCGCGCGCGTGGCGTTTGCGATTGCAATCAGGCCGGCCCACTGCGGCGTGGACAGGCTGGTGCCGCCGGCGCTTAGCCAGTTGACGGTAGAGCTGCCGGAAGACATGACGGCAAGGTACTGGCCTGTGCTGGGGTCGGCATTAAAGGAGACATCGGCGACATTGCGGCGTGTGACGGATCCCATGCCCGGCACCGCATTGGTCTGGTAGCTGGGTGCAGCGGTATAGGCGCTGACACCGCCGCCCGTGCCCGACCAGCTGGTTTCCGAACGTGGGCCGCTGCCCGAGTAGGTCAGCGTCGTGCCGCCCACTGCCAGCACCTTGGTTGAAACCGCAGGCCATTGCACCGAATAGCCGGAATCGCCGGTTGACGCCAGATAAGTCATGTTGGCGGCAGAAAAAGCCGAATCGCTGGAGGCGGTCCAGCTGCCTTCTTGCGAGCCGAAACTCATCGACACAATGCCGGGGCCCATTGCATTTGCCAGCTTGACGCCGCCCAGCAGGTTGGTCAGCGAGGCATCCGCCGCTTCGATCAGCACGATACGCGCCAGCGGCGCTGTCGCATGCGCCCATTGCACATCCAGCGCTATTTCAGTTGCCCAGCCGGAATCGTAGGCTGGTGCAGAAGCCATCATTGTGCCGCTGGAGGTGCTGAAGACAACGGACAATTCACAGCTGCTCGCCGAAGCGGCAGCCAGCGGCAGGCTGGCGCCGGTAGAAATGGTTTTTACCGTACAGGCAGGCAGGCCGAATTTCTGGTTGAAAGTTGCCAGCTCTGCAACGGCATTCGGATCATGCATCGCGTCCACGATATAGATCGTCTGGCCGGCGCCCAGTTGTGCAGCCTGCGCAGCGCTGAGCGCAGCTCCCGCGACAGGCAAGGCCGGCAGGCCGTACGCGGCGCGGATCTGGGCCGGGGTATAGGTGGAGACGACTTTGCTGTTTGCCATCGGCGCGGCGTTGCCGTCTTCAGCGGCAGCCTGGCCGCGGGAAGAGCGCAATTCCTGTGCGGCCCGGGCAGACTGCAATGTCCTTACCGTCAGCGCACGCGTGGAAAGCGCCTGGAATTCAGCCGGCACCGCCTGCCTTCTCGGCTCCATGTGCGCCGACACCGCGGCGCCGCCCACATCGGCGTCATCCGGCGTATCCAGCAACACGGGTGCAACGTGGAATGCGGGTTGCGCCTGCTGATTCGCAACCGAGTCCGGAAGAGTTGCATCGCCGCCCAATTGCAGCGTTGTCGTTCCGGTGGCGACCAGCGCCTGCGCTTCTACCGCGGCATGGCTGGACGGCGCATCGCTGCTGCCGCCGCAGGCGCTCAGCAATACCGATGCGCTGGCTGACAGCAGCAGTGCCGTCAAAGAGGTGGAGGTAAATTGGGTGGATGGCTTTTTCATGGCAACGACGCTCCGGATTGGGCGAGGGCCACGCTGAACAAGGTTCACTGGTCTGCAATGATGCAGGGTCACGGAACATTGGCAACTCCGCTGCCCTGGCGCTTGCGCGCTGTAGGCCGGTAGCTTTGCGTCCCCGCTTTTCAACGGGTTTGCCCTCTGTGCTAATACAACAATATCGAATGCAGGCCGGCGTCATGCCGGTCTACTGGAAAACGAGTGTAGCAGCAAAGATACCGAAAGAAAGCCGGAAACGTTAAATAATGTTGTATCCGCTGCGTAAAAATTGTGACAGTTTTCGATGTCGTGCCAAGCCGTCAATACAAGTGAAATGAAAAAATTAACTAATTGCGAATCCGCTATTTTTTCCTTTATTTTTTAGCACCGCATTGTCAAAGTGGTTTTGCCTGTTTACTTGATGCGCTGCTTTTCCAGCTTGCGCGCCAGCGTTCGCCTATGCATGCCAAGGCGACGCGCGGTCTCGGAAATATTAAAGTCAGTCTCCACCAGCATCTCATGGATGCGCTCCCATTCCAGCGTCTTGATCGACGTCGAACGATTGCTCAGTTCAACATCGGCATTGCCGGCCACATGGCCGAAGGCCGCTTCAATGTCATCGGTATTGGAAGGCTTGGCAAGATACTGGCAGGCCCCGAGCTTGACGGCTTCCACTGCCGTGGCAATGCTGGCAAAACCCGTCAGCACGACGATCAGCATGGCGGCGTCATGCTGGTGCAGCATCTTGACGCATGTCAGGCCGGAGGTATTTCCTTCCAGCTTCAGGTCCACCACGGCGTAGCCGGGTTTATGCAATAGCAGCAGCGCGGCGACATCCTCTGGATTCGCGGCCAGCAGCACCGTATAGCCGCGGCGCTCGAACGAGCGGCTGAGCGTGCGGGCGAACGCCGCATCGTCTTCCACGATCAGTAGCAAACGCTCAGCCTGCATGCTGCACCTCAATCTGCGCCCTGTCTTTATCGTCTTCGAGGCGGATGGCGGCCAGCGGCAGCGTCAGCTGCACCTGCGCCCCGCCTTCGCTGCGGTTGCCGGCTGTGACGGTGCCGCCTAGCTTGCGCGCGACATTGACCACAAAGAACAGGCCCAGGCCGCCGCCGGGCCGCCCCTTGCTGGATTGGTAAGGCTTGCCCAGATGCGGCAGCATCGCCGGCACAAAACCTGGGCCGCGGTCGGTGACCAGCAGGATCAGGGAATCGGCTTCGCGCACGACCTCCAGCCGTAGCCATGCCGGGGATGCTTCCAGCGCATTGTCCAGCACATTGCAGATCATCTGCTTCAAAGCCGTATCAAAAACGACGGGCACGTCCTGGCCTATCCGGTTGTCATATTCGAATTCGCCTATCGGCCGCGATGACCGCCAATCCCTTACCAGGTCGTCCAGAAACACGTTGATGCTGGTCTTTACCGAAGACTCGCCGCGCGCTTCTCCGGCCGACAGCAGGATGCCGCTAACAATGGATTTGCAACGCTGCAGCTGTGCCTGCATTTCACCGATTTCTTCCAGCAGATCGGCATTCCTGCTGAATTCGGGCATGCGCTTCCAGTCGCCCAGGATCACCGACAGCGTGGCCAGCGGCGTGCCAAGCTCATGTGCAGCGCCGGAGGCCAGCAAGCCCATCCTGACGATATGCTCTTCTTCTACCGCGCGCTGGCGCAAGTCTGCAAGCTGCGCGTCGGCGGCCCTGTGGTTGCCCTCGATACGGGTAATGAAAATGACCAGCAGCGCGGCATTGAGCACGAAACAGATGATCATGCCTTCGACATACAGGCTGGACAGACCGTCGCCATCGTCATACGGCAAGACCAGCGGTTCGGAAAACAGCGACAGGCCCGCCAGGCAGGCGCAGGTGATGCCGACGATGGTCCAGGTGGACCAGGCCTCCAGCAGCACGGCGCCGAGGATGACGTGCATCAGGTATAAAAATGCAAACGGGTTGGTCGTTCCGCCGCTAAGGTACAACTGGAGCGTCAGTATGCCTACGTCCACCAGCAGCGCAAAAAACAGTTCATCGTTAGCGACCACGCGGCGCTCGTGCCAGCGCAGGTGGCTGCCGATGTTGAAGGCGATCAGGCAAGCCAGCACTTCCAGCATGTGCGGCAGCCGCAGCTGGATGCCCAGGCCCAGCGTGACGACGGCAATTGTCGTGATCTGCCCGACCACGGCGATCCAGCGCAACTGGATCAGCTGCAACATGTTGTTGTGACCGGCGGCGTTTTCCAGGCTCGCCGGTTCTGCCGGTCTTTCCTTCATGCCGTCCTTGTTGTAGGTGCCTGCGTGGTTTTCAGTGATGTCTTTGATTTCCGTCATTCCCGCCTTGCCCGTCTTCGTCCCTAGCGGTCGCGTCCCGAAAGATTTTTCTCCTGGCGCGCTACCCATATAAAAGCGCCAGCAACCATCAGGGCCAGCGCATACCAGGTGAGAGCATATACCAAATGGCTGTTATGAAAGCTGACAACCGTCAGGCCGCCGACCGGGTGATCGGCAGCGGGTTCTGCGCCCTTGCTGCCGGATTCTCCATCCGCGTCGGCATCGACAAAATACGGCGCCACGTCTGACAATCCCCGTGCCGCGGCGATTGCCTGCACATCGCGCGAATACCAGCGCCCGGCGGCAGGATCGTTATGCCGCAGAAAACCTCCGCCCGGCTCGCTGATGCGCAGCAAGCCCGTTACGGTGGCAGTCTGCTGCTTTTCCGCAACGGACGGCAAAGGAGCATGCCCGTTCCAGTCATCCGCCCGGGCAGGCACGAAACCGCGATTGACCAGCACCGTGCTACCGTCCTCCAGACGCATCGGGGTCAGCAGCCACCAACCGCTGCCCAGCACCGTGGACGCCTGTACCTTGGCGCTGAATTGCGGGAGAAACACGCCTGCCAGGCGTATGTGCCGGTATTCGTCGGATTCGGAGGTGATTAAAGTCCAGTGGTCTCTGGCGGGCGGAATGACAGCGGGCGCGTGCACCCTTTGTTCCACCCTGGCGATCAGGTCCAATTTCCAGTACAGCCGCTGGACCTGCCAGGTGCCGAGGGCCGCGAAGGTCGCGAACAACAGGAGCGCGCAAACGGCCAAGGCATACCTGGATGCGGCAGAACGGGAACGAGGAATGTCGTCCTGATGCGCGGCTACAGCATCGGCAGCAAGCTGGCCGTCTGCCGCCGTTCCGCGCGGAGCCGGGTTCATGGCATACTGTTCATTTTTTGCATGTTTTTCATGTCATGCTCCGGTGTTATACCCTGCATGTTCTGCATATTCTGCATATCGTGGCCTTGCATGTTCTGCATATTTTGCATCTGCGGCATGTTGCCCATATCGTCCGGCATCATGCCCGGCATCATGTTGTGGTTCAGGTGGTACATCACCCATAGTGAACCGCTGAGCATGATAAAGACCAGCATTGCCGTAAACAACAGCGCCAGCATGGTCCAGCCGCCTTCGGAGCGGGTGTTCATGTGCAGGAAATAGATCATGTGGACCACAACCTGTACGGCCGCAAAGGCCAGCAGAACCAGGCCCGTGGTGCTGGACTTGTCGAACACCTTGCCCATTACCAGCCAGAACGGAATCGCCGTCAGGATCACCGCCAGTATAAATCCGGTGGTATAGCTTTTCAGGCTGCCGTGGTCTGCTTCCATGTGCCCATGGTGGCCATGGTGATCTTCTTGGCTGTCATGGCCGCCGCCGTGCGCCGGATGTTGTTGATGCTCGCTCATGGCAGGACTCCCATCAGGTAGACAAAGGTAAAGACGCCGATCCAGACCACGTCCAGGAAATGCCAGAACATGGACAGGCACATCAGCCGGCGGCGGTTTTCTGCACTCAGGCCATGGCGGCGCAACTGGAACATCAAGGTGACGAGCCAGACAATGCCGAAGCTGACGTGCAAGCCGTGCGTACCAACCAGCGAGAAGAACGAGGTCAGGAAACCGCTGCGCTGCGGACCTGCACCCTCATGGATCAGGTGAATGAATTCATACAATTCGAAGCCGATGAAACAGGCGCCCAGCAGTCCCGTTACCGCCAGCCACACCATCGTGCTGCGCAGGCGCTGGCGCTGCATTTCCAGCATCGCAAAACCGTAGGTGATGGAAGACAGCAGCAGCAACGAGGTATTCAGCGCCACCAGCGGCAGGTCGAACAGTTCGGCGCCGGTCGGGCCTTCCGCATAGCTGCGGCCCAGCACTGCATAGGTGGCGAAAAGGCAGGCGAAAATCAGGCAATCGCTCATCAGGTAGAGCCAGAACCCGAGCAGCGTGCCGTTCTCGGGATGATGCTCATGCACGTAATAGCGCGAGCTCGGCACGGCAGCCGCGCCGGAGGAAGAAGAAATAATGTCAGACATGGCTACCCAGCAAGCGTGTGCGTTCATCTTCAGTGCGGACGACTTCGTCTGCATGGATGTAGTAATCGCGGTTGTAGTTGAAAGTATGGATGATCACCGCAGCCAGCATGCCCGCAAAGCCGAGGCCGGCCAGCAGCCACATTTGCCAGATCAGTGCAAAGCCGCAGACCGCGCTGAGGGCGGCGATGATAAAGCCTGCGCCGGTATTCTTCGGCATATGGATATCGTTAAAGCCTTGCAGCGGGCGGGTATAGCCGTTGCTCTTCATGTCGGCCCAGGCGTCGTTGTCATGCACGCGCGGCGTGAAGGCAAAGTTATAGGCCGGCGGCGGCGAAGAAGTAGACCATTCCAGCGTGCGGGCGCCCCATGGGTCGCCTGTGGTGTCGCGCAGCGATTCGCGGCGAATAAAGCTCACCACCAGCTGGATGATGAAAGCGGCAATGCCCAGCGCGACCAGCACAGCGCCGAAAGCAGCGATCTGGAACCAGATTTGCAGCGACGGATCTTCAAAATGGCTGAGGCGGCGGGTGACGCCCATCAGGCCAAGCACATACAGCGGCATGAAGGCGACATAGAAGCCGATGGTCCACAGCCAAAACGACCATTTACCCCAGTAAGTGTCCAGCTTGTAGCCGAAAGCTTTAGGAAACCAGTAGTTGATGCCGGCGAACATGCCGAACAACACACCGCCGATGATCACATTATGGAAGTGGGCGATCAGGAACAGACTGTTATGCAGCACGAAATCGGCCGGCGGCACCGCCAGCAGCACGCCCGTCATGCCGCCGATGACGAAGGTAATCATGAAGCCTATGGTCCACAGCATCGGCAGTTCAAAACGGATGCGGCCGCGGTACATCGTAAACAGCCAGTTGAAGATCTTGGCGCCGGTCGGTATCGAAATGATCATCGTCGTGATGCCGAAGAAGGAGTTGACGCTGGCGCCGGACCCCATCGTGAAGAAGTGATGCAGCCAGACCAGGTAAGACAGAATGGTAATGACAACCGTCGCATACACCATCGATGTATAGCCGAACAGGCGCTTGCTGCAGAATGTGGACACGACCTCGGAGAAAATGCCGAACGCCGGCAACACCAGAATATACACTTCCGGATGGCCCCAGATCCAGATCAGGTTGATGTACATCATGGAATTGCCGCCCATATCGTTGGTGAAGAAGTTCGTGCCTGCCAGGCGGTCCAGCGACAGCATGCCGAGTACGGCTGTCAGCACCGGGAAAGCGGCAACGATCAGCACGTTGGTGCACAGCGCGGTCCATGTAAACACGGGCATCTTCATCATCGTCATGCCGGGCGCGCGCATCTTGACGATGGTGGCGATCAGGTTGATACCCGACAGCAGCGTGCCCACACCGGCAATCTGCAGCGACCAGATATAGTAGTCCACCCCCACGTCAGGGCTGGCGAGTATGCCGGATAAAGGCGGATAGGCCAGCCAGCCGGTGCGCGCGAATTCGCCGACGAACAGCGACAACATTACCAGCATGCCGCCGAAGCAGGTCATCCAGAAGCTGAAGTTATTCAGGAAAGGGAAAGCCACGTCGCGCGCGCCTATCTGCAGCGGTACGACATAGTTCATCAGCCCCGTCACCAGCGGCATGGCCACGAAGAAGATCATGATCACGCCGTGCGCGGTAAAAATCTGGTCGTAATGGTGCGGCGGCAGGAAACCGGCCGAGTCGCCGAAAGCGAAAGCCTGCTGGGCACGCATCATCAGCGCATCGGCAAAGCCGCGCAACAGCATCACCAGGCCGAAAATGACATACATGATGCCGATGCGCTTGTGGTCTATGCTCGTGAACCAGTCACGCCACAGGATGCCCCACAGGCGGAAGCGCGTGATGGCGGCCAGCACTGCCACGCCGCCTATTGCTACCGCAATGAAGGTCCATAACAGGATGGGTTCGTGATAGGGAATCGCTTCCCACGTGAGGCGGCCGAAGATCAGCTTCGTCAGGTCGATATGATCGGGCATCGTTACTTTCCGGGGAAAAAGAAGGCCGCGGCAAATGCCGCGCCGGTATCTGCAGAGAGGCGCATTGCCTGGGCTGCTTGCTGAGTTTTATTCATGGTGCTGCGGGGCCGAACCGGCTTTGACATTGGTGTCGGTCATCATGATCTTGTCCATACAGGCCTGTTTCGGATCGACGCAGCGATTGACGATGGCGTGATACAGATCGGCGTCCACCGTGCCAAAGCGTCGCACCGCTTCACGCACGCTGGGTTTTTCCAGCTGCACGTAATCGCTGCGGGCCAGCGTGCCGCCTCCGGCCTTGGTCGCCTGTACCCAGCGCTCAAAGTTTTCTGCGCTCATGCCATGGAACTTGAAGCGCATGTCGGAAAAGCCGGCGCCGCTATAGTTGGCGGAGAAACCTTCGAATTCGCCGGGACGGTTGATCACCGCATTTAACGGCGTTTCCATGCCCGGCATCGCATAGATCTGGCCGGCCAGAGCGGGAATGAAGAAAGAATTCATCACTGTGGACGCTGTGATCTTGAAGCGGATGGGCACATCCACGGGGGCAGCCAGCTCGTTGACCGTGGCAATGCCGAGTTCGGGATAGATGAACAGCCACTTCCAGTCCAGCGCCACGACCTCCACCACCAGCGGCTTGGCGCCGGCAGGGATGGGCCGTGCCGCATCCAGCCGCGACAGCGGCCGGTACGGGTCCAGCGTATGGGTGCTTATCCAGGTCAGCAGGCCGAGTGCGATGATGATCAGCAGCGGCGCGCCCCAGATCACCAGCTCAAGCTGGGTAGAGTGATCCCAGTCGGGTTCGTACTTGGCAGTCTTGTTGTTTTTGCGATAGCGCCACGCAAACAGGATCGTCAGCGCGATCACCGGGACGATGATCAGCAGCATCAGCAACGTGGAAACGACGATCAGGTGGCCCTGCTGGGCCGCGATGTCTCCCGAAGGATTCATCACAACCGTATTGCAGCCTGCCAGCAAAATGGCGGGCGCGGCGAAGAGAGTGCGACGGGCTATGTGAGGAACCATACGGAAAAATCCTGTCGAAACATCAAAATATGCTAATGTACCCCTACAGGTAAACCTTGGCGATTGGACGTTTTGTCCCACCCCCTCAGTCACATTGTAGGGCCGACAACGCTCAGCGACCGAATCCATAGCGAGACGACAATATGACTACCACACACAGCCAAGCCAGCGATCTGCCAGGCTCCTTCCCCGCGCAACCATCGCGCAATACCAAAACCGACCACGCGTCAATTGCCCCCGGAGAGATTGCCATCGGCGTGGTGATAGGCCGCGCTTCAGAATATTTCGATTTCTTCGTTTACGCAATCGCCTCGGTACTGGTATTTCCATCAGTGTTCTTTCCTTTTGAACAAAGGCTGGAAGGAACGCTGTATGCATTTGTCATTTTTTCATTTGCTTTCCTTGCAAGGCCTTTCGGCACCGTGGCGTTTATGGCGATCCAGCAACGTTTCGGCCGAGAAATCAAATTGACGCTGGCGCTGTTCATGCTGGGCATTTCCACCGCCGGCATGGCCTTCCTGCCGACCTTTGCCCACCTGGGGCCTGCGTCCATCGTCTTGCTCGCTTTCCTGCGCATAGGCCAGGGCATTGCCCTCGGCGGCTCGTGGGACGGGCTGCCATCCCTGCTCGCGCTGAACGCACCGCACAAGCGCAGGGGCTGGTATGCAATGCTGGGCCAGCTGGGTGCGCCGGTGGGCTTCATGATCGCTGGCAGCCTGTTTGCCTACCTGCTGTCCAACCTGACCACCGAAGATTTCCTGGACTGGGGCTGGCGCTATCCTTTCTATGTCGCGTTTGCGATCAACGTCGTCGCGCTCTTTGCGCGGCTGCGCCTGGTGTCCACCAATGAATATGCGCGCCTGCTCGACGAGCGTGAGCTGGAACCGACCAATGTGGTCGAAATGGTTGGCTCGCAGGGTCGCAACCTGCTGATAGGCGCGCTGGCAGCGCTGGCCAGCTATGCCTTGTTCCATCTGGTAACGGTCTTCCCGCTATCCTGGATCACGCTGTATTCGCCACGCTCGCTCAGCGGTTTCCTGGTCATCCAGGTTGCCGGCGCCGCACTGATGGCAGTTGGCGTTGTCGCCTCCGGCCTGATTGCGGACCGCTACGGCCGGCGCCGCACGCTGGGCACGCTGGCAATGCTGATCGCACTGCTTAGTGCGCTGGTGCCTTTGCTGATGGATGGCGGAGAATTGGGCCAGAATATCTTCATCCTGCTTGGCTTCAGCCTGCTTGGCCTGTCTTATGGTCAGGCGGCAGGCGCAGTCACGGCAAACTTCCCAGCCAAATACCGCTACACAGGTGCCGCGCTGACATCCGATCTGGCCTGGCTGGTGGGCGCAGGCTTTGCGCCGCTGGTGGCGCTCGGCCTTTCCGCGCATTTCGGCCTCGCTTATGTCAGCCTTTACCTGCTATCGGGCGCAGCGTGCTCACTGGCCGCACTGAGCCTAAACCGGGCACTGGAAATTCGCGACTGAAATTGCCGCATTCCCCCTCTCAAAAACGAGTCTTTAAGGCTCGTTTTTTTATCTCTGCAATACAAATCCTGAGCGCAGCCCCCTGAACTGCTCTTATCTTCCATACAAAAGAATGCAATTCGAGCATGTACCATACAGAAAGACGAATACAACAATCATGTAAAACGATACAAAACGGCGGGCCTAAAACAGCGTTGCAGCTGGGAAAATTCGGTATCATGAAAATTAAAAGCGGCGGACGTGTCAACGCAACATAGCAGTTCCCGTTCAGGATACTCAGGAAAACAAAGTTTAATAACGCACATGAATGACAATCAAACGCCAAAATGGCGCAAGCAATCGAGAATCGCCGGGGCTCTGGCAATCGTCCTGGCAACGTTCGCCATGACTGGCTGCGGCGTGGTCGCCGCGCCTTGCAGGATCACTTCCGCGGCCATCAAGATGGTGCCCGTGGTTGGGCATGTGGCGGCGCTGCCTACCGATGCGTGTGCTGCGATCATTGATCCTTAGTATTGGCCCGGCTGCTGCCAAAAACCGAGAAAAATCATTGAGCCCTGTATTACTGAGCCTTATAAGTACCAGCGCCGAAATACCGGCTACGCGAGAAATGAAATCAGGCCAGGGCCAGACGAGATGCAGGCGGGTAGTTTTGTATGAAAATTTATCAACATCTACCGCAAGAAAAGCTTCATAGCTCAAAAAAGTTCTGCTATAATTGCGAGCTTCGCAGATGTAACACTTTTTGCGAAATCAGGAGAGATGGATGAGTGGTTTAAGTCGCACGCCTGGAAAGCGTGTGTAGGTTCATAGCCTACCCGGGGTTCGAATCCCCGTTTCTCCGCCAGTATTTATAAGGCCTTCTTCGGAAGGCCTTATTTTTTTGCGTCATAGAATCTGACTGCGTCATAGATTCCACAAGTCACAGCCTTCGAACGCTATTCCGGTTACTTTAAAAAACGAACCAGCCATTTCGCTAACGCGACTATAAATATGGGGAGTTTGTCTTTTCTCCATCATAAAAAAAGCTAAGCCATTGATTTCAACGGCTTAGCTTTTTTATTTCCAGGACTCAGTCAGCAGCCTGCGCCGATTAACCGGGCAGGCTGCGCTGTTTGTTACTCTTCGTCAGATGGTAGCCAATGCTGCATTCAGAGTTGCACTTGGACGCATGACGGCATCGGTTTTCGCCGGGTCAGGGAAATAGTAACCGCCGATGTCCATTTCTTTGCCCTGCACCTCTTTCAGCTCTTCGACGATCTTCGCTTCATTTTCCGACAGGTTTTTCGCCAGCGGTGTGAAGTATGCTTTCAGTTCCGCGTCATCTGACTGTGCGGCCAATGCCTGTGCCCAGTACAGCGCCAGGTAAAAATGGCTGCCGCGGTTATCGAGTTCGCCTGTACGGGTCGAAGGCGACTTGTTATTGTCGAGCAGCTTGCCGGTGGCTTCATCCAGTGTCTTGGCCAGTATTTTGGCCTTGGCATTGCCGGTCTTGATACCCATGTCTTCCAGTGACACGGCAAGGGCGAGGAATTCACCCAGCGAGTCCCAGCGCAGGTGATTTTCTTCCACCAGTTGCTTCACATGCTTGGGAGCCGATCCGCCGGCGCCTGTCTCGTACATGCCGCCACCGGCCATCAATGGCACGATGGACAGCATTTTGGCGCTAGTGCCCAGTTCCAGGATAGGGAACAGGTCAGTCAGGTAGTCGCGCAGGATATTGCCGGTTACCGAGATGGTGTCCAGTCCGCGCGATGCGCGTTCCAGTGTGAAGCGCATCGCGCGTACCTGGGACATGATCTGGATATCGAGGCCTTGTGTGTCGTGGTCCTTGAGGTAGGTCTGGACTTTCTTGATCATCTCGTTCTCATGTGGACGATACGGGTCGAGCCAGAATATCGCCGGCATGCCGGAGTTGCGGGCACGGGTGACGGCCAGCTTGACCCAGTCGCGGATAGGCGCATCCTTGACCTGGCACATGCGCCAGATATCGCCTTCTTCCACATTCTGCGTCAGCAGCACTTCGCCGGTGGCGAGGTCAGTGATGTTGGCGACGCCGGCTTCAGGCACCTCGAAAGTCTTGTCATGCGAGCCATATTCTTCAGCTTGCTGGGCCATCAGGCCGACGTTCGGCACGGTACCCATGGTGCGTGGATCGAAGTTGCCGTGCCATTTGCAGAAATTGATCATTTCCTGATAGATGCGGGCAAATGTGCTTTCCGGCATCACGGCCTTGACGTCCTTCGGACGGCCATCGGCACCCCACATCTTGCCGCCGATACGGATCATTGCTGGCATGGATGCGTCAACGATGATGTCGTTGGGCGAATGGAAGTTGGTGATGCCCTTGGCGGAATCGACCATCGCCAGTTCAGGACGGTGCTCGTGGCACGCGTGCAGGTCCTTCAGGATTTCATCGCGCTGGGATACGGGCAGGGTCTCGATCTTGTCGTACAGGTTGACCATGCCGTTATTGACGTTGACGCCCAGTTCCTCAAACAGCTTGGCGTGCTTGGCGAAAGCTTCCTTGTAGAAAATGCGGACGCAGTGGCCGAATACGATGGGGTGGGACACCTTCATCATCGTTGCCTTGACGTGCAGGGAGAACATCACGCCGGTCTTGTGCGCGTCGTCGAGCTCTTTTTCATAGAAATCCAGCAGCGCCTTTTTGCTCATGAACATGCTGTCGATGATCTCGCCGGCCTTGAGCGAGACTTTCGGTTTGAGCACAATGGTCTTGCCCGAGCTGGTGACCAGTTCCATCTTGACGTCGCGGGCGTGGTCCAGCGTCATCGACTTCTCGCCGTGGTAGAAGTCGCCTTCATGCATGTGCGACACGTGGGTACGCGATGCCTGGCTCCATTCACCCATCGAATGCGGATGCTTGCGCGCGAACTCCTTCACTGCCTTGGGCGCGCGGCGGTCGGAATTGCCTTCACGCAGTACCGGATTGACTGAGCTGCCGATGCATTTGCCAAAACGCGCCTTCAGCGCCTTGTCGGCGTCGGTCTTTGGATCTTCAGGATAGTCGGGCAGCTTGTAGCCGCGGCCCTGCAGCTCACGCACGCATGCCATCAACTGCGCTACCGACGCACTGATATTGGGCAGCTTGATGATGTTGGTGTCGGGGCTCTGCGTCAACTCACCCAGTTCGGCCAGCGTGTTAGGCACTTTTTGATCGTCGCTCAGGTATTCTGGAAATTCAGCCAGTACCCTCGCCGCCACCGAAATGTCACTGGCGACTACGTCAACACCTGCCGGCGCGGTGAATTTTTTGATGATGGGCAGCAGGGAATACGTCGCCAGCAGAGGCGCCTCATCCGTCAGCGTGTAGATGATCTTTGATTTTTGTGTTGCCATGTTTATTCCTTCGTATGCGGTTGATGCCTGGTGTTGAAACTGACTACGCTCCAGGCACATAGAAATATACCCTGCCCTGAGGGCTGGCCTGTTGGCGCTGACGCCTTTCTCAGCCAAGTCGCTTATTTTAAACGTTCCTGCCGTTATTTACTTAAACCCTGTCATCGCGCGGATTGACCGCCAGTGGGATAAGCAGGAGTTTACCTCCTCGGCGCGTCTCCTGGCATGAAAGACAGTATATTTTCCAGTGGATTTTTATGGATTGCTTGTGCAAATGACAGCGTTTTGCCATTGCCAGGCCGCGAGCATGGGCTGACAGGGGGTGCCCGGAGCGAGCCGTCCCCCTGCCCCGCCCTCGTCGAGCATACCCTTCCTGGCAGCGGACATGCCTACACCTGCTTGCAGCTTTTACAAAAGGCGACATTCAGCGCGCTGGCCCAACCGTTATAATGCCGCTCCATGAACTTACTAAAAACACTAGCCACCATCAGTGGCATGACGATGCTGTCGCGTATTACCGGCTTGTTCCGCGATGTGCTGATCGCCAGCGCTTTCGGCGCCTCTGGCCATACAGATGCCTACAATATTGCTTTCCGCATCCCCAACCTGCTGCGCCGCGTCTTTGCCGAAGGCGCGTTCTCGCAAGCTTTCGTGCCCATCCTGGCCCAATACAAGTCCCAGCAGGGCCATGAGGTGACCAAGAGTCTGGTGGACCATGTAGCGACGCTGCTGACCTGGGTGCTCGTGATCACCTGCGTCGTCGGTGTGCTTGCCGCGCCGGCCGTCGTTTATATGATCGCAACCGGCTTCCACTCCAAGCCGCAGATTTTCGACCTGGCCGTCGTCATGACCCGCATCATGTTTCCTTACATCGGCTTTATGTCGCTGGTAGCCCTGGCAGGCGGCATACTCAATACCTGGCGCGAATTCAAGATACCCGCGTTCACGCCTGTGCTGCTGAACCTGTCATCCATCGCCGGCTCCCTGCTATTGGCGCCGTTATTGAAAGAACCTATCTACGCGCTGGCGATTGCCGTATTCGTCGGCGGCGTGCTGCAGCTGGCGATACAGGTTCCCGCCCTGGTCAAGATAGGCATGATGCCTGCAATTAACATCAACCCTCTTCCTGCCCTGCGCGATTCCGGCGTGCGGCGCGTGCTGATCAACATGGGGCCGGCAATCTTCGCCGTATCGGCATCGCAGATCAGCATCTTGATCAATTCCAACCTTGCTTCACGCCTGCAGGAGGGAAGTATTTCCTGGCTGGGTTATGCGGACCGCCTGATGGAGTTTCCGACCGCGCTGCTGGGTGTGGCGCTGGGCACGATACTCTTGCCCAGCCTGTCAAAGGCAAACGCAGACGGCGACCATGCAGAATACTCCGCGCTGCTGGACTGGGGCCTGCGCCTGACATGCCTGCTGGCGATGCCTTCCGCGGTCGGCCTGGCAACCTTGTCCTTACCGTTGACCGCGTCGCTATTCCACTACCATCAATTCAGCGCGGAGGCGGTGCATGAAACGGCAAAGGCGCTGATCGCTTACGGCGCGGGGCTGATCGGCCTGATCGTGGTCAAGATCCTGGCGCCCGGCTTTTACGCCAAACAGGATATCAAGACACCGGTCAAGATCGCGATAGGCGTGATGCTCGCCACCCAACTGATGAACTATATGTTTGTACCCAAACTCGCGCATGCAGGTCTGGCATTGTCCGTGGGCTTGGGAGCCTGCATCAATGCCGGCTTCCTGTACATCGGCCTGCAAAGAAAGGGCATCTATACGCCGCAAAAAGGCTGGCTGATGTTCCTCGTCAAGCTGGCGGCGGCCTTGCTCGTCATGGCAGGCGTCGCCCTGATCATGTCAGAACATTTTGACTGGATCGCGATGCAGGCAACACCGGTCAAGCGCCTGCTGGCATTGGCGCTGGTGCTGGCCAGCTGCGGCGTGGCATACTTCGGCGCCCTGCTGATCATGGGCTTCAGGCCGCGAGATTTCAGGAAAGTCGCCAAGGTGTAGGCCAGGCAAACCGGGAATTAAAAAAGGCAAAGATCCCTGATCTTTGCCTTTTGCATCTAACGGCTGCCATTACGCTAACGCTAACGCGAGCCAAAGCTAGCTGGCCAACAGCAGGTCACTGATTTTTTGCATGCCTTTTTTTAGGGCATGGACGACCGCCGTTTCCAGCAGGTGCGCATTTTTTATACGGATGAAAGGAATGTTGACATAGGTACGCGGATCGCTCTTGGAGGAAATATGCAAATCTCCATTCTGATACGCCACATTGATATCTGCCCACACACAATGAACGGGAAGCGCCCCGAATTGCTCGCGTCTGGTGAGGTAGACACCGAGATCATTTACCCGCGCGTCACCGAACGGAAGCAGTTTCCCTGACTTGATTTCCGTTATCATTACCCACATCAAGCGACTCATTAAAGGTTGGCGCAGACTGTCGATCACTTTCCCTGCCTTGCTTCCGCTGAACCCCTGAATATCAAGTGAGCGTTCTGCATTTCCTACGCGAATGTGCGTATCCATTTTTATGACGGAACCTTTTTTGTCAAAGGTCGGAACCCCTCCCCAAATAATCCACTGAATGTCATCAAGCGCGATGCGCTGATCTTTCCATTCTATTTCTGTCGAATACAAACGGAACTTGTCTTTCCAAAAAATCCCGGCGCTGATTTCCAATACCAGCACCTTCTTGCGGGCGTCCGCTACGCTGTTAAACGGTTCTGAAATTTGCCTGTCATCCTGCTTTTTCTGCTCCGTGACCTCTATTCGGTCCTGCGTTTCTTTAAGCTCGGCATGATGGCTTTGAGTAATGTGTTCAAACTCGGCAAGCTTGCCGGCTCGTCCGGGAATATCGGCAAAGGACGCCTGCATCACTTCCAGCAAACGCGAGCCTTGCTGGAATCTTTTCGCAGAGATCAGCAACAGAAGTATAGTGAATCCGCCGGTGTATACGGTCTCGCTAAGTTCGTGCCGAACTCCTTTCTCTGCAAGATCTACCCGCAAACGCCTGGCATCCATGTTCCATGCAGATATCGTCCTGGCAAGTTCATCCAGCAATTCATCATTTGCTTCAAGCGAATAGGCATTGTTTTCCCTCAATCTGCTGACAAGCCGGGATATTTGCTCGGCTCCTGGCCGCAAGTAGATGTCAGCTTCCGGCTGTTGCGCCTGCCGTACTGTATCCGTATCTTCTGGTGTGGAATCCGCAATTCCAGGCCGCTCTTCCACCATTTTTATCAAGCCATTCTTTGAAAAGATGGCTCTAGGGAGGCGCTCCGGATAGAAATTTTTCCTGGAAATGTGGAGATCATCCTCGGTTTTAATCACGCGCAGCTTTCCGCCACAACCGGGATGCCGGAATGAATCGATTTTGCCGGTGGAGAAATAGTTGAATTCGGCTTCTGTCTCAATGTTTGTGGAGCCGCAACGGATGCATCTGCATTTGCCTGCTTCCCTCTCCGTCGCGAAGGCCCTCCATTGCGCTTCGCTGTGTAGCACCTCTCCGGCAAACTCAAGGTCATCGCGCAGGCCATTTCCGCCGGTTTTTACGGTCTCCGCATAGTCTGCCAGCATTGCCGAGATGCCGTCCTGCGATATCAGCTTTTCTACCCGCACTAAGCGCCCGCAATCGTAACACCATGAAATCCGCTCCGTCACAGGCACTACCGCACTTGGCCCCAAGTCGTACACCCTGCGACGCGACCGATATGGATAAGGGCTATATTCGCCGACATAGCTGCACTCGTTGCATTCAATGTGATGATAGATCATAGGATTCCGGGAACTAAGATTAGACTGGCAATATTTCTTACCAACCAACAGTTATCTCAATAATAAGGTTTTAAAGAAAGCATTTCAATAACATTTCGCAAATAAAAAAACAGGCAGGGAATTCGCATTCCCTGCCTGTTGTCGATGTGAAGCTTAACTGATACGAACTAGTTCTTGCCCTCAATCTGTTCCCATTTTTCCAGTGCTTCCAGCAACTGTTCATCGAGTTGCGCAAAACGCTCGTTCAGCTTCTTCGCTTCATCGGCGCCCTTCTTGTACAGGTCGGCGTCATTCAGGCGCTCGGTGATGGATTTCTGCTCTGCTTCCAGTTGCGCAATCAGCTTCGGCAATTCATCCAGCTCGCGCTGTTCCTTGTAGCTGAGCTTTTTCTTCGCGGCGGCAACCGGCGCGGCTTTCACCTCAGTCTTGGCCTCCACCTTCGCCGCAGGCTTGTTCGCAGCTACCGTAGGACGATAACGCTCCCAGTCCGTATAGCCGCCGATGAATTCGCGCCACTGGCCTTCGCCTTCCGACACAATCACTTGCGTTACCACGTTATCCAGGAAGGTGCGGTCATGGCTGACCAGGAAAACCGTGCCCTTATAGTCTTCCAGCAGTTCTTCCAGCAATTCCAGCGTGTCGATATCCAGGTCATTCGTCGGCTCATCCAGCACCAGTACGTTGGCCGGCTTGGCGAACAGGCGGGCCAGCAGCAAGCGGTTACGCTCGCCGCCCGACAGCGATTTTACCGGTGAGCGCGCACGTTCCGGCGCAAACAGGAAGTCGTTCAGGTAGGACATCACGTGCTTGCGCTGGCCGTTGATTTCCACCCAGTCGCTACCCGGTGCAATCGTGTCTGCCAGGCTGGCATCTTCATTCAGCTGCGCGCGCATCTGGTCGAAGTATGCGATCTGCAGCTTGGTGCCCTGCTTGATGGTGCCGCTGTCAGGCTGGTCTTCTCCGAGGATCAGTTTGAGCAGGGTAGTCTTGCCGGCGCCATTGGCGCCGATCAGGCCGACCTTGTCGCCACGCATCAGGATCGCGCTGAAGTCGCGCACGATGAGCTTGTCGCCGAAGCTCTTGTTGACGTTTTCCAGCTCCGCCACAATCTTGCCGGAACGTTCGCCGGTGGAAACGTCCAGCTTGACCTGGCCCTGCTGGTCGCGGCGCACGCTGCGCTGTACGCGCAAGTCTTCCAGGCGCTTCACACGGCCTTCGTCGCGCACGCGGCGCGCCTTCACACCCTTGCGTATCCAGATCTCTTCCTGCGCCAGGAACTTGTCGAACTTGGCGTTTTCCACTTCTTCCACTTCCAGCTGCTCTTCCTTGCGGGTCTGGTAAGTCGTGAAATTGCCAGGGTAGGAAGTCAGCTTGCCGCGGTCCAGTTCGATGATGCGCGTCGATACATTGTCCAGGAAACTGCGATCATGCGTGATGAACAGTACACTGCCCTTGAAGTCGCGCAGCAAACCCTCCAGCCACATGATGGAACTGAAATCCAGATGGTTGGTCGGCTCATCGAGCAGCAACACGTCCGGCGCACTCACCAGTGCGCAGGCCAGCGCCACGCGCTTCTTCATCCCGCCGGACAGCGTGCCCATGATCGCATCCGCTTTCAGGTTCAGCTTGTCCAGCGTGGTTTCCACCTTGTTGGTCAGGCTCCAGGCGTCAGCCGCATCCAGCTTGACCTGGATGTCATGCATGCGTTCCATCAGCGCATCGTCATTGTCGCCGCCGAACTGGCCTGTCAGTTCTTCATATTCCTTCAGCAATGCCTGCATTTCTCCCATGCCGGACGCCACTGCATCGAACACGCGAAGATCGGCGGAGAATTGCGGCTCCTGCTCCACATAGGCAATCTTCAGGCCCTGCTGCATCACCAGCAGGCCGTCATCCAGCCTGGACGTGCCGGCGATGATTTTCAGAAGTGAGGATTTGCCGGTGCCGTTGCGGCCGATCAGGCCGACGCGCTCTGCGGTTTCCAGTGAAAATTCCGCATGATCGAGCAAGGCCACGTGCCCAAAGGCCAACTGGGCATCGCTAAGAGAAATGACTGCCATAAATACTTAATTACCGGTTAATACGTCAACAAAGAGCGTAATTTGGATGGGAAAGGCCGTATTGTACCGACAAGCCGCATTTCCCACCTATTTATTCCGCAAGTGCACATAAGCATGACGCCCACGGCTTGCCCTTAGGGCAAAAAAATGAGGGATTTTTTGCTTTTTCAGCATTTTTTGTTAAATTTTATTTGAGTGGAGAATTACAGGTAGGGTAAGATGGCAGACTTTCCAGGGTATGCAAATATCCTAGAGTCTCTCCGTAGCACAATGGATAGTGCACATGCCTCCTAAGCGTGGGATACAAGTTCGATTCTTGTCGGAGGGACCACCCTCTTTTCTGCCTACCGCACAAAACGCCATTTAATCCATAAAATCCATGACTTAACGCGTCCCCATTTCCCTGTAGCGCGGCGTCAGTTTTGTCACCCGTTTGCGAGAATATTGGCACCGCTAAGTAAGCAAAATTGCACGATTTTTGGCACCGTGCAACCACTGTAACGCGCCGCGCAGTTTTGACCCGATTGCGCATGATATTTGCACTAAGGCGCGGCCCAGATCACAATCCATAGTACTTCTGCAGTGCATTGGTAAGAAGATTGGCTCCAATTGCGATCTCAATCTGCCAAGACGTGTCGACAGCCTTGCCCATCATCTTTTTAAACCATCCTTCGACCGATGGACCGAATTTCTTATTTCCCGCTACCGGCGCATCTTTATCACAATCTATAGCGTCCTTGAGTTCAGCTATGTCACCGTCCTCAACATGGTGCTGTTTCAACTGATTCTCTAACTGGGCAAAATCCCCTTTAGTCACCGTAATGGTTATATACGGGCTGTTATGGTTGCCGATGATGACGGTTGTGTAATTCCCGAAGCTGTTGGTAAACAATGTAGGGGCATCAATCGACTGGGCCTTTTTCGTCATTTCGTCATCCGTAGTGGTTGCACCAATTTCGTTCTGCAAGTTCAATACAAAATCAAGCAATCGTGCCCGCACATTTATCAAAATCTGTTCGATGCTCGCAACTTCGATCTCCAACCAAGCCTTTTCAATGACATATCCGTTAGTCAAGGTCTGTCCCAGGTCTGCATTAAATTCCAAAGGAAGCGGCGCAGCAAACTTTTTTTTGTCGGTTTTTTGGGCAAGCATGCTTTCCAGCGCAGCAATAGACCAACCTATCGGCGACGTCTCCAGGATGTCTACGACTTCACGCGGCAGGTGCCCCAGTGGCAGAGGATGAGAAGGGTATGTTCCTCCTATGTTGGAGATCCTGCCTAGAAGACGACCCTTTACACGGCGGTATCCCGGCACCTGATGCCCCTCCGGGTAACCATACAATTCAAACTTCACCCACTCCGTAAGTTCTTTATGCCCGATCTTAAAAAGGAGAACATTGGTTTTTAATAGGGCTCCAGTAAGGGATGCGTTTTGATCACTTAATAACTCAATAAGATCATTTACGAGTTGCAAAGGAATTCTCCAGGGTTTGATCACTGCTTAAACGAAAATTTCTTCTGTGAACGGCGTTACGTGGCCACATGGTAGCGTTAGCTTATTACGATATAGGTAACTTCATTTGTAGAAATCTTATTTATGTTGGAGAGTTTCCATGGCTTCCCGTTTGCGTATTTATTGGCGCTCAATTGTGTTCCTAGCCATCTCATTCACACATGCAGTGACGGGTCAACCGATGTTAGCAGGTGCTCAGGAATTTCAATTGTTACCAACCGACCGACTCCAAGCGTCGACCGAAGCGACGTTCCGAATTCCCGTAGAGCGTCTAACATCAACTGTTCATCCGTTCTGAACGCATCCATCAGGGCAATGTTAGTTATTTCTACGCTGCTCTGTAGACGTATTGGCACTCGTTTGAGAGCATGTTCAATGTCTATATCCTTGTGATCATCGCCAGCTAATTCTGCAAGCGCTTCCTGCAGTTCTAACATAAATGCGAAATGAGCCTTGTGTAAACTTACAAGGTTTTTATATTTACCTTGGGCAATTACTAAGTGATTCATCACCTGACTAGTTCGCGGACGGAATAGGAATGCTAATGAGTCGAAATTGATGACTAACGTTTCATCGAACTCGTGCATAGTTCGCCGCATTTGCATCCAAGTTGGTAAGTCCGGATTCACTTTGAGTGTTTCCGCTCTCATTTTAAGCACTGCTTTTTTGTATATGAGAAATGAATTAATCATTCTTGCAAGCGTTAAAATTGCAAGATTTCCTGCGGCAATCTGATCGTCTTCTCGCTGGCTTTGACGCAGCAACCAGTTCGCAAAAAGTGCAAGCCCGGCACCGGCAAAGCTACCGATAAGCGCCTTTAAAATGTTAGGGCAAAAATTTCTACATTCATAGTCGGTCCAAGTATGATTAGCGCACGCATGACATTCACTTAGAAAAAGAATTTTCTTGCGTCAAGGTAACATCGATTTTGACTGACATTCAATCGTCAATAATGCAACATGGCTGTTCTAGCGTCGTATGCGCTTTATTGATGTAAAGAACTGGGGAGAAAGCAAATTTCAGGAACTTATCTCTTAGCCAAATACCAATACGAGTTAGCGTTACCCAACCCTTTTTAAGCTGTTCCGGCTGAAGTTATTTGGCCTCGGCAATTTCTATCAAGCACACACCGCATCGAACCGCAATATGTTGCAATTTCTTTACGAGTGAAGCATTTCCGGATAATCTTGGGCATTCCATCCGCAAAATAGGGAATCCAATGGCCTATGCACAGTATCAAGCTGAAATCACTGCAGATATCGAAAACGTCCTCTCCTTAGCTGGCTGCCAGCCGATACTGTTCATCGGATCAGGCTTTTCTAAACGATACTCTCATGCCCCGAACTGGGATCAATTGCTAGATGCGCTTGCAAAACAGTGTCCCCTAATTGATAAAGACTACGGATATTACAAGCAAAAAGACCCAGACCCGATCGATATTGGTTCTGTATTTGCCACTTACTATCAAGAATGGGCCTGGGGGAAAGGCAAGCCTAACTTTCCACCAGAATACTTTAATGGAAATACACCCACCAACGCTTTCATAAAATATGCAGCAACACAACTGTTAAACAATCTTGGACCAGTCAAAGGTTCGTATGGCTCACCTCAATTAGACGCAGAGATAGCTGCTCTTAAAGCGATAGATCCTCATGCGATAATTACTACGAACTACGACCAGTTACTTGAGCCTTTATTCCCCGAGTATGAAAAAATTATCGGGCAAAAGATTTTGCAACGCGCATATCTATCAATCGGTGAAATCTTTAAAATTCACGGCTGTATTTCGGACGCGTCTTCGCTCGTTCTGACCAGAGAGGACTATAACGAATTTGAAAACGATAAAAAATATCTAAGCGCAAAACTGCTGACGTATTTTGCCGAGCACCCACTATTATTCGTGGGTTATTCAGCTCAAGATCCAAACATTAAAAACGTCCTATACGATATAAGCCGAATGTTCAGGCCATCGCTTGCGCTCAGCCCTAATATTTACATCTTGGAGTGGGATGACACGCTAACACCTGACTCAATGCCACCAAGAGAAAGGGTTTTACTGGTCGGCGACGAGGTCGAGGTGCGTATTAAAAGTATTTCCGCTAAATCGTTTGAATGGGTATTTAAGGCATTTGGATCACACGGAAACTTAGAAAAAGTAAATTTAAAAGCTCTCCGCTCACTCATGGCAAGAACAGTGAATTTAGTGCGGCGCGATATTCCATCAAGGAATGTCGAAGTGAATTACCAGACATTGGAACACGCAATTGAGTCATCTGAAACTTTTGGAAATTTGTTAGGCGTCACATTATTAGATTCACCTTCTAATATGAATGCTAACTACCCGTATACGCCAACTATGTTAGCTGACAAATTAGGCCTGAGAGGGTTTAACGACGTGAATAAGCTGATTGCGGTCATAACGGAACATGCTGGCGTTGACATCCGGTCATTTGATAATACGTATCACTGCAAATTAAAAACCGGACGTGGCGAGAACAGCTTTACTCGAAAATACTCAGATGCGGCGATAACATTGCTAACAAAGGTCCAATCTGGGGAAGAATATACACTGGCAAAAGATTGCCAACCGCCGGCTGTAAAAAAGTAGCGATAGCACCGAATATTAAGAATAGCCTCACATGACAGCTTAGAAAAATAGCGCACGATAAACCAGTCAATCTAAAAGATGGATTTGGTTTTCGCTTGCGGTTAGGTTGGAACGATTTTATTTTTAGCTAAGCCCGCAATGTATTGCGCTCGGCACGGCAAACATCCAGTTGGCCACGCAGCTCCCTGAGCTCTGCCTCAAAATTATCGCGCGCGGTGACGGCTCCTATCAGTTCCATCTCGGCAGCAAGACGCGCATCGGATTGCGCTGCAGAAGCTGCGACATTACGCTCGATCTGCAGCCGCAGATCCGCCAGCTGGCTGTCCTTGCCCTCGATGGCCAACTGGTCTTTTGCCTTGCCGACCAGCGCTTCGGTGGCGACATGGCGCGCGTTGCGCAGTTCAACTGTTAGCCGCTCAATGCTCTCGCCGTGCTCGGCCACGGTGGCAAGGGCCTGGTCACGCTCGGCCTCCAGCTGCTCGCCTGACTTGAGCAAGGCCTGCACGTCGCTTTCCGCTTGCGCAAGCGCTTCGCGAACGCCGGCGCTGGCCTCTTCCGCAAATTGCCGAACCCAGTTACCGAGGGCGTTGACTATAGGCTCGGGGATATCCAGTCTGGGCGCTTCGGCAGGCTTGGCGTGGCTGGCGCGCCAAGCAGTCAGATGCTTGTGGATGCCGGCAGCGGATGCATTGCCGAGGAGGCCGGAAATGGCTTCGATGCCGGCCTGCTTGCCGTCGTTGTGCAAGCTGCCGGCGGCGGTTGCAACTTCATCGAATGTGGGTGCTTGACGTGTCATTGCTGTCTTCAATACGGAGTGGAATTCACTGTTGATGTTTGTTGCTATCTGCGGTGAAATACTACACGACACAGGACATTATTACCATAAGGCAACTTTATTTTTCTGTGCCTTATCCTGAAACAATGCTGCTGCGGCGGCGGATCGTGGTCGCAATGGCAAGGGCAGCAATGATCAGTATCGCAGCCACTGCGAACGTGATCCGCATGCCGCCGGCAATGGCCTCGGGCGGCGCGGTTGTGACGTCGGCTGCGTTTGATGCCAGCGCAAACACCGCTCCCATGACAGATGCGCCGGTGACCAGTCCGAGATTGCGCGACAGGCTGAGCATGCCTGAAATAAGGCCGCGCTGGCTGGCCTGAATATCGCTCATGATGGCCGTGTTGTTCGCCGCCTGGAACAAGGCATAGCCGGCGGTGACGCAAACGATGGGAAGCAGATATCCCGCCAGACCGAACGAAGCTCCTATAAAACACAAGGCCAGGCATCCTGCCGCCATGCCGGTAAGTCCGGTAATCCCCGTGCGCCGTGCGCCGAAGCGGTCCACCATACGGCCGGCCGGTACGCCGGCCAGCGCAGAAACCAGCGGGCCCGCGGACAAGGCCAGCCCTACCATGCCGGTGCCTAAGCCGAGCGCGCGGGACAGGTAAAACGGACCCACCACCAGCGTGGACATGATGACCGTGGAGACCAGCATGCTCATGGCAAGGCTTGCACTCAGGGCGGGGTGACGGAACATCGACAATCTGATCAATGGCGATACAGCCTTTGCCTCCGTGCGCACAAAAAAGCCCATCCCGATGGCAGCAGCCAGCAACAAGGCCATGTTGAACAGGCCAAAGCGGCCGTGCCCGCTTGTCATCGCCAGCGCATACGCCGCGAGCGTGGCGCCGAGCAGCAGCATGCCTGCATGATCAAAACTTTCCCGCCCCGTCCTGGGTGTGCGGATATCCGCGGGCAGGTAGCGGCGCGCCAGGTAAAAATTCAGCAAACCCAGCGGAACATTGACAACAAAGATCGCAGGCCAGCCGAAACCTGCGATCAGGAATCCGCCTAGCGATGGCCCCAGTGTTGTGCCTAGCGCGGACATGGTCCCCAGCAAACCCATCGTGCTGCCGGTCTTTTCTTTGGGAACGGTTTCGCTCACGCTCGCAATGGTCAGCGCGATCATGGCGGCAGCGCCCAGCCCCTGCACTGCGCGGGCGGCAACCAGGAACCATAAGGTGGGAGCGATACTGCACAGCAGCGAAGCGGCGGTAAACAGCAGGATACCCGCCAGCAGCAAGCGGCGGCGGCCGACCAGATCGCCAAGACGTCCTGCGCCGACAATCAGCGTGGTGATGGCAAGCAGATAGGCGAGGACGATCCACTGGCTTGCCTGGAAAGACGCAGCAAAAGCTTGCGCCAGGACCGGCAAGCCTGCATTGGCGATACTGGTATCCAGCGACGGCATCAGCATGGAAAGGGACAGACTGGCCAGCGCCCAGCGTAGTGGCGGAGTGCGCTCTGCGTTTGCGATCGCGGCCTTGGCCCCGGCGCCAGAGGGAAAAACAAGTTTCAAAATGAACTCCTTGATGACATTCATTCCACGATATATCGTTTAGCGGCATGGCGGAAGGCGCAGCATTTACACTTTATAGCTGCACCAGACGCCACATATGATGTGGGCCATGTTAAAGTCACCGCATGTCTATTCCGGATTTCAACCTGCTAATCACGCTGGATGTGCTGCTGGCGGAAGGCAGCGTCGCGCGCGCAGCCCGGCGCTTGCGGCTAAGCCCTTCGGCCATGAGCCGGGCACTAGCGCGCTTGCGGGAAACAACTGGCGATCCTTTACTGGTCAGGGCTGGACGCGGCCTTGTTGCCACGCCTCGGGCGCTGGAACTACGCGAACAGGTCAGCCGCCTTGTACAGGAAGGCAAGGCCGTACTGCGTCCCGCTGAAAAACTCGACCTCAAGCAGCTGGTCCGCACATTTACACTGCGCACCAGTGAAGGTTTTGTAGAAAACTTCGGACCCCAGTTGATTGCCCGCGTGAGCAGCGAAGCCCCCGGTGTGCGCCTGCGCTTCATGCAAAAACCCAATAAGGACAGTACGCCGCTGCGCGACGGTAGCGTGGACCTGGAAACCGGCGTGATAGGGATGGAAACCAGCCCGGAAATACGTACTCAGGCATTGTTCAGGGACCGCTTCATTGGCGTAGTGCGGATAGGCCATCCATTAAGCCGGGGCAAAATGACGCCAGTACGTTATGCATCCGGCGAGCATATTTATGTGTCACGCAGGGGCACGGTTCAGGGACCCATGGATGAAGCCCTGCAGTCCCTGGGCTTGAAACGGGAGCTTGTCACCGTTGTCGACGGCTTTTCAACAGCACTGGCGCTGGCCCGGGCTTCCGACCTGATCGCCAGTGTTCCCGAGCGCCATACCGGCATCCTGCGCACAGGCATGCATAGCTTTGCGCTGCCGGTTGCAGTTTCCGAACTGACAATCTCGATGCTGTGGCATCCGCGGCTGGATGCCGACCTTGCCCATCGCTGGCTGCGTGGCCACCTTCGGGATATCTGCGCGCGGCTTCCTGAATCTATCCGCCAAACAACAAATCTTGAACAATAGTTAAATCCAGATACATTACGAAACATTTGATGCAAAATCATTACTCTAGCGGAGGAATTGATGAACAGCGTCGAAATGTTGCGAAGAATTATGTCTTCTGAATACCAGGGGAGGATGCCCTCCAACATGGAACTGGCCGGGCTGTGGGCGAGAAAGCTAAGCGAGCTGGCCCATAAACTGTCAGATGAAGAGCTGGGTTCGCTGATGGAAGTCGGATCTATCGTGTATCTGCGCGGCTGCGCAGACGGCGATGCGCTGACGGAAGCCAAGCTGGCGATAGATGTGGCAAGGAGATCAAGCCGGGGACATGCGGGAAGTTCGGAAGTTTAAGAGGCTTCTACTCGTTTAGACTTAGCTTGGCTAAGGCGTGGCAAAACCGCCCGCTATCTGCATCTCCTGCATCTCCTGCATCTCCCTAGCCTTTATAAACTACGCACCACCTGCATAAAATTATCAATCTTGCGCGACGAAGTCTCTTCCGCCTCGTCCAGATTCTGCTCTATACATATCCCCGAAAAGAAGACCAGCACCATTTCTGCAATGGTTTCGGCAGGCGCCTTTGGGCCCGCCGCACGGATATTGTCAATTAACAGTGCTTTGATCAGGGAACGCCCCTCTGCAACGATTTTCTGAGCTTCCGTCGGGAGATCGGCAAACTCGCGCATCGAATTGACCGAAAAACATCCCCGCTTGCCGTCAAAGCCCCCATCCGCCATGCGCAGGAAGCGGTCGATATTATCCCAGCCTAAAGGCTCGGCAAACAGCAAGGCTCTGCCGCCACGGTTTTCCAGGTAATAGCTCAAGCTGGCCAGGAACAGGTCCTCCTTGTCCTTGAACTCGGAATACAGCCCGGATTTATTCACACCAGACGCGAGTTCCAGGTCTGGCAGCCTGGTGCCGGCAAAGCCGTGCTCCCAGAAGACCGGGATGACCTTCTCTAATACTCCTTCGCGGCTGAATTTTTTTGGTCGTCCCATTTGCCTATTATCTCTCATTGAACTATTTGGTTCAATATTTTCTTGCGCTCAAAATCCTTTTGACGAATAATGAACCAATTAGTTCATTACTGATGTTAAGCCATCCAAGGCTGTTGAACGTGCCATGAAACTAAGCAGTCATTCAAATTCACTACGGAGCAAAAAATGAAATTAAGCGGAAATACGATCTTTATTACAGGCGGTGGTTCAGGCATAGGGCGCGGCTTGGCAGAGGCGCTGCATACACTGGGCAACCAGGTCATCATCTCAGGCCGGCGCCAGGGGCATCTGGATGAAACTACCCGTGCCAACCCCGGCATGCAGTCGGTGATCCTGAATGTAGAAGACCCTGCCAGTATCGCAGCGGTCGCTCAGCAGTTGTTAAAGGATTACCCAGCGCTGAATGTACTGATCAACAATGCCGGGATCATGCAGATCGACAACGCGGCGGAAACAATAGACGACGGCCTGCTGGTTTCCACCGTCGCCACCAACCTGCTGGGCCCCGTCCGCATGACTTCCGCACTGATAGAGCACCTGAAAAGCCAGGAGGCCGCAACCGTCATCAATGTTTCCTCCGTACTGGGCTTTGTGCCGCTGGCAATGTCCGCGGTGTATTCGTCCACCAAGGCCGCGCTGCACTCCTACACGCAGTCGCTGCGCTTCAAGCTGGCCGGCAGTTCCGTCAAAGTGCTGGAACTGGCGCCGCCCTGGGTCCAGACCGACCTGCTGAACAGCAATGAAGAACCGCGCGCGATGCCATTGGCGCAATTCATCGCTGAGACCATAGAGGTGCTCGGCACAGATACCGAAGAAGTGCTGGTGGAAGGCGCGAAGATGCTGCGCAATAATCCCGGCCCGAATGAAGCCGCCTTTGTCGCGCAGTTCAACGACATGATGGAACAGCCGCAATAAATCCTGGGCCTGCTTGCCGGAACTGTATCGAGTCGCTTTCCGGCAAGCCGCAGACCCGCTGGACATTCAAAGGAGCATCAACATGAGCACTGCCACCCTTGCTGCGCCTGCAGCCGTATCTTCCAGAATGCCATTGTACTGGCTCGCGCTGGGCGCCTTTGCCATAGGCACGGAAGCAATGATGATCGCACCGCTGTTGCCCAGCCTGGCCCAGGATTTTTCTGCCAGCATTGCCGCGGTAGGGCAACTGGTCACCGTCTTTGCGCTGACGTATGCACTGAGTTCTCCCGTGTTGACAGCACTGGCTGGTAGTTATGACCGCCGCAAGGTGCTGATCCTGGCAATGTTTGCATTTGCGTTCGCCAATATCTTTGCGTGGCATGCGCATGACTACTGGACGCTGATGGAAGCCCGTGTTTTTCTGGCAGTGGCTGCCGGATTTTACGTGCCCAATGCGAACGCCCTTGCGGGTGCGCTGGTCGCGCCGGAAAAACGCGGCAGCGCACTCGCCATTGTCAACGGCGGCACCAGCGTTGCAGTGGCCATCGGCGTTCCGCTAGGGGCTGCCATCGGCAATCATTTTGGATGGCGCATGACCTTTGCCGGGGTTGGTTTGCTGGCGCTGGTTGCCGCCATGGGCTTGATGATAGGCTTGCGGCCCGGCATAGGCGCAGGCATACCAGCTGCCAGCCTCAGGGAACGCCTTGCCGTTGCCAGGCAACCCGCCGTGCTGCTGGCTCTACTCATCACCACGATGTGGGCCACCGGCGCTTACATAGTCTATACGTACCTGACGCTTTTCCTGACCACTGTTACCGCCATTGATGATTCCCACGTCAGCCTGGTGCTGTTCATGTGGGGCGTTGCCGCTGTTATCGGCATCGCCATAGGCGGCAAGATGAGCGACCGCTTCGGGCCGCGCGCAGTCATCATCCCCAGCCTGGCGATCCTGCTTTTGTCATTTATCAGCCTGTCGCTGAGCGCGACCTTCCTCGCTCCCGGCAGCGCGCTTGTGACGGTGCTGGCGGCTATCGCTATCTGGGGAGTGTCGGCATGGGCGTTTTTCCCGGCACAGCAGGCGCGGTTGTTCAACATCCGTGAGATCAAGGTCGCCCCGGTGGTGCTGTCGCTCAACGCCTCGTTCATGTACATAGGCTTTTCGTCCGGGGCTGCGCTGGGCTCGCTGATCGTCACCCACGGCTCGGTTGCCCAGCTGGGCTGGGCGGGCGGTCTGTGTGAACTGGCGGCGCTTGTATTGACGCTATGGACGACACGCGCGCGCAACTGAGATTGCCGGAGACCGGGCCTGCCGGTCTCATCTGGATTTTTTGGCGGCCTTCCTGTCGTCGGACGTAGCAGTAAGCGGCGGCAGTGCCACCTGGCGAATGGTCGTTTTTTCCAGCCCGATAAACTCTTCCAGCACATCAAACAGCTCTGCAAAGATTTTCTTGCCGCAAGCCTGTTCTATATTCTGGTATTGCAGGCTGATCAGCGCGCCAATCTGGCTCATCAGGTATTCCCCGTGCGGCGCCAGCGTGACCGTCACGCGGCGCTGGTCGCCTGCCACGCGCTCACGATGGATTAACCCGGTGTCTTCCATCCTGGCCAGCATGCCGGCCATGCTAGGGCTCAATATCTGGCACAGGTCGCACAACTCCCGCGGCTCCAGATGCCCGTACTCTCCCAGCACGCGCAGGATGCGCCATTGCTGCTCCGTTACGCCATAATGGTTCAGTACCGGGCGAAAATTCGACATCAGGAAGTCGCGCGCCTTCAACAGACGCTGCGGCAGATTGGGATAGGTGATCTGGTATTTCAAGGCTGTTTTCCTTGCCGTTAAGGTATTGCCATTCACATCATGAAATTTTTTCTTGATTATACACGTTGACTTACTAACATATTAGTGTTTTAATTTACTCACATATTAGTAAATTATTGAAGCGAGGTAGCCATGATCGTTCGTGACCGTCCGTCAGGACTGAAACTGTTCCTGTCCTTGCGAGGCTCGGTACTTCCGCGGATTTTGCCGGCGCTGATATTGAATACCGTTATCGCCACACTGGTCACGCTGACGCACGGCGACCTGTTTAATATCAAGATTACGCTGACGACCATCCCTTTCAGCATGATAGGTTTACCGCTAGCGATCTTCCTGGGTTTTCGCAATAACGCGGCGTACGACCGCTACTGGGAAGCGCGCAAGCTGTGGGGAGAACTGGTGCTCAGGAGCCGCAACCTGGCGCGCCAGTGCCAGAGCCTGATACAGCATCCGGTACCCGCCACCGCGGCATTGGGCCTGGACGATGTCCGGGTACGCATGGTGTACCGCGCCATCGCCTTTTCCTATGCACTGAAAGACCTGCTGCGTAACACGGCGCCATCTCCTGAAATCAGCACACTGCTGACGAAAACGGAATGGGAACAGACGGCCAAGTCGACCAATATCCCTCACCTGCTGATGTTAAGCATGGGCCGGGATGTACGCTTGTGCCTGGACGAAGGTCGGCTCGATCCCTGCCTGGCAAACAGCATAGATGCAACCCTGTCTGCAATGGGAGGCGCGGCGGCATCCTGCGAACGCATCCGCGGCACGCCCATCCCCTTTTCCTACACGCTGCTGCTGCACCGTACAGCGTATCTGTACTGCTTCCTGCTGCCGTTCGGCCTCGTGGATACGATAGGCTTCATGACGCCGTTTGTGGTGGCGATTGTGGCCTATACCTTCTTCGGCCTGGATGCGCTGGGGGACGAGATTGAAGAGCCCTTCGGCTCCGAAATCAACGATCTGGCGCTGGAGGCGATTTGCCGCGGCGTGGAAATCAATCTGCGCGAATCGCTGGCCGATGACTACGTGCCTGCGCCGCTGGAAGCCGTCAACTACTGCCTGACCTGAGGTCACGGCGCCACATATATCCGGCCTGTCTTTCGCGCAGGATAAGCCGGGGTTTTCCGCACAGGCTCTTGCCTTTTGCAGCATGGCAATGCCACGGGCGGCATTCAAATATTGCAGAGTGTAAATTCCTTACACACGCATCGCAAACTCTGGCAAACTCAGTATAACTACTTAGCCTCCCAGGGTGTTCATCCCCTGCCTGCACAGTGCTTTCACGTCATCTGCATCTTACCGGCACCGGTTCTTCTGCCTGACAGCCATGGCCCATACTGACACGCCTACTACTCCCATTACGCCCACTACACCCATTGACAACGAAGGGGGCTTGCAAACCCTGCTGGAATACCAGGCCATCCTGGACAATGCTTCACTGGGCATTACCTTCACGCTCAACGGCGTATTTTTGCATTGCAATGAGCGCTTCAGCGAAATGTTCGGCTGGACCAGCAAGGAACTGATAGGCCAGCCGACTACACTGGCCTACCCCTCCATCGAAGCCTATCGCGACCTGGGCAAGGTGGCGGAACAGACGCTGGGCGCGGGCAAGCGCATGGATATCGAAATATTGCTGAAGCGCCGCGACGACAGCACATTCTGGTGCCGCATGATGGCCAATGCCATTGATCCGCTGGACCACTCCAAGGGCACCATCTTCATCACCGAAGACATCACCGAAAGGCGAAGCGCCAGCGAAGCGATACGGCAACTGCTGCTGGAGCAGCAGGCCATCCTGGCCAACGCACATATCGGCATCGCCTTCGTCAAGGATGACCTGATCGTCACTTGCAACCAGCATCTGGAACATATCTACGGCTACCGGCACGGCGAACTCGCCAATGTATCATTCAGCAAGCTGCTGCAAACGGTGGACTCATTCGAGCCTGAACTGGAGATCACCAGCGACATCGCCAAGGGCACCAGTTTCATCCGCGAAGTACGGCAAAAAAAGAAGGATGGCAGTCTGTTCTGGTGCAGCATGACGGCCAACCTCGTAGACCAGACTGCGCTGGAGAAAGGCGCCGTCTGGCTGCTGGACGACATCAGCGAGCGCAAGCAGGCCCAGGATGCGCTGATGCAGGCACGCCTGGAACTGGAGCTGCGGGTACTGGAGCGCACGGCAGAACTGGCCAACAGCAATCAGCAGTTGCAGCATGAAATTCAGGTGCGCCAGCTGGCAGAAGAACGCATACGGCATTTGGCGAACCATGATGCGTTGACCGGACTGCCGAATCGCCGCCTGCTGGAAGACCGGCTGGTGCAGGCGCTGAGCCAGGCCAAGCGCAACCAGAAAATGGTGGCGGTCAAATTCATCGACCTGGACCGTTTCAAGGAAGTCAATGACAAGCTCGGCCACCGCATCGGCGACCTGCTGTTGCAGATGGTAGCCAACCGGCTGCGCGGGCTGCTGCGGGAGATAGACACCATCTCCCGCATAGGCGGCGATGAGTTCATCCTCGTCTTGTCGGACATGACGTCCGAACAGCATGTGCTGGAGACAGCGGACAAAATCCTGCATGCGTTATCGCAACCCTACCTGATAGAGCAGCACACGCTAAGCACCACGCCCAGCATAGGCATTGCCCTGTATCCGCGCGATGGCGACCATCCGGAGCAACTGATGTCCAAGGCCGACATCGCGATGTACCAGGTCAAGAAAAAGGGCCGCAAGGGCTATCACCTGTACAGCGAAGACGACTAAAGCGTATCGTCCGGCGACATCTGCGGCGCGGATAAAGGCAGCCGCAAGGTAAAGCGCGTACCCTCGCCCACACGGCTATCCAATCTTATTTCCCCGCCCAGCACGCCTGTAACCAGGTTATAGACGATATTCATGCCCAGGCCGGAACCTCCCTGTCCGAGCTTGGTGGTAAAGAAGGGGTCAAATACCCGCCTCTGGTCTGCTTCCGGAATGCCAGCGCCGTTGTCCGAGAAGATAATTTCGGCATACCCGTCATCCCGCAGCCGGCTGGCAAGGCGCATCTCGCCGCTATTCCTGCCTTCGAAAGCATGCGCCAGTGCGTTGGTCATGAAATTGGTAATGATCTGCCCCAGCGGACCCGGAAAGCTGTCCATCATGATGCCGGGGCTAAGCTCGGTAGCCAGCAAGAACGGGCCTTTCTTGTACATGGGAGACAGCGTGGCGATCACTTCTTCCAGCACCTTTTCCAGATCGAAGCGGCGGCGCTGGCTGCTGGACTGGTCTACCGCCACCTGCTTGAAGCTGCTGATCAGTTCGCGCGCCACGTTCAGCGTGCGCATCAACAAGGCAGTGCCGGTTGTCGCGCTTTGCAGATAACGGTCCAGCGTCGAGCGCCGCAGGCCGCCGCTAGAAATGTCACGCAACAGTTCGCGCGTCTTGTCTTCCAGCGTACTGGCGACTGTTACGCTATTGCCTATCGGCGTATTCAGTTCGTGCGCGACGCCCGCCACAAGCGAGCCGAGTGCGGCCATTTTTTCAGAGCGCACCAACTCGACCTGCGCATGCTTCAGCGACTCCATCGCATCTGCCAGTTCTGCGTTGGCCTGTTCCAGTTTCAGCGTGCGCAGCTTGACCCTGGCCTCCAGCTGAGCGGTCATTTCGCGGATTTCTTTTTCGATTGCATACTGGCGCGTGACGTCCAGCAGCGAAAAAATAAACATCTTGCCGTTCTCCGAATCGAACAGCCGCGCCGACATCAGGCAGATCAGCACGTGTCCGTCTTTGTGACGGTGACGCAGTTCGAAGCGGTCCACCCTGCCCTGCGTGCGCATTTCAGCGATCATTTTTTCACGCTGCCCCGGAGTTTCCCAGAATCCGAGTTCGGTTGCCGTACGCCCTATGACATCCTTGCGCGCATAGCCGAACTGGGCCAGCCATACGTCATTGACTTCAACCAGTTCCGATGTGGCGATATTAACCAGCCCCAATGCGATCGGGGATAGCTGGAATATCGTCGAATACTTATGCTCGTTCTGGCGCAGCAGGGTTTCGGCCTGCACCCTGGCTTGTTCCGTCGCAAGCTCCTGGCCTATGTTCTGTACCGACAGCAGCAGGTAGGTCTGATCCCCGGCGGAAAACTTGGAGCCGGATATTCGGCAGTGGATCACGTGACCGTCCTTGTGCCGGAAATCAATCTGCATGCCGCGCACTTCGCCGTCACCCAGCACCCGCTGGACAAGGTCTTTTCGCTGCGTGAAATCACTCCACAGGCTGAGTTCTCCCGACGTGAAGCCCAGCACCTCTTCGCGTGTATAGCCGGTCAGCGGCTCCCAGTTGCGGTTGACATCGACATAGCGCCCGTCCGCGAGGCTGGTGATGGTCAGCGTATCCGGCACAAGCTGGAATACCGTCGCCAGCACCGCTTCGCGTTCGCGCAACAGTGCCTCCGCTTCTTTCTGCCGGCTGATATCCACCATCGCAATCACAACCTGTTCCACATGCCCGGGGTCTTCCTCTGAAAAAACCGGGTCGGTGCTGACATACAGCCACCTGACGCCGCCCTTGGCAAGCCTCAACCCCAGCGTGACATTGCGCTGCGATTCGCCGGACTGAAAGGTCTTCCATATCGGCAGTTCCTGCTGATCCAGCGGACTGCCGTCTTCCCGCAGGAATTCGAACAGCCTGGCGTCATGCAGCAAGGACATCTGCTGCTCCGTGGTCTCATGGATGGCGGCCGCAGCGGCGTTGGTCAGCACCACATGGCCGTCCCGGTCGCAGACGATGACGCCCTCACCCATTGCATTGAGCACTGCGCGCAGGTGGCGCTCACTGTCGCGCAGATTTTTTTCGGCACGCAAGCGGGCCTGTTCATTATTGTTCCGCTGCGTCGTATCGCGTACCACTGCCAGCATGAAGCGCTTGCCGTCGGTCTCGAACAATGTGCAAAAAGTCTCTACCTGGGCGATCTCACCGTTCTTTTTGCGAAACACCGTGTCGTAGCCGCGCACAAAATTTTCATTCTCCAGCCGCTGCATTAGCTGGGCCCTGTGCGCAGGATCGGGCCATAGGCCCAGGTCGTGGACGGCGCTGCGGCCTATCGATTCGGCCCGGCTATAGCCGAGCACCACTTCCCAGTTACGATTGACGTCCACCAGGATGCCATCGGGCACGCTGGCAATGCTGATGATCTCCGGTACCAGATCGAACATCTTGACGAAACGCTTCTCGCGTTCGCGCAGCTGGCTCTCTACCCGGCTGCGATAGGCCTCCGCCTCGCGCGCCGCCGTCACGTCCTGTACTGTATAGGAGACGAAGGACTCGTCGCCGACATGCACGCGCACGCCGGAGACCTTAACGAAATAGTGATACCCATCCTTATGCCTGAGCGTGGCATCCAGGCCCCAGAACTCTCCCAGGCTCTTCATCGCCGTCACCATGGCGTCACGCTGCGCCAGGTCCACCCACAGGCCCATGTCAGCGGAATTGCGACCCAGCGTCTCTTGCGGCGAGTAACCGGTCAGGGGTTCCCAATGGCGGTTGACTTCCACATATTGGCCACCCTTTTCCTTGCACACGACCAGTACGTCTGGAACCAGCTGGAAGACCTTCTCAAACAGCTGCTCGCGGTCATGCAACGTCTGCTCCGTTTTTTTGCGGGTGTTCATCTCCTGATCCAGCAAGGCCAGCGCACGCGCGGTCTGCCTTTGCTGGTCCAGTGTGGCCGCCACCAGCAGCATCATGCCTGCGGAAAAATCCAGCAGCGCCCCTAGTGAAAACCCAAACAAGGCCAGCGATTCGACGTTTCTGATAAAGGGATAGTCAAATAGATGCAGGCCGCGCAGCCCGATCAGGCTGGCCAGCACGGAATAGCCGGAATTGCCGGCCAGGCGGTCATGTCGCCAAAAGCGCAAGGCACTCGCCAACAGCATGCCGCCTGCGAAAAAATGCGTAGGCATTGCGCGCCAGACGAAGGGAATGCCGGCCAGATGGGAAAATCCTATCCATGCAGAGAACCCGGCAAATAAAAATAAAGGCCGCCGGATTTCTACAGGCTCACCATTGAAGGCGCGGACGCCCAGCCACAGGCTGAGCACGAAGCCCAACAGGAACAGGTCCACTGCCATGGCAAAAGAACCGTAGCCATATTCTCCTGCCAGCGTACAGCACAGGCGCAGGCTCAGGCAGGCATAAGCCAGCGCCCAATATCCGGTAGCACGCCGGTTGACCTGCTGCCGCTGCAAATAAAACAGGATCAGCATCACCAGCGCAGATGCCGCGATCGACATGCTGACTACGGTATGCAAAGAAAAAGATGGCATGTAAGTCCCGGCTCCAGCACCTGTTGCAACGACTTCCCGGACAAAGAGATAACGCTCATGCAGGACTTACAAAGTCAGCATGTCGGCTCAAGTCCTATCGTTTTTATCCGCAGCGGCGGTATATCCACATCGCTCATAGTGATTGGCGCGTTCCCGGCCGGATAAATGCGCATTTTTCTGCAGGCATGCGCATCCGGACGAAGATGGGCCAACTATTCCCATACTACCATCACGCATTTACACATTGCCACGTGTTTGGCATGAATTTAAGAGTACACTGAACTAAGCGATGTTTATTTGAGTCAAACAAAAACTGTCAACTTAAGTTGTCAATTTTTAACAAAATAGGTACCCGTGCTCTTGATTATCACTTCAGGTTCACATAAGATTAAATTGCAAAAAAATTTAATCCAAGCAACAGGGAGATAACTGATGAAGCCTCACCACAGTAAAACGCCCGGCTTGATTGAGCGCATATTCCATCAATATACGGCGCCGCAGGAACTGTCGAGGTCCAGGGTATATGTCGGGGATATCGGGTTTTCGTCCAATTTTTCCGAAGACGACTTGTCGACATGCAGTCATGGCCAGAATGATGATGACATCATTGATTTTCTGGAAGAGGACAGCCAGGACCAGCAAACCAAAACGAGCTTTGCTCCGTGGAAGATCCTGATCGCCGACGACGACATCAACGTACATGAAACCACGCTGCTCGCGCTGAGCGGCGTACAGATACATGGCAGGCCGCTGGAATTCTTGCACGCCTATTCCGCCCGCGAAGCCCGTTCCGTCATCGAAGCCAACCAGGATCTGGCCCTGGTATTGCTGGACGTGGTGATGGAAACAGTGGATGCGGGACTGAAGCTGGTCAGCATTATCCGTAACGACCTGGGCAGGAACAATCTGCGTATCGTATTGCGCACCGGCCAGCCTGGGTATGCGCCTGAGAAACAGGTCAATCACGAATTTGCAATAGACGGCTACACCACCAAATCCAAACTGACCAGGTCTATTTTGATATCGGTGCTGAGCGATACCTTGTCAGGTAACCCGCCTTCGCCCGAGGGACTGCCTAATTAGGATAAAGCCGCAGCAGGCAATCTATTCCTACTAGTCTCAAGCAGTTTCAGTTATCAAATAAAAAAAGGATGCCGTTTTTTCGGCATCCTTTTTTATTTCGTGCATGCCTGATGTAGCAGCAAGGCCTTGCGCTTTATTCCGAGTCCGGCTGGCTCCCTGGGGATGCGCGGGAGAAAGCATCCAGTTCCAGGCAAGCCTCGTTGATGCGCATGATGACCGGCATGGCACTCATGTCGCACTTGAAACGCAGTGCATTGAAAACCTGCGGAACCAGGCAGCAGTCGGCCAGCGTGGGAGTATCGCCGAAACAAAAACGGCCGGTGCGCGCGTCCGACGCCAGCCTTTGCTCCAGTGCCGCCATGCCTGCTTCGCACCAGTGCCGATACCAGGCATTTTTTTGCTCTTCGTTCACGCCCAGTGTCGTACTCAGGTAGCGCAGCACCCGAAGGTTATTCACCGGGTGAATTTCGCAGGCAACAGACAACGCCAGCGACCTGACGTAGGCCCTGTCAGCAGGGCCACGCGGCAGCACCGGAACCTGCGGGTGGGTTTCTTCTAGGTATTCGATAATGGCCAGCGACTGCGTGATCTCCACGTCTTTACCGTCATGCTCGTCCATGAAGGACGGCACCAGTGCATCCGGATTAATCGCGCGATAACTGTCCGAGTATTGCTCGCCGCCGTTTTTCACCAGATGGATGGGAACGGTATCGTACTCCAGGCCTTTCAGGTTCAGCGCTATGCGTACCCGGTAAGATGCGGAACTGCGAAAATAACTATACAGCTTCATGCCTGCTCCCTGTCATACCAGTTGTACTTTCAACGACCCCAGTCCGGAAATTCGCCCTTCCAGCAGATCGCCGGTTTTTACGGCAGCGACACCCTCCGGCGTACCGGTAAAGATCAGGTCACCGGCTTGCAGTTCGTAGAATTTGGACAGGTAGGAAATGGTTTCGGCAACGTTCCAGATCAGCTTGCGGATATCGCTGTCCTGGCGCTGCTCGCCGTTGACATCCAGGTGGATATTGCCTTCGGTGATCAATTTGGTCTGCGCTACCGGATACAGTGAGGAAATCGGCGCCGAATAGTCGAATCCCTTGCCGGTATCCCAGGGCCTGCCCTGCTTCTTCGCTTCGCCCTGCAAGTCGCGCCGGGTCATATCCAGGCCGACTGCATAGCCCCATATATAGGAAGCGGCATCTTCCACCGAAATATCCTTGCCGGATTTGCCGATTGCGACCACCAGTTCTATCTCGTGGTGCAGGTCCTTGGTCATGCTCGGATAAGGCATCTCACCCGTTTTGCCTTCCGCCACAGGCAATACTGCATCCGCCGGTTTCATAAAGAAAAACGGCGCTTCGCGGCCGGTGTGGCCCATCTCTATCGCGTGGTCAACATAATTGCGGCCCACGCAGTAGATCCGGTGCACCGGGAACAGCGCATCGGAACCGGCAACAGGTACGGTCGCGGTGACCGGGGGGAATACATAGCTCATTATTTTTCCTTTCATATCAGATGCGCAGGGCCTCAAGCTTAGCTGCAAGCGAAAACCCTGCCCGGATTCAGACCCGTGTACAGGCAATCGGTTCCCTCTTCAGCCTTGCCCACAGCGGTCAAGCGGTCAGACCGTGCTGGCCGCGAGGATTTTAGCCAGCCTCTGCATCTGCTTGTCGTTCGTCAGCGCCGGCAGCGCGCAGACATTGCGCAATTGCTCACCCACGGCGGGCTGTCTGCTGCCCGACTGCAGGGAGGACTGCAATACCTTGACCTGCATCTGCAGCCGCTCGCGCGAAAATTCTTCCGGACTATCCACGCTGGCAACGACTTCCAGTTGCAACAAGGCCTGGTCAAACCTGTCTGCATTATCCCGCAATGTGCCGACGTATGCCTGATCCTGCTCCTGCAAAGCTTTGACGATGGCAGAAAAGCGCCGTTGCATCGCCGCATCCGCCTTGGCCTGCAACGGCGGCAGACCCGCCCATTCAGCCGACAGCTGCGCTACCCTGGCTTCATCGGCGGTGTCCAGCACCAGCATTTTTTCCAGCGTGTGGCAGATAACTATCCTCTGCTGCAACGCCTGGTTCGCCAGCTTGTCTTTTTCGCGCAGCAGGCGGGCCGCTGCTGCTTCTAGCGCGCTTACCGCATTCTTGTAGCGCTGCTCAATCGCCGCTTCGTCCGCTCTCGGCACATAGCCGATGTCGCGCCAGGCCGCGGCACTCTGCTGCAGCAATTGCCGGATCGCCTGATCGCTGTCCAAGGCATCCCGGGCCTGCTCCAGCCCGGCGCAGACTGTCTCTTTCGCCTGCAGGTTATCCTTGCGCTGGCTGTCTGCAGTTTCAGATGCTGCCCTGCGCTGCGCGAATATCGCATCGCAGGCAGCACGGAATTTTTCCCACAGCGCCTGCTCGTCCTTGCGCTTCAGCGGCACGGAGCCGGCCTGTTCCTGCCAGCGGGCCTGCAAGGCACGCACTTCGTCGACAACGGAGCGTTGGTCAGGGCTCAGCGCCTGCGCTTCGGCGATCATGGCTTCTCGATCTGCGATCTCCTGCTTCCTCCGCTGTTCCAGCGGAGCCCACAGTATCTTATAGGCTGCGTCGAATTCGCTTTCCAGCCTTGGCCTGTGCTTACGGTCCACCGGTCCCAGCGTCTGCCATTTTTGGCGCGCCTGCACACCGAGGTTAACGATACCCTTCCAGTCAACGGGCTGCTGCTCCAGCAGCGCGGCATGGCTGCGCAGTTCGGCAATCATGGCATCGGCTGTCTCCAGATTCGCCTTGCGCTCCTCTCCGAGTTGCTGGAAGTAGGCGGCGGCAGGCGCGTACGCCAGCGAGCAGGCAGCATCAAAGCGCTCCCACACGTCCTTGCTGGCCGAGCCGCTGACCGCTTCCATCGATTTCCAGCGTTCACGCAGGTCGGCGACCCGCTTGGCCAGCTCGTTCGGTTCCAGCTTTTGCACAGGCAATTCTTCTGCCGTTTTGACGAGTTCGTCGCGCGAAACACCGCCGCCCCATTTTGCCCAACCTTGCAAATGGCCCAGCTCGCTGCGCACGCGCAACAGCCTGTCGCGTTCTGCAAGGGGCAAGCCGGACGCCTTTGTGTCGATGGCGCGCAATTCCCTGTCAAATTTGATCGCAGCCTGGACACTGCCCTGCGCCAGCGCCTCCTCCATGCCGTTGATGGAGGCGAGGATTTTTTCGACGCTGACCACGGCCAATGCCGGCTTGTCTTTCAAATTTTTCTTTTCCCTGGCTTCCCTGGGGACAGCCGTTTCAGCGGGCGCACCGTCAGCATCGACGGGGCCGGCATCACTCGATGCAGTTTCTGCCCTGGCGGCAAGCTCGTCGGCCACCTGGCTTGCCTGAGCGGACAATGCCGCGGCAGCTGCAGCGATGGAGGCCGCCTTGTCCGCGGCCTTTTTCTCTGCCCTCGCGTGCTCTTCTGCCTGTTTGCGCGCGATCTCCAGCTGCGCGTCCACCGTCTTGCGTAATTCGGCTATTTCCTGCGCGAACTCCTGCGCCAGGTTTTTCGGCAGTGATACCGCTTCGGGCTGCGCCAGACCGCTGTCGAACTCACCCTGCAACATGCCAAGTGCATGCTGCGCCTGTTCCGGTTCCAGTCTTGCGGCGTCCACACCGGCCATCTCATGCAGTCTGGCGATCAGGTTCAGCACCTTGCGCTGCAAAGCGGTTTGCGCCTGCAACCTGTTTTCCAGCTGTGCCCTGAGCGCATCGAATTCCTGCTTCAGCTCCTGTGGGAACTCTTTTACGGCCGCAGCCTGCTTGTCCAGCTCCACAACCTGGTTGGCCATCAGATGCGCCGTCTGTTGCATTTGTGCGGCGGCTGCGATACACGCCTGCGCGGCAGAGCGCTGCCTGCCCGCGGCATGGATGACATCCAGCCTGGATTGCATCAGCTTTGCCACCCGCCTGTCCGTATTGCGCGTTGCCGCCAGCACCTGGTTCAACGCCACCTCGCCATATATATAGTGGGCGGCCTTCAGGCGGCCGTCGGCGAAGTCGCAGGCCAGCAAAAAGGCCGTCACGGCGGCCTCGTCCTGGGCAATATTTTCCAGCCTCGCCAGCGCCGCATTCCTGGCCTGTTCGGACTGCTGTTTCTTTGCATCCTGCGCGGCAAGCTGCGAGGCGCTGGGTGCATGGGCGGCCGTGGCCGGAGGGACAGTTTTGGGTTTTCTTTTGAACAGGAAATCGAACATGGCGTACCGGTGGAAAAAGCAAAACAAGCATCATAGCAGGAAGGCCTGCCCTAACTCCGCCGGATTTCTTTATTTACAGGAAACAAACCGGCGCAGCATTTGCACCATTATCTAACAAATAATCTCAAAACCGTTTTTTCGCACGAAATCGGGGAAAAATCCGCACTTAATTCGCCGTTTTTCTCTGTTCGCCGTATGCCGGCTCCCCGTATATGCCTCCAATTCGGCCTTTAACCGCCCTTTTCAAGTCCGGCTGCCGCTGGCACGCAATCTGCTATTTCTCTTAGCGGAAGTATCGCCACATCGCAGCTCACCGTATCCCGCAGTAATTGGTCAATAAGTCCTAATCACTATTTGGAGAAATCATGTCCCGTCGTACCATACTAAAAGCAACAGCACTCGGCGCAATGGCACTGGCAACGTCTGGCTGGGTCACTCAGGCCCTGGCTGAAGACACGATCAAGATCGGCATTTTGCACTCCCTGTCCGGCACCATGGCCATCTCGGAGACCTCATTGAAAGATGTGGCGCTGATGACGATAGACGAGATCAACGCCAAGGGCGGCGTGATGGGCAAGAAACTGGAAGCGGTGATCGTTGATCCGGCCTCCAACTGGCCTCTGTTCGCAGAAAAAGCCCGCCAGCTGATCACGCAGGATAAAGTTGCGGTCGTCTTCGGCTGCTGGACTTCGGTATCGCGCAAATCGACGCTGCCGGTCTTCAAGGAACTGAACAGCCTGCTGTTCTACCCTGTGCAATATGAAGGCGAAGAACTGGAAAAGAATGTGTTCTACACCGGCGCAGCGCCTAACCAGCAAGCCATCCCTGCCACCGAATACCTGATGTCCAAGGAAGGCGGCGGCGCCAAGCGTTTCGTGCTGCTGGGCACTGACTATGTCTATCCGCGCACGACCAACAAGATCCTGCGCGCTTTCCTGCATAGCAAGGGCGTCAAGGATACCGACATCGATGAAGTGTACACACCGTTCGGCCATTCGGATTACCAGACCATCGTTGCCAACATCAAAAAATTCGCTGCCGGCGGCAAGACTGCTGTGATCTCCACCATCAACGGCGATTCCAACGTGCCTTTCTATAAAGAGCTCGGCAATGCCGGCCTGAAAGCGACCGATGTGCCTGTTGTCGCCTTCTCTGTGGGCGAGGAAGAGTTGCGCGGTGTGGATACCAAACCGCTGGTCGGCCACCTGGCTGCATGGAACTATTTTGAATCGGTCAAAAATCCGGTCAATACCGAATTCATCAAAAAATGGAAGGACTACGCTGCGGCGAAAAAACTGCCTAATGCGAATACCGTCGTCACCAACGACCCGATGGAAGCAACCTATGTCGGCATCTATATGTGGAAACAGGCCGTAGAAAAAGCCAAGTCCACGGATACGGACAAGGTCATCGCGGCAATGGGCGGCCAGACTTTCAAAGCACCTTCCGGCTTTGAACTGATGATGGATAAAACCAACCATCACCTGCACAAACCAGTCATGATCGGCGAGATCAAGGCAGACGGCCAGTTCAACGTGGTCTACAAAACCAAAACGACCATTCGCGCACAGCCTTGGAGCCCTTACATCCCGGGCAACGAAAGCAAACAGAAGCTGTAACCGGCAGTATCGGCGCAGTACCGACCCGGCATCGGCAGCCATTCAGGCAACCGGGCCGGCACCGCGCCGCTGAACTTACGCAGGACGTTAGCAGGCACATCGCGGCTCCGCATGGATCCGTCATGTGCCGGCTTTGTACTGCTACGCACGCGGGAAAAATCCGCAAAGCATTCCTCAATTGCGCCATTCGTCGGTTCGCGCCCGACTCACGCTTACCAGCGTCACTGCGCCCACTATGAACATCATCAGACAAAGCCTTGCCCTGTTATTGTTTTCCCTCGCGTTCAGCGCACAGGCGGCCATAGAGCCGAAGCTGCTGCAGCCGCTGGCCGGCGATGATCCCGACGCCCGCATAGAGGCCGTCAACGCCATCGCAGCCCTGGCGAATGAAGACGCCTCCAAAGTATTGAATGCGTTAAAGAACGAATCCCTGTATGCGAACCCGGCAAAACCCGACAGCCCCGTGTATGTAGTCGAAGACGACAAAGCCTACGATCCGGCAACAGGTAAAACATCTGCGCTGCCGGAAGGTGCGGAAGCGATCAGCATCAATAACCGCTTGCGCGGCGCGATAGACAGCGCGCTGTCCGGCCTCAAACTATTTTCGGCGGAAAAAGCGGCGCGCCTTTCCGCTGCCAAGGAGCTGTTGAAAGACGCCAGCCTTGAACAGCTGCCGCTGGTCACCAAGGCCTATGTGAAAGAAAACGATCCCGAGATCAAATCCATCCTGCAAATGGTGATCGCCACTGCCAACCTGCAATCGCCGGATGCGGCGCAGCGCAAGGCTGCGGTCAAGTCGCTGGTGGACAGCAATAACGCCAGCCTGAAGCCCATCCTGCAAAAAATGCTGGCCCAGAATCCCGACGGCAGCTACGGCGAACCGGATGAAGGCATACGCGTTGAAGTAGTCAATACATTGAGCGCCATCGATTCGCGGCTGAGCCGCATGGAATTTGTCGGCAACCTGTTTTACGGCATCTCGCTGGGCAGTGTGCTGCTGCTGGCCGCCCTGGGCCTGGCTATCACTTTCGGCCTGATGGGCATCATCAACATGGCCCACGGCGAACTGCTGATGATAGGCGCCTACACGACGTATGCGTGCCAGATGGCGTTCCGCAAGTTCATGCCAGGCGCGGTCGATGCCTACCTGATCGTCGCCCTGCCGGCGGCCTTCATCGTTGCCGGCGCAGTCGGCATCGTGCTGGAACGCACGGTCATACGCTGGCTGTATGGACGCCCCCTGGAAACCCTGCTGTGTACCTGGGGCATCAGCCTGATCCTGATGCAGCTGGTGCGCACCATCTTCGGCGCGCAGAACGTGGAAGTGTCCAATCCCTCGTGGATGTCCGGCGGCATCACCGTGCTGGGTTCGCTGGTGCTGTCTTACAACCGCATCATCATCATTTTCTTTGCGCTGTTTGTCGTGTTTTCCGTATGGCTGATCCTTAACAAGACCCGGCTTGGCCTGTTCGTGCGCGCGGTCACGCAAAACCGCCGCATGGCCGATTGCGTCGGGGTGTCTACGGGCAGGATAGACATGATGACCTTCGGCCTCGGCTCCGGCATTGCGGGACTGGGCGGCGTAGCCTTGTCGCAGCTGGGCAATGTCGGTCCCGACCTGGGGCAAGGCTTCATCGTCGATTCTTTCATGGTCGTGGTGCTGGGCGGTGTAGGCCAGCTGGCCGGCACCGTGATTGCGGCGCTGGGCCTGGGTGAAGTCAATAAATTCCTGGAGCCGGTCGCCGGCGCGGTGATGGCAAAGATCGTGATCCTGGTCTTCATCATCATTTTCATACAGCGCCGCCCGCAAGGCTTGTTTGCGCTGAAAGGCAGGAGCGTGGAATGAATCCCCTGATGAACAACTCCCTGTTTTCCCGTCCGGCATGGACCGGCATCCTGATCTGCACCACGGTGCTGTTGCTGTTGCCGATACTTAATCTGACGTTCCCCGAAGGCCACGCACTGCATATCTCTAGCTATACCATCGCGCTGATCGGCAAGTTCATGTGCTATGCAATGGCAGCGCTGGCGCTGGACCTGGTGTGGGGCTACACCGGCATCCTGTCGCTGGGACATGGCGTATTCTTCGCGCTGGGCGGCTATGCGCACGGCATGTACCTGATGCGCGCCATCGGCCGCGACGGCGTATATCAAAGCAATTTGCCGGACTTCATGGTCTTCCTGGACTGGAAGACCTACCCCTGGTACTGGGCGATGACCGACAATTTCTGGTACTGCATGCTGCTGGTAATCCTGGTGCCAGGCGTACTGGCCTTTGTGTTCGGTTTCTTTGCCTTCCGTTCGCGCATCAAGGGCGTGTACTTTTCCATCATCACGCAGGCAATGACCTACGCGTTCATGCTGCTGTTTTTCCGTAACAATACCGGCTTCGGCGGCAACAACGGCTTCACCGACTTCAAGCGCATATTGGGCTTTACGATCACCGCCCCCGGAACGAAGGCCGGCCTGTACCTGATTACGCTATTGCTGCTGCTGGGCTCCCTGCTGCTGTGCCGCTGGATCGTCACCTCCAAGCTGGGGCGTGTGCTGCAGGCAGTGCGTGATTCGGAATCCCGTCTGATGTTTATCGGCTACAACCCCCTATGGTTCAAACTCTTCGTGTGGACGCTGTCCGCAGTATTATGCGGCATCGCCGGCGCCCTGTATGTGCCGCAGGTCGGCATCATCAATCCGTCAGAAATGTCACCCGGCAATTCAATCGAAATGGTGATCTGGGCAGCAGTAGGCGGCCGCGGCAGCCTGCTCGGCCCCATCATCGGCGCCTTTACCGTCAACGGCCTGAAAAGCTGGTTCACCGCCGCCTTCCCTGAACTGTGGCTATATGCGCTGGGCCTGATCTTTATCCTGGTGACGCTGTTCATGCAGCAGGGCATACTCGGTGTTATTGCCAAACTCAGATACAGGAAGAAAATGGCCGCCAGCCAGGACGATACCGGCCTGGAAAAAACGGCAGGCCCCAGCGGAGAAACAGCATGACGGAAATCTCACGCGTACCACCCGTACCGTCGGTACCCCCTTTACCCTCCGTACCTATTGCGCCCCTGGCCTCCCCGGTTCTGCAACCGGGCCAGACCTATGACGGCCAGACCGGCGACCAGGGTGTCTCCTACGGCCGTGTCAAGCAGGAAGGTGTGGATACTAGCCACGGCGCCATCCTCTACCTGGAAGAAATCACGGTCTCCTTCGACGGCTTCAAGGCCATCAACAAGCTGACACTGGACATCTCAGTCGGTGAACTGCGCTGTATCATCGGCCCGAACGGGGCCGGCAAGACCACGATGATGGATGTCATTACCGGCAAGACACGGCCCAGTTCCGGCACCGCCTTCTTCGGCCAGACAATGGACCTGACGCGGATGACCGAATACGACATCGCCCACGCCGGCATAGGACGCAAGTTCCAGCGCCCTACCGTATTCGAGCAGCATACGGTATTCGAAAACCTGGAACTGGCAATGAAGATGGACAAGCGCGTCAAGACCACGCTGTTCGCCCGCCTGAACAGCGAACAGAAAGGCAAGATCGACGCCATCCTGCAACTGATACGGCTGAACGGACAGGAAAACCGGCTTGCCGGCTTGCTGTCACATGGCCAGAAGCAATGGCTGGAAATCGGCATGCTGCTGATCCAGGAACCGCAGCTGATCTTGCTGGATGAACCGGTCGCCGGCATGTCCGACGCCGAGACGGCGCGCACTGCCGAATTGCTGAATGAATTGCGCGGCAAGCACTCCATCATGGTCGTCGAGCATGACATGGGCTTCGTGACCGAAATCGCGCAGCAAGGAAAAGTGACGGTATTGCATGAAGGTTCCGTACTGGCGCAGGGCACGATGCAGGAAGTCCAGGCCGACGAACGCGTCATCGAGGTATATCTGGGCCGTTGAACAAACTGCAAATCCAAGACTCGCCAGACAGATAAAAATCAGGAAAAACCATGCTGCAAGTAGAACAGATCCACCAGCACTACGGCTCCTCGCATACCTTGCGCGGCATTTCTCTGTCCGTCAAAAAGGGAGAATGCGTCACCCTGCTGGGCCGCAACGGCGTCGGCAAGACGACGCTGCTGAAATGCCTGACCGGCGTATTGCCGCTGAGCCGGGGCAGCGTGTCGCTGGACGGCCAGGATATCAGCAAACTGGCGCCGCACCAGCGCGCTCGCCGCGGCATTGCCTACGTGCCGCAGGGCCGCGAAATCTTTGCGCGGCTGACCGTGGAAGAAAACCTGCGTATGGGCATGGCGACGCTGCCCAGCAAAAAAGCAGCAACGATCAAGGGCGAGGTCTATGAACTGTTTCCCGTACTGAAGGAAATGCTGCACCGGCGCGGCGGCGATCTGTCCGGCGGGCAGCAGCAGCAACTGGCGATTGCCAGGGCCTTGCTGGCGGAGCCCAAGCTGATCATCCTGGACGAACCGACCGAGGGCATACAGCCGTCCATCATCAAGGACATAGAGCGAGTGATACGGCTGCTGCGCCAGCGCGGCGACATGGGCATCCTGCTATGCGAACAGTATTTCGACTTTGCGCGCGCGCTGGCCGACAGCTTCCTGGTGCTGTCGCGCGGCGAGGTCGTTGCCTCCGGCGCACAAGATTTGATGGATAGTGATGACGTGAGGCGTCACTTGGCGGTATAGTTTTGGCATGACGCGCACTGAGCTTCCCCCAGATTCCCTGCCTGACCTCCCCGCTCCCGCCAAAGCGCACTGGCAGGCCAGCCTGCAGCTTGGCTTTAGCAACGACCAGGGCACGACCCGGCTGACCGAGCGTCTGCACAGCGGCCCGCTGCGCGTGCAAAAACCGTTATACCCCGAAGGCGGCCAGACCTGCCATGCGATCATCATTCACCCGCCGGGCGGCGTGGTCGGCGGCGACATACTTGACATCAGGGCGCGCGCAGGCGAAGGCAGCCATGCGCTGATCACAACGCCGGGCGCCGCCAAATGGTACCGGAGCAATGGCTACACGTCGCAGCAGCGCGTGCAGCTGGAAGTTGCCGACGGCGCAAAGCTGGAATGGCTGCCGCAGGAAACCATCTTTTTTGATGACGCCAGGGTTGATTTGCACCAGTCCATACACCTGGCGCGCGACGCCCGCTACATCGGCGGCGATATACTGTGCTTCGGCCGAACCGCATCCGGAGAAACCTACCGCAGCGGCAAGATCATGCAGCACAGTGAAATCCGTCGTGAAGGCCGATTGATCTGGTTTGAGCAGGGCAGCCTGGCGGGCGGCACGTCTTCGATGGGCAGTCCGCTGGCGCTGGCGGGGAAAACCGTATGCGCGACCGTGATCGCAAGCGGCAACAGCCTGGATGCCGCTACCCTGAGCCTGCTGCGCGAGCAAACCCATCAGCTGGTGCAGGACAGCGAGCAAGGCGCGCTGACCGGCGCCAGCCAGCTGAAGTCCCTGGTCGTGGCCCGGTACCTGGGCAACTCCAGCGAAGTAGCAAAGCACTGGATGACAGCCGTATGGCGGCATCTGCGACCCACTGTCATAGGCATGGCAGCGGTTGCGCCGAGAATCTGGAACACCTGAACACACCGAAGTAAAAAGCAGTACCCGGACAAAAAGGAAAACCCATGGACCTGACTCCCCGTGAAAAAGACAAGCTGCTGATCTTTACCGCCGCACTGCTTGCGGAACGCCGCAAAGCCCGTGGCGTCAAGCTGAACTACCCCGAAGCCGTGGCACTGATTACCGCCGCCATCATGGAAGGCGCCAGGGATGGCAAGAGCGTTGCCGAACTGATGTCCGAAGGCACGCAGATATTGACCCGCGCCGATGTCATGGACGGTATTCCAGAGATGATACCGGACATCCAGGTAGAAGCGACTTTTCCCGACGGCACCAAGCTGGTGACCGTCCATCACCCCATTCCTTAGGCGGACATCATGACTCCAGGCGAAATGCTGATAGAACCCGGCGACATAGAATTGAATGTCGGCCGCGCGACGGTGACGGTCGCGGTCTCCAACGGCGGCGACCGGCCCATACAGGTTGGCTCCCATTTTCATTTTTTTGAAACCAATCCCGCGCTGCAATTCGAACGCCAGGCAGCCTATGGCATGCGCCTGAATATCGCCGCCGGTACCGCGGTACGTTTTGAACCGGGCCAGCAGCGTACGGTGGAACTGGTCGCGCTGGCCGGCGACCGCAAGGTCTATGGTTTTAACGGCAAAGTGATGGGTGCGCTATGAAAATCTCGCGGCAAGCGTATGCAGAAATGTTCGGCCCCACCACCGGCGACCGTATCCGCCTGGCGGATACCGGTCTGTTCATTGAAATTGAAAAGGACTTTGCGGTGTATGGCGAAGAAGTGAAGTTCGGCGGCGGCAAGGTCATCCGCGACGGCATGGGCCAGTCGCAAAGACCGCATGCTGAAGTGATGGACACGGTAATCACCAATGCCGTGATCCTGGATCACTGGGGTATCGTCAAGGCCGATATAGGCCTGAAAAACGGCCTGATAGCCAAGATAGGCAAGGCCGGCAACCCGGATATCCAGTCCCACGTAGATATGGCCATCGGCGGGGCAACCGAAATCATCGCCGGCGAAGGCATGATCGTTACAGCGGGCGGTATCGACTCTCATATCCATTTCATCTGTCCGCAACAGATAGAAGAGGCGCTGATGAGCGGCGTCACGACCATGCTGGGCGGCGGCACCGGCCCGGCGGTGGGTACTGCAGCGACCACCTGCACACCCGGCCCCTGGCACATCCATTCGATGATCATGGCCGCCGATGCCTTTCCAATGAATCTGGGGTTTCTCGGCAAGGGCAACGTCAGCCTGCCGCTGCCCTTGCAGGAGCAGGTCAATGCCGGCGCGATTGGCCTGAAGCTGCATGAAGACTGGGGCACGACGCCGGCCGCCATCGACAACTGCCTGACCGTGGCCGACGAAATGGACGTGCAGGTCGCCATCCATAGCGACACGCTGAACGAAGGGGGCTTCCTGGAACATACGCTGGCTGCGTTCAAGGACCGCACCATCCACACCTTCCATACCGAAGGTGCGGGTGGCGGCCATGCTCCGGACATAATCGCCGCGGTCGGTGAATCCAATGTATTGCCGTCATCGACCAATCCTACCCGTCCCTATACTGTCAACACGCTGGACGAGCATCTGGACATGCTGATGGTGTGCCACCATCTGGATCCCTCCATCGCCGAAGACATTGCTTTTGCAGAATCCCGTATCCGTCGCGAGACCATTGCCGCCGAAGACATCCTGCACGACCTGGGCGCGATCTCGATGATGTCGTCCGACTCTCAGGCCATGGGCCGGGTCGGCGAGGTCATCATGCGCACCTGGCAAACCGCGGACAAGATGAAAAGCCAGCGCGGCTCACTGCCGGAAGACAACAGCCGCAACGACAATTTCCGCGCCAAGCGCTATATCGCGAAGTACACCATTAACCCGGCGATTACGCACGGCATTGCGCATGCGGTCGGCTCGCTCGAAGTCGGAAAGATTGCCGATATCGTGCTGTGGAAACCGGCGTTCTTCGGCGTCAAGCCGTCGATGATACTCAAGGGGGGCATGATCGCCGCGGCGCAGATGGGCGACCCCAATGCATCAATACCGACTCCGCAGCCCGTGCATTACCGCATGATGTTCGGCGCCTTCGGCGGCGGCCTGAAGAAATCCTTTACCTTCGTATCGCAGGCGGCATTCGATGCGGGACTGGGCGAACAATTGAAGCTGAGCAAGACGCTGATCCCGATCAGGAATACGCGCAACATCCGCAAGAAGGACATGATCCACAATAGCCTGACACCGAAAATGGAAGTGGATTCGGAAACCTATGAAGTCAGGGCCAACGGTGAATTGCTGGTATGCGAACCGGCCAAGGTATTGCCGATGGCGCAGCGTTATTTCCTTTTCTAAGTCAGCTTAAGCCGATTTAAGTTGACCTAAGTTGCCGGAGCCGGCCTGCAGGGCACACTGCAGACCGGCTATAATTGGACATTGAAACCTGAGCTTACTTCCATGTCCGACACCATCTGCCTCCACCCCCAGTGGCTGATCCCGGTTGAGCCCCGCGCCACCGTACTGCATAACCATGCGCTGGTCATCGAGGGCGATAAAATCGCCGCCCTGCTTCCCGGCGAACAGGCACGCCGGCAATATCCCGATGCAAGACACCTGGAATTGCCTGAACACGCGCTGTTGCCAGGCTTCGTCAACCTGCATGCGCATTCTGCGATGAGCCTGCTGCGGGGTCTGGCAGACGACCTGGCGCTGATGAACTGGCTGAACCATCATATCTGGCCGGCGGAAAAGAAACACGTATCGGATGAGTTCGTCTACGACGGCAGCATGCACGCAATGGCCGAAATGATACGCGGCGGCACCACCACCGTGAATGACATGTACTTTCACCATGAAGCCGTCGCGCGCGCCGGCCTAGCGGCAGGCATGCGCACTGTCGTCGGCTGCAGCATCCTTGAATTTCCCACCGGCTATGCGCAGGATGCCGACGAATACCTCCGCAAGTCGCTTGCCGCGCACGAAGCGTTTGTCGGCCAGCAAGGCGTGGACTTCAGGCTGGCTCCGCATGCGCCGTATACAGTAGCGGATGAGACCTTCCGCAAGATCATACGGCTGGCGGAGCAGCATGGACTCGGCATCCATTGCCATATCCACGAAACCGGCCAGGAAATAACAGACAGCCTGAAGCAATACGGAAAACGTCCCTTGCAAAGGCTGCACGAGCTGGGCCTGCTGACGCCGCAGCTGATTGCAGCGCATGTCGTGCACGCCAATGATGAAGAGCTGGCACTGCTGGCAGCGCAGGGTGTGCACGTGGCGCACAACCCCGCCAGCAACCTGAAGCTGGCCTCGGGATTTGCGCGCATCAGCGCAATGCAGGCGGCAGGTGTCAATGTCGGCATAGGCACGGACGGCGCCGCCAGCAACAACAAGATAGACCTGCTGGGAGATCTTCGCATGGCGGCATTGCTGGCAAAGGCGGAATCGGGCAACCCGACTTCGCTGAATGCCGCCGCGGCGCTGGAAATGGCAACTCTGTCCGGAGCGCGGGCACTCGGCAAGGGAGACAGTATCGGCAGCCTGGTGGCGGGCAAGCAGGCGGATGTGATCGCTATTGACTTGTCAGCGCTGGAAACGCAGCCGCTGTTCGACCCTGTATCGCAGGTTGTCTATGCTGCCGGCCGCGAACAGGTCAGCCATGTATGGGTTGCCGGCAAATGCCTGATGCAAGACCGGGAACTGACGACGCTGCACCTTGGGCAGTTGGGCGACAAAGCGCGCTGGTGGCAGCAGCGGATTACCGGTCAGCTCGCCTCATAAATTTAGCCAGCTTGCAGATAGATCGCAAACCCGGTCAATAGCAGCACCGCATACGGGAAAGCCACGGTCGGACGCAAGGCGCTGTTGACATACTCCATCAGCAAGCCGGAAGTGTCTTTCCTTGATGCCAGCCATTCGGAATGCAGCTGGAAAGCGGTGCCTTCCGTCTGCATGCCGCGCTTCAGCAATCCTTCCACACGCAAGATGCGCTCTCCCAGTCGGGATTGGAAGGTCCTCATGATTCCCTCCTGCAGCCACAATACGCAGAGCACGACTGCGGTCAGCAGCATGTTCAGCCCCAGCACCAGCGCCAGGATAAACAGGCCGACGCCGGCGAGCTTCAGCCATAGTCCGCTGGTTTCGTAGTGTTCGTAATTATTTTGCAGCGTGCTCCATTCCTGCGCCAGCGCCTGCTTTTCCGTCATCGACATATCGCCCCTTGTGAAATTCATTGAACGCGCAGGCTCGCTGACTGCGTGATCACCGCCTAGAGTATACGACAAGCAGCGGATAAGCAGCGGATAAGCAGCGGATAAGCAGCCGATGGAGTGTGTCGGGAATCGTGGCGCCGGGTGGCCGGCGCCGGTTGGGAACATTAATTCGTATCCCGCAGGATGCGTGAAATATCGCCCGATCTTTTTGCGCGCAGGATGGACACATTCATTTTATCGATGATGCCGTCGTCCTTGTCCGCCTTGATCGCAAAATAGATATCCACCGTCTGCAAGGGTTTGCGCAACACCGTGAACGAAGTGCCCGGAGCCAAGGATTGATCATTCATCTGGTCGGCGATGAAGCGATTGATAAGGGCAGCGACTTCGTCGGGATTGGATTCCCTGTGGCTGAACAGCATGACATCCATGCGTCTGCGCGCCAGTTTTTGCAGTCGGGAAGACAGCGAGGCGTTATCCTCCTCCAGCCGGAATACCTTGTTCTTTTGCTGATCGAATTCGTCCCCATAGCTGACGCCGCGCACTACGCCCACTGATCGGCCCTTCAGATCGGCCACGCCGCTGAAAGGAAATGCGCTGTCGCTGCGCGTCACCAGCCATACATAGCTGGCGAACACCGGTTCCGTAAAATGGAATACCTGGCTGCGTTCCCTGGTTTTTGCCAGCCCGAAAACCAGGCCCTCGCCGTCGCGCGCGTTGGCGAGGGCGCGCGGCCAAGGGTAGATGCGTATGTCGAACTCTACGCCGATGTCCTGCTCTACCACGTTGAAAATGCGTCGCCATTCCTTCAATAGTGGAATAGGGTTGCCTTGCTCGTTTTTCATTTCTCCCACCAGCATATTGACTTTCGGCGGGGCAGCAAACGCCATGGCGGCCCATAGTGCGGACGCCCCGATGACAAGTCTGGTGAAGGTGGAGTAGCGAATTTTGTTTTCCTTATGCAATAAATCATATGCACAGGACTGACAAAATAACAGAATAAGAAGGCCTATTTTCTGGTTTTATAAATCAGTAACAATTTTCCCCCATTTTTTAAGCAATTTTCGACAGCGGCGATGCGCTTTTACTATCGAGAGCCGCCAGGAGCATTATTTATTGTTTATACGGTATTTCAATTTAGGCATCACCACATAATATGCATACCGGCCGGAGGCGGCCGTGAACGCCCGCATTGCCCGTATCGGCCTCGGTCAGGCGCTTGCCCTACAACTCACCAAGCAGCGGCATGCGTGCCCAGCGGAACCGGCGGCTTGTCAAACCCCGGCGGGGTCAGGTTCATCTGCTCCACCGGCGCCACTGCGCTAACCCGGCCGAAGGGCGACTCCATCACGTGCAGCGACGCGTTTATTTCCTGCTGCGTCAGCTCCGCAGTGGGCTGGCCGGGCAAAAGGCGCTCCTGGCTTTGCAACCAGTTTCCGGTCTGTGCCAGCGACACTCTCACCAGCCAGCTGCCGCCCTCTTCCGCGCGCCGTTTTAGTGCCGTCATCGCACCGAACGCCGCCAGGTAGCCAGTCGCATGGTCGAGCGCCTGGCATGGCAGCTTCCCAGGCTCCGCCAAGCCGGCAGCCCGGCCCTCTGTGTACGCAATGCCGGTAGCAGATTGCACCAGGCTGTCAAAGCCGCGCCGCCCTGCCCAGGGGCCGGCATGGCTATAGGCGGACAGGCTGACCTGAATCAGCCCGGGGCGCAATGCGCATAGTTCCTCCGATGTAAATCCCAGCCCGGCAAGCGCGCCAGGCCGGTAGGCCTGCAAGAATATATCTGCGCCCCCTATCAATTCCCGCAGATTTTCGCGGCCCTGCACGGTGCGCAGGTCTAGCTGTGCAGATCGCTTGCCGCGCCCCGTATCGATCACCAGCGGCGCGATATCCGGCAAATGCGCCGCGCTGATCGCCAGCACTTCGGCGCCATGCTGCGCCAGCGTACGGCCGGCAACCGGTGCAGCGATCACACGCGACAGGTCCAGCACCCGCACGCCGGACAATGGCCGCGCGGCAGATGTTTCGCCTGCCTGCCGCGGAGGCTCTGCCGGCGCATCGCCCATGCGGATAATTTCCAGCAGCGGCAAGCCGGCGATGGCCGCCGCCTGCGGATGCGCTTGCCACTCCTGCGGACTGCGTATCAGGGCGGCACACATGCCCTGTTGCGCCAGGCGCTCATCGAGTTCGGCCGCACTCCACTCCCTGATCGCAGCCGCTACCGCGCTGTGGAAATTCTCGCATCGCAATACCTTCAGCACACCGTCGCGGTGATGCGGGAAATTGGTATGCAATTGCAGCCAGCGGCCATCGCCCGCCTGGAAGTAGCCTGTCAACGGGTTGCGTATTTCCGCCGGCGGTTTGCCATCCACCGTCAGGTAGCGTTCGCTGCGGAACATGGCCAGCGCCTTGCGCATGGGAACCTGGATCTGCTGGCGCTGCCCTGTCCTCAGACGCCAGAATTCCGCCGCGGCCAGCGCCTGCGCAGCAATGCTTGCCGATGCCAGCGGGCCTACCTGGAAGACCGAAGGCAGCTGCGTGTCCGCCTCCGTAAAACTGACCATGGCGGGCGCGGAAGCGTCGCCGCCGCCCAGTTGCCAGAATGATTGCAGTGCTGCATGCGCATCCATCGCGTCCTCCGTTTATTGAAGATATGGAGTAGTCTATTGACTGCATCCATTTAGCGTCAATATTGATTGAACCGATCAATATAAATATTTATTTTCTTACTACGCATGAAGAAAACCCTGTCCGCCGCCGAAGCTGCAAGTGCGCTCGGCATTAGCCTGCCTACACTATATGCCTATGTCAGCCGCGGCCTGCTGCACTCGATGCAGGAAGACGGCGTGCGCAGCAAACGCTACCTGCAGGAAGAGGTATTGCGGCTGGCAGCCCGCAATACCGACAGTAAACGGGCAGGCCGTGCCACCGAACGCGCGATAGACTGGGGCGTACCGGTGCTGGAGTCGCGCATTACGTTGATCGCGGACGGCAAGTTGCTGTACCGCGGCCATGATGCCGGCGTGCTAGCGCAGCATGCGAGCCTGGAACAGGTCGCGCAGCTATTGTGGGAATGCAGGGAGGAAGATTTATTCCGTAAAGAAAAAGGCGGACAGACTGTACCGGCCAAGCTGTGGCAAGCCTTGCAGGCGCCGCTGGCAAAGCTGCCGCCGCTGGACCGCGCAATGTCGCTGCTGCCGGCCATCGCGCCGCACTTGCAGCATACCTGGGGCCGTACTGAGGCGGCCATGGTACGTTCCGGCGCGACATTGATGCAGGCGCTGGCAGCAGCATTGGCCGGCAGCGCCATCAGCGATGTGCCGCTGCACCAGCAACTGGCACAGGCCTGGCAATTGGATGAAAAAGATGCCGGCCTGCTGCGTATGGCGATGGTGCTGTGCGCTGATCACGAACTGAACGCCTCTACATTCACGGTACGCTGCGTCGCCTCTACCGGCGCCAGCTTGTATGCTGCCGTCACTGCAGGCCTGGCGGCCTTGTCCGGGCCGCGTCACGGCGGAGAAAGCCTGCGCGTGCGGGCCTTGCTGGAGGCCGCGCTGGAACAGGATGACGTGCCCAGGTTTTTATCGGAACGGATACAGCATGCCGGGGCCGTGCCCGGCTACGGACATGTACTGTCCGGGTTTGGGCATCCGCTATACCCAAATGGAGATCCGCGCGGCAGGCTTTTGCTGGAAATGCTGCCGCACTTTGCTGTACAGGATAAGGCAGCAGCGCTACTTGCGGTGGCCGACGCCGGGCAGCGCGTGACGGGCTTGCATCCGAACGTGGACTTTGGGCTGGCTGCACTGGAGCTGGCGTGCGGCTGGCCGAAGGCGGCAAGCCAGGTGCTGTTTGCGTTGGGACGTTCCGCCGGCTGGATAGCGCATGCGATGGAGCAGGTAGCCGACGGCCGGTTGATCAGGCCACGGGCGAGATATGTCGGAACCTTCGATACTTTGAGCTAGCCAAGGCTGGGACGGCTTACTAGTGAAAGAACAGGTAGGCCACGAAAATTGCCGCCACCACGCCCGCGAAATCCGCCAGCAGGCCGAAGGAGATTGCGTAGCGTGTCTTCTTGATGCCGACCGAACCGAAATACAGCGCAACGATGTAGAAGGTGGTATCCGCGGAACCCTGGAAGATGCACGCCAGCCGACCGACGAAGGAATCGACGCCATAGGATTTCATCGTATCCACCATCATCGCCTTGGCGCCGCTACCGCTCAGCGGCTTCATCAGTGCCGTCGGCAACGCCGGCGTAAAGTCGGTATTGATACCCATGTGGACAAACACCCAGTTAAAGCCGGACACAATGAACCCCAGCACCCCGGAATTGCGCAGCACGCCGATGGCGACCAGCATGCCCACCAGGTAAGGAATGATTGTCAGCGACGTCTGGATACCGCCTTTGGCGCCTTCGATGAAAGCTTCATACACGTTGACCTTCTTGCGCATGGCGCCGGTAATAAAGGCCACGATGATGGAAAACAGGATCAGGTTGCTGCTGACCTTGGAAAATACTTCGATCTCGGCGCGGCTCATGTATTCGCTCAGGTACCAGACCAGGCCGACGATGAAAGCGGTAATGCCGCCCAGCCAGCCCAGCACGACGCCGTTCAGCAGGTTGATGCGCTGCTTGATCGCCACCGCTACCAGGCCCACGAAAGTAGCGACATAGGTCGCGATCATGCAGGGAATGAAGACGTCGGAGGGATCGCGCGCGCCCAGCACCGCCCTCTGCGCAATGATCGCCAGCGGGATCAGCGTCAGGCCGGACGTATGCAGCACCAGGAACATGATCTGCGCGTCGGTGGCTTCTTCCTTGTTTGGGTTCAGGCTTTGCAGACTCTCCATCGCCTTCAGGCCGAAGGGGGTTGCCGCATTGTCCAGCCCCAGCAGGTTGGCGGAAAAATTCATCACCATGTGGCCGGTGGCCGGATGATCCTTGGGTACGCCGGGAAATATCCGGGAAAAAAACGGCGCAATGATCTTCGCCAGAAGGTTGATCGCGCCGGCCTTTTCGCCGATGTTCATGATGCCCAGCCACAGCGTCATCACCCCTGCCAGCGGCAGCGCAATTTCCATGACGCCGATGCGGGCGGAATCGAAGGTGCCGTCGACAATGCGCTTGAATACTTCGACATCGCCAAGGAAAATCCACTGCCCGAGCGCAGCAATGAAACCGACCAGGAAAAATGCCGTCCAGATGTAATTAAGTACCATGTCGCCGCACGAGTATGTCCAAAGATGCTAGTTTGTAACATGAAACAGTGAGGTGACCGTATGAATTTTGCAGCGCGGTGTATATATTCCCGTCATACCCGACCGCACTGCCGGCGTCTGAAACGGGCGCCCGGCCTCAGGAAACCAGACCGGCCGCGATGTTGATCGAGAATCCCAGTATCGCGGTATTGAACAGGAAGCCCAGCACGGATTGCGCCAGCACCGTCTTGCGCATTTCACGCGAAGTCACGGCGATGTCGGATGTCTGCACCGCAACGGCGATCGTAAAGGCAAAATACAGGAAATCCCAGTAGTCCGGCTGGCTTTCGTCATCCGGGAAGCGCAACGGCCGGCAGGCATCGTCCGACTGGTAATACAGCAGCGCATAATGCAAGGTAAAGATCACTCCCAGCAGGCACCAGGAACCCAGTACTGTAATCCCGGTAAACACATACTTCATCACGCGCACGTCCGCCGGTTGGCCCTTCAGCTGCGCCAGCTCATAAATGATGGCGACCAGGCTGATGGTCGCCGCAGTGGACAAAATACCCAGCACCGCATAGGCGCTTTCGTCTTCCCTCTCCGCAATCTGACGCACGCTTTCATGGTTGGCGCAGCTCATCAGCCAAGCGACCAGCACAATGTAGGACCAGACAGCCACATTCCAGCCCAACAGCGCGCGCGAAACCCAGCCCCAGGCTGCGGGGGTAATGAACACAATGGCAACGCCGAGCAAAAAGGTAAATATCAGGCGCGGACGAGTATGGAAGACTTGCGGGACGGAAATCATAAGCAGTGGATTGCGCCTTGGAGGGTTAAGTAAGTATTTATGGGGTTAAAAGAAGGAAAGACGGCGTACGATGCTTACTGTAACGGGCTATCGCCACTGCGTCAGCGGGAAAGCGCACGCATTCGGCGCAAAGAACGTCCAGATTTCCTGATAAGGTTAACAAAAATAACATTAAGCAACATCTCTATATAGGCGCAAATGGAAAAAGCCGTACAATCATGGCAAACTTTTATTACACTGTTCTTTATACAGTGTTTATATACACGTTATTCGAGATCATCATGATAAACCGGCATCGTTATTTGCCAATTTCCAAAGTCAGTCCGGGCATGACCCTGGCCGACGATCTGCTGGACAAGCAGGGTTACATCCTGCTGCCGGCGGGCACGACGCTGACGGCCGGCATGCTGAAGTCCATCGGCCAGCATGCGATTCCGCAATTATCCATTGCGCAGGAAAGCCTGTCGGAGCAAGAACAGATTGTCGACTATCAGCAAAAGGCCGACAGGCTGGACGTGCTGTTTCGCCAGGGCCCTTACCCTGCGCCCACCAGCCTCCTGCATGACTATGTGCGCAATTACCGCAGGGCGGAGGCGGAATGAACCTGCCACCATCCGACCAGCAGCACCAGATATCGCTGGATGAAGTAATCGCCCAGATCCGGGATCTGCCGACACTGCCCGCCGTTGCGCAGGAAATGCTGAACAACCTGGACGACGATGACCTCAGCCTGGACAAGATCGCCGAAAAAGTATCAATGGACCAGTCGCTGGCCGCAAAAACGCTGCGCCTGGCGAATTCCTCTTATTTTGGCTCCAATTCCAAGGTAGTCACCCTGCAGCAGGCGGTCGCCATGCTGGGCGTGAAGAACGTCAAGAACCTGATACGGATGACGATACTAACGACCAGCTTCCCGGTATCGCGCTGCAAGGGCTTCGATTTCAAGGCATTCTGGCAACAGAACATCGCCACTGCCGTCTGCGCCGAACTGATTTCCCGCACGCTGCACATGAAGCACGACTTCGCGTTCACTGCGGGCCTGCTGCATACGATAGGCCGGCTGGTGCTGGTTACCCGTTTCCCGGACCAGTACCAGGAAGTGCTCAGCTATCGCAAGCAGCATGACTGCCAGTTGCTGGAGGCAGAACGCAAGGTGATGGGCGTGGACCATGTGCAGGCAGGCCAGGCGCTGGCGGCGCACTGGAACTTCTCGGAAGCGATCCAGGACGCGATACTTGGCTACGCCGAACCGGGCATTGAAGACCTGAGCCCTATTGCTGCCATCATTCACATTGCCGACGCCATCGTACACGCACTGGACCTGGCAGGCCTGGAAGACGACCTGATGCCAGTCGTCTCCGAAGCTGCCTGGAATATCGTGGCGCTGGGGGAAGCCGACTATCATGCGATCTTCCATGAAACCGAAATGCGCTTCGATGCGCTGAACCAGATCGTGCAGTAAAAACCCGCACCACGCTCAGCATTAAAAGTTGAGCGTGGTGTTAAGTATTGTCAAATCCGACATAAATAAATACATGATGCCGCAAAGCCCCTGTGCAGGGGCTCAAGCTTTCGTTATAGTAATCAAGTGAGAGGCGGCAATCATTTTATTTGTAGTGGAAGAGGCGACTTTGGAACACTTGATGCACTTTGGCAATACCAACTACAAGCTCAGCGACATCCATTTATTCCGGGACATCACAGACGACAACCTTGGGGTCATCGGCAATATCCTCAGCAAGTGTGACGTCGTCAAGGCCAAGGCGGGACAGGTCGTGCTGGACGTCCATAGCTCCGGCGCGCGTCTGTACATCGTGCTGCAGGGCGCGCTGGGCATCACCAAGCTGGACCTCGGGCTGGACAATACCAACCTGATCGAGAACGCCATCACCCAGTACCTGCCGGGCGAGTGCGTCGGCGAAATCTCGGTGCTGGATGAGGAAATCCATTCCGCTACCATTGCCGCCATCCTCGACAGCGAATTACTGGTGATTGAAGCGGAAACCATGTGGCGCCTGATCGATGAGTCCAACGGCGTGGCGCGCAACCTGCTGCAGCTGCTGTCTTTCCGCATCCGCGCCGCCAATGCACAAATCCGCAACCGCCAGAAAGTGGGCGAGTTCTACCGCCAGATGTCGATGATAGACGGCCTGACCGGCCTGCATAACCGCGCCTGGCTGAACAACCAGTTGCCCAGTCTGATAGACAGTGCACATGCAACGGCCACGCCGATCAGCATCATCATGGTGGACCTGGACCATTTCAAGCGGTTCAACGACGAACACGGCCATCTGCTGGGCGACGATGCGCTGCAAAGCGCCGCCAAGGTGCTCAATGCCGGCCTGCGCCCAAGCGACTTTGCCGCCCGCTACGGCGGCGAGGAAATGATGGTCATCCTGCCCAATACGGCCGAGCAGCCGGCCCTGGCAGTAGCAGAAAGGCTGTGCGCCCGCCTGCGCAAGACGCGGGTCTTTGCCGACATGCAAAAGCCGCTGCCGCACATCACCGCGTCCTTCGGCCTTGCAACGCTCGGCGACGGACAAGACGGCAAGGCCCTGATCGCCGCTGCCGATGCGGCGCTGTACCGTGCCAAGGAAGCCGGCCGCAACCGTGTAGCAACCTGAAACATCTTTGCAAGGCAGCTTACAAGAGTTCCAGGTAGCCAGTCGGCGGCTTATGGTAGAGTAAATGCCATTCGTGCCTGCACGCCGCTGCGGGCCTAGCTTCCTGCTACCCGGTCCTTGCCATGAACAAGCTCGTCAAGATCATCGGACTCTCGCTGTTGCTGCTGGCGCTGCTATTCGGCGCGCTGCTCGGCTACCTGGCATTTGGCTTCGATGCCAACCAGTTCAAAACCCGTATCGTCCAGCTCGTCAAAGACAAGAAGCAGCGCACGCTCAGCATCGACGGTGACATCAAACTCAGCGTGTTCCCCAGCCTGGGCGTGGACCTAGGCAAAACCAGCCTGTCCGCGCGCGACAGCGAGGCCGGCTTCGCCATGCTGAAATCCGCGCACATCTCGCTGGCGCTGCTGCCCCTGCTGCGGAAAGAGATCGTACTCGACAGCATAGCGATAGACGGGCTGGAACTGACGCTGGAACGGCATGCAGAAGATGATGCGGCATCCGGCAATGCAGACGACCTGCTGCACAAGGACGAAGCAGCCGGCGATGCAATGAAATTCGACATCAAGGGCATCGCGCTGACCGGCGCCACCATCCACATTGAGGATACCGTCAATCACGTATCGGGCAGCCTGAACAAGCTGGATTTCAGCAGCGGCAGGCTGACCGACAAGGTCGCGACGGAACTGAAATTTTCTACCGAACTGGATTTCCGGCAACCGGCGCTGCAAGGAAAAATCACCGCGCAAACCGGTCTGCTGTTTGATCTGGAAACAGGCATGGCAGAACTCAGTAATCTGGATCTGTTTGCAAAAGGCAGCATGGATAACGATGCCGGCAAGGCTTTCGACATCGTCGCCAAGGCAGACGACCTGAAATATAACGGGAAAACTCCTGCGCTGACAGTAGTCGGCCTGGCGTTGACTGCCAAGGCCCCACTGGGGCAAGACAAGGCGGAACTGAACCTGGAAGCGCCCAGGCTCGCCATAGACCAGAACAGCGCTGGCGGCGATACAGTCAAAGGCAATTTTACGCTAAGCGGAACACGCAGTCTGGAGCTGGGCTACCAGCTCAGCGGCATCAGCGGCACCTCGCGGGAACTGACGATAAAAAACCTGGCACTGAACCTAAGCCAAAAGCAAGGCGCGCGCACCATCTCGGGCAAGATAGAAAGCACGGTGCGCGCCCAGCCCGGGCTGCGCTATGCCAGCTTGCCGGATATCAATGCCAGTCTGAAAGTGGAAGATCCCGGCATGCCGCAAAAAACGCTAGCCTTGCCAGTGACCGGCAAGCTTGATATAGATCTTAAAAAGCAGACGCTGGCCGGCAGTCTCCACAGTCGCTTTGACGACAGCACCATCAACGGCAGTTTCGCCGCGGCGCAGTTCGGCCGGGCCGGCACACAGTTTGAACTGGCGATAGACAGATTGAACCTGGACCGCTATATGGCACCCGCTGCGGCGGAGAAAATACCCGCATCGGCGCCACCAGCAATAGCGCAGCCGGAAAAACCTCTGGACTTGTCGGCGCTGAAAACCCTGCAGTTGAACGGCAATGTGCAGATCGGCCAGTTGCAGTTGAAAAAGATCAGGTTTAGCGATGTGTCCTTGCCGCTCAAAGCCAGCCAGGGCAAGCTGGAAATGGCGCCGCTGTCCGCCCGGCTGTACCAGGGAGCACTCTCCGGCAGCGCCGTCGTTGACGCCAACACCAACCACTTTGCACTGCGCACGACACTGACGGACGTCAGCGTCAATCCCTTGCTGAAAGATGCGCTGGGCCATGACATCCTTGAAGGGCGCGGCAAGCTGGTGCTGAACCTGAATACCGCGGGTACAACCGCCAGTGCAATGAAGCGGGCATTGGAGGGGGACATATCCGCGGAACTGCATGACGGCGCGGTGAAGGGCATCAACCTGGCTAAATCGCTACGCGATTTCAAGAACAGGATATTGGCAAAATCAGATCAACACCAAGCTGCCAGCACCGCGGAGAAAACCGATTTCTCCTCATTGTCGGCATCCATGCATCTTCAGGACGGCATAGGGAAAAGCGACGATCTTTCACTCAAATCCCCGTTCCTGCGGGCGGGAGGCAACGGTACGCTGAACGTCGTCAACGGCAGCCTGGACTACACGGCCAACGTCATTGCCGTCAATACGGCCGCCGGGCAAGGCGGCGCAGAGCTGGCGCAGCTGAAAAACATCACGGTACCGGTGCACATCAGCGGCCCTCTGACCGCACTGGGCTACAACATACAGTGGAGCGCGATTGCCGGCGATGCGCTGAAATCCGCGATTGCCGAAAAAGCGAAACCCGTGCTGGATGAAAAGAAACAGGAACTGAAAAGCAAACTGCAGGATAAGTTGAAAGGCTTGCTCGGCAGGTAGGCATATGCTCCGCATAAAAATGCCTTGCACATAAAAAAACGGGATCCGGAGCTTGCTCCGGATCCCGTTTTAACAACAGCGTCGATTCAGCTTTTTAAAAAGCTCTTAGAAACTATATCCAGCTGTCATCGTGAACACGACAGGGCTGAAGTTGATGATGGTCTTGCGTTCTATGCTGCCTGTGGTTGCCGTCAGCGGAGACTTGACGTCTGCCGTTGCGATGGAGCCCAGCAGGAACCAGCGGTTGGTAATGTTGTACTTGGCGCCAACCTGCGCAGCCCAGCCGGCAGAATCCTGCAGCTTGATCTTGGTCGGACCGCCGGCAGCCAGATCGCCGGAAGGCGTCGAACGCGCATCGTAGAACTGGGTGTAATTCAGGCCCAGGCCGACGAAAGGACGGAAAGCATTCGCTTCATCGCCAAAGTAGTAATTGACGAACATCGTCGGCGCGCGCTGCTTGACCTTGGCGATGACGCCGAATGGCGCCAGCGTGCCCGTGCCGCGGTTGTTGTGCTCAGGTGGAATGCCCAGCGCCAGATCGATATCCACGTTGGCTGTCAGCCTGCGTGTATAGCCGATGTAGACGGTATTGGCGTTTTCCACCGTCAGGCCGGCAGGCTGCGGCGTCAGGAAATCCGGGCCGTTGCTGGACAGGCTGGGCGCGTCGGAGTGAACGGCGATGTGCGCGTAACCGATGCGGACGGTATTAGGGAAATTTTCATCCGCCAGTGCTGACAGGGAAGCCAGCGCAAGCACGGAAGCAATAGCGATTTGTGTTTTTTTCATGATCTTTTTATCCTCGCCTTAACGTGCCAGAACTTGTTGGAAGAACCCACGCGCCGCTGCATTGCAGAACGGTGGCACCAGTGTGGCGTGGTAAGCGCCAGCTACCGCAACTGCAGGGTTTTGACCGGCGGCAGTGGCAGCAGCAATCACGCCAGCCTTAGCCTGGGCGAAGCCTACCTTGGCTGCGGCAAAAGGATCGGCAGCGCTGGTAGGAGCGGAATCCACATCCAGTACCGTCAGGCCTGCAGCCGGATAGCCTTTGGCCAGGAAGAAGCCGGCGGTAGCCTGGGTGCTCGCGAAGAACACGGTAGGGTCGCCATTGCCGCCGCACATCATCACAGGAACGTTAGGTACATAATTGCGCAGATCGTTTTTCAGGCCGTCTTTGCGGAAAGGGCTGGCCGGTGTGCAGTTCAGAGGATCTGCCGGATTGGCGCCGCAAGGATTAGCCTGCATATCCGCCAGATAGGCATTGCGGAAGCTAGTCTTGACCAGATTGCCGTCGCCGAAGAAAGCAGCAAATGCCGGTGTGGCAGGGCCTGGCAGCGAATCTTTTGCAAACAGCGCGGTCTGCGGCAATTTGCCCGACGTGAACAGGCCGGTCAGCGTCAACGGGCCTGGCATCAGCGTTTCGATACCTGTCGCATACTTGGCTTCATAGATGTCGCTAGGCGAGGAATACAGGCCGCCATAGGATTTCTGCCAGCTGGTGGTGATCAGCGGGATGAATACCGTGCCGCCGGCATTGGGAGCGCCGCTGAACACGGTGTCGCCCAGCAAGCCCAGCGCATACGGGCCGGACATGCCGGCCAGCGCCGTCACTTTGAATTCACTGGCGTAAGTAGTCTGCATTGCGCGTTGCGTTGCCATCGCAACGTGGCCGCCTTGCGAGTAACCGGCGATGACCAGCTTGCCGGAATCGGAAGCGCCAATGGTCGCGAATGCCTTGCGCGCGGCGCGCAGCGAATCCACCATATCGTTGGCGGACTGTTCAGCGTTCAGGTAAGGTGTGTAAGGCAGCGAGGAAACGTCGTAGCCGGCATAGTTCGGAGCAACAACGATAAAGCCCTGTGCAGCATACATCGCAGCAACCAGTGAGGATTCTGCGTTGTCGCGAAGGTTAGCCATGTTGAAAGATTTTTCAACCGTGGTGCCGTGTGCATACAGGACGACTGGGCGCGGGCCTGCGCAGGCAGGATCGGTGCCTGACGGCACCATGATGGCGCCGGTCGCATCGGTCGCTTCGTTGGCGCCGCCGACAGTGCCGTACTTCATGTAATAGGTGGTGATCGCGCATTTCGGCACACCGGTAACCTGGGTAATGCCCGGCTGGCCGGCTTCGAGCATGGCCTTGAACACAACCGGATCGAGTTTGGTGACAGCCGTTCCGTCAGCCTGCGGGATAGGCACCAGGTTAGGCGGGTTCGCAACGAGCGAGCCGCGCGCCAGTGTGGTGTCCAGTGTCGGGCCGGGAGTACCGTCTCCGCCGCCGCAGGCGGTCAAAACAGCAGCTGAGAGCACGCCCAGCGCAAGGGTGTATTGACGCATCTTTTGTCTCCTATGATAGATTTTATGCAAGTAATGGAACGGTCGTTCTAAAACTTATCCATTAGTATGTCATTTGAGTAATATGGCGCATAGTGAAAAATACAATTCCATACAATTCTAGAGTAAACCTTCTGGAAAAAACAACGCACTACGGGCAGCGCCGGTAGTGCGTTTCAGGGCAAGCAAACATATCATTTAAATGAAATAGCTATTTCAAATCAACTACCTGCAAACCCCGGCCTTTCATTGCAGAATCCTTCCTGCATCGCTACAGCAAACCGGCAGAACGACCAAACGGGCTGCGATTCTTACCGATCTGTTGCTTTTCGTCAAGCGGCATCCGCCTCGGTATGCGCCGCCCCGGAACCAGGAGAAGTGACAGGCGCAACGTGGGTTTTGCCGCCGAAGTATTTCTTGCCCCATAAGCCCAGCTTGTCCATATACGAATAGGCGATGGGCACCACCAGCAGCGTCAGCATGGTGGAGGTGATGATCCCGCCTATCACCGCCCTGCCCATCGGCGCCTGTGATTCGGCGCCGTCGCTCAGGCCTATCGCCATCGGCAGCATGCCGAAGATCATCGCCAGCGTGGTCATCAGGATGGGCCGCAGGCGTACCTGTCCGGCGGCCATGATCGCATCATGCTGCGACATGCCTTTCTTCTGCGACTGGTTGATGAAATCCACCAGCAGGATCGCGTTCTTGGTCACAAGCCCCATCAGCATGATGAAGCCAATAATGGAGAAGATGTTCAGCGTGCTTCCCGTTACCAGCAACGCCAGCAAAACGCCGATCAGCGAGAACGGCAGCGACGTCATGATCGCCAGCGGCTGCAGGAAACTGCCGAACTGCGAGGCCAGGATCAGGTAGATGAAGATCACTGCAATCCCCAGGGCCGCCACCGCCGAGCTGAAAGAATCCTGCATGTCCTTGGTCTGTCCGCCGACATCAAAACGGTAGCCGGGCGGTAGCTCTATGGTCTTGATCAGGTTCTGCACGTCGCCGCCCACGTCGCCGGCCGGGCGGCCTTCGACGTTGGCGTAGATTGCAGCGCGCCGCTCCAGATCCTGCCGCTTGATCACGCGCGGGCTGGTGCCGGGAATAAACTGCACGACCTGACGCAACGGCACCATGATGGGCTTGCCGGTAGCATCCAGCCTGTCGCTGGCAATCGACAGCTCGCCAAGGTCGGATATCTTCTGGCGGCCTGATTTGGGCAGTTGCACATTGATTTCATAGTTCTGCCCATCAGGCGCGAGCCACTGACCCAGCGTATCGCCAGCAACGAAAGGACGCAACGCCGAGCCGATCTGCTGCACCGACAGGCCGAGATCGTTCGCCAGTTCATTGTTGACCTTGACCAGCACGGTAGGATTGGCGCCTGTCAGGCTGCTTTCCAGATCGGCGATGCCCTTGATAGCACCCATCTTCAGGATGATCCTGTTCACCACTTCCTGCAGCTTGTCCGCTTCGGGTCCGAGGATCGCAACGTAAATCGGCTTGTTGAAACCTACGCCCAACTCTATGCCTGGTATATTTTTCAGACGCTGGCGTATCACCATTTCCAGTTCCTTCTGCGATTTCCTGTGTGTCACGCGCGGATCAGTGAGCTTCAGCGCCACCTGGGCGGTATTGCGTTCGCCGTCAATGCCAATGCTGGTATTGACCGACACAATCTCAGGCATGCCCTTCAGCGACTCTTCCACCTGGTGCGCCTTGCCATCCGTATAGATGAGGCTGGAACCTACTGGCGTCTTCAGGTTCAGTGAAATCTGGCTGTCATCGGTGTCGGGCGTGAATTCAGTGCCTATCATCGGCAACAGGAAAAAGCTGCCGGCAAACAGTGCAAACGCCACCAGCAGCGTAGTTTTTTTCCACGCCAGCACGCCTTCCAGCATGCGCCCGTACAACACATGCACCTTGTCCAGCCCATGCTCCATGCCGTCCATCATTTTTTTCAGCCACGGCAGGCGTTTAAAGCGATTCTCGACAGGGTCATGCCATACCGAAGACAGCATAGGATCCAGCGTGAAGCTGACAAACAGCGACACCTGCACCGCAACGGTCACCGTCACGCCAAACTGGAAGAAGAAGCGGCCTATCATGCCATCCATGAAAGCCACCGGCACGAACACCGCAACAATCGCAAAAGTCGTCGCCATCACCGCCAGGCCGATCTCGTTGGTTCCGTCTTCCGCCGCGCGCCTGTGATCCTTGCGCATGCCGAGATGGCGCACGATGTTTTCCCTGACCACGATCGCATCGTCGATCAGCAAGCCTATGCACAGCGACAGCGCCATCAGCGTGAGAAAGTTCAGCGTAAAGCCAAACGCCTTCAGCGCGATGAAGGTTGCAATCACCGAAATCGGCAATGTCAGGCCAGTGATGATCGTGCTGCGCCATGAATGCAGGAACAGGAAAACAATCAGCACTGTCAGGCCTGCGCCCTCCAGTATCGTTTCCTTGACGCCGGCCAGCGATTTCTTGACGTTGTCGGCATTGTTATAGTTGACGACGATGTTCACGTCCTTGGGCAGACGGCTGCGCAGGTCGCTGATCGCCTCCATGATGCCGTCGCCGACCTTGACGATATTCGCGTCCTGGATCTTGGTAATAGCCACGCCAATCGCACGCTGGCCGTTGACGCGCGAGATCGAAGTTTCCTCGCGCTCGCCATCCGATACATCCGCCACCTGCTCCAGATAAACCGGCGCCCCGGCATGGCGGGCGACGATGATCTTGTTGAAGCCGCGCGGGTCGGAGATCTTGCCCTCCAGCCGCACCAGCTGATCCTTGGAGCCCTGGGTAATCAGGCCAGCCGGCATATTCTGGTTGGTCGACTGGATCGCCGTCAGCACTTCATTGACGCCGACATTATTGGCCGACATGCGGTCCGGGTTCAGCGACACCTGCACCTGGCGTACTACCGCACCGCGCACGTCCACCCTGCCCACACCCTGCACCCCCTGCAGCTTCTTGCTGATGATCTGGTCCGTCATCGTCGACAACTCACGCAGGCTGCGGGTCTTAGAGCTGATCGACAGCTGCACTACCGGCTGTTCATTACCGTCACTGCCACCTTTGACGATCAAAGGCTCCTTGGCTTCCTTCGGAAATCCCGTGCGTATCTGCGCTACCTTGTCGCGCACTTCCTGGATTGCCTTATCAGGGCTGACAGTCAGCTCAAATTCAGTCCAGATGCCGACCCGGCCTTCGTACGAGCTGGCCAGGATACGTTTGACGCCGCTAATCGTGTTCAACACCTGTTCCAGCGGCTTGGTCAGGTCATTCTCGACGATTTCCGGCGACGCGCCCGGATAGGCAACTTCCATCCACACACCCGGCGACTGCACGTCCGGCATCTGTTCCAGCCCCAGGCCGCGGTAGGAAAACAGGCCCAGCACCACCAGCGCTACCATCAGCATGGTGGCGAAGACCGGATTCTGTATGCTGATTTTAGTGATCCACATGGCTTAACCCTTTGTCGAAGACGCGGGAACTACGGGAGATGCCGAACCGGCGACGGCCGCCGCTGACGGCAATTTCGGCATTGTCACCTTGCTGCCCGGCTTGATCTCATCGAGCTTGGCGGAGATGACCTGGGCGCCGGCCTGCAAGCCCTCCAGCACTTGCACGATACCTTCGTCTTCATTACGCAGGCCCAGCCGCACGGGCTGCTGCTCGATCTGGTTGTTGACAACCTTGTAGACAACGTCCTTGCCGTTTTGCAGGCGCATGGCACTCAGCGGCATGACAGGGAAGGCGCCGGTTTTCTCCAGCGTCAGGTTGCCTTTGGCAAACATGCCGCCTTTCAAGGCGCCGTCTGTATTGTTAACTTCGATATACACGAGCATGGAGCGCGAACCGGCCTCGGCTGCCGGATTCACGCGCGCTACCTTGCCGCTGAAACCGCGGTTATTAAAGCCATCCACATTGAAACTGACGGTCTGGCCTATCCTGATGCGCGGAATTTCACTGGAAGGCACCTGTGCCTCCAGGATCAGCTGCGACAGGTTGACGATTGTAAACAAAGCACTATCAGGCGATACTTTTTCACCGGCCTGCACGCTGCGCTTGCTGACAATGCCATCCACGGGCGCCTTGATCAGCGTATCTGTAACTGCGATCTGCGCGACCTCACGCTGCGACAGCGCGGATTTCAAACTGGCCTGTGCCAGTTCCACGCCGTTGTGCATCGTATCAAATGCATTCTGTGAAATATATTTTTGCTGCAACAGGGTTTCATTATTCTGGCGGTTTTTCTGCGCCAACGACAATTTTGCCTTGGCTTCATCCACCAGCGCTTCCTGCGTCGTCAAACGGGCGCGCAGGTCGGCGCCGTCGAAACGGGCGATGACCTGCCCTTTTTTGACAGGCATACCTTCCTGCACCAGGGTTTCCAGCACTTCGGCAGCGACCTTGGAGCGGACGGTTGCCTGGCTGACCGGCATCAGGGAGCCGGAGATCGGCAGGTTCACAGCGACCTCGCGCAACTTGATCTGCGTCACATCCGCGGGCGCCAGCTCAAACACCACTTCTTTCTTGGCATCGCCCTTGTTCGGCGTGTGCGCCTGTGCCGACGTATTTTTCGAATACATCATCCAGCCTCCTCCGGCAATACCAATGACTACCAGGCCAATGACGGGAATGCGCCAGCGGCGACGGGAAGGAGGGGCTAACTGTATGCTGTCTGTCTTCATGATTTTACTTTTATAGTGTGTGTTTGCTGTACTGCACCAGAGCATTGCGGGACCTGCGCGGCCCATTGCTACAGCTTAGTACGCTTGCGGCGTATGCTGCTTTGAAATGCTGGATAAATCAATTGCCAAGTGAGATTTTTATCATTTTCGCCACCCTAGTTTTCAATGGTCTTTATATTCCCGCGAGCTGCAAGGTTCAGACCGTACATTTGCAAAGAAGTTCGCCGAGTCCGGCCATGCATCAACTATTTGCGGATGGTGGCACTGTAAGATAAACAATGCAGCCGGGCGACCTGTATGCGACGAACTGCATAAATCGGCGGCCAGAACAAAAAATGCGGGGATGAGTGGGGAAAATCACGCAATCAGCAGTTTACACGTGCTGAAATGCAAAACGCCCGCTACGTGGAGCAGCGGGCGTTGAAACGGATGAGCTTGCTTTTGTTTTATTGCGCTCGAGCGCTAGCGATTCCGCTGCCTGCCGATCCAGCTATCCAGCGACAACTTGCCAGGACCAAATGCCATCAGCACCAGCAATAAAATGCCCCAGTACATGTGGTCGTTGATCGCTGCCGGGCATTCAAATTTCCATAATTGCGGATAAGAGATCACCGCCATCGCATTGACAAAGAACAAGCCTAGCGCCGCAGGCCGCGAAAACAGCCCCACGAACAGCAGCACAGGAAACACCAGTTCACCACCGGCGCCCATGACGGCCGCGAAGTCAGGCGGCAACAGGGGAACCGTATATTCTTCGCGAAACAGCGACAGCGTGCCGTTCCAGTCTCCTATTTTGACCATGCCGGCCTTGAAAAATTGCCAGCCGACAAACAGGCGCAAGGCCAGCGCGATCAGCGATCCGCCCCATAATTGCAAAACGCCGTCAAAGCGGGTGCTAAGCCCATGCAAACGCAAGAGTCCATTCATGTTTTTTTCCTGTTGATTTTATCGATTATGCTGCGTTGGCCAGCCCGATACCCGCGAGCCTGTCTGCAGACTAAACAGCGTTACTGCGTATTCTGCCCGGGTGCAACGGCCACCGCCTGGCAAAACATTCCGGCCTCGAACCAGCGGGCCAACTCCTGCCCAATGTCAAACTGCGCATCCTCCTGCAAGGCCAATTCCAGCGCCTCGCCCAGCAACTTGCCCTTCATCAATGCCTGCAATGCGATGTAGGACGCTTTGCCTGCCACCGTTACCCGCACCTGCCATGCGGGCCGGCTGACCACTGCGTAAGTATCCCGCCGCAATTGTTCGGGGTAGGATAATTCGCTCTCTACCTGATGCGCCTGCCACACATCAGCTGCAGCCCACGCAGATTGATACAGATAACAGGCCGGGTGCAGCAACAGGCGCAATTGTTCCACACCATGCACTGCCGCCGCAGCCACATCCGCCAGGCCCAGAACCTGCGCGTCTTCGGCGTAATACGCGCGGTGCGCCAGCCATTCCAACCTTGCGACGTCTGCAAAATACGGATATTCCGCAACAGATGCCGACTGCGCCAGGTATTCAGCAAAGCTGGCGCCGAAATGATTCAGGTCGCCATGCTGCGACGGATACAGATGCCCGTATTCCCTCGCTGCCTGTTCAAAAAACTCACCGCCAACCAGCTGACAGATGACCGGAAAGGCATTTACCAGCGCCTGGTTCCAGATCGCGTTCAGGTTGCCGCGATACAGTGCCAGTCTGTCTTTTGCCAGCGCCGTGTCGCAACTGAACATGGCCAGGCTGTCGCCAGCCTTATCGAAATCCAGCAAACCCTCGGCAAACTGCTGCTGCAATTGCTGTATCTCCGCCGGCAAATCTATCTGCTTATGCTGCATAAGCTGCCTCCGCGACGCTGCGCCGGCATTCTTCTGCCTGTCGCGCTTCGTCCAGCAAGACACCCAGCTCAGGAATATCGGTATCCCATTCGATCAGCGCCGGAATATCACTTCCCAGCAAACGGCAAGCCTGGCGGTACAGCTCCCATACTTCAGGATCCACTTTACTGCCGTGGTTGTCGACAAGGCAGCTGTCCTCGACCAGATGCCCCGCCAAATGTATCTCGCCCACGGTCCCCGCCGGCAACCCCGCCAGCTGGAGCAACGCTCGCGAAGCGTCCTCGCCGTGATTGCGCTGGTTGACATACAGATTGTTCACATCCAGCAAAATGCCACAACCGGTACGCGTGGCCACCTGCGACAAGAATTCCGCTTCCGACATGTCGTCAGCGGCAAAACGTAGATAAGTGGAGACATTTTCCAGCAATATCCTGCGCTTCAACACGTTCTGGCTGAGATCCACCCTGTCACACACCAGGTCCAGGGCATCGCGGCTCAGCGGCATGGGCAGCAGATCATTCAGCTGGCGGCTGGCAATCGCTCCCCAGCACAAATGTTCCGACACCAGGCCCGGCTGTATACGTTCCACCAGTTTTTGCAGGCGCTGCAAATGCGCCGTAGAAAACCCTTGCGCCGATCCCAGTCCCAAGCCCACCCCATGCAAGCTGACTGCATAGTCCCGGCGCAACTGCTGCAGCACATGCAGGTCGTAGCCGCCATCGCCGAAATAATTTTCCGAATGCACCTCCAGCCAGCCGATATCGACCGGAGCGTGCATAAAATCCGGGTAGTGCCGGCTGCGCAACCCTATGCCTGTACCTCGTACCACGGCAACATCGGCATCAGGCTGGCGCATAGCGCGGGAGGCAGCTGGCACTGGATACACGTGCAAACCAGGCAAGCAATTAAGCCTTGTCTATCTTGCCGCCCATTTTTTCGCAGGTGCCGGCAGGTACTTTTTTCCATTCGCTAGGGTCATTGTCTTTTTTACCCTGGCCGGCGCAGGAATGGCTGCCGGTTTTGGTGGCGCAGTCGTTCTGGCCTGCTTTTGCAACGCCGAAGCATTTTTCGGTTTTGGCTGGTTCAGCTGCAGACGCCATGGTGGAACCCAACAAACCTGCCAGTGCTACTGCGATCATTGCCTTGTTATTCATTTGAAACTCCTCAGTGGTTGAACAAAATTTTCACGGTAATACCCTGATACTCTGTATTGCATCGGGTATTTTGAACTACTGACATGTAGTCGGGCAAAGCATAGACACCTTACACAAGATTTTTAAAAAAATCATGTCCATATGCAAAAACCTTCCCTCTTTATGTCACCGCATGACTTGTACGCACTATGGACACGATCAGTTTCAGGCGCCCGCTCCCGATTTTTTGCATTCAGGTTAAGATAATGGCTCCGAAGAACGATTGCCACTCCTCACCATGAACCCGCAAACTTCGCTGGCCCAGCTTAAAACCAGTCTCGACGCCCTCGGCCTTCAGACCATGCCTGCGACGGAATTTTGCCGTATATGGCGCAGCCACGCAGATCTGCTGGCATCGCTGCCGCCTCGCTATGCGCAGGTGCAGGACGATCTATTGGCAAGGCTGGAAGCCGGCAGCCTGTTCAGCGAAGAAAGCTGTTCCTTCAGCCAGGGCGACCTGGTGGTGCAACTAAGCATGTGGCTGGACAAAGCCACCCAACAACTCGCTCAGGTATAAAACATAGACATGACATTCGACACCACATCCAATACCAGCCCCGAAAGTGCAGGCTTCTCCACATCTGCGTTGCAGCAAATGACTTCCCGCGTACAGGCCGACATCGACGCCGGGAAAATCCCCGGCGCCGTCATGCTGATCGCCAGGAAAGAACAGCTGGCCTATGCCCAGGCTCTGGGTAGGCAAAGCCCGGACAGCGAGCTGCCGATGTCGCTGAACAGCATCTTCCGCATCTATTCGATGACCAAACCGGTGGTGTCAATTGCGATCATGATGCTGGCCGAACAGGGCAGCTTGCTGATCAGCGACCCGGTCTCGCGCTATCTGCCTGAACTGAAGAACCTGCAGGTTGGCGTTACCGCCACCGGGGAAGACGGCAAGCCTGTGCTCAGGCTGGAAGCCGCGCGCCAGGAAATGACAATACAGGATCTGCTCAGGCATACCTCCGGACTGACTTACGGCATTTTCGGCGAGTCGCTGGTCAAGGATGCCTATAAGGCCAATAGTGTGGAAGCATCCGACATCACCAATACTGAACTGGTACGGCGCCTCGCAAGCGTGCCGCTCGCCTACCAGCCGGGCACGGTGTGGGAGTACAGCCGCTCCACCGACGTGCTGGGTGCGCTGATAGAACGCATCAGCGGCGTGACGCTGGATATCTTCCTGCATAAACACATTTTTGCCCCCTTAGGCATGGTGGACACCGGCTTCTGGGTGCCCGAGGCAGAACAGCACCGTATTGCCGAAGCTTTTGCACAAGATCCGGAAAGCGGCATCAGTGTCAAGCTGCTGAATGTGAAGCGACCTCCACAATTCCTGTCCGGCGGAGGCGGCCTGGTTTCCACTGCGGCCGACTATCTGCGTTTTGCCCGCATGCTGCTCAATAACGGCAAGCTGGATGGGGTGCACATCGTTTCCCGCAAAACCATAGAATTCATGAGCAGCGATCATCTGGGCCAGCTACCATTGGCCAGAAGCGGGCTCAGCTACCTGCCCGGCCCCGGTTACGGTTTTGGCCTGGGCTTTGCTGTCAGGCTGACCGCCGGCAGCGCATTCACTCCAGGGTCGGTCGGCGACTATAACTGGAGCGGCCTGGGCGGCACCTACTTCTGGATCGATCCGCAGCAGGACATGATTGCCATCTGGTTAATGCAGGCGCCGGAACAAAGGGCGCATTACCGGCAGCTCTACCGCAATCTGGTGTATGCTGCGCTGCTCTGAATATGATCAAAGCGGGTATCCAGGGTCTGGATGACGCTTTTGGACGGGAAATAGCATGCAAAAATTGACTTTCAGCCTGAACGGCGAATTTGTAGAATTGAACCAGTTGCTGAAGCTGGTCGGCCTGTGCGACAGCGGCGGAGCCGGCAAAGCCATCGTCGCCAGCGGCGAGGTTACCGTCGATGGGCAGCAGGAATTGCGTAAAACCGCAAAAATCCGCGTGGGCCAGCTGGTCAGGCTGGGCGACGTGCAGATCCGGGTGGAAGCCGAATAGGTCTGGCCGGACGCCCATAAAAAAACCGGCATGTCTGCCGGTTTTTTTTATACTGTTTTTGCTGGTTCTTCGCCGTTTTTTCGGCTCTTCATCGCTGCTTATCTCGTCGAGACCATCTTCGGCATCGGCGTCGTCCTAGACCGGGATTTATTCATTATCAGGAATTTTTCTATGTCTTCGGGCGGCAAAGGTCGGCTGAAATAGTATCCCTGCATCAGGTCGCATCCCTGCGCGCGCAGGTACTCAAGCTGCTCTATGGTTTCCACCCCTTCAGCCACGACTTCCAGCCGCATGCTGTGCGCCAGCGCGATGACCGCGCGCGCGATGGCAGCGTCGTCCGCATCGGTGCTGATGTCGCGCACGAAGGACTGGTCAATTTTCAGCGTATCGATGGGGAAGCGTTTCAGGTAACTGAGGCTGGAATAGCCGGTGCCGAAATCATCGATGGACAGGTGTACCCCCATATCGCTCAGCTCTTGCAAGGTATCGGTCGCCGACTGCGGATCTTCCATGACCACGCTTTCGGTAATTTCCAGTTCCAGCCACTCTGGCCGGCAACCGGTTTCTTCCAGCACCCTGTTGACCAGTTCGACGATGTTCTTTTGCTTGAACTGCCTGGCCGACAGGTTCACCGCCACCCTGAGCGGCGCAAAACCCTGTTCCTGCCATAGCACGGTCTGGCGGCATGCGGCGCGCAGCACCCATTCGCCTATGGGCACAATCAGCCCGGTTTCTTCGGCAATCGGGATAAACTCTGCCGGCGCCACGGCCGGCTTGTCGAGCGGCTGCCAGCGCAGCAAGGCTTCCATGCCGACCACCCTGCCGGACAGCACATCGATCTGCGGCTGGTAATGCAGCACGAATTCGTCGCGCTCCAGCGAGCGCCGCAATCCGCCTTCGGTGGTAAAGCGGGCCAGTGCGCGCGCATTCATTTCGTGCGCATAAAACTGCATGTTATTGCCGCCTGCGTCCTTGGCCCGGTACATTGCCGTATCGGCATTTTTCAGCAAGGTCTGGCTGTCGGCGCCATCTTTGGGGTAGACGCTCAGGCCCAGGCTGCCGGTGAGGAAGAATTCATGCTCATAGATCGCCATCGGCTGAGACAATGCATCCAGGATATTTTGCGCTGTGGCTGCCAGCATATCTCCGCTGGCCAGATCCGACAGCATGACGACAAACTCGTCGCCGCCCAGACGTCCCACGGCATTGTCGCCTTTCATGATAAAGGACAAGCGCCGGCCTATCTCCACGATGATCAGGTCGCCTATGCCGTGGCCGAGGCTATCGTTGATATTTTTGAAGCGGTCAATATCGATCAGGATGACGCCTGTCTGCGTACCCTTCCTGTGGGCATGGGCAATCGCCTGGCTTAGCCTGTCCTGTATCAGCAAACGGTTTGGCAAGCCGGTCAGCGAATCATGGTTCGCCAAATGCAGCAGGTCCCACTCTATCTTTTTGCGGTTGGTGATGTCCTCTATCGCACTCACGGCATATACCGGCTTGCCGTTGCGGTCATACACCAGCGAAACGGTGATATTGACCCAGACGGCATGCCCGTCCTTATGGATATAGCGCTTTTCTTTTGTATAGTTGGGATAATGGCCTGCGATCAGGCCGCGCACCATTTCTTCGTCCGCCTGCAGGTCGCCCGGATGGGTCAGTTCCTGAAAGGACATGTTTTGCATTTCCAGCGGCGAGTAGCCTACGATTTCCGAGAATTTTTTATTGGTCTGGAACCATCGGCCTTCCAGCGTCAGGTGGGCCAGGCCGATTGCAGCCTGGTTGAAGATACCCCTGAACTTGTCTTCGCTTGTGCGCAGGTCCGCCTCCGCTTTCAGCCGGCTGCTGATGTCGCGCACAACCGCAACCAGTATCTGCCTCTGCTCCGACATCATCGCGCGCAGATAGACTTCCACCGGCAACCGCGATCCGTCTTTGCGCTGGTGCACGGTTTCTATCATGCCGGTCTTGGCATCACTATGGATGATTTCGTCGAAGCGCTTGTTAATGCGCTCCAGCTCGCCTGCATCCGGCTTCAGGTCTTGCGGCCCCAGTTGCAGCAGTTCCGCCCGGCTATACGCCAATATCTTGGTGGCTGTTTCATTGGCGTCGATAAAACGCATCTGTTCGCGGTCTATCAGGTAGATCGCATCAATGGAGCTGTCCAGCGCCATGCGAAAACGCAGCAGCTCTTCCGGCGAGCTCATGCGCTGCGTCGTGTCTTCCATGGTAATAAGCAGTACAGACTCATCCTGCCAGCTTGCACAGGCAACGTGGCATTCAAAAAATCGGGTCGCGGAGCCGTCGTACAGCGAAACCAGCAGGTGATGCGGTAACTGCGCTCCTTGCAACAATTGCTTTGCCGTGGCCGCAAGCGGTTCGTTAAGGATCAGTTCTTCTACGGTTTTTCCTGCGATACCCGCCAGATCGCCGGAGCCGAAGTAGCGCAGGAACAGTGGATTGGCAAAGTGCGCGCACCCTTGGCGGTCCAATGTCAACATGGCAACCGGCGCCTGCGACAGGTCGTTGGCAACCGCAGTGTCAATGACCGGCAAGCCAGTGTGCGGATTGACCGCATCAAATTCCAGCGCGGCGACCTTGCGCAAAATTTGCAGTGCAGACAAGAAGGATTCGGGGTCGTAATGGAAAATTTGCCACAGCAATGGCAGCCAGGTGGCTTCGTATTCCTGGTTTTTGATGGAAAGAATGAATTCGGGGAAGGTATAACCGGCAATATTGAAACTGGCTTGCGGATTGGAGACCAGTTTTTGGTGGACCAGCCTGAGCAGCGTGATGTCGATATCATTGATGTCCAATGCGGCAAGACGCTGGTCTACCGTCATCTGGCTTAATTCAATCTCTCTGGCGCTCAAATTCTGTCCCATCCCACTTCATGCGTTTAGTGCCGCATCGCTGCAGGCACGGGCAACCCCGGTCTATCCTTCTACACGAGAAAATATTAACAGATAAGTAACAGTGAACGGCATATCGCGTTACCGGGCAGAAATCCCTGCGGCGCGCGTTATTGTTATTGGATATATTAGTTATTGGATATATTTATAACATTGCCACGCAGTATCACATGAATGAATGTTTTTTTGAAGCGGGCGCCGTAGTTTGACAACAGTTAAATTGTAACCGTTGCAAAAAGGTATAAGGCTATGGGGAAACTGCGATGAAGGAAAGATGTGTCTGCCGCGGCGCAAGAATTAAGGCGCCGACAGCGGCATCAGGCGGTCGTATTAATATTACGGCCGAGGTGGGAAGGCAGATTGGATACGGTAGGGCTGTCGGGAATGGCTTCGATCAGCGCCATTGCGCTTTCGCTGGTAGCGTCCAGCGCTTTCTTGAGCACAGCAATGCCTACCGCCTGGCTGGTACCTACATCCGCCATAGTGGTTGCCAAGCTGGCAATTCCGGTAACGTCCATACAATTCTCCGTATCTCTATATGATCAATAACGGCAGAAATACAGCCGACTTTAGCCGTTGGAGAAAATATTTGCCGCAAGAGATGCAAGCAGCCAGTCCATCACCATTGCCGGCCGGTTCAGATCCAGCCAGGCCAATCCCTCACGGAGGTTTTCCGGCGCAGGACTATCGGCGGCGACGGCGAGTATGAGGGTATCGTCCGGATAAAGCGGGGGTTTGCCCAGCGCCTGCCTATGTATTTCCAGCTTGGCAATGGCTTCCCATTTATAGCCCTCCACCAGCACAAGGTCGGCTGGAGTGAGCCGGCGGAGCAGATCCATCAGAGAGGGTTCAGGCTGGTTGCGCAACTCATGCATTACCGCATACCTGTATGGAGACGCCAGCAGCACTTCCGCCGCACCGGCATTGCGCAGCCGCGCGCTATCCTTGCGGTCCGGCTCCAGGCTGATGTCATGATGGCTATGCTTGACGACATTGACCGCCTTGCCGAGCGCAGACAGCTGCGGCAGCAGGATTTCCAGCATCGTCGTCTTGCCGCTCCCGGACCAGCCGACCACACCCAGAATGTGAACACTCATTGCTTGTTCTTTACTAGACTGTAAAACCGCATTCTACCGTGCCCACGCAAAAAAATTGCCAGCGAGCATGCAGCGGGCCAGACTTCCCGGCCCGGGATGGCTATCCGCTATTGCGCAATCCCGCGGCAATGCCATTGATGGACAAATGGATGCCGCGGCGCACGCGCTCATCCGGGTCGCCGTTACGGTAGCGTTCCAGCAATTCGACCTGCACATGGTTCAACGGCGACAGGTAAGGGAAGCGATTGCTGATCGAGCGTTTCAACAGTGGGTTGGCAGACAAGAGTTCATCTTGCCCGGAGATGGATTTGAGCACGTCGATGGTCGCTTCATGTTCGGCCTGCAGACGCGGGAAGATACGGTTGCGCAAAGCCTCGTCCTTGACCAGTTGCGCATAGCGGCTGGCAATGCCGATATCGCTCTTGGCCAACACCATTTCCATATTCGACAGGATGGTAGCAAAGAAGGACCAGTCCCTGAACATTGCCTGCAAGGTAGCCAATCCGTTTTCCGGATGCGCCTTCAGGTAGGCTTGCACCGCGGAGCCGAAGCCGAACCAGCCCGGCAGCATCAGCCGGCATTGCGACCAGCTGAAGACCCAGGGAATGGCGCGCAAATCTTCAATTGCCGTTGACTTCTTGCGCGATGCGGGGCGGCTGCCGATATTCAGGCCGGCAATTTCCGAGATCACTGTCGATTCCCAGAAATATTGTTCAAAACCTTCGGTCTCATAGACCATGTTGCGATAAGCCTGGAAGGCGTTATCGGATAACTCCCCCATCGCTGTCAGAAACTCTTCCGGCGGCACCGGTTCGGCGCCGGACAGCAGGCTGGCCTCGAGCGTCGCGGCCGCCAGCACTTCCAGGTTGCGGCGCCCGACTTCCGGGTTGCCGTATTTGGCGGTGATGACCTCGCCCTGTTCGGTCAGGCGTATCTGTCCTTGCACCGCGCCGGCCGGCTGCGCCAGGATAGCCTGGTAGCTGGGGCCGCCGCCGCGTCCCACAGAACCGCCGCGGCCATGGAACAGCCGCAGGCGTACCTGGCGCTTGGCAAATATCTTCACAAGCTCCAGCTCTGCCTTGTACAGTTCCCAGCCGGAGGTCAGGAAACCGCCGTCCTTGTTGCTGTCGGAATAACCCAGCATCACTTCCTGCGCATTGCTGCGGCTTTGCAGCAGATCCGCATATTCCGGCAGACCCAGCAACCGGTCCATGACCGGCGCGCTGTTCTGCAGATCGCCTATCGTTTCAAACAGCGGGATGATATTGACATCCAGCCTGCCCTCCAGCGGATGCAGCAAGCCCGCCTCTTTCAGCAGCAAGGCCAGTTCCAGCATGTCTGACACGCCGTCTGTTTTGGAGATGATGCAGTTGGGCACGGCGCCCTTGCCATAGCGCAGCTGCGCAGTGCGGGCGCCGCGGTAGATTGCCAGTTCGGATTGGGTATCTTCCGAGTAGTCGATGTAGGGCGAAGCCAGCGGACGGGCCGATGATATTTCCGCCAGCAACAGCCTGATGCGGCCCTCTTCATCCTGCCCAAGGTAATCAGTGCCGGGCTTGGCCGCTTCCAGCAGCTCTGCAACCACTCTCTCATGCACGTCCGAATTCTGGCGCAAGTCCAGCGGGGCAAGGTAAAAACCGAATACGCGCACGGCGCGGCGCAGGTGCCGCAAGCGCCCGCGCGTCAACGCCGCCGAGCCATGATCCAGCAGGGACTGGTGCACGACATCCAGGTCGGCGATCAGCTCTTCGGCATTGTCATAAGCCACCGCTTCGCCGGCCGCATGGATCGCAGGCTCGGCATTCAGCAATTTCCTGTAGGTCGCGGCCAGCCGCGCGTACATGCCGCTGATTGCCAAACGGTAAGGCTCATCGGAACGGTGCGGCGAATGGTCCGGAGAGCGCTGCGCCAGCGCCAGCAAATCCCCGGACGCGCCCACCAGCAGGTTTGCGACGGACAACTGCGAACCCAGCGTATGCAGCTCTGTCAGGTAAAAATTCAGCGCGCGGCTGGACTGCATCGCCAGCGTCTTTTCCAGCACGTCGGCAGTGACGAAAGGATTGCCGTCGCGGTCGCCACCTATCCAGCTGCCCATTTTCATGAAGCTCGGCAGCTCCAGCTGCTTCAATTCGCCGTCCTTGCTGCACAACAGGTCTTCCAGACCTGCGTACAGGTGCGGCAACTCGCGCAGGAAAGTGTAATCGTAAAAACTCAGGCCGTTTTCCACTTCATCCAGCACCGACAGCTTGGACGTGCGCAGCATACGCGTCTGCCACAAGGTCAGCACCGCACGGTTTAGCGCCTCTTCGTTAGCGGCCGACTCTTCAGGCGTCAGCTGCATGCGGTCGCGCTCGTCCAGCAGGCGGGTGATCACCATCTGGCAATTCAGGATGCTCTTGCGCTGGACTTCGGTAGGGTGCGCTGTCAGCACCGGGGTAACCTGGGCAGTCTTGAAAAATTCCAGCAATTTGCCGGTGTCGTTGCCGTTGCTATAGAGCGCATCAATGGTATGCGCGAGGCTGCCGCGCTTGGGCGCGGAACCGGCGATCAGGTGGGCGCGCGAGCGGCGGACATGGTGCTGGTCTTCTGCCAGGTTGACCAGGTGTGAAAAATAGCTGAACGCGCGTATGACCTGCGTGGTCTGGTCGTTGCTCAAATTGTCCAGTGTCGTTTCCAGTTCTTCGCGCGCGGCAAAGTCGGCATCGCGCTGGAAGCGGATGGAACTCTGGCGGATATGCTCTATCAGCTCAAAAACCTGGTCGCCGTGCTGGTTGCGGACGGTATCGCCAAGGATGCGGCCCAGCCGGCGGATATCTTCTTTCAGCGACTGGTCTTTGTCATCTTCGGGCAACGCTGCGTTTTGCTTGGACTCGGCATTCATGCTGTGGCTTATTTAGGTTAAATTCAGGTTAATTGAATCAAATGGGGAAGAATACTCATCGTGCAACGGGGCAGCGGGACAGCGGACTCTTCCCTCGTAAGGAAGTTTGCGCAGAGGCAGGCGCCCCGGTACTGCAGTGCGGCATACTTTCGCATTGTTTTGCAATGGAGTAAATGCCTGTCAGCGTATAAAGGTCATTAACGTCGCTGACGTGTCACAAAAAAATTTCGCCGCGGAAATTAGTTCTTGCCTGCAGCCGGAATTTTTCGTCGGAGCGCCTGCAACAGGCCGCGTGTAGAGCTATCGTATTCTTCCTTGACCGCTGCCGGATCCAGGCTGATCAATTGCTGGGCCAGCGACTTGCCGAGTTCCACGCCCCACTGGTCGAACGCGTTGATATCCCAGATCACCGATTGTACAAACACTTTATGCTCATACAGTGCAATCAGCGCGCCCAGAGACTTCGGCGTCAGCGCATCCAGCAGCAAAGTCGAGCTTGGACGGTTGCCTTCGAACACGCGATGCGGCAGCAGCTTTTCCGACACATCGCCGAGCTCTGCCCTGACCTGCTGGATATCCTTGCCCAGCGCCATCGCCTTGGATTGCGCAAAGCAGTTCGCCAGCAAGGCCTGGTTATGCCCGGGCAGGCCGGAATCATCTTCGGCCACAACGATGAAATCGGTAGGGATGATGGTAGCGCCCTGGTGCAGCAACTGAAAGTAAGCGTGCTGACCATTGGTGCCGGCCTCGCCGAACAGCACAGGAGACGTGGCGTAGTCAACCCGCTGCCCTTCGCGTGTGACGGATTTGCCATTGCTCTCCATCTCCAACTGCTGCAAATAGGCAGGCAAGCGCGTCATGCGCTGATGGTAGGGAGCAATCGATAAAGCCTGCAGGCCCAGGAAATTGATATTCCACACTCCGATCAGCGCCATCAGCATGGGCAGGTTCTGCTCCATCGGCGCCTGCGCGAAATGCAGGTCCATTTCATGCGCACCGGCCAGCATCTCTTCAAATTTGTCGGCGCCGATGTACAGCGCAATCGACAGGCCGATGGCGCTCCACATCGAATAACGGCCGCCTGCCCAGCTCCAGAATGGGAAGACGTTTTCCGGTGCAATACCGAACTCCTTTGCTGCATCCACATTGGTACTCAGGGCGACGAAATGCTGGCGTATGCCGTCTTCCGGGCAGCCGTGCGCCAGCATCCACTCGCGCGCAGTCCTGGCATTGGTCAGCGTTTCCATCGTCGAAAAAGTCTTGGACGCGACGACGAACAGCGTAGTTTCCGGATCGGCGTTCTTGAGCGCGTCGGCAACATGGCGACCGTCCACATTCGACACAAAATGCAGCGACAGGTTTTTATGCGACCATGGCGCCAATGCAATGCAGGCCATCTGCGGGCCAAGGTCGGAGCCGCCGATGCCGATATTGACGATGGTGCGGATAGCCTTGCCGGAATATCCCAGCCAGCGCCCTTCACGCACCGCGTCGCTGAAACTGCGCATCTGCGCCAGCACCTGGTGTACGCTGGCGGCGATATTTTCGCCTTTCAGGCTGAAGGATTCACCCTTCGGCAAGCGCAGCACTGTATGCAACACCGCGCGATTTTCGGTATGGTTGATCGCCTCGCCGGCCAGCATCGCGTCGCGGCGGGCTTCCACCTGCTGCTGGCGCGCCAGCGCCAGCAGGTTCAGCTTGGCGGTGGTATCTATCCTCTGCTTGGAATAATCCAGCAGGATGCCGCAGGCAGATGCGGAGAAATGCATGAAGCGCTGCGGATCCGCGCGGAACAGATCCTTCAGGCTAGGGGTATTGGTTGCGCGTTGCTGCAGCAGTCCCCACAAAGGGCTGTGTGAAACAGAATTAGCCATGGTCTCAAATCGCCGGTGGAGTTTATTTTGCCGCTGCTGCAGCTTGCGCCGCCAGTTTGCCGATGGTGGCCCAGTCATTGGCTTCGATCAGCGAGGCCGGGCACATCCATGAACCGCCTACGCACAGGATATTTTTTTGTTGCAGCAATTGTGGAGTCGCTTCCACGGTCACGCCGCCGGTCAGGCAGAAACGCACATCCGGGAAAGGGCCACCCAGCGCCTTGGCCATCTTGGTCGCACCCAGAAGATCGGACGGGAACAGCTTGACGACGTTGAAATCGTTTTCCAGCGCCAGCATCAGGTCGCTGGCGCCGCCTACGCCGGGGAAATAAGGCAGGCTGGATGCGGCAGCCGCGCGCGCCAGCACCGGTGTGATGCCGGGGCTGATGCCGAAGGTGGCGCCGGCTTCCTGCACGGCATCCAGCTGTGCCGGCGTCAATATCGTGCCTGCGCCAACCGTCACTTCCGGGCAGGCCCTGACCACTTCGCGCAACACCGTCAACGCATCCGGCGTGCGCAGTGTGATTTCCACTGCCGGCAGGCCATTCTCCGCCAGTGTTTTCACACAGCGTATCGCCTGTTCCACATCGTTGGTCACGAGGATGGGCAGCACGCGAAGGTGTTCCAGTTGCCTGATGATTTCTTGCTTGCTCAGTTTGATTGCGCTCATATCGGTCTCGGTTTGTTCTAGGGCTTGCGAAAAAATTCTGGTGATCTGTACTGAAAGATAAAATCTCTTAATCGATAAACAGCGTGGAGGCGCCCTGCTCGGGCGTCGTCACCACACGGCGCTGCGCAACGAACAGGTCGCGGCCGTAGCCGTGGCTGGAATCGGCACTGACACGGCGCAGCGGCCGGGCCGCCCACTCCTCTTCCGACACCAGCGCGCGCAATTCTCCGGTATGCACATTCAGTTCCACGATATCGCCATCCTGCACCTTGGCGATATGGCCGCCCTGTGCGGCTTCCGGGCTGACGTGCAGTGCCGCCGGCACCTTGCCCGAAGCGCCGGACATGCGGCCGTCCGTTACCAGCGCAACCTTGTAGCCGGCCGACATCAGGCTGCCCAGCACCGGCGTGAAATGGTGCAGTTCCGGCATGCCGTTAGCTTGCGGCCCCTGGAAGATCACAACCGCGACAAAATCCATGTTCAACTGGCCGGCTTTGTAAGCACCCACCAATGCATCCTGCGAATCGAATACCTTGGCCGGGGCACGGATGATCCATGCGTCTTCCGGCACGGCGGATGCCTTGACAATGGCCCGCCCGATGTTGCCATCCAGCAGGCGCAGACCGCCGGTCGGCGCAAACGGCTCGGTCACGTTGCGCACAACGTCGCGGTTGGTCGAAACATCGGGCAAGGCCTGCCATTTCACCTTGCGATCTTCTGTCAGTACAGGCCGGGTAACATGCGATTGCAGGCCCTCAGAACCGTACACTGTCTTGACATCGGCATGCATCAGACCCGCCGACAACAATTCGCGTATCACAAAGACCGGGCCGCCTGCATCTTCAAACGCATTGACGTCGGCGGTGCCGTTTGGATAAACCCTGGTCAGTAAAGGAATGACGGAGGACAGTTCATCGAAATCCTGCCAGTCGATCAGTATGCCGGCGGCGCGCGCGACCGATATCCAGTGGATCGTATGATTAGTAGAGCCGCCTGTTGCCAACAAGGCGATGACGGCATTGACGATGGTTTTTTCGTTGACTACGTGGCCGATAGGCGTGTAGTTACCGCCCTGCTCGGTCAATTGCAGCACGCGCTCCACTGTTGCATCCGTCAGCACAGCACGCAGAGGATCGTCCGGATGGACGAAAGCAGCACCGGGAAGATGCAGGCCCATTGCTTCCAGCAGCATCTGGTTGCTGTTGGCAGTACCGTAGAAAGTGCAGGTGCCGGCACTATGGTATGCCGCATTTTCCGCGGCCAGCAACTCTTCTTTAGTCGCCTTGCCTTGGGCATAACGCTCACGCACCGCCGCTTTTTCCTTATTGGACAAACCCGAACCCATGGGGCCGGCCGGCACGAAGATGGTCGGCAGATGGCCGAATGCCAGCGCACCTATCAGCAGGCCGGGCACGATCTTGTCGCAGATACCCAGACATAAGGCCGCATCAAAACTGTCGTGCGACAGCGCAACCGCGGTCGCCTGCGCAATCACGTCGCGCGAAAACAGAGACAGCTCCATGCCGGGACGACCCTGCGTAACGCCATCACACATTGCGGGCACCCCGCCGGCAACCTGCGCAGTGGCGCCCAAGCGCATCGCAGTCTGCCTGATTTGCTCAGGATAACTTTCGTATGGCTGGTGGGCCGACAGCATATCGTTGTAGGAGGTGACGATGCCGATGTTGGGCCGCTTGGCTTCATTCAGCCAGATTTTGGTGCCAGGCTGCGCCGCCGCATGGGCATGCGCCTGATTGGCGCAGGACAAGTTGCCGCGCCGCGGACCGCGGCTGCGCATCTGCTCCAGCCGGGCCAGATATTCATCGCGCAGCGTCTTGCTGCGCTCGGCGATACGCCTGGTGACGCGGTCTATAACGGGATTAAGGGAATTCTGCGTAGCTTGTTCAACTGTGCTCATGGGTTCGCTTTCATACGACGGAAGTCTCCGGCGCGGAAGCACCCGGACACCTCACCAGTTCAGATGACAGAAAGATAGCACAAATTCAGAAATTCTGTAACAAACTTTCATTTATCGTTAATTATGACCAATATTGACATAAATAAACTTAAAATATCGTAATGAAACTACATTTCTGACGATAATATGGCATAATCACAATACGGCATTTTCTCGACCAACCAAGCCTGTCCTTAAGCGTTGCATCCATAATAGGGCTAATCACATTCGGAGTCAGCATGACCACTTTTGTATTGTTCGGCGGCACTGGCGATCTCGCCAAGCGCAAGATCATTCCGGCGCTGTTCAGCGCATTCGTCAATGGCCGGCTGGACAAGAACTTCATGTTCATCGGCGCCGCACGCGAGGCGCTGGCAGACGAAGACTTTCGCCAGCGCGTGTCCACCAGCATAGAAAACTATTGCGCCAGCGACTGCGGCAATACGCCGGAACAATTGAGGGATTTTCTTGCGCTGACACATTACGCCAAGATAGATGCACGCGAAGCCGCGGACTTTGAAAGCCTGAAACAGAAAGTGCATACGTCGGAGGCCAATGCCACGCTGTTCTACCTGGCCACCGGTCCCGACCTGTTTGAACCTATCGTACAGCGGCTATCAGTGCAAGACCTGGTCAGCGGCAATGCGCGGGTAGTGGTGGAAAAACCGCTGGGGCGTGATGCGCAGTCGGCGCGCGACATCAACGTAGCGCTGCGCAAATATCTGAAAGAAAGCCAGATCTATCGTATTGACCATTACCTCGGTAAGGAAATGGTGCAGAACCTGCTGGCGCTGCGCTTTGCAAACTCCTTCCTGGAACCGCTGTGGAACCGCAAGTGGATACAGGATGTGCAGATTTCGATTTCGGAACAGGTGGGCGTGGAATCGCGCGGCGATTTTTACGACCATACCGGCGCGCTGCGCGACATGGTGCAAAACCATCTGCTGCAACTGCTGTCCATCGTTGCGATGGAACCTCCGGTGAATGCCGGCGCCGACTCCATCCGCGACGAAAAGGTCAAGGTCTTGCGCGCGCTGCATAAATTTACTCCGGAAGAAGTCAGCAAAAAAACCGTGCGCGGCCAGTATCGTGCCGGCGCGGTAGACGGCAAACCCGTAATCTCCTATCAGGCGGAACCCGGCGTGCCGCCTGCATCGCGTACCGAGACCTTTGTCGCAATCCGTGCTGAAATCGACAACTGGCGCTGGGCCGGCGTGCCTTTTTTCCTGCGTACCGGCAAACGCATGGCGACCCGCAGCGCAGAAATCACCATCAACTTCAAGCCTATCCCCTACTCCATTTTCGGCGCCTCGCAGCGCAACCTGCGCTCCAACCGCCTGGTGATTTCACTGCAGCCGGAAGAAAGCGTGGAACTGTTCCTGAAGGCCAAAGAGCCGGGCGAAGGCATACGTCTGTCCGACGTGGCATTGAACCTCGATTTTGCCGAAGCCTCCAACTCACGCCGCGTGGAAAGTTATGAGCGCCTGCTGCTGGATGCGATGCACGGCGACCTGACGCTGTTCGTGCGCGACGATGAGCTGGGCGCCGCCTGGGACTGGATCGATCCGGTCATGAGCGCATGGCAATCCGACACGGAAGGCTTGAAATCTTATATCGCCGGCAGCTGGGGCCCGGCAGCGGCCAGCTACCTGCTGGCCCAGAGCGGCTCCAGCTGGGGCGAAGAATTCGTGGAGGGTTGAGCCATGGTGCGCATACATGAATTTACGGATTTCGCATCACTGAGCGATGCGCTGTCCGCGCAGTGGCTGGACATCATCAAAGAAAAGCCGGGCAGCAGTTTTGCACTGGCCGGCGGCACCACGCCGGCGCCAATCTACCGCCAGCTCGACGCCTTACTGGCAGCGTCGCCCACACCGGCGGAAAAGATAAAACTGGTCGCCACCGATGAGCGCTGGGTCAGCGATGCCGATCCGCAGAGCAATGAAGGCCTGTTCCGGCAATGCCTGGAAACATCCAATCACGATGTGCAGCACTGGCAACTGGTGTCGCTCAAAACGCCGGACACCACGCCTGCTGACGCCGTTCCTTCGGTCAGCAACCGGCTCGCGCAGCAATTACCCGCCGCCTTCGACGCCGTGCTGCTGGGCATGGGCGCTGACGGCCATGTAGCGTCGCTGTTTCCCGGAGCGCCGCATTTGCTCGTCAACAACCCCGCCAGCCTGTGTGTGGCTGCGACCAATCCGCAATCCGGACAAGAGCGTATTTCGCTGTCGCTGTCGCGACTGCTGAATGCAGAACGCATCTGGCTGGTGATTACCGGCCGCGACAAGCGCCAGGTACTCGACAGCGCCGATAGCAACAACCTGCCGGTCAGCACGCTGCTGCGCGAAGCAACTTGCGCCGTGGATGTATTCTGGAGCCCATGATGCGCCATAAAAGTCAGGAAGCGCCCATGCCCCCTTTATCTGCTGCCCCCTTATCCAAGGCGGTTCCGCCGGAAAAAGGCTTGCTGGCGCGTATACGCACTGCCAGCACAGCACTGAGCCGCGCCGAACGGCAAGTAGCCGAATTCCTGCTGCAGAAACCGCATGACAGCCTGGAAATGTCGATACGCGTACTGGCGCAGGCTTGCGACGTCAGCGAACCCACGGTGGCGCGCTTTTCCCAGTCCATGGGCTTTGAAGGCTTCAAGAGTTTCAAGCTGGCCTTTGCAAAAAGCCTGGCAACCGGCATCCCTTACCTGCACCTGGACGTTAACCAGGCGGACCAGGTGCGCGACGTTCTTCCCAAGGTATTCGACCGCACGATTGCGACACTGATGGAGGCGCGCAATACTGCCAACACCGCCACCTTTGAAGCTGCGGTCAGCCTGCTGTCGCGCGCGCGCCGCATAGAGTGCTACGGCCTGGGATATTCCGGCGCGCTGGCGATAGATGCGCAGTTGAAATTTTTTCGTTTCGGCATTCCCACTACCGTTTTTTGCGATGCCCACTTGCAGGCGCAATCGGCAACGCTGCTGAACAGCGACTGTGTCGTGGTGGCCTTCTCACGCACCGGTCGCACGCGCGACATGATACGCAGCGTGCAACTGGCCAAGAACGCGGGAGCAAAAGTGCTGGTGCTATGCGCCAGCGGCGGCCCGCTGGCCGAACTGGCCGACGTGCATATCAGCGTGGACGTGGAAGAAGACCCGGACATCTATACGCCAATGACCTCGCGCCTGGCGCACCTGACTTACATCGACGCGCTGGCGGTGGCAGTGACGCTGATGCGCGGCCCGGCGGCAATCGACATGCTGGAAAGAGCCAAGGCCAGCATCAGCGAAAAACGCCTGGACAGCAAGTCCGAATAAACGCCAGTCTCGTCTGTAGCGTCCATCTCACCTACTCAAGCACGCGACAGGCGTATGCGGGTGATTTCGGACGGTGCGCCCAGCCGTTTCGGCGGCCCCCAGTAGCCGGTACCGCGGCTGGTATACACCCACAGATTCTTGATCTTGTGCAGGCCGGCAGTAAAAGGTTGCTGGAAGCGCACGAAGAAATTCCACGGAAAGAATTGTCCGCCGTGCGTATGGCCGGACAACTGCAAGTCATAATCCTCATCCGCTGCCTTGAACGAACTGCGCGGCTGATGCGCCAGCAGCAGCTTGACGGATGCATCCTGCGGCGCGCCGCGCAAGGCGCCGGCAGGATCGCTGGCATGGTCGGCATAAAAATGCCCGGCGTTATAATCAGTGACGCCTGCCACCACAATAGTACGGCCTTCGTGCTGCAAGGTCACATGCTCATTCAGCAACACGGTCAATCCCAGCTTGCGCAATTCATCTATCCACGGCAAGACGCCTGAATAGTATTCATGGTTGCCGGTCACAAAATAGGTGCCGTGGCGGGAATGCAGCCGCTTTAAAGGTGAGGTATGGGCCTTCAATTCCGGCACGCGTCCGTCCACCAGGTCGCCAGTGACTGCCACCATGTCGGCATTCAGGCTGTTGACCTTGTCCACGATCGCCGACAGGTAGCGGCGTTTGATGGTCGCGCCGACATGGATGTCGCTGATCTGTGCAATCGTAAAACCGACCAGTTCAGCCGGCAAATCCGTAATAGGCACGGTAACATCCACCACTGCGGCGCGACGGCGCGCATTGAACCAGCCCAAGACAGTAAACAACACGGCGCCGGCCAGCACGACCAGCGCCGATCGCTCATTCAACTGCGAGTAGTATTGCGCCGGTACGGCAAACGACAACGGCAACAATAGCAGGTCGCGCAGCAAGGTCAGTACAAACAGCGAGGAAAACAGGCCCATGACAATCAGGCCAGCCCAGGCCAGCTTGTCGGAAAGATTTTTATTCTTCATCATTGGCGCCAGCAGCCCCATGGGCAACATCAGCGTGGACGCCAACAAAGCAAGCCACGCCGCAGCCAGCCCCAATCCTTCCAGGCCCAGCGCGGAAAACAGGCTGAAGCCGAGAAAGGCATGAGCCGCCGCGATAATGGCGAATAAAATAAGAAGTCGGGAGACTGAAGGCATAGGATCCTGGCATTATCGCAATATCAATCAACATGGCAGGCGATGCAATTTGCTCACCCTGCCGGAAATATGCGAAGCCAGGCACATGCCTTGTTTCTACATACAGGCTCTACATGCTGCTGCATGCCGCTATTTCAAGCGCAAGGCCGCCTGTATTTTGTAGCAGGGAAGAAAGATCCGGGTTTATCGCACAGCACTTCGCTGTTCTGGCGCTCAGGCATCCCTGGTTTCATGGATCATGACGCCTTCAATCGGATCCACGTCGGCAGTCCACGGCCTGCCGGCGATCACGCGCCGCGTTTCGTCGAGGCCGGCCTGCCAGCGCGCGCGTATGCCCCTGGCAGTGAAATCGATATCTTTCGTATAATCCTCGCCGGCTAGCACCGGTGCATTGAGTTTGATGATGTGCATGGTCGTGCCGCAGCCCCAGGCGGCCAGCTCCTTGCATTCAGGATCGTCCCTTAATTCCGGAGGCAGCTTCAGCGCCAGCTCGCGGATCACATGCCGCAACCTGTGGATCTGGCGCTGGCGTTCTATGTGGCTGGAGCGGCTGGCATACTGGATATCTTTCAGTTTGCCCATCACCTGCGTCATATTGGCCGATTCCGGCCCCAGCGGATTCCACACCTGTACGGAGAAAATTACGCCATCGCGGCGCGGTTTGTCATCCAGCACCGCTTCAATCGGCGTATTCGAATACAGGCCACCATCCCAGTAGGGCTCGCCGTCTATGCGCACCGCCGGGAAGGCGGGCGGCAACGCACCCGACGCCATCACGTGCTCAACCGCTACCGTTTCATCGCGGCTATCGAAATAGCGCATCTCTCCAGTGCGGGCGTTGACCGCACCCACCGTCAGCCTTGTACCGCGCCGGTTCAGGTATTCAAAATCGACCAGCGATTCCAAGGTTTTCTTCAGCGGCGCCGTCTGGTAATAAGAAGCTTGTTCTATACCGGCATTGGCGTTCAGGCCCAGCCATGACGCAAGATTGGGAACGAAGAAGCCCGGAATGCCGTGCGCCATCGTCAGCATATTGATGACAGCATTGCTGCCGGCAGGAAGGTGGCGGCTATGGTGCTGCGTAATATCCCAGAATTCCATCAGGCGCTCGAGGCGCTTGGCCGGTGGATTGCCGGCGACGATGGCGCCGTTGATGGCACCGATGGATGTGCCTATTACCCAGTCCGGCTCTATGCCGGCCTCGTGCAGCGCCTCGTATACGCCCACCTGGTAGGCGCCCAGCGCGCCGCCGCCCTGCAGCACCAGCACCACCTGGCCGGGCAAACCTGTTCCGGCCAAGGGCTTGGCTTGTGCCGTGGACACTGCAACAGATTTTTCTGCAGCGCTTGCACTGGATTTGGCACGTTTGCGAACTGCGGGGCTAGTGTTGTGCGTTCCGGCGGCCATGCGACTTCCTCCCCGATGAATATGAAGCTTGAACTACGCCCCCCTTATCCTACTCCAGCAGCGGCGGGAAAGCTCTACCTAGGGCTGCTTCAGGCATTCGCTGGCGGCGGTTTCCCTGATGATGTCTGCCAGCCTCAGTGCAGCAGGGCCGGCATAGTCGGGATCGGCCAGCACCAGGTAGAGGCTGCCGAAGCGCTCTCCCCCGCCCTGCATCGGCAAGACCTTCAGGCGTCCGTCTGCCAGCTCGCTACGGATTTTATCTTCCGGGAACCAGGCAAACCCGTAGCCTTTGCAGATTGCCTCTATCGCCGTAGCACTATGGCTGACAGTCCAGCGTTGCGTTGCATCCACGCTCAGTATGCTGCTGGCGCGCTTGCTGTCTGTTTCCCGTATCACCAGTTGCCGGTGCTCGCGCACATCCTGCAGCGTCAGTTCGCGCCCCAATGCATGCAGCGGATGCCTCGGGTTGGCGACAGGCAGCGACCTGAACTGCATCAGCGGCGTACCCAGGAAGCCTGGCGGTATCTGCGCCGAAATCGCCAGGTCGGCCTGGCCTTGCAGCAGTGCGTCGCTGGTGCCCGCCAGCACCGATTCAATCAGTTCTATCCGCGTATGCGGACTCTCCAGACCGAACTGCTGCAGACAATCCAGCAGCAGCCAGGTCGGGAAGATCATTTCCACTGCAATGCGAATTTCCGCCTCCCACCCCGCCGACAGGCGGCGCGCCGCTCTTTCCAGCGCGCCGGCGTCATCCAGCAGTTTTTTGGCTCGCCGGTACAGCAACTGGCCAGTGCCGGTCAGTATCGCCTTGCGGCCTTGAATTTCAAAGGCCTGCACATTCAGCAGGGATTCCAGCTTTTGTACCGCATAGCTTACTGAGGACTGGCTTTTATGCAGCTGCTCGGCAGCCTGCGCATAGCCCCCGGTGTCCACCACGGAGATCAGCGCGCGCCATTGCTCCAGCGTGATATGCGGATGAGAAAGGACTTCTTCGGTTGTAGCGATTTTGTGTTCCATGTACATTCACATCTAATAATTAGATAAATATGATCTTAATATTGATCTTTTTTATCGATCATGTAAATGATTTAATGGAGTTGCAAAATCGCCAGATCAAAAGCTCAACTGAAAGGAATTCTGATGGACACCAGCAACAATTCAAACGGGGCAGCAGTTGCTACCCGCAGCTTGCAAAGAATTATCCCCGCAGTCGGCACCTCGGATGGCGCCGGCGTCAAACTGCAACGCAGCATTGGCAGCATGCAAGGTGCGCGGCTGGATCCTTTCCTGATGCTGGATGAGTTCTCGTCCGACAACCCGGACGACTACAATGCCGGATTCCCCAACCACCCGCACCGCGGATTTGAAACCGTCACCTATATTTTGGACGGCCACATGCGCCATGAAGACCACCTGGGCAACCAGGGCGACCTGCGCAGCGGCGGCGTGCAATGGATGACGGCGGGCCGCGGCATCATCCATTCGGAAATGCCACAGCAACTGGAAGGCCGCATGCGCGGCTTCCAGCTGTGGATCAACCTGCCGGCAGCGGAAAAAATGAAAGCCGCCGGCTACCGCGATATCCCTGCTGCCGAAATTCCTGTGGCGGAACTGCCAGGCGGGGGCCGCGTCAAAGTCATTGCCGGCCAGTTGAAGATGGACGAACTGTCTTTGGGCGGCGCGATGCAGGGTTTGACAACGGATCCGCTATACCTGGACGTTATTTTGCCTGCGGGAACAGTTTTTTCGCATATAGTCCAGCGCGACTATCACGCTTTTGTGTATCCTTATGAGGGTAAACTCAAGATAGGCAGCGAGGATGCGCCGCGCCACCTGAAAACGCATCAGGCGGGAATATTGTCGGAAGGCGAACGCATCACCGTCACGGCGGACGATGGCGAAGCCCGCTTCCTGGTGCTGGCTGGGCGGCCGTTGCGCGAGCCCGTGGTACAGTACGGCCCGTTCGTGATGAATACACGGGAAGAAATAGAACAGGCGATCCACGATTACCAGAATGGCGTCCTGACTGCAGCATAACTTTGGGAAGAGCCCGACGGGACACGCGATGGTTTCCACAGGCTTCTTTCCCCATATAACCAGGAAATTTATCCATGATGCACACGCTGATTCATTGGGCAATCGAATACGGTCTGCTGATCGTGTTCCTCAATGTACTGCTGATGCAGCTTGGACTCCCCCTGCCCACTGTGCCGACATTGATCGTGTCCGGCACGCTGGCCGCCGACGGCCATTTTTCCATTTTCGCCTTGCTGTTCGTGACAATACTGGCCAGCCTGATCGGTGACGTGGTGTGGTACGGCATAGGCCGCCACTACGGCCTGCGCGTGATGCGCCTGCTGTGCCGATTGTCGCTGTCGCCGGATTCCTGTGTGCGGCAGACGGAACTACGGGTGGAGCGCTGGGGTCTGGCCACGCTGGTGATTGCCAAGTTTGTGCCCGGCCTGTCGCTGGTCATCGCCCCCATGTCGGGCGCACTGCGTCTCCGTCTGGCGTCATTCATCATGTTTGATTCCATCGGCATCGCGCTATGGGCCTCGGCAGCCATCGGCGCCGGCGTACTGTTCCATCCCAATATTGAACTGGTCAGCGCCCAACTAATGGAAATGGGTAATACGGCAGTGATCGTGGCGGCAACGCTGCTGGTGGCTTACCTGCTGCTCAAATGGATGAAACGGCGCCGCTTCAATAGTGCAATGCGCATGGCGCGGATTGATGTCAGCGAACTGCAAACCCTGATCAAGGATGGCCAGCCACCCGTCATCGTGGATGTGCGCGGCCCCAGCGTACGATCAATTGCGGTAGAAACCATCCCCGGTGCGCTCGCCATCGGCCTGGAAGAATGGCAGGAACTGATCCCGCACCTGCATGTAGACCGCGAAATCGTCGTGTATTGCTCCTGCCCCAACGAAGCGTCGGCAGCAGTGCTGGCAAAAAGGCTGGTGGACAAGGGATACCATAGGGCGCGCCCCCTGCAGGGCGGCATTGATGCGTGGATAGAAGCCGGCCATGCAACCGACATCATGGGTGTGATACAGGTCAGCAACGCAGAGCTCACTCCGGCTGCCGGACACGGCAGCTGACGCAAAAGCGCCGTGCATTCGCACGGCGTTCAGTAGTAAATTTCCTTGTTATCTTATAGTTCAGGCTGGATCAGGTGGCCGAGCTTGGTCGCCTTGGTGCTCAGATAACGTTCGTTATACTGGTTGCGCTTGATGATCAGCGGCACATGCTCGGTGATCGTCACATTGATCTTGCCCATCGCATCGATCTTGCGCGGGTTGTTAGTCATCAGCTTCAGCGAACTGATGCCGAGGTGCTTCAGCATAGGTTCGCACAAGCTGTAATTGCGCAAATCCGCCGCAAATCCCAGCCGCTGATTGGCCTCTACCGTATCGGCGCCGCCATCCTGCAGATGGTAAGCGCGGATCTTGTTCAACAGGCCTATGCCCCGCCCTTCCTGGCGCAGGTACATCAGCAGGCCGCGGCCTTCCTTCGCAATCTTTTGCAGCGCCAGTTCCAGCTGCGGACCACAGTCGCAACGCTGGCTGAACAGCGCATCGCCGGTCAGGCATTCAGAATGGATACGGGCCAGCACCGGCTCGCCGTTGGCAACGTCGCCCAGGGTCAGCGCGACATGCTCCTTGCCGGTTGCAGGCTCGACAAAGCCGTGCAGCTGGAACGTCGCCCAGGTAGTCGGCAATTTACAGGATTCGACATATTCCAGTAACGGGGCGGTATCTGTGCTGAGCGTTTCGGTGCTTGACATGGTGATTCTCACGGATTCTTATCTGGGCAAATGCGGTGCGGCTTATTTGTTTTTTTGTTTTGTTACATGCTTCTAGTGCATGCACGCTCATGTTATAGCGGAGAGTATAAACGAGAGCCAGCTTTCCTACCTGTCGGGCAGGAAGAGCCTGAGTCATGAATCTGGGGTCTGCCGCTAAAAAAACAAGCAGAAAGCAGAAAAACCGCAAAATTCAGCCAATTTTGCGGTTTTTTCATTTGAAATCGATGTTTTAGATGCTTTATTCTGAATGCACAGGCATCACTTCCAGGAGAGCAATCGGCCACTTCGGCTTTATTTGGCAAATACCTTGTTCATTTCGGCAAATCCCTTGAATTCCAGCGCGTTGCCGGACGGGTCACAAAAAAACATTGTTGCCTGCTCGCCAGGCTCGCCTTGAAAGCGTATATGCGGCTCGACGATGAATGGAATGTCGGCAGCGCTGACGCTATCCGCCAGCGCCTGCCAAGCCGGCATATCCAGGATCACGCCGAAATGCGGAATCGGCACGCTGTCTCCATCTACCATCCCTCCTTGGGCGGCCACTTGCAGGCCAGCCTTCAGGTGCAAGGACAACTGGTGGCCGTGGCAATCGAAATCCACCCAGTGGTCCGTACTGCGGCCTTCGCTAAACTTGAGGACGCCGCCATAAAACGCGCGTGCCTCATCCAGGTCGCGCACAAAAAAAGCCAGGTGAAAGGGGTATAGCGCTTGCATGTCCATCCTTCGCAATGATTCCTAAAAAAGGGAGGTTAGCATTTTGCTGCCAACTACAATCAGCATCAATGCAAATAATTTTTTTAGTGCGGCTACCGGCAGCGCATGCGCCATGCTCGCACCCAATGGCGCCGTCAGCACGCTGGCAAAGGCAATGCCGGCCAGAGCGGGTAAATAAACAAAGCCGAGGCTAAGCGGCGGCAAGCCCTGTACATGCAGACCGCTGGCAATGAAACCTGCCGCGCCGGTAACCGCAATCGGAAACCCCAGCGCCGCCGATGTGCCGATTACGGTATGCAGCGGCACATTACACCATGTCATGAAAGGCACGGACAATGTGCCTCCGCCTATCCCGACAAAGCTGGAAAAGATGCCGATCGCACCACCGGAAGCCAGCATGCCAGGCCCGGCAGGCAGCTGGCGGCTGGGCCTGGGCTTGATGTTCATCAGCATCTGCACTGCGACAAAATAGGCGAATGCGATGAAAATCATTTTCAGCAGCCGGGTCGACATCATCGACGTCAGCCATACCCCAAGCAAGGTGCCGGCAACGATACCGGGTGTAATCTGCCTGACCACCGCCCAGTTTACCGCACCGCGCCGGTGATGGGAGCGCAGGCTGGCCAGCGAGGTAAACAAGATGGATGCCATCGATGTGCCCAGAGCAAAATGCAATACATACTCCGGAGGAAAATGCTGGGCGGCAAAGACAAAAGTAAGCACAGGCACAATGATGGTGCCGCCCCCTACCCCCAGCAAGCCGGCCAGAATACCGGCAAAGGCGCCCAGGGCGATATAAGAAATGATGTCCATGAATAATCCGTGTAGGTGCTGCTTATAACAGGCTGCAGGCCTGGTCGAAACTGAGGCGCGGACTGCGCGGGAATATCTTGCTGTAGTCGCCAAAACCGACATTGCACAAAAAATTTACCTTCAGCCTGCCGTCGGCAAAAATTCCCGGTTGACCGCGGCTGCGTCAAAACCGGAAACCGGCCCGCAATCCAGTCCCAGAGAGCGCGCCGCCAGCATGAAATAGGCGCCCTGCAGGCTACCGTTGCGAAACGCCGTTGTCTCCGCCAGTTCTGCATTGGCGGCGAACAGCGAGCCGGCACCCGGATTGTGCGGGAACAGCTGCGGCAATTTTTCATGGAAATACAAGTCATGCGCGATGACCGCAACGACCGGGGCCGACATTACCTTGTCGGTATTCCCCTTGTTCAGCGCAGGCCGCAAGCGCTCCTTGGCTGCCTCACTGCGCAGTAACAGCAGGCGTACCGGCGAGGAATTGACGCTGGTCGGTCCCATCTTCATCAGTTCATACACATCCTCCAGCAACTCGTCAGGCACGGGCTGGTTGAGCCAGCCGTTATGAGAGCGCGCACGGCGGAACAGCAGGTCCAGCGCGTCGTCATTCAGTATTTTCAGCATAGACAAATCAAGGCAAAGAATTAAAGCGGTTTGTAAGCGGTCGCGGTTAACTCCACCGCCATGTGCGCATGCGGTAATTGCTGCACTGCGACGGTGGTGCGCGTGGCGCGGCCGTCAAAAAATTCGGCATATACCGCGTTATATCCGTCGAACTGGCGCATGTCAGCGAGATAGCTGGTGATGGCGACGCAATCCTCCAGGCCGGCTCCTGCTTCCTGTAGCGCGGACTGGATTTTTCGGATGACGATGCGAGTCTGAATGTCTATATCGCGGACGATACTGCCGTCTTCCAGGCAAGTAGTGCCGCCAATGCTTCCATCCGCCTGGCGCGCGCTCATGCCGGAAACAAAAATGAAATCTCCGGCACGGCAAAAACTGGGATATTTCCCCAGCGGGCGGATCTGCGGCATCATGACTTCCCTCCTGCCGGCAAGCCGGGCATGCTGAAACTGGCGGCGTCGAGCGCAGCCAGCAGCTCTGCCTTTTTATCCGCTGCGAGGCTGCTGAGCGGCGGCCGCTGGATCTGCCATGAAGGGATGCCGCTGTAATGGCTGATCGCAAACTTCAATGCCGCGATCATCGGGTAACCCTGGAAAATTTTCCTGATGACGTCCGCCTGATGCTGCCACTGCACCGCAGCTTCCGTATTCCATCCAGAGCACAAGCGGCCGATAGCGGCCGGATTCACGTTGATGGTGGCCGATATGCAGCCTGAAGCACCCAGCGGCATTGCGCGACTGAGAAAACTTTCCGATGCCGGGAAAATCGAAAAATCGGGAAAATGATTCAGCATCGCCTCCAGGTTGCCCCAGTCGCCCGAGCTATCCTTGATACCTGCAACCTGCTGCGGATAACGCTTGATCAGCCGCTCTATCAGGCCGAGGCTGATGGGCACACCGGAGAACGCGGGGATGTGATATAGGTAGACTCGCAGGTCCGGCAGGCCTACCCGCTCTATCACCTCGGAGTAATACGCAAACAGGCCGTCGTCGCTGAGGTTCTTGTAGAAGAAAGGCGGCAGCATCAGTACGCCTGCACAGCCGTGTACCGTTGCGTGGCGGCTCAGCTCCACAGTGTCCTGTATCGTGCAGCAGCCGGTTCCTGGCAGGGCGCGCCGCGCGTCAATGCCATGCTGCACCAGCTTGTCCAGCAAGACCATGCGTTCTGCCGTCGTCAATGAATTGGCTTCGCTGTTGGTGCCGAACATTGCCAAACCCGCGCCCTGTTGCAGCAGCCAGCGGCAATGGGCAAGGTAAAGCTCGAAATCGGGGCTGAGATCCGGCTTGAATGGGGTTACTACGGGCGCAAAGACGCCTGTCAATTTATTTGACATAATTTTCCTCCGCTAGGAAACGTTGAAGTGTGAGGTTTAGCCCGGGGTGAGCGGCCTGGTACTGGCTATAAAGTCGATCAGTGCCGGTCCCAGGGTGTGATCTTCGGTATCCAGGTGCGCGACGATGGACGTATGGTTGTGTTTCAGGACCTGCAGGAAACGGTGGCTGAATTTTCTGGCGCCGGGCGCATTCGAGGCTTCCGTTATCTTGTGAAAAAATTCCGCGCCATAGGCATCGAGATAGGGATTTTCAAATTCTGCAATCACCACCATCGTGGGTGTATCTATTCTCTGCGCATGGGTAACCGGAGACCGCTGCTCATAGCGTGCAGTGTCGTCCCCCCAGTAGGCGCGTACACCTCCGGCATTCGGATTGTCCGGTAGCACGTCGGCACGGAGCCTGGCGCTGACCAGAATCAGGCCGGAAATCCTTGCTTGGCCGCGGGCGTCAACCATTTTTGGATCAAGCGCATAAGCAGCCGCATGCGCTCCGCCAGCGGAATGCCCAAGCAATACGATATGCTGCGGATTGCCACCGTATGCGGCGATATGCCGACGTATCCACTCAACGGCCGCAGCCACATCTTCGGCGCCTCCGGGATAGGCGGCCTCGGGAGCCAGCCGGTATTCCAGGTTGACGGCAACAAACCCGTGCCGGGCAAAATACCGCGGCACATTGCCATAGATTTCTGCATTGCTGTTCATGTCGCCGCGCAAAAATGCACCGCCATGCACGAATACGATAACCGGCAATTGCGCGAGCCTGCTGGCACGCGGATCGATGGCTGCTGCGGGCTGATAAATGTCCAGCCGGTGGCGCGCATGCGCGCCGTAGCTGACGTCTGCGGTCACGCGCAAACCTGTCCGATCCGTCGCTGCGAGTACAGGGGTATAGATATCCAGCACTTTCTGGCGGTTGCCGGCAATGTCCTGGCTCCAGTGCGGCCCCATTTCGGTCAGGATCGCCTGATCTTTTACCGGCAGTCCGGCAAAAGCCTGTTTCTGTCCTGAGTTTCCGGTGTTGACGGCAGACATTAATACACCCCCATGATCTGGCTGATCTGCGCAATGTATTCGCCATAACGCGGATTCCCCTTGATGCTTTCAGGGCGGCGCGGACGTGGCAAATCTATCGCAATATCATGAATGATCCTGCCGGGACGGGCTGACATCACCAGCACACGGTCGGACAGGAATACTGCTTCCTGAATGCTGTGCGTCACCAGCAATACGGTCTGCATGCGTTCCTGCCAGATGCGCAGCAATTCCACATTCAGCAAGTCCCGCGTCAAGGCATCCAGCGCGCCGAAGGGTTCGTCCATCAGCAGGATGCTCGGATCCAGCGCCAGTATCTGCCCTATCGAAGCACGTTGCCGCATACCGCCGGACAACTGGTGCGGATGGTTGTTTTCAAAACCGGACAAGCCCAGCATGCGTATCAACTCCCTCACCTTCGGGGCGATGCTTTCTTTGGGAATTTTGCGCAATTGCGCGCCCAGCATCATGTTCTGTTCCACGGTCAGCCAGGGCAGCATATTGCTGGTCTGGAATACCACGCCGATTTCCGGGATGGGCTTGGTAATCGCCCGGTTATTCACCTGCACCACGCCCTCGCTATGCGGCACCAGGCCAGCTACGATGCGCAACAAAGTGCTCTTGCCGCAGCCGCTCGGTCCTAGGATGGAAACAAATTCCCGTTCACGAATGGACAGTGACACATCTTCCAGCGCGTTCACGGCATGCTTGCCTGGAAAGCGCTTGACCACATCGGCAACCCTTATCACTTCTTTCGCAAGGGATTCTTTCGGCCCTGCAGCCGGCGCTGCGGCCACCGGCTGGCTGACCATCATTTTCAAGTTCATAGTAGGTTCCACTTGGTCCTCTCCGTCTTCACACGGACTTGCCGCGCCACCACACGGCGCGCGACATGACTTCGACGATCCAGTACAGGATACTGGCAAGGAAGGTGATCACCAGGATTGCGGCAAACATCAGATCGGTTTGGGCATTGGCGGTAGCCAGTGTCATCAGGTGGCCAAGCCCGTTTTCCGAACCGATAAACTCGCCAACGATGGCGCCTATCACCGCCAGCGGCATCGCGATCTTGATGCCGTCCACAAAGCTTGGCAGTGCCGAAGGCAGTTGCAGGCGGATGAAGGTGTCCCAGCGCGATGCGCCGAGGGCGCGGAAGTGTTCGTCCAGGTTGGCCGAGATACCGGACAAGCCACCCAGCGATGCAATCACCAGCGGGAAAAAGGCAAACAGAAAAGTGGAAGCGATCTTGGATGCAAAGCCATAGCCGAACCACACTATCATCAACGGCGCCAGCGCAATCTTCGGCATGCTTTGCAGGGCAGTGATGAACGGATACAGCGTGCGCTTGGCAAAATCGCTGAAGTGGATGGCTACCCCCAGCAGCACACCGCCAAACACGGCAGCGGTAAACCCCACCAGCACCTCCACCAGCGTCACCCAGCTTTCGCTGACGATCAGCTCGCGTTGTTCCCAACCGGCACTGATGACCTTACTCAATGGCGGCATCAGATAGCTGCGCACACCAAACAGCGCAACCCCATATTCCCATATCAGGGCGAACAGTCCCCAAAATACAATTGCTTCTATCCAGCGTCTCATTTGTCTCGCTCCGGCAGCTTTTAGCTTTTCTTGGTTTTTGCATCGATCACCGCTTGCGGCGGCGGCACGACAAAGTGCTTGAAACGGTACTGGTCGAAAGAATCGATATTCCTTTCCCATACTTTCGCTTCATGCGGAATTCCTGCGGGTATCTGCGTCATTTCGCAATACACTTCGACATTATTGCCGTCAGGGTCCTTGAATACGAGGAACAGGTTTTCTCCCGGCCCGTGCTTGCCTATGCCACGCACGATTTCCACGCCATGGGCTTTCAGCACTTCCACCGTGCGCTCGATTTCCGCCCTGTCTTCCACCAGATAGGAGAAATGCTCGACACCCGGGCGGCTGTAGCGCGGCAGGTCATTGATGTCGGGTGAATCCTTGGGAATTTGCGACAGCGCCAGATCATGATGATCGGCGCCTGAACGCAGGAACACCATCTGATCATCTATCCAGTCCGACACCTGGAGCCCCATTACCTCCGTATAGAACTTGACGGATTTCTGGATATCCCTCACGACGAGTACCAGATGCCCCAGTTTTTTGGGTCTTAATTTTTCCATACCTGTCTCCTGCCTGATCTATTCAACAAAACGGTTGGTATATATGTCCGAAGTCTTGACGCTATCGGTCACATTGAAAGCTTTCTTGACGAAACCCACCGTGTATTGCATGCGGTCCACGCGCATCCAGCCAGTTTTCTTGCCGGTCGCTTCGGGATCTACCATCAACTGGCTGGTTTCTTCTATCTGCTGGCGCAATACCTTTTTATCGATGAGTTTTTGCTGCCTGGCGACCAGCTCCACCGCTTCCTGTGGATTCTTGCTCTGGAATTCGTATCCGCGGTAGGTCGCCTGTACGAAGCGCTTGACGAGGTCAGGATTGGCGGCAATCAGCTTCTCTGTGGTAACGATGCCGTTACCGTATAAATTCAGGTTGTAATCACGGTAGCGCAACGCGCCGAGCTTCATGCCGTTTTTCTCAGCCAATTGCTCCAGCACAGGCTTGTTGGCGCCTTCCCAGCATTCTGCGAGGTCTATGCTGCCGTCAAGAAACGTCGTATTGATGACTGCCGGATCCAGCCGCAGCAGCTTGACATAGTCAGCCGGCAGTTTGTTCACCTGCAGCCACGCAGGCACCAGGTTCTGCAATGGCGATGCTGCGCCGCCGCCTATCGACATTCCCTTAAGATCGGCAATGGACTTGATTTTGCGGTTCGGTTTTTCCAGGTAGCACAGCGCAGCGGGCCAGCGGGTATTGATCGCACCCACCATGACAGTCTTGCCGCCTTGGGCGCGATTCAGCATGATGCTGATCGGGTCGCCATAACCGAACTCAAACAGGCCCTGGTCAATTTCATTGACGGTACGCTGCCCGCCATAACCGCGGGTGGTGCTGACATCGAGCCCGGCTTCGCTGTAGTAGCCCTTTGCAATGGCCACCAGCACGCCGCTGGTGCTGCCTTGCGGCAGCCATGCGAGGTTGAAACGTACCTTGTCCGCCGCCAGGGCGGACACGCAGACCGCCAACAGGGCCAAGGCTAACAGGCCCGTCGCCAGCTTTTTATCCAGGCGTAAACCCACGCCTCTATCGATATGCATACTCTTCAATTTGTCTGTCTCCAAAACGCTAAACAATTTGCTACGCAACTTATTCAGGGGTACCGTATCGCGGTATTGCCGGACTTGGTCTTTTTTATCCGCAACAGGCTTTTTCCCTTTCAATGCATTTCTTGCTCAGGCAGCCACTACCCAGTTCCTGATACTGCCTATCTTTTCTATCGTTGCCGTCATCTGGTCGCCGTGTTTCAGGTAGACGCCGCGCCCCATCCCCACGCCGGTCGGCGTGCCGGTTGCAATCAGGTCGCCGGGACGCAAGGTCAGGATGCCGGACAAGTAGGCAATCTGCTCGGCGATATTGAAAATCATGCCTTCGGCCGTATCATCCTGCATCATTTCGCCGTTCACTTCCAGTTGCATGCGTAATTGCTGCGGATGTGCGATGCAGTCGCGCGGCACCAGCCACGGCCCCATGGGACCGAAAGTATCGTGGCTCTTACCGCGGAACCAATCGTGCTTGAAGGGATAATCGCTGCGGCGGTTCAGGTCCCTTGCGCTGATGTCATTGAACACCGTATAGCCTGCGACATAATCGTATGCATCTTCCACGCTGACGTTGCGGCAACTTTTGCCGATGACCACGCCCAGCTCCACTTCCCAGTCCAGCTTCTCGGTGTCGCGCGGCATCACCACCTTGGTATCGGTCGCGGTAACGCTGGTTTCGGCTTTCATGAAGCAATAAGGCGCGCTTTCTTCACGCGGCGCCAGTTCGGTGCCCATCTCGCGCGCATGCTCATAATAATTCGACGCCGCCCCGAAAATCCTGCCTGGCACATAGGGCACGCACAGACGATAGGACGCAGGGTCCAGCGGATGAATAAGCCCTTTGACCAGCAAGGCCGGTACTGCCGTCGCCAGTTGCCTGAAACCTGCCGCGTGCTTTTCCCAGTCCTGGACCGCATTGGCAAGCTTTGCGTCGGCACCCAGCCCTGCCGCCAGATGTGGGTTAGCCTGTAATAAAGCGTGCAGATCATACATTGCATCGCCCACTACCAAACCCGTTTTTTCGCCTGCGGTTCCCTGTCTATCTTCGTAAGTCGCTATTGCGTGCCACATTAAAACTGTCTCCTCTTGGTAATCCGACATACATTTAACTCATTAATGAATACAATAAATCTTATATGTATACATTGCAAGCTAATTGTGTAAAAATTTTCTTCACTTATTCTAAGGAAGCACACTCATGACAAACATCTCTCCCCTCAGCCATGCCAAGGAAACCGGCGCGCCCTGGGTCCTTACACTGATCCCTATGCAAGCGCCGTTTATCGCGGATTTGCAACAGCACTACGGCCTGGTCAACTTGCCAAATATCGAGCAGCTGAGTCAATTGGCGGCGGCCCAGCGACAACAGATAGGTATGGTTGTTACAAATGGGAGCACCGGTCTGTCGGCTGCACAGATGGATTTGCTGCCACAAATACGGCTGGTCAGCAGCTATGGCGCAGGCTACGAAAATATTGACCTGACGGCAGCGGCACGGCGCGGCATTGCCGTTACCCATGCCCCGGGCGTCAATAACGCCACTGTTGCTGACCATGCGCTGGCGCTGATGCTGGCCATCGCGCGCGGCGTGCCGGAACTGGACCGCGCCGTCAAGGCCGGAGCCTGGCTGCAAAGCCGTGGACAGCGGCCCGCCGTCAACGGCAAGCGGCTTGGACTGCTGGGGATGGGAAATATAGGCGAACTGATCGCCAGGCGCGCAGCGGCCTTCGACATGCAGATCAGTTACCACACGCGACGGCCCAGACCGAGCCTGCCGTACCGGCATGTGGATAGCGTCGTTGCGCTTGCAGCCGCCAGCGACTACCTGGTGCTGGCCTGCCCCGGCGGAGCGGCAACCCGGCACCTGGTCAACCGTGATGTGTTGCAGCAATTGGGGCCGCAGGGCTTCCTCGTGAATATCGCGCGCGGTAGCGTGGTGGATACAGCCGCACTCATAGAGGCGCTGGAGGAAGGACTGATCGCCGGCGCGGCGCTGGACGTAATCGAAAACGAACCCGAGATTCCGCCGCAAGCCCTCAATATGGACAACCTGATCCTGACGCCGCATATTTCCGGACGTTCGCCAGAAGCGCAACTGGCTCAGCACCAGGCACTGATGGAAAATATCGCAGCCTGCCTTGCCGGTACGCCTTTGAAAAACAGCCTGCCTGAAAACGGCACATCCTGAAAATAGCGCAGCTGCCGGTATCCCCCCGGCAGCCAAAAGTTTTTCTGGCGGGCTTCGCTTTTATTTTGTTTATTTGATGCCGCTACGATCCGCTTTCAGATCCGGGTTCCTGAAAGCAGGACCTTCCGCCGCAGATACGACATCCTTGGCTGCGCCGCCCCAGCCATGATCGGTCAGGTCAATGATGATGCCATCCGGATCGCGATATTTGACTTCGTAGAAAATATTGCCCTTTACCGGAACCTCGCCCATGTAATAGGTGCCGCCGGCCGCCTCGGCCTCTGCCCTGGCCGCGACGATATCGTCCACCCAGACGCCGATATGGTGCAGGCCGACAAAGTCCTTGCCTCTTTCCTCACCGGCAGCCTGGTCGCTTTTATAGTTCAGCAAGGCGATGGACATGACCCCATCACTCAGGTAAACACCACGGGCCAGTGAGGAATCCGTTTCACCGACCTTTTTAAAACCGAAGGCTTTTTGATAAAACTCTGCCGTCTTCCAGGGATCAGGTACCGATATCGCGATATGACGCAATTTATTGCCGGACTTGCTACTGGTGTCTTTACTCATGCTATGCGCTCCCGTTGATTGATCAATTCGTTTTTATCAAAAAACATTTTACTGAAGCCCTAATTATATGTATACATTTAATTTTATTTAAATTTTTAAATAAAAATTGGTATTTATATATAGTCATAATATTGTTGCCACACTTTATATGCGCAAACTCTGCAGGTAAAATGCAACACTTGCTGAGGGGCCGGGATCCCCGCTGCAATCTCGTCATAACAAAGCAAACAAAACGAAGCCGACAAAAAAGAAAAGAGTGAATCGATGGAAACCATCTCGATGAAAATTTACCGCGTGCTGGCGGATGAAATCATCAGCGGCACGCTCGCTCCGGGCCAGAGCCTGGAAGAGATCGCATTGTCTGAACGTTTTCAGGTATCGCGTACCCCTATCCGCCAGGCGCTGCGCGAGCTCGCCGCCCGCGGGCTGATCGAACTGCGGCCGCGCAAGGGTGGCATCGTTATCAGTATCAGCCTGGATGAACTGGCCGACATGCTGGAAGCGATGTGCGAACTTGAAGCGCTGTGCTGCCGTATCTGCGCCGAGCGCATGAGCGCGGTACAGAAGAAACAGCTGGAACTGATCCACGTGCAAAGCCAGGAGCGCATAGAAAAAGGCGATGAAGAAGGCTACCTGGAACTCAACAAGAAATTCCATCACCTGATCAGCGTCGGCGCGCACAACAAATGCCTGACCGACACCATGGACAACCTTCGCAAGCGCCTGACGCAGTTCCGCGCCGCACAGGCCGGCGTAGAGCGGCGGCTGGTGATGTCGCACGACGAACATGACGCAATCATGGCGGCCATACTGGCTTCCGATGCGGAGAAGTCCTATATCGCCATGCGCAACCATGCGACACGCCTCAGCATCCATGTGCTGGAAGTGATCAAGGATCGCCAGGCTGAAACGGCTGGCTGACACTCCGCGCCAGCTCTCAACAAGCCACAGCAAGCCACTGCAAGCCAATTACACAGGAGCAGCATTTGGACACACCGCGCAGCAATATCCCCCTGGTTGACGTCATGCTGCGCCGGCTTAAGCTTAAGCCGCTGCTGATCTTCGACCGGGTGCTGGCGTCCAGTTCCATCGCGCGCGCGGCCAAGGAACTGAACCTGACACAGCCCGCCGTGACGAAAGCCATACAGGAACTGGAAACCGACCTGGGCGTGGAATTATTTGAACGCACCAACCGTGGCGTCGTCCCTACCTTCTACGGCACCTTGCTGGGCGGCCATGTCAAATCCGTCATCGCCGAATTGCGCCATCTGACTGACGAACTGAATTCCTTCCGCACCGGGGAATCCGGCCACGTGATTATCGGCACGCTGATTTCCGCTTCAGCACGCCTGCTGCCGATTGCCATCGCCAAACTCAAGCAGGACCGGCCAGGCGTGCTCGTCACCGTGCGAGAGGGGCCGACCGACAGATTGTTTCCGGCACTGGCAACCGGCGAACTGGACCTGGTGGTGGGCCGACTGCCGGAGGCAGACCTGCCGCTGGCGCGCATGTTCAGCTTTGAACACACTGTGCTGTATGAAGAAGCGCTGTGCGCCGCCGTCTGGAATGAACATCCGCTGACGCTGAAGAAAAAAATCCCGCTACGCGATCTGCTGGACTGGCCATGGCTGCTTCCTGTCACCGAATCTCCCGCCAGGCTCACCGCCGAAAAACTGTTCCTGGATGCCGGCCTGAGCATGCCGTCCAACGTCGTCGAATCCCTGTCCTTGCTCACCAACATCGGGCTGATGCAATCCATGCAGGCGATCACGCTGATGCCGCGCGCGGTAGCCCAGCATTTCGCGCAGATGAAGCTGCTGTCCATCCTGGAACTAGGTGATATCGGCCAGTTCGGCAAGATCGGCTATTCGGTGCGCGCGGAAAAAGCAACAACGCCGGCGGCCCTGCATTTCATCCAATGCCTGAAGCTCGCCGCCGCGGAACTGTGATTCTGATAGTCCAGGCCACTTAGCCGGCATCGCTGGTCTGATATAAATAATTAGAATACCCAAGACCTCGTTTTTCATTATATTTTATTTCAAGTCTTTCCTATACTCGCTTAAAAGCTATTCGCCGCAATAGCAAAGCAAGATACCAGGAGACCTGTTTTGAAATCCGATACCCCCGTATTGCTGCGCCATTTCATCAATGGCGAGTTCGTCACCAGCCCCGCAGAATTCGACAATATCTGCCCCGTCGACGGCAGCCTGATTTCCACTGTCTGTGAAGCCGACCGGCAAACGGTCGACATTGCTGTAGCGGCCGCCCGCGAAGCGCTCAAAGGTCCCTGGGCCGGCATGAGCGTGCAGCAGCGTTCGCAGCTATTGCACAAGGTAGCAGACGGCATACAGGCAAGGTTCGAGGAATTTGTCGCTGCCGAAGTGGCCGATACCGGCCGGCCAGTGCACCAGGCACGCAGCCTGGATATCGCCCGCGGCATCGCCAACTTCCGCACCTTTGCCGACCTGGCCTCTACCGCCAACACCGATGCCTATGAAATGCCGACTGCCGACGGATTGGGGGCGCTGAACTATACCGTGCGCAAGCCGGTGGGTGTTGTGGGCATCATTTCACCGTGGAACCTGCCGCTATTACTCTTCACATGGAAGGTTGCTCCGGCACTGGCCTGCGGCAATACCGTCGTCGCCAAGCCATCTGAAGAGTCCCCTTCTTCCGCCACGCTGCTGGCCGAGGTGATGCGCGATGCAGGAATACCGCCTGGCGTATTCAACTTGATCCACGGACTGGGTGCCAACTCGGCCGGCGAATTCCTGACCCGCCACCCAGGTATCGATGCACTGACCTTTACCGGCGAATCCCGTACCGGCAGCACCATCATGAAAGCCGTCGCCGACGGCGTCAAGGAAGTGTCGTTTGAGCTGGGCGGCAAAAACGCAGCCGTGGTCTTCGAAGATGCCGATTTCGATGCTGCAGTCGCCGGCGTGATGCGCTCCTCCTTTACCAATTCGGGCCAGGTCTGCCTGTGTTCGGAACGCGTATTCGTACATAGCTCGCTATTCGACAGATTCGTCACTGCCATCCGCCAAAAAACTGAGGCGCTGAAAATCGGCTTCCCTCATACGGACGGCGTCGACATGGGACCGCTGATTTCGCACGGACATCGCGATAAAGTGCTGTCCTACTACCGCCTGGCATTGGAAGAAGGCGCCAACCTCATCACTGGGGGCGGCGTGCCGTATTTCGGCGACGCTCGCGACCAGGGTGCCTATGTCCAGCCCACCGTATGGACTGGTCTTTCAGACGAGGCGCGTTGCACAAGCGAAGAAATTTTCGGCCCTGTATGCCATATCGCACCATTCGATACGGAGGAAGAAATTATCCAGCGCGTCAACGCCAGCAAGTACGGCCTGGCCTGCGCATTGTGGACCACCAACCTGTCCCGCGCTCACAGGGTATCGCGCCAGATCCATGTCGGCCTGGTCTGGGTCAATACCTGGTACCTGCGCGACCTGCGTACCCCCTTCGGCGGCGTCAAACTGTCCGGACTAGGGCGCGAAGGCGGCCGCTACTCGCTGGACTTCTATTCCGATATCGCCAACATCTGCATCAAGCTATAGGCCACGACCATGCGCATCACCCTGCAATCGGGCAATATTCCTGCCCCCAAGTTTCGCTACAGTCCGTGCGTGAAAATCGGCTCCAGTTACCAAGTATCCGGTATGGTCGCACTGGATCCGGCCAGCGGCACGCTGGTCGCCGGAGGCCCTGCAGCCGAGACCGCGTGCATCCTGTCCAATCTGCAGCGCGCCCTGCCCGACTACGGACTGGGGCTGGACGACTTGCTGATTGCACGCATCTACACCACCCGCATGGACGCCTTTGTCGATATCAACTCCGCCTGGGAAGCGGTATTCACCGCCGACCGGGTGCCGCCGGCCCGTACGTCTGTGGGCGTCAGCGCCCTGCCCTTGGGAGCGTGTGTGGAAATCGAATTTTCCTTCGTCAAATCCGAAGCTTCAATTATATAAGGACACCATGAGCAATCACCTTCAACAAGCAGCAGACCTGCTGTGGAACGCCCATCAGAATGCACAAGCCTGCACGCCGGTGCGCGAACTGATAGGCGGAGGTGCCGACCACGTAGCTGCCGCCTACGCCGTTCAAAAAATCAACACCGACCGCTGGCTTGCCCAGGGCCGACGCCTCGTGGGCCGCAAGATAGGGCTGACCTCCAAGGCTGTGCAAAAACAGCTCGGTGTGGACCAGCCCGATTTCGGCATGCTGTTTGCCGACATGTGCATTGCAGACGGCGAAGAGGTCGGACGCGGCCGGGTAATGCAAGCCAAGGTGGAAGCCGAGATCGCGTTGATCATCGACAAGCCGCTGACACACGGCAAACATACCATTGCCGACATCATCAATGCCACCGCTTATGCATTGCCAGCAATAGAAATCGTCGGCAGCCGCATCGCCAACTGGGACATACGCCTGGCAGACACCATTGCCGACAACGCCTCCAGCGGTTTGTATGTGCTCGGTTCACGCCCCGTCAAGCTGGATGCTTTCGACATCATAGGCTGCGGCATGCTGATGGAGCGGCGCGGCGACCAGGTATCGGTCGGCGCGGGTGCAGCCTGCCTGGGCAATCCGCTCGCCGCCGCCGTCTGGCTGGCAGACATGATGGCGCAGGTCGGCAGCCCGCTGCAACCGGGAGACGTTGTCATGACCGGTGCACTCGGCCCTATGGTGGTGGCAGTCGCTGGCGACGTATTCGAAGCCAGCATCGAAGGCCTGGGCAGCGTGCGCGCGGCATTTGCAGCGGGCTGATCCGCGCTACCGCAATGGTGACGCTGCAGTGAACACCTATTCAATTTTCTGGAGTTTCAATGAATCACAAGGACCAGCAGCACACGGGCGCAGGCAGGCAATGGCCGGTGGCGATCATCGGTTCGGGCAATATCGGCACAGACCTGATGATCAAGATCATGCGCAATGCGAAGTATCTGAAGATGGCGGCCATGGTCGGTATAGACGCGCAATCGGACGGCCTGGCACGTGCCGCCAGACTGGGCGTCGCCATCACGCACGAAGGCATACAGGGGTTGACGGCGCTGCCCAATTTCAGCGACATTAAACTGGTCTTCGATGCCACCTCAGCCGGCGCGCACGCGGAACACAACCGCGTGCTGCAACAGCACGGCATCCAGGTCGTGGATCTGACCCCTGCCGCAATCGGCCCCTATGTCATCCCCGTAGTGAACCTGGAACAGCACCTGTCCAGCCAGAACATCAATATGGTCACCTGCGGCGGCCAGGCGACCATCCCCATCGTGCGCGCCGTATCGCAGGTAGCCACCGTGCATTACGCAGAAATCGTTGCCTCCATCGCCAGCAAGTCGGCCGGTCCCGGCACCCGGGCCAATATCGATGAATTTACCGAAACGACGTCGCAGGCCATCGTCAGCGTCGGCGGTGCTTCACAAGGCAAGGCCATCATCGTTCTGAATCCGGCAGAGCCGCCGCTGATGATGCGCGACACCGTATTTTGTCTGGCGGATGGGTCTGCCAATGAAGAGGACGTGCGCGCATCAGTACTGGACATGGTCAGCCGAGTCAGCGCCTATGTGCCCGGCTACCGGCTGAAACAGGACGTGCAGTTCGACCGCATACCTGCTGACAGGCCTATCAACATCCCGGGACTGGGAAAAATCTCCGGCCTGAAGGTCTCGGTATTCCTGGAGGTGGAAGGCGCCGCGCATTACCTGCCTTCGTATGCAGGCAATCTGGACATCATGACGTCTGCCGCTCTCGCCGCGGCTGAACGGATTGCCAGTAACAAACTGGCCGTATAAAGGAACCGAAATGACAAGTAGGAATGTCAGCAAAGACAAAAAAATCTACATCTCCGACGTCACGTTGCGTGACGGCATGCATGCGATCCGCCACCAGTATTCGCTGGAGCAGGTAGTGGCCATTGCCAGGGCGCTGGATGCGGCAAAGGTGGACAGCATCGAAGTCGCCCACGGCGACGGCCTGCGCGGCTCCAGCTTCAACTACGGCTTTGGCGCGTTTACCGACCTGGAATGGATAGAAGCCGTCGCCGAGGTGCTGCAGCATGCGCGCATTGCAACGCTGCTGCTGCCGGGCATAGGCACGGTACATGACCTTGATGCAGCCTACGGAGCCGGTGCGCGCACCGTACGCATCGCCACCCACTGCACCGAAGCCGATATCTCGCGCCAGCATATAGAACATGCGCGCAAGCTGGGCATGGATACCGTCGGCTTCCTGATGATGTCGCACATGACCAGTCCGCAGCACCTGGCGCAGCAGGCCAAGCTGATGGAAACTTACGGCGCCGAATGCGTGTACGTGGTGGATTCCGGCGGCGCCCTGTCGATGAGCGATGTGCAACAACGCTTCCAGGCATTCAAGGATGTACTGAAACCGGAAACCCAGACCGGCATGCATGCGCATCACAATTTGTCGCTGGGAGTCGCCAATTCCATCGTGGCATTGGAAAACGGCTGTGACCGTATCGATGCGTCGCTGGCGGGCATGGGCGCAGGCGCGGGTAACGCACCGCTGGAAGTGTTTATCGCCGCGGTAGACCGGATGGGCTGGAAGCATGGTACCGACCTGTTCACGCTGATGAACGCCGCCGACGACCTGGTGCGGCCATTGCAGGATAGACCAGTGCGGGTAGATAGAGAAACACTGGCCTTGGGCTATGCCGGCGTATATTCCAGCTTCCTGCGGCATGCGGAAGCCGCGGCAGCAAGATATAACATCGCCGCGGTCGACATCCTGGTGGAACTCGGACGCAGGCGCATGGTGGGCGGACAGGAAGATATGATCGTCGACGTGGCCCTGGACCTGATCAAGCAAAAGGCATTGACACCACAGGAGGCAGCATGAGCTCGGTGCAATCGGTAGAAAACCTCACGGCGCTGGACATTGCTGTTTTGGCCCGCACGCTGGATGAAGCGGCATCCAGCCACCGCGAAATAGATCCCCTGAGCCCGCAACATGGGTTCAGGCTGCAGCAAGCCTACGATATTCAGCACGCATCGATCGCGCTGCGCCACGCGCGCGGCGAAAAAGCCGTTGGCCTGAAACTGGGCTTTACCAGCAGGGCCAAGATGGTACAGATGGGCGTGGACAACCTGATCTGGGGCCTGCTGACGGATGCGATGCTGTATGAAGAAGGCGCTGAAATCAGCCTCGGCGATTTCATTCATCCAAGGGTAGAGCCTGAGGTCTGCTTCCTGACCAGCCGCGACATCAATGGGCCGTTAAACCTGCTGGAGGCAGCCGCCTTCGTTGACGGAGTTGCGCCTGCGATGGAAATTATCGATTCGCGTTATCGCAACTTCAAGTTTACGCTGGAAGACGTGGTTGCCGACAATTGCTCTTCCGCCGGCGTCGTCGTCGGGATGTTCAGTAGCCGGATCAGCGACCTGGCCAACCGCGGGGTTGTCGTGCGTTTCAACGGACGGCCTGTGCTGATGGGAAGCACAGGTGCCATCCTGGGCAATCCCCTGCGCAGCGTGGTGCAGGCTGCACATCTGGCTCACCGCGCAGGCATGGTGATACCGGCCGGCTCACTGATCATGGCGGGAGCCGCGACGGCGGCCGAGGCATTGTTGCCCGGCATCCATGTCAGCACCGAGATCGGCGGGCTGGGCCGGGTGGAATTCGCGACAGGAGCGCAAGCATGAGCACAGACAACAGGCCGAATGCCGCAACGGGCACTCAGGCCCATCTGGTGGAAGGCAAGGCCCGGCCGCGCGGCAAGTTTCCGCATCTTAAGCGCGCCGGCGATTTCCTGTTTGTGTCCGGTACCAGCTCGCGCCGCCCCGACAATAGCCTGGCCGGCGTCGAAGTTGATGCAATGGGCACCACCAGCCTGGACATACGGGAGCAAACCCGGGCAGTGATCGATAATATGGGCGATATCCTGCGCAGCGCAGACGCTGATTTGCAGGACATTGTGGAAATCAGCAGTTTTCTAGTTAACATGAATGATTTCGGCGGCTATAACGAAGTGTACGGCGAATATTTCGGCTACGACGGCCCCACCCGGACTACGGTGGCAGTGCACCAGTTACCGCATCCGCACCTGCTGATAGAGATCAAGGCGATTGCCTATAAACCGCTCACAAAATGAGGTAGACACCATGTTTAAATTTGGCATGCCTTTCAATTTCCAGCGCTGGCTGGATGAACATTCTCATCTGCTTCAGCCACCCGTTGGCAACCAGCAGATCTGGCAGGATGCGGATTTTATCGTCACGGTCGTCGGCGGTCCCAATCTGCGCACCGACTACCACGACGATCCGTTTGAAGAATTTTTCTATCAGTTCCAAGGTAACGCCTATCTGAACATCATGGACCAGGGCAAGGTTGAACGCTTGGAACTGAAGGAAGGCGATATTTTTTTGCTGCCGCCGCACGTGCGCCATTCGCCACAGCGGCCGGAACCGGACAGCCGCTGCCTGGTGATCGAGCGCCAGCGTCCCGCGGGAACCATGGACGGGTTTGAATGGTACTGCCTTAACTGCAACCATCTCGTGCATCGCGTGGATATCCAGTTGAAAAGCATCGTGCGCGATCTGCCACCGCTGTTCGAGCGCTTCTACGGCCATCCGGAACTGCGGGTCTGTCCCCAATGCAAGACCGTCCACCCCGGCAGGCACGCGCATGCTGCTGCAACAGCCGAGCTCAACAACAAGGAAAATTCATAGTGAGCCAAACATCTACACCCGTCGTCGATATCCACTCCCATTTTTTCCCGCCTATCACGCAACAGGAAGCCGCAGCGCTGGACGCCAGCGCCGCACCCTGGCTACAGATACAGGACAATGAACACGGCATGATCATGACCGGCGACAAACCCTTCCGCCCGGTGTATTCCGCACTCTGGGATTCTGCGCGCCGTATAGAAGAGATGGATAGGTCGGGTGTGGATATCCAGCTGATGTGCGCCACGCCGGTCATGTTCGGCTACCGCTATGCGATTGAGCAAGCCCTGCCCTGGGCGCAGCGCATGAACGACTATGCCGTTGAACTTTGTTCGCACAACAACCGCCGCCTCAAGGCACTGGCCCAAGTGCCGCTGCAGGATATCGACGCAGCCTGCCGCGAAGCCAGCCGCGCCAAGGCCATAGGGCACGTGGGTGTGCAGATCGGCAATCATCTCGGCGACCGCGACCTGGATGACGAAAGCCTGCTGATCTTCCTGACGCACTGCGCCAATGAAGATATCCCCATCCTGGTCCACCCCTGGGACATGATGGGCGGCGACAACCGGATGAAAAAATGGATGCTGCCATGGCTGGTTGCCATGCCCGCGGAAACCCAGCTCGGCATACTGTCGCTGATCATGTCAGGCGCGTTTGAACGCCTGCCCGCATCGCTGAAAATTTGCTTTGCGCACGGTGGCGGCAGCTTCGCTTTCCTGCTGGGCCGGGTAGACAACGCGTGGCGCGAACGCGACATCGTCCGCGAAAACTGCCCTCATCCGCCGTCTTCGTATGTGAACCGGTTTTCCGTGGATTCGGCAGTGTTCGACCGGCGTGCGCTATCTTTACTGGTGGATGTCATGGGTGAGGAGCGCGTGATGCTGGGATCGGACTATCCCTATCCACTGGGCGAGCAGAAGGTCGGCGACCTGATACGTTCTTCCGGCTTCCCGGATGCCCGCCGCCAGCGTCTGCTGGGCGGCAACGCACACGCGTTCTTCCAGCTCTAATCCAGCCACACCCGCAATAGAAATAATAGAAATACCTAGCGGAGCGATGCAATGCATCGCTCCGTCGCTTCTACACGTGTAAATCAATACTCAAACAAAATTTCAGGAGATGACATGACTATCCATACCAGGCAATTCGACGACATTGTCGCGCGCGAGCAAGGACTGCACCGCTCGCTCAGCAGCCGGCAGATGTCGATGATCGCCATCGGCGGCGCCATCGGCACCGGGCTTTTCCTGGGCAGCGGTTTCGCCATCAGCTTCGCCGGCCCTAGCGTACTGATCAGCTACGCCATAGGTGCGCTGATCGCATTGCTGCTGATGGGCTGCCTGGCCGAAATGACGGTAGCGCACCCGACCTCCGGCTCTTTCGGCGCCTATGCCGAATACTACGTGAACCCCTGGGCCGGCTTCATGGTGCGCTACGCCTACTGGGCATCCATCGTGCTGGCGATCGGCACCGAGGTCACGGCTGTGGCCCTCTACATGCAATACTGGTTTCCCGGATCTCCGGCCTGGCTATGGATCGTGCTGTTTGCCGGCTGCCTGATACTGGTCAATGCACTGAGCGTGAACATCTTCGGCCTGGTGGAATACTGGTTCTCGACCATCAAGATTATCGCCATCGTGGGTTTTATCCTGCTGGGCGCCTACATGGTATATGCGGCACCGGCAGATGGCCCTATCGGCTTCAAGAACTATCTGATCCACGGAGGGTTTTTCCCTAACGGCGGAAAAGGCATGTGGATCGCCGTCATCGTTTCCATTTTCAGCTACCTGAGCATAGAGATGATTGCCGTCGCAGCGGGAGAGGCGAAAAATCCCGAACAGGCGATTACCAGCGCATTCCGCGCTGCCATGCTGCGCCTGGTTATCTTCTACCTGCTGACGCTGGCGCTGATGCTGGCCATTGTCCCCTGGACCGCGGCGGGCAGCGACAAGAGCCCTTTCGTCAAGGTCATGGAAGCGCTGGATATTCCAGGCGCTGCGGGAGTAATCAATTTCGTGATCCTGGTGGCGGCGCTGTCGGCGATGAACAGCCAGTTGTATATCACCACACGGATGATGTTCAGCCTGTCGCGCGCAGGTTACGCAGCACCCCGCTTTGGTCGCCTGAGCAGGCGTGGCGTACCGGTCGGTGCGCTGGTTCTGTCCTGCGCAGGCATTGCCGTCGCTGCCGCCCTCAGCATCCTGTATCCCAAGGAATCATTTACCTTGATGATGGCAGTCTCCATGTTCGGCGCGATGTTCACCTGGATGATGATCTTCATTACCCATTATTTTTTCCGCCGCAGCTGGACGGCCCAGGGTAACAGGCCGCTGGCTTTCCGCATGTGGGGCTTTCCTTGGCTGACCTTGCTCGGCGCAGGGCTGATGCTGGCCATCATGATCACTACAGCCTATACCAGGGAGTTCCAGATGACACTGCTCAGCGGCCTGCCTTTCGTGCTGGTGCTGAGTATCGTGTATTTCGTGTGGTACCGCAGGCGCTGATTGCGCAAGGCCGCTCTCTTCGGAACGGGAGCGGAGAAAGGAAAGAGAAAGGGTGGTACCGCTGGCGGTCCACCCTTTCTCTTTTAACCGTTTGATTTTCCCCTGCACCATACCTTCCGGTTGCATCAGTTCAAGGTATTGGCCATCCAATTTCGTCGCGGCTGATATGACAGCATCGCGGCTACCTCTTGCTTTCCTGCGCTGCAGCAGCTCCGTTTGCAGTGCCGTTGCTCAGGCTCATGATCCAGTGCGAAAACTGTTCTGCCTCTGCCTCGGTGAGCCCGGTATTCGGCGGCATGGATACGCTGCCCCAGCGGCCTGAGCTCCCTTCCAGCATGCTTTTCTTCAGGTGGGCGAGCGCATTGCTGTCATTCTTGTAGAAGGCGGCAATTTCCTTGAATGGCGGCCCGACCAGCTTGGTCTCCATGGCGTGGCAGGCCCGGCAGGTCTGTTCACTGCTGGAGGCAGCTAGGGCGGGCATGGAGGCCGCCATCAGTACGGTGGCGATAAATAGCGCTTTCATGGCTTTACTCCTGGTGTAATGATTAAACGTATTGCAAAGCCTGCCTACTTTTTATTTGTCCCTTGTAACGGAACAGGCTTTGCAATTCGCTCAAAATAAAAAACTGTGTTGCGCGGCGCCCGGGCCTCCGCACAACACAGTTCTATTATTTTCTATTGCTTCTATTTGCCTCTATTTTTACTTCTTCGCCTGCGGCATCCCGAACACCGCTTCACCCAGCAGTGGCGTGGACAGCGTGTAGATACCGTGGTTGGAGAACACCCAGATCAGATTGCGGTCCCACTCAACGAAGATGCTGTGCACAGGATTAGGCAGCGCACGGATCGACAATGTCTGGCCATCTGTCGTCTTGCGATTCGCATCGATCATTTTCGGCACGAAGTAGGCTGCAATGGTCGGATTCAGTGGATCCTTGACATCGAACATCTGCATGCCGGCGTTGTAGTAGGAATAAGGCATATAGCGCGGGCTCGGCGTACCCGGCTGGATTTGTGCATAGCCGCTGCGTTTCGGTCCGAAGCTGCCGCGACGCTGGCAAAAATCGGTGAACGGCGCTTCCTTCGGTGGTGTCGGCGTAGGCAGCGTGTTGACAATTTTCGGATGCAACGGATCGCGCACGTCGATTGAATAGATCGCCTTCAGCGGCTCGTAGCAGTCTTCGCTCATCGGATAGCCGCTGTAGTAGACCATGCCGGTAGCATCGATTTTTGACACGTCGATATTATCGCCTTCAGTACCGGTGACGCTGACGGGCATGTCGATATGCGACACGGCTCTCAGGTTCTTGGGGTCGGAAATGTCGATCACGTAGAAACCAAAACCGCCCATTGCCGCATAACCGTATTTGCCGCCCTGCTCCACCGTTTTTGGTATGAACAAAGGCATGCGCGAACCCATCCACGATGTCTTGTTGCCGGCACGCGGATTCTTCTTGTATTCCTCTTCTTCACCTAAACGCGAACCGGGCGCCCACCACATCGACAGGCGTTTGGGGTTGGAAGGATCGGATACGTCAAACGCCATCTGACCGCCGGTGTACAGGTAAGTCTTGTATTCCTGGTTGGCAAAACTGTTGTCGGGCGCACCGGCAACGAACAGGTACTGGTCACCGTTATACACGGGCACGTCCTGGCAACCCGAACCCTCTTGGGGCTGGTCCTTGGCGGAATGGTAAGGATCAAGCGACGTTTCCGACAAGAGCTTCCAGTCGGTCCACATCGGGCTAGTGACTTCAAACATGCGGAAACCACGCAGCATCTTGCGTTCACGCACATTCTTCACTTCGTCCGGTTTGGTATACTTGTTCGACAGCAGGCCGTAACGGGTGATCTCATAACATTGCACCGCAATCATCTTGTTCAGCTTTTTATTGAACTTGACATTGAACGGGCCGAACTGATGCTCGCCTGCGCGGGTGTTGAAGGTTTTTTGCTGTACCACCTTGATGTCATGCGGATCGGTGATATCGAACAGGTTATACATCCAGGTTTCATAATCGTACAGATAGCGGCGCCCGTTGAAATCGAACGACGCCTGCCAGCTGTGGCCCGCGCCGGCAACGGATGGCGTGAAATTTTCGACCTTGACGTTTTTCAGGTATTGGTTCTGATCCAGGTAAGGCAGGCTGCCTTCTACCGGATGGGCGCCGTAGGCGTCCGGGGTCATGTCCGGACTCTTGAATTTACCGGTAGCCTTGTCGTAGCCATAACTGCCTGGCGCGGGATAGGCTGGTTCTCCCGGCAACAATACATGGCTTTTGCTGTCGATCGCCTGTGGTGCATCCGGTGCATTCAGGTTGGCGCCGCTGCGCGGCTGCTGGGCAAAGGCCGCGCCGCTCAGGCCGACGCACAGCGTAAGCATCGTATTAATAAGGATTTTGTTTTTCATTGCTTTTTCTTTCATCTGAAAATCTGCTGCGTTGCTGCACGCAGCAGTGTCAGTCTATGCACATGCGTGGATGCTCATGCATTTCCACGCGACCCTGTCAGAAAATCAGAAGGCGTGACGTATCCCCAGCTGCACGCCTTTGTCGGGCGCCGCACCGCTGCTGTTAAACGTCAGCGGGTAAGCTACCGCCGTCGCATTCTTGATATTGATGCGACCGTAGTTGGCATAAAGGTTGGTCCGCTTTGACAACCGGTAGCCGTAGCCGATCAGCAAGCCGTCGGCGTCGCTCAGCTTCACATTGTAGGCGTCTTTTTTATGGACATAGCTGATGTAGGCATTATTAATGGCGTCGATATTCCAGCGCGCCCCCACTTGCACATCCCAGCCCTTGGTCTGAAATCCCACGTACGGAGGATAGGCATAGTATCCGTTGTAGGTGTGGTAGATGAAGGTAGGCTCAACGCTGGCAAAACGGTATGTCAAGGACAGATAATTATCGCGCGACGATTCTATATTGGACGAATAAATATTCTTGATATATTTCTGGTCGCTGACCAGGCCGACATATAAGCCGGCGTTGCGATATTCCACACCGGTGCTGACGACACGGCCATTTTTTGTCGTATCTTCCTGGCCTGCGGTTGCCATGAAGCGGCCTTTGAAGCCGCCAATGACCGGGGTCTGGTACAAGATGGAATTATTTTCCCGGTAAGGAGCGTAGAAAAACTGCATATTGCTGACCAGGCTGTAATCGGCCGACCAACTTGGATCCGCATACGCAGCAATCCAATAGGAAGGCGTATTCTGGCGACCCAGCGACAACGCGCCCCATGCCCCTTTCAGCCCGACATAGGTTTCGCGCGGCGTCGGCCCGACGCCGGTATCTGCCTGGAACTGCATTTGATGCACGAAGAATGCCTGGTTGCCGTCCCCCAGATCTTCACTGCCGCTGAACTCCAGACGCGACGCATTCAAACCACCGCTGGAAATGCGGCTGGTGCTGCTTTGCGGAGTTGAAAGCCGCTCAAGATTCAAATCGATGAATCCTGATATCTTTACCCCATCTTCTGCCAGTGCGTTCGCCGATATGCCGGCCCCTGCAGCCAGCAATGCCGATGCAACTATCTCCTTGAACTTCATTTTGCCTCCTCCATTAAAGATTCCTGGTTAATCTTGCTCTTCCCGTTTATTGATTTCTTTAATACACATCAATTTCATTGTTGGAACTTGTTCGCACCGCCGTTTCCGCGCAGCTCTGGCTGCGTCTTTCTTAGGCGGGCAAACAGTTCGCCAGGCTTCTCATTCATTGCACTGGCGCTGCTGACGACAGCGCCTGGTCCATGCCTGAGTTTAGGTCACCGCTTTTTTAGTGAGAAACTTCTCCTGATTCCATTCATCCTTTTCCATGATTTCCGCAATGGCTTCCACCGTGTCATACACATCGACAAAACGGACATATAGCGGGGCGAATCCAAAACGCAGGATGTCCGGCATGCGGAAATCGCCCGTGATGCCGCGCGCGATGAGGGCCTGCACTATCGCATAGCCCTGCGCGTGCGTCAGTGCCACCTGGCTGCCTCGCAAGGCACTGTCGCGCGGAGACGCGATGCCGAAATCGTAGCCCGCCAGCTTTTCATCCACCAGCCGGATGAACAAGTCGCCCAGCGCCCTGCTTTTTGCGCGCAACTGCTGCATATCCAACCCTTCGAACACTTCCAGCGCAGCATCCAGTGCAATCATCGACAGCAGCGGCGGCGTGCCGCATTGCATGCGATTAATGCCGGCGGCAGGCTGGTATTCCTGCAGGAACTCGAAGGGCTGCGCATGTCCGTGCCAGCCGGACAGCGGCTGGCGTACATCGTCCAGATGCCTGGAGGCGACGAAGACGAATGCCGGTGCGCCAGGACCGCCGTTCAGATATTTGTAGCCGCAACCCACGGCCATGTCGGCCTTCGCCGCATTCAATTCCACATGCACGGCTCCGGCGCTATGCGCAAGATCCCAGATGCACAGTGCGCCGGCGGCGTGCGCCATGGCCGTGATTTTCTGCATGTCGTAGATGCGGCCGCTGCGGTAGTTCACATGCGTCAGCATCAATACGGAAACGTCTTCGTCCAATGCAGCCAGCACCGATGCCTCGTCGGAATCAACATAACGGATTTCGGCGTCGAACAAGCCGGCAATACCTTGCGCTATATATAGGTCGGTGGGGAAGTTCCCGCGTTCAGTCAGGATGACTTTACGGCCTGGGTTCAGGCGCAGTGCAGCGGCCAGCGCCTTGAACAGATTGACGGAGGTCGAATCGCCGACCATGACTTCATCGCCCTCGGCGCCTATCAGGCGTGCTATTTTTGCGGCCACGCGCTGCGGCAGATCAATCCAGCCGGCATCGTTCCACGAACGGATCAGTCCATTGCCCCATTCGCTGGCCACGGCTTGCTGCATGCGCGCGGGCAGATGGGCAGGCATGGCGCCCAAAGAATTTCCATCAAGATAAATTTCCTGTTCGGGCAAGGCAAATTTGCCACGGTACGCTGCCAGTTGGTCTTCCGCATCCAGTGCGATGCTGTGTTCCCTGTTCAACTTCATATTCCTCATCCTTGTAATCGCAGTTCTGAATGGAATCCAGCTATAAAAAAATGTCTTTGGGCGCCATGTTTTTACTATGAAAACACCTACGGCAATCTCGCGCGCCCTACTCCATTCCCTGCTTGTTGGATTTGAGTATGCATCGCTGCTGAAATAAGTGAAAATGAATAATTCATTCCCAGACATGCCAAATTTTTATATCTAAATTCCTTTTTCAACTATCAATAAGAAATTTATTGGTAATTTATATAAATTCTAATTTATTTATAAGTATACATATAAGATCAAAAGAACTAATATTTGTACACAATAATCCTAACAATCAAGGAAACGTGAAGTGCAAACATTAGTCATCTGCAACGCCCCGCCACGAAGCATTGCAAGCGCATTTTTCTTATTGGCAATAGTAGCGCCGCCCCTCGCGCATGCCGCGGTCGACACTGTGGACAGCAATATCGGCATCTACGGATTTTTGAAAGTCGATGCCGAGAGCGTTAGTGGAAGCTCAGGACATATCGGAAGGGTTTCCAACAACCTGTCGGTGCTGGGCTTCCGTGGCAAGGAAGATCTTGGCGATGGCATGGAGGCTTTTTTCCAGCTGGAGTCGAACGTGTTTGTCGATACCGGCACCGGCGGCGAATTCACCCGCAATACCGGCGTGGGGCTGCGTGGCAGATATGGGCAAATTCTGGGAGGCATTTGGGAATCCCCTTACCGTTTCGTCTCGGTATATGCGATCGATCCGTTTACTGCCGGGATTTTTGCGTCCAACTCCATCCTCGGAAACGGATTTTCGACCGCCGGCAATGGCGTCGCACCGGCTTCATTTGACCGGCGCCAGAAGAATCTGCTGCAGTATTTCTCCCCAGCCTGGAACGGCTGGAATGCGAGGATCGCGACCAGCGCCAGGGAAGAAAAAACCGCCGCCACTAATCCGGGACTGGTATCAGCACTGCTGACCTATGAACAAGGTTCACTTTACCTCGCCTACGGCTATGAACAGCACACCGAATATTTTGCGGCGAATACGCGAGATGCCGGCCATAAACTGGGTGCAGCCTACAATATCGGCAATACCCGCCTGCGCTTTGCGTGGGAAAAATTGCGCTACGAACCTACTGCTACCACTCATCTTGGCCGCGACGCGTGGCAGCTGGCGGCAACCCACGAAATCGGCGTCCATATCTTCCGCGCATCCTATGTGAGAGCCATGAACGCCAGTGGCAATGCCGCAGCGGGCGTAGGCGGCACCGGCAAACCCGGCGGAGAATCCGGCGCCCGCCAGTATGCTGTGGGCTACGGGTATAACCTGTCCAAAAGGACGGAGCTATGGGCCGCCTACACCAGGATCAACAACGATAAATACGCTGTATACAACCTGTCTGGCAATCCAGTGCCGGGGCTCGCCGCAGGACAGGACCCTTCAGGATTCGGCCTTGGTATTACCCATAAATTCTGACATGCCAATATACCGGTATGGGAGGCAGCAGTTTTGATATCTACAATAGAAAAGCGCCTGATTCAAACAGGCGCTTTTTTTATCCTCAATTCAGTACCTCGGACATTTACTCCTGATGATAGCGAGTCACCAGTTCCACTTCATTTTTTGAACCGAGGAATACCGGTACACGCTGATGCAGCTTCTCAGGCTGGATATCCAGCATGCGCTGCTTGCCATCCGTCGCGGCGCCGCCAGCCTGTTCCACGATCATCGCCATAGGGTTGGCTTCGTACATCAGGCGCAGCTTGCCCGGCTTGTCCGGATCGCGCGCGTCGGCCGGATACATGAAGATGCCGCCGCGGTTCAGGATGCGGTGCACGTCCGCCACCATGGAAGCAATCCAGCGCATATTGAAGTCCTTGCCACGCGGCCCAGTGCTGCCGGCCAGCATCTCGTTCACGTAGCGTGTCACCGGCGGATGCCAGTGGCGGGCGTTCGACGAATTGATCGCGAACTCCTTGGTGTCGGCCGGGATCTGCATATTGCGCTGGGTGAGCACCCAAGAACCCATTTCGCGGTCCAGTGTAAAGCAATTGACGCCATTGCCGGTCGTCAGCACCAGCACAGTTTGCGGGCCATATACCGCATAACCTGCGGCAACCTGCTTGCTGCCGGCTTGCATGAAATCCTTTTCGGTCGGGTCGGACATGCCGTCCGGCGCCTTCAATACCGAGAAGATGGTGCCGATGGATACATTCACGTCGATATTGCTGGAGCCATCCAGCGGATCGAACAGCAGCATGTACTCGCCCTTGGGATAACGATGGGGAATAGGATGGATGGACTCCATTTCTTCCGATGCCATCGCTGCCAGGTGGCCGCCCCATTCATTGGCTTCCAGCAGGATTTCATTGGACAGGATATCCAGCTTTTTCTGCACTTCACCCTGTACGTTCTCGCTGCCGGCGGTGCCCAGCACTTCGCCCAGCGCGCCCTTGCCGACGGCATGGCTGATGGTTTTACAGGCGCGCGCAACCACTTCGATCAGCAACCGCAGTTCGGCCGGTATCGAGTTGTTCAGGCGCTGTTCTTCGACCAGGTACTGCGTCAGGCTTACACGTTTCATGTTGCTCCTATTGATCTTGTCGACCTTGTTGACTTTAGTGATCCGGACGGATCAGGAAGCCAGCGCTTTTGTGACCACTTCCAGCACGTCCTTGGACAATTTGCTGGTATCGGCCACGCGTTGCAATGCGGCCTTCATCTGCGCTTGCAGCGCCTTGGGGTATTTACGCCAGCGGTCCAGGCTGCGCGCCAGGCGGGCAGCAACCTGCGGGTTGGTCTTGTTCAGCGCGATCACCAGGTCCGCCCACAGTGCGTAGCCGCTACCGTCAGCTGCATGGAAGCGCGAAGGATTGGCGTTGCAGAAGCTGAAAGTCAGGCTGCGCGCACGGTTCGGGTTGCTCAGCGTGAACGCTGGATGCTTCATCAGTTCGCGCACTTTGGCCGCGTCGGTCGTACTGGCAGTACCTTGCAGCATGAACCATTTGTCGATGACCAATGCTTCGTTCTTGAAATCCCGATAGAACTTCTGCAATGCCTGCGCCGACACTTTGGCGTTTTTCGCGGAGCCTGAGAAATTGGTCAGCGCCACCAATGCCGCCAGGCGGTCTGTCATGTTTTGCGCTTCGTCAAATTGCGTCTTTGCCAGTACAAATGTCGCTTCGTCCGGCCATTCCAGCAGATACGACAGGGCCAGGTTCTTCAAGCCGCGCTTGGCAGCCGATACCGCGTCCGGGCTGTATTTGCCCGGTGTCAGGTTTTCTTCATAGGCAGTCAGCAAATCGGCGCGCAGATGCTGCGTCAGGCTGCTGCGCACGAAACGGCGCGCCTGGTGGATCGCTTGCGGATTTACTTCCTTGAATTCTTCGGCGATCATCGCCTCGGACGGCAGCGTCAGCACCAGTTCGCGGAAAGAAGGATCCAGCGTGCGATCGTTCAGCGTCGCGCGCAACGCTTCGATGAACATGCTGTCCAGTTCCAGCACTTCGCCCTGCAACACGGCCTTGGTCAGCTTGACCAGGCGGCGCATTGCCAAACGCTGGCCAGCTTCCCAGCGGTTGAAAGGATCGCTGTCGTTGGCCAGCAGGTGGCCCAGTTCTTCGTCCGTGTAATCGTATTCCAGAACAACAGGCGCAGAGAAATTACGCAGTATCGACGGCACCGGTTTTTTGGCGATGCCGGTAAAGCGGAAAGTCTGCTTCGCTGCTGTCAGTTCCAGCACCAGCGTAGTGGCTTTGGACGGAGCTGCCTGGCCTTCCAGATTCAGCGCAATATCCTTGCCGTTGGCATTCAGCAGGCCGACTGCCACCGGAATGTGGAAAGGCAGTTTCCTGCCCTGGCCTGGCGTGGATGGGCAAGATTGGCTCAAGGTCATTTCGTAAGTCTTGCTGGCCTTGTCGTAGCTGGTTTCCACCTTGACGCGCGGCGTACCGGCCTGGCTGTACCAGCGTTCGAACTGCTTCAGGTTGCGACCGCTGGAATCCGCCATCGCTGCGCGGAAATCGTCGCACTCCACCGCCTGTCCATCATGGCGCTCAAAATACAGGTCCATGCCCTTGCGGAAGCCTTCATGACCCAACAGCGTGTAATACATGCGTACGACTTCGGCGCCTTTTTCGTAGATCGTGACAGTGTAGAAGTTATTGATCTCGACGAAGGAGTCAGGGCGCACCGGATGCGCCATCGGGCCTGCATCTTCGGAGAACTGCACCTGGCGCAGCAGGCGTACATCTTCGATGCGTTTGACGGCGCGGCCGGTAGGTGTGCCTACCAGGTCGGCAGAAAATTCCTGGTCGCGGAACACCGTCAGGCCTTCTTTCAGCGACAGCTGGAACCAGTCGCGGCAGGTTACGCGGTTACCGGTCCAGTTGTGGAAGTATTCGTGGCCGACGACGGACTCTATGCCTGCATAGTCGATGTCGGTGGCAATGCTGGGGTTGGCCAATACATACTTGGTATTGAAGATATTCAAACCCTTGTTTTCCATCGCGCCCATATTGAAGTCGCTCACGGCAACGATCATGAAGCGGTCCAGGTCCAGCTCCAGGCCAAAGCGCTCTTCGTCCCAGCGTATGCTGTTCTTCAGCGAATCCATCGCGTGCTGCGTTTTGTCCAGATTGCCGTCTTCGACCCATACCTGCAGCAAGACCTTGCGGCCGGACTGCAGCTTGTACTTCTCTTGCTGGCAGACCAGTTTGCCAGCAACCAGTGCGAACAGGTAAGACGGCTTCTTGAACGGGTCTTCCCATTTGGCGAAGTGGCGGCCGCCGGGCAGATCGCCCTGGGCAACCAGGTTGCCGTTGGACAGCAGCACAGGGTATTTTTTCTTGTCGCCGCGCAGCATCACTGTGTACTTGGCCATCACGTCCGGACGGTCCGGGAAGTAGGTGATCTTGCGGAAACCTTCGGCTTCGCATTGCGTGAAGAAGTTGTTGTTGGACACATACAGGCCGGACAAAGAAGTATTCTTGGCCGGCTGGATCAGCGTCTCGATGTCCAGCGTGAACTCGTCGGGCGCATTGCTGATGCGCAGCGTGCCGTTTTGCACGGTATAAGCAGATCTCTTGACGTTGACGCCGTTGATGCGCAATTGCACCAGTTTCAGCGATTCTCCAAACAGCACGATGTCTTTTTCGCTGCTGTCGTGATTGCGGCGCATCGTCATGCGGGTAGCCACATGGGTCGCCAAAGGGTCCAGGTCAAAACCCATTTCCACGGTATCTACCCAAAAACCTGGGGCGATGTAATCCTTGCGATAAACGGTAACCGGCTGTTCGGGCGTGCTTGGAATATCTGTGCGCATGGGCGTCTGGATCTCTTAAAGTAAATCGAAAAATGTGCAGTGAAAAATACCGGGATCGCCGGTAGAATCAGGATTGAAAGCAAGGCGTTTGAACCTTCAGCGGGTAATGTCGCATGAACGTACAGACGCCAAAATTCTGCAAAGCTTCTTATTTTACCAATCTGTGCGGCTCAAATCACGGTAAACACGCGGTATCAAGAGAATATTTGGCAATTCTTGACAAAGCCGGTGCTATTGTCAGCAGTATCCTCGGATGCAGCAGTCGAAAAAACAGCGCCGACACAGCTTGCCACGCAGGTCGGCAGCTGTTTTGCCGTCAGATGGCAAGCTGCGGCGCTTTGTCTGATACAAATCCGGCCGGCTCTGTTGCCGTGGGTTACAAACCGTAACAGCTTTTTATCAACAAAAACCCCATACTTTAAGGGTAAATCCTGTTTTTCACGCGATGCCGCATTCGTTGAAAAAAAAGATTTCAGCAAGGAGTTCGCCATGAAAAATTGCCTGCGTTATTGCATCATTTCAGCCCTGGCCGCATTGACGGTAGTGCTCGCCGGTTGCAGCACGGTGAACAGCCAGGTGACGGTGTTCCACAACTGGCCGGCCGAAGTCAAAGAAAAAACCTATGTGTTCGAGCGTCAGCCTGCGCAACAGAATAATCTGGAATACAACAGCTATGAAAACCTGGTGCGCGCCAGGCTGAACCAATCCGGGTTTACCGAATCTGTCAACGGCAGCCCTGCATTCAAGGTTTCACTCAATTACCACACGGAAGCCGGCGATGTGCAGATCAGCCTGCCTGCGTACTACTCCCGCTGGAATGATCCCTTCTGGCGTTTCGGCTATTCCCGCGGCCCGTTTTACAATCCCTATTTTTCTCCGTACTACGGCTTCTACGGCCCCTTTGGGCCGCCGCTGCTGGCGTCCGACCTGGAAGTGCGCCGCTGGTACCTGCATGAGCTGGATTTGCTGATCTCCGAAGCAGGCAGCGGCAAGCAGCTATTCGACATCAGGAGCACAACCGAAAGCCTGAATCGCACGTTGAATTCACAAATGCCCAAGCTTGTTGAAAGTGCCTTCAAGGAATTTCCCGGCGTCAGCGGAGCAGCCTCGAATGCGGGAACAGCAGCCAAGTAGCTAGTAGCTCATGTTTGCTATGAAGCTCAACTCAAAGCCGGACCTATCCTCATAGCGGCAGCAATGCCGCTATGACGCCATGCCGGTTATTCCACTGGATCCTGCAGCGCCGCTACCAGCGCCCTGTCCACCACGGAGTCGGCAACGACCTGTACTGCATTCGCTTCACGGAATTTGTTGACCAGCTGGTCGCCGGAAATTGAAAAGGCGTCGTGGCCCTGGCGGTTGGTGAAGATATAGCGGGTACGCTTGGGGCTGACCCAGGCCAGCTTGAAACGGGCGGTTGAACCGTTGCTGCGCGCAAAATCAACCCAGACGCCACGCTCCAGTGTTTCCACCAGCTCCATCCATTCATCCACTGGCTTGTCCAGCTGCTCCTGCGCGTGCCGGCTCAGGCGGCGTTCGCTGGCCCGCTGCGCGATATTGACGGCAATCTCCAACTGGCGACGGGGGGAAAATTCCAGCGGGGCGCGTGCAATCGCTGCATGCCTTTCGGCCAGCTTGGAAAAGAAAATCACCCGTTCCGGCTCATCCCATTTGATCGCATTCAGCCATGCGTTCAGCAAGGTCAGCATGGCAGGCAGCTTGCTGACCAATTCCTTGCGTTCTTCCGCGCTGTTTTTCGGCTTCAGGCTCCAGATCAGGTCGTCCATCGTCTTCAGCGCATTCTCCAGCGCGTGCGGCTTCTGGTCCTTGACGCTGTGCGCAATCGTCAGTATGCGTATCCACTGGTTCAGCAGGAAGCTTTCGAGGAAACCGGCCACCTCGCCGGTTTCCACACGCAAGGCCACGTCGTTTTCGGCAAACTCCCTGGCCAGCCGCATTTTTTCCTGCTGCAGCGCCTCCTCCACCGGCTTGCTGATCGCTTCTTCGGATTTTTGCTCTTCGTCTTTAAGAAAGCTTTCCAGATCCGACACTACATCGGAAAACAGGTCGATCTGCTGGTCAAACTCTTGCTGCACCCTTTCGACAATGCCTTCTATCAGCTGATATAACGGATCTTCGGTTGCGGTGTCGGCGTTGAGCAAGATGCTGGATTTGGCCAGCGTATCGATCAACACCCGTGCAGGGTGCGACTCCTTGAAGAAGAAATCCTTGTCCAGCAAGGCTACTTTTAACGTGGGAATCTGCAGCTGTGAAATCAGGCTTTTAATGTCGCCGGGGATCGCTGGGTCGTTGAACACGAAATCAAAAATCCTGGCCAGCAGTTCTATCGTATTCTGGTCTATGTGTGTCAGGGCATCGGTAGGCGCCTGCACCGACAACTGGCGCAACGGCGCTGTGTCGAAACCTCTTGCGGCAGCGGCCATCACTGGCGCGGCCCTTTGTATGCTGGTTAGGTAATCAAAAAACTGGCGGTCAATGGTAACGGTATCCTGCCTGCCCTGCGCATTACCCGCGGCAGCGCCGGGCAGGCTGCCGGCCGTCCACTCCTGGTCGGCCCGCTGGTTGCCTCCCTGCGCCCTGGGCGTCAAAGGAGAATTCGCCGCGGCAGAGGGCGAGAACATATTCTTCAGCTTGCTATGCAGGAAGGGATCCTTGTCCGCAATATCGTCGGAGCGGGCAGGTTCGTTCTTGCGCTGGCTGTCACGGTAGGCTTCGGTAATGTCGGGCAAAATTCCGCGTTCTATCATCGCATTATTGAGTTCTTGCAAAATGGGCGTCAACTGCAAAAAGATGTCCGGCTGCAGCAGGCGCAGCACCAGCAGATGCGACTCGGTCATCGTATCGAATTCCATCCAGGCCTGGTAGACCGCCTGGATGAACACTTCGGGACGAAACGGATTTTGCGCCACGCTGATGGGCGTGCGCCGCAGCACATGCCCGATACGAATATTCAATGCGACCAATTGTTCGGCATTACTAACTTCCAGTGCCTGACTCAGGTTGCCCAGCAATACCTTATTTTCCATTTCCTCAAAGGTCACCAGCGAAAAATCCTGTTTTTCGCTTCCTTTTTTCGGTTTTTTCTTGATATTGACAGTGCTGACTTCTTTTGCCAGCGCCGCATTGACCTGCCCCGCCACCAAACGGTAAAAGGTTGTGTTATTCCGTTTCAACAGCTGGAAAGCCTGGAAGCTATGCGAAGCCTCCTCCGGTCGCAGCGTCTGATCCGCCAGCTTGAACAGCGCCTCGGTCAGGCGCGCAGAAAACGCCTCCAGCTGCGAAGACACAAGATTGGTAGCGATGGGCACCAGGCTTTGCAGGATCAGCAAACGGCTGGAATTGGAAAACTCGCTTTTCTTAGAAGCGCTTTGAATCGGATTTGTATCCATTGCCCAGTACAGTCAAGCTACAACACACTAATAATATCGCCGCCGGCCCATATGGCATCGGCAGCAGGAGAATGCCACCTTTGCCCAGCGGCATTCATGATCAAAATTACAAAATCTCAGGAGTAATAGGCTTCGGTAGCAAACGTCAACAATACAATCAGCAGCACCGCCAGCACCAGCACAATGAGCAGGCGGCCGAACTTGGGGCTTCCCTCGCCCTTCACCGGCTGCTCGTCAGGATGCTGCATGGGATTATTCATATTAAGCAAAAGAGTTGATTTAAGGAATCAAAATACTCGACCCTGTTGTTTTTCTGGCCTCAAGTTCGTGATGGGCCTGTACAACATCTTTCAATGCATAACGCTGGCGGATATCAATCTTGACCTTGCCGCTTTCGACCATGCTGAACAGTTGCGCCGCCATGGTTTCCAGATCCTCCCTTTTCGCAGTGTAGTCCATCAGTGAAGGCCGGGTCAGGAATAAGGACCCACGCGAGGCCAGTTCGCCCATGCCGAAAGGCGGAACCGGACCCGAGGCGCTGCCAAAGCTGACCATCATGCCCAGCGGCGACAGGCAATCCAGCGATCCGGTGAAAGTGTCCTTGCCGATGGAATCATACACAACCGGCACACCTTTTCCTGCGGTAATGTCGCGCACCCGCTCTACAAAATTTTCCTTGTTGTAGTTGATGACGTGGGCGCAGCCGTGCGCTTTTGCCAACTCGCCCTTTTCGTCTGAACCCACCGTGCCTATCATCGTCACGCCGATGGCGCGCGCCCATTGGCACGCGATCAGGCCGACACCGCCTGCAGCAGCATGGAAGAGGATGGTCTCGCCGCCCTTGAGCGGAAAACTGCGATGAAACAGGTATTGGACCGTCAGCCCCTGCAGCATCATGGCGGCGCCTGTCTCAAACGAGATCGCCTCGGGCAAGCGCACCAGGATTTTGGCCGGCATCACGCGGGCCTCTGCATAGGCGCCATTGGGCCTGCCGGCATAGGCGACACGGTCGCCGGGCTTGACGTGGGTAACGTCCGGCCCTACCGCCTCGACCACGCCCGCGCCCTCCATGCCGAGGCCCGCAGGCATGGGCTGAGCGTACATGCCGCTGCGGAAATAGACGTCGATATAGTTCACGCCGCAGGCGGCATGCCGCACCAGCGCCTCTCCCGGACCGGGCTGCCCCAATTCCACATCCACATACTCCATGACCTCTGGGCCACCCGCTGCATTTATCCTGATTACTTTAGTCATTTTGATCCGCCTTAGGAGTCGACAAACATACTGCAAAATACATCGCAAAAAGAAAATTGGACTGCTGGAAAAAGTTAAAAGGTTCCAGGATAAGCGCCGCCATCCATCAGCACATTCTGCCCCGACATGAATGAGGCATGGCGACTGCACAGGAAAGCGCACATGGCGCCGAATTCTTCCGCCGTACCGAAGCGGCCGGCAGGGTTTTGCGCCATGCGCTCCGCCCTGATCTGTTCGACGTTCTTGCCGCTGGCCGTGGCGCCGGCCAGTATCGCCGATTGCAGCCGGTCGGTATCAAACGGGCCGGGCAGCAGGTTATTGATCGTCACATTGTGCGCTACGGTCTTGCGGGCAATGCCGGCGACAAAGCCGGTCAGCCCGGAGCGAGCGCCGTTGGACAGGCCCAGGATATCGATCGGCGACTTGACGGCGCTGGACGTGATATTGACAATGCGGCCGAAACCGCGCGCCATCATGCCGTCCACCGTGGATTTGATCAGCGCGATGGGGCTCAGCATATTGGCGTCCAGCGCCTTGATCCAGTCGTCCCTCTCCCAGTTGCGAAAATCGCCGGGCGGCGGCCCGCCGGCATTGTTGACCAGGATGTCCGGCGACGGGCAGGCTTGCAGCGCCAGCGCGCGGCCGGCTTCCGTAGTGATGTCTGCCACTACGGCAATCACCTGCACCGCATATCGCTGCCGCAACTGCGCTGCCGTCTGCTCCAGCAATTCTGCATTGCGCGCGACAATGATCACGTCCACGCCTTCCGCCGCCAGCGCTTCCGCGCAGCCGCGGCCCAGGCCTTTGCTGGCGCCGCATACCAGCGCCTTGCGGCCTTTAATCCCCAGGTCCATAGTCTTCTCCGTATTTACCTATTTATTGAGCATCCAGTTTGGCATGGGCCGCCAAAAACCTCAGGCGGACGCCACCGAATTCTTTTTCATTGACAGCAGGTACATGCCGCCCACCACCAGCACCGTTCCCGCCAGTTGCCAGCCTGTAATCGGCTCGCCCAGGAAGATCGCGCCCAGGAACAAGGTCGATACCGGGCCTATCATGCCTGCCTGCGACGCGGTGGCGGCGCCTATGCGCTGCACGGCCACCATCGTCATGTAAACCGGCAGCACCGTGCAAAAAATCGCGTTCACCAGCGACAGCCAGTAGACCGCACTGGGCTGCACCAGCATCGATGTCGGCCGCAGCATGAAAAACTGTCCTATGCAGGCAGCACTGGAAACGCACATTGCATACGATACCAGCCGCATCGATCCCAGGCGCGTGACCAGTTGCCCTGACTGTATCAGGTATAACGCGTATGAACTTGCCGCCCCCAGCACCATGACCGAACCCAGCATCACATTGCTGCCGCCAAACTTCAGGTCATGCAGGAACACCAGCACGATCCCCATGTAAGACACCGTCAGCGCCGCCCATTCCAGGCCGCTGATCCTGCGCTTCAGGAAGGTGGCGGAAATCAGCAGCACGAAGGATGGTGTCAGGAACAGGATCAGCCGTTCCAGTCCGGCGGTAATATATTGCAAACCCAGGAAATCGAGGAAGCTGGACAGGTAATAGCCCATCAGGCCGAGGACCACGAGCCGTCCGCGGTCGGCCCAGGAAAGGGGGAAACCCTGGCGCGCCTGCCAGAAGGCGACGGCGGCAAATATCGGCAGCGAAAACAGCATGCGGAAGGCAATCAGCGTCACCGCATCAACGTTGTAGCGGTAGATCAGCTTGGCGATGATGGCCTTGGTGGAAAACAGGATGGCGCCGGAGATGGCAATGGTCAGGCCGACCAGATACTCTTTGCGGTGCAGCGTAGGGCTCAGTGTGGTGGTAGAAGTCATTTCCTCATTGTAAAGGCTTATCCGGGTTTGCGTGGGCCCCCGCATCTTGCCCGACAGCCTGCAGGATGCCATTTCCCGCCCTTTTGACGCGAATTTTTTCGTAAAAAGCACAAACCGGGGCTTTAAAGCGCCTTTAAGGAATTTGGATAAAGTCAATATGTTAAAATAGCGGTCTTCACTACAATTTCAAAGCGGGTAAAACGCGTCGAGGGCAGTCCCTGTTCCCTGGCTGACCGTGCCGCTGCAAGGAAAGACGATCATGGCAGGACATAGCAAATGGGCCAACATCAAGCATAAAAAAGCAGCGACCGATGCCAAACGCGGCAAGATCTGGACGCGGCTGATCAAGGAAATTACCGTGGCGGCCCGCATGGGCGGCGACGATGTCGACTCCAATCCGCGCCTGCGGCTGGCAGTCGATAAGGCCGCAGACGCCAATATGCCGAAGGACAACGTCACCCGCGCCATACAGCGCGGTAGCGGCACGCTGGAAGGCGCCAACTATGAAGAAATCCGCTACGAGGGCTATGGCATAGGCGGTGCGGCGATTGTGGTGGATTGCATGACGGACAACCGTGTGCGCACGGTAGCGGAAGTACGCCATGCGTTCAGCAAGTTCGGCGGCAATATGGGTACTGAAGGTTCAGTTGCCTTTTTATTCACACATTGCGGCCAAATGTTTTTTGCACCAGGCACCAATGAAGATGCGTTGATGGAAGCCGCGCTGGAAGCCGGCGCCGATGATGTGATTACCGACGATGAAGGCGGCATTGAAGTATTGTGCCCACCGCACGACCTGTCTTCCATCAAGAACACGCTGGAGAAAGCCGGTTTCAAACCAGAAGTGGCCGAAGTGACAATGAAACCATCGACCGAAACTTTGTTCACCGGCGAAGATGCAGTAAAAATGCAAAAATTGCTCGATGCGCTGGAAAACCTGGACGACGTACAGGAAGTATTTACCAACGCGATCATCGAAACGGAATAAGCAGGCCGGGCAGCCCTCTCTACCGTAAAAGTGGAGACAAGGGCGCCGCTGAAGCACACTCAACGATCTACTAAGTCACAATATATATGAAAATTCTGGTAGTCGGCTCTGGCGGCCGTGAACATGCCCTGGCCTGGAAACTGGCGCAATCCGAGCGCGTGCAGATGGTCTATGTCGCGCCTGGCAATGGCGGCACGGCGGCGGATGCACGCCTGAAAAATGTCAACATCAGCGACCCGCTGGCGCTGGCGGAATTCGTCAAGCAGGAACATATAGGCCTGACCGTGGTCGGCCCCGAAACTCCGCTGGCAGCCGGTATCGTCAATATCTTCCGCGACCAGGGCCTGAAAATTTTCGGCCCGACCAAAGAAGCCGCCCAATTGGAAAGCTCCAAGGATTTTGCAAAATCCTTCATGCAGCGCCATGCGATACCGACTGCGGAATACCAGACCTTTTCAGACGTCAAAGCGGCGCATGACTATATCGCGCAAAAAGGCGCACCCATCGTCATCAAGGCGGACGGCCTGGCTGCCGGCAAGGGCGTGGTCGTTGCCATGTCGCTGGAAGAGGCGCATGCCGCCGTGGACATGATGCTGTCCGATAACAAACTGGGCGATGCGGGCGCCCGCGTCGTCATTGAAGAATTCCTGGCCGGCGAAGAAGCCAGCTTCATCGTCATGGTGGACGGCAAGAACATCCTGCCGCTGGCAACCAGCCAGGACCACAAGCGCCTGCTGGACAATGACCAGGGACCAAACACCGGCGGCATGGGCGCCTATTCCCCTGCCCCTATCGTGACGCCGCAGCTGCATGCGCGCGTGATGCGCGAGATCATCGACCCTACCGTGCAGGGCATGGCAAAGGACGGCATCGTGTTTACCGGCTTCCTGTATGCGGGCTTGATGATAGATGACCATGGCAATCCGAAGACGCTGGAATTCAATTGCCGCATGGGCGACCCTGAAACCCAGCCCATCATGGCCAGGCTGAAAACCGACTTGGTGACGGTAATGGAACACGCGGTCAACGGCACGCTGGACACGATAGAGCTGGAGTGGGATCGCCGCACTGCGATGGGCATCGTCATGGCTGCGGCCGGATATCCGGATGCGCCGCGCAAGGGCGACCTCATCAGCGGTATCCCTGCTGAAACCGTGGATTGCGTGACCTTCCATGCGAGCACCGCAGTGGACGGCCAGCTGAAAGTTACCGGCGGCCGCGTGCTGTGCGTCGTAGGCCTGGGCGACACCGTCAAGGTTGCGCAGAAACATGCTTACGAAACGATAGAAAAAATACATTTCGACGGCGCGCAGTACCGCCGCGACATCGGCTGGCGCGCACTGAACAAAAAACACTGAATAATAAATACTAAGTGATAAACACTGAATAAGAGCACTGAAGCCAGCAACAAGACGAACCAGATAATGACCGATTCCGTTACCGTAAAAAATTACTTCACCGGCCTGCAAGCCCGCATCATTGCTGCGATGGAAGAAGTGGATGGCAAGCCCTTCATCACCGATAGCTGGGACAGGCCCGATGGCGGCGGCGGTATTTCGCGGGTACTGGAAGAAGGCAATGTATTTGAGCGTGGCGGCGTGAATTTCTCGCATGTGATGGGCGACAGGCTGCCGCCGTCCGCAGCCGCCAACCGCCCCGAGCTGGCTGGCCGCAAGTGGGAGGCAATGGGGGTATCGCTGGTGCTGCATCCGCGCAACCCCTACGCGCCTACGGTACACATGAATGTGCGCTTCTTTACTACCAGCGCAGAGGGCCAGGCGCCGGTGTGGTGGTTTGGCGGCGGCATGGACCTGACGCCGTATTACGGTTTTGAGGAAGATGCCAAGCATTTCCACCAGAGCTGCAAAGATGCGTTGGTTCCATTCGGCAGCGGCCTGCATCCGCGCTTCAAGAAATGGTGCGACGACTACTTTTATCTGAAGCACCGCAAGGAAGCGCGCGGCGTAGGCGGCATCTTTTTTGACGACTTCAACGAACTCGATTTTGCCTCCAGCTTTGCGATGGTGCAAAGTGTAGGCGATGCTTTCGTACCGGCTTACCGGCACATCCTTGAAAAGCGCAAGGACCTGGCCTACGGCGAACGTGAACGTGATTTCCAGGCTTACCGCCGTGGCCGCTATGTCGAATTCAATCTCGTCTTTGACCGCGGCACACTGTTCGGCCTGCAATCCGGCGGCAGGACAGAATCGATACTGATGTCGATGCCGCCTGTCGTAAAATGGCGTTATGACTGGAAACCTGAAGCCGGCAGTGCCGAAGCCAGGCTGGCGACGGATTTCCTGCCGCATAAGGATTGGGTGTAAACCCGCCGGCAGCGTCCATCCACCGGCGACGGCAGATGATGGACTGCGATTATTGCTAAGATAGCAAACAGGAAACTTTTTATGCGGCTGGCTGCCTGCCAGCCCGATTCATTATTTTAAGCGGCGCAACCCTTGCACATATTGCATAGGGCGCCGACGGCGGCTTTTAATCAGCCTGCCACATTATGCGCGGCGTCCCATCCGGGGTTCAGGCTGGATACGACACGATCGCCGCACACCGTCGCACAAAAAGAATTTGTCCGCCGGGCTGGAACACCTGAGCAGATCCGCGCGCCGAATGTGGCCCAATTGCCTGCGTCCAACATGAGCGTAGGCATTTATGCCACATAAATCCGCGCGGAGCTAAAACAAGGTGGCCCGACCACATGCCGGCTCCATCAAGGTGCTAGACTACATTCAACAACAACATATATATTACAAACTAATGGATATCAAAAAACTGCAAACACTGGTGATTGACGCTCTGGAAGACGTCAAGGCACAGGAAATCAAGGTCTACGACACTGCCCACCTGACCAGCCTGTTCGACCGCATTGCGATCGCCTCCGGCACCTCCAACCGCCAGACCAAGGCCCTGGCCGCATCCGTGCGCGACAAGGTCAAGGAAAACGGCGGCCACATCATCAGCGTCGAAGGCGAAACCACCGGTGAATGGGTACTGGTCGATCTGGGCGACATGATCGTCCACATCATGCAGCCGGCGATCCGTGCCTACTACCGCCTGGAAGAAATCTGGGGCGACAAGGAAATCAAGCTCGGCGCCGCCAAGCGGATTTCCAAGCGCACAGCTTCCGAGCCGGAAGAAGAAGAAAAACCGAAGCGTGCGCGCAAGGTTGGCGAGGTAGAAGTCACGCACACGATGCAGGCCACGCAGACCACGCTGGACGACGAGCCGAAGAAAACCCGCAAACCGCGCGCAACCACGGCCAAGGCTGTGGCCGACGCTGTTGCCAAGCCGGCCCGGAAACCTGCCGTCAGGAAAACGGCAGCTGCGACCGAAGGTGCACCCGCACCAAGGAAAACCACGGCCAAAGCGCCTGCCGGTGCCCGCGTCAAGGTTGCTGCCACCAAAACAGCGACTGCTTCTGCAAAACAGGCCGCCACCAAGCGCGCCACCACGACCAAGCGCAAAACGGCCGAGTAAGCCGCCATCAAGATTCCTTCTCCTCCCGCATCGGGCCGGGAGAAGGCTACAAATCGATTTCATACATTATTATGCAGCTCATCATCGCAGCAGTCGGCCACAAGATGCCTGCATGGATAGAATCCGGTTTTACCGAATACAGCAAGCGCATGCCCGCTGAATGCCGCGTCCTGCTCAAGGAAATCAAGCCGGTAGAACGATCCGGCAGCAAGACCGCAGAAACCGTCATGGCACTGGAGCGCACCAGGATAGAGGCAGCCATTCCCAAAAATTCACGCATTGTTGCGCTGGACGAACGCGGCAAGGACCTGACCTCGGTTGCCCTGTCGCAGCATCTGCTCCAGTGGCAGCAGGATGGACGCGACGTCAGCTTCATCATCGGCGGCGCCGACGGACTGGATGCACAGTTCAAGGCAAACGCCGACATGCTGATCCGCATTTCCAGCCTGACGCTGCCGCATGGCATGGTGCGCGTGCTGCTGGCGGAACAATTGTACCGTGCCTGGTCGATCACGCAAAACCATCCATACCACCGCGTGTGATGCCTGTTGCGCGCATGTTCCAGTGCACGCCCGGATCTCTGCCGCAATGCAAAAATCCATTGCATCTATTGCCGCGCCAAGAGCGAAGCACTACACTAGTCCCGCATACCAACGGAACCTGCCATGGCCATCAACGATAATAAAATCTACCTCGCATCCAAGAGTCCGCGCCGCCGGGAGCTGCTGCGCCAGATCGGCGTCGAATTTGAACTGCTGCTGCTGCGCGATTCGCCCAACCGCGGCCCGGACGTTTCCGAAGAGGTGCTACCGGACGAATCGCCGGATACCTATGTAGCCCGCGTCACTCAGGAAAAAGCCGGCGTGGCATGGCAGATCATGACGATGCGCAAATTGCCGCTGCGCCCCGTGCTGGCAGCCGATACGACGGTAGTGATCAACAATAAAATCCTCGGTAAACCACAGGATCAGGCCGAAGCGCTGAGCATGCTGCGGCAATTGTCCGGCGCCACCCACACTGTACTGACCAGCATCGCCGTACACCACATGGACGGCAATCTGCATGCGATGCAACGCTCCGAAGTGACGTTTGCCAACCTGACCGATGCCCAGATGCAAGCCTACTGCCTGTCGCAAGAACCCTATGACAAGGCCGGCGGGTACGGCATACAGGGCAGCGCGGCGCGCTTTATTTCTCACATCAGCGGTAGTTATTCTGGCATTATGGGATTACCATTATTTGAGACTAGCCAGCTGTTACGAAAGGCCGGCATCTTCATCCCCTAATTACCTAGCCATCCGAGCGTATGAGCGAAAACCTCCTCATTAATATCACCCCGCAAGAAACCCGTGTCGCCCTGATTTTCCAGGGAGCAGTGCAAGAACTCCACATAGAAAGAACCCTGTCCCGCGGCCTGGTAGGCAATGTCTACCTGGGCAAGGTCGTACGCGTGCTGCCCGGCATGCAGTCGGCGTTTATCGACATCGGCCTGGAGCGCGCCGCCTTCCTGCACGTAGCCGACATCTGGGATTCGCGTTCGCATGACGGCAGCCCTACCGCGCCGCCCACGCCAATCGAAAAATTGCTGTACGACGGACAGGCAATTACCGTCCAGGTCGTCAAGGACCCCATCGGCACCAAGGGCGCCCGGCTGTCCACGCAAATTTCCATCGCCGGCCGCATGCTGGTGTATCTGCCGCAGGATTCGCACATCGGCATTTCGCAGCGCATAGAAAACGAAGCAGAGCGCGAAGCCTTGCGCGCAAAAGTGCAGAGCCTGCAGCAGCCTGACGAAAAAGGCGGATTCATCGTGCGCACGATGGCAGAAGACGCCTCCGACGAGGATCTGAAAACCGATGTCGAATACCTGCGCAGGACCTGGGCCAACATCACGCAGCTGGCCAAGACCAAGCCGGTCACCACGCTGCTGTACCAGGACCTGAACCTGGCGCAAAGGGTGCTGCGCGACTTCGTCAACGAAGAGACCGACAGCATCCAGGTCGATTCGCGCGAAAATCACCTGATGCTGCATGAGTTTGCCAGCACCTATACGCCTTCTGTCTTGCCCAAACTGCAGCATTACACCGGCGAACGTCCTCTGTTTGACCTGTACGCCGTGGAAGAAGAAATCGAACGTGCTCTGGGCCGCAGGGTGGACTTGAAATCCGGTGGCTACCTGATCGTCGAGCAGACCGAGGCCATGACCACGATTGACGTCAATACCGGCAGCTTCGTCGCCGGCCGCAATTTCGACGACACCATCTTCAAGACCAACCTGGAAGCGGCGCACGCTATCGCGCGCCAACTGCGGCTGCGCAACCTGGGCGGCATCATCATCCTCGATATCATCGATATGGAGAATGTGGAACACCAGGCTGCGGTATTGGCAGAGCTGAACAAGGCGCTGTCGCGCGACCGCACCAAGCTGTCGGTGTCAGGTTTTTCCGCGCTGGGCCTGGTGGAAGTGACGCGCAAGCGCACGCGTGAATCGCTGGCCCATGTGCTGTGCGAACCCTGCCCTGCCTGCAGCGGCAAGGGCCAGGTAAAAACTGCCCGCACAATCTGCTACGAGATACTGCGCGAACTCTTGCGCGAAGCCAAACAGTTCAACCCGAGAGAATTCCGCATCATGGCGTCACAAGTGGTCGTCGACATGTTCCTGGAAGAAGAATCGCAGCATCTCGCCATGCTGGGAGACTTTATCGGCAAGCCTATTTCCCTGCAGGTGGAAAGCGTGTTTCCGCAGGAGCAGTACGATATTATTCTGATGTAGAAAAATTTTCTTTTAAAATCAATAGGTTGAAATTTTTTTAAAAAAATAATTAATTACACGGCTAGCTACACACCAAATTACCCGTTAAATTCTATTGAATCTGCTTTCTTGCTTCCTGCATGGCGCGATACAGTTCTTGCCCCTCGCGGCGGCGTCCGCCGATGCCGCAGAAGATACTGACACCTTCCTGCAGCCCTATCATGTTGTGGATCATTTCGGTGAGAACACCGTCTTTCCCACGCCAGTTCCGCCAGACAGGCCTGCCTTGCCGCCGCGTTCGAGCGGCATGAGCACGTCGATCGTCTTGCTGCCGGTTTCAAATATTTCGGATTTGGTGGACCGCTTCGCCAAAGGCGGCGGCCGGTGGACAGAGCGCTAATGAACATCAGACAGCGCAGCGCCACGGTCGATTGCATTCCCGAATACATCAAACATCCGCGACAAGATTCCGGGCCCACCGGCGTTTGCAACCCGCCCGCCGATATCCATCACCTCCAGGCCATGGGCAAGCTCCTGCGTTGAGGTCAGTGCGATGCCGCGCACGCAATGCGCGTCCCGCTGTTCCAGGACTTCGATGACGATCTGCTGCTCAGGTCCCGTGTGCAACATTGAATAAATCGGAGGCAGGCTGTTTTCGAAGCGTATCTCCACCACGCTACCGCGGACGGAGGGTACGGTGTCGACATTGATGGGGCTAGAATTAGGCATGACGTTCAAGAAAATATATTGGCCCAGCATAACGAATTCGATGTTACCGGGAAGGGTTGCGGCATTGTCCCGACAGGGAAGGCTGCGACACCTTGGTCACCTCTGATATCGTTGGCAACGCCAACGATCAGTTTTTTTTGATTTTTTAGAAGCATAATCTCTCTCAAAAAAACTCATTTTCTATACGGGGTGACGCGTCGGAGGAAAATAAGTGTGCAGCATCTCCAAGCATTCCGGATGTTATATCACCCTGCGGGTATTCAATTTGATCTGCATCAAGCCTGACAGGACTGCTTGCATTCGCCAGACCGGTCTATGCTTCCTGCCTCAACAGTCACGCTACCGGAGATACCTCACCTACACCCGCCCTACCGAAATAACCGAAGTCTTCAATGCGATATCAGAGAACAGCAATCGGCACAAAGCAAAAGATCACGCGTTACTCCACCTAGGATCCATTCGCGCAAGCGACTATGCCCATACGCACCCGCGACGACGATATCGGCCTTTTGATCCTGGGCGATTGCCATCAACTGGGTAGTATCGTCATCTATCGAAAGCGATGCCAAAGGCTCTGCCTTGACATTATGTTGCCTGAGCCAGGCCACCACATCGTCGAGTTCCACGCAGGTCGCGGCCATGCCGCTTTCCTTGGTAATTCCGACCACGACAACATGTGCTGCTTCTTTTAGCATCGGCAGCGCATCGGCGATTGCACGCCGCGTTTCACGCGTGTCCTTCCATCCGACGAGGGCTTTTTCCAGTTTCAATTTGCCGGCACCGCCCGGCACAATTAAAACAGGCCGCCCTGCCTGCATAACCAAGTCACCTGTGTTTACCTCCCGCGACTTGTTCAATAATAAGCCGGATTCGGCACGCGTAATGACAAGGTCTGCACATCGAGCCTCATTCGCTATATGGTGCGATATAGGCGTCAGCGTGATCGTGGACCTCCATTCAAGCGCAACAGCACGCGTCTTCAGGGCGCTCCTGAATTCGGATTCGCTTTCCTTCAACTCCTTGACGATTTCATCCCGGTCTTGCTCAATCAACTCACCGCAAACGAAGCCGTCACCATAAGTCAACTGCATGGGCTGGCATGCAGCAATGCCGATAACCCTGGCCTGAAAGCGTGCTGCAAGTTCGCCGGCAATCGCCAGAACCGCGCTATTTGCGTGCCCAGGTTCCAACACAACCATTAATGTTGCATAAGTCATCATTTATCTCCGGAAGAGAATTCTCCAGCCTTATGCTGGCATTGTAAAAAAGGCGCCTGCACAACTTCGCTCCGAGTAGGCAATTCCGTTGCGATCGGGCCTGATTCGGGTAGCTCTAAGCTTCTATAATTACCTTGAGTGCCTTGGTATTGGCAGCGTGGGAAAAAGTTTCATATGCATCCACGATCTTGTCCAAGTTAAAGCGGTGAGTGATCAATAGCTTAGGATCAAGTTGGTGAGATTGCACAGTATTCAACAGCATGGTTGTACTGACGGTATCAACCAGCCTCGTTGTTATCGTGATGTTTCGGTCCCATAGGTTTTCAAGATGCAAATCAACCTTGGTTCCATGCACGCCTACGTTAGCGATCGTGCCGCCTGGTGCAATTATTTTTTCGCACAACTCGAAAGTCGAAGGAACACCGACCGCCTCTATTGCAGTGTCCACGCCGCGGCCTCCGGTCAGCTTCATGACTTTCTCAACGGCGTTACCATCACTACTATTGACCGTTGCAGTAGCGCCGAAACGCTTTGCCACTTCCAGGCGATTGTCGTCCAGGTCAATCATGATGATTTCGGCTGGGGAATAGAATTGGGCCGTTAGTAAGGCAGCGAGCCCGATCGGCCCGGACCCGACGATAGCGACCGTGCTGCCCGGCTTTACACGCCCATTCAGCACGCCGCATTCAAATCCAGTTGGCAAAATATCGCTCAGCATGACGAGGGCTTCTTCATCGGCGCCATCCGGAATCGGGTAGAGGCTCGTGTCTGCATAAGGAATTCGCACAAATTCAGCTTGCGTACCATCTATTTTGTTACCGAGGATCCAACCTCCCGTTGTGCAATGGGAGTACATGAGCTGCCTGCAATACGTGCATTTTCCGCAAGCGCTAATGCAGGAAATCAATACCCTATCGCCCGGCTTGAATGCGGTGACCGCGGTCCCTACGGCGTCGATGATACCGACGCCTTCATGTCCCAGGATACGGCCTGGTTCGCAGCTTGGAACATCACCCTTCAAGATGTGAAGGTCGGTTCCACAAATAGTAGTTTTGGTAATTTTGACGATAGCGTCGGTCGGAACAGATAATTCCGGTTTCGGACGGTCTTCCAACGCCTTCTTGGCTGGCCCAAGATAAACAAGAGCTTTCATTATTGAATTCCGGTGATTGAGATTCGGAGATGAGTAGCCGGGAGCGGCATTGTCGGACTAGCCGTGATCAGTCGGTACTCCTGCATTTAAAGGAGTCGCCGAATGGGAAGGGATGTCACCGACAATGGTCGTGAAGGCTATGTCGGTCTGTGCGCTAGAACACACAGCAGAGAAGATTCGCGCTTGATAACAAATTCATCAAATATATAGTTACTCTAGAATCAAAAGTCACCAATATGCAAGCGCCGCTAAGCGCGCTACCGCACAGACCATCATGCACATCCCGCGCAGCGTTGGGCACTTCAAACATACAGGAAGATGACATGAAAACCGATTCAGACATACAAAAAGACGTGATTGCGGAGTTGAACTGGGAGCCCTCCATCAGTGCGGAACAGATTGGAGTCACGGTGAAGGACGGCATAGTAACGCTGACTGGCCATGTCAGAAGTTTCGCTGAAAAATGGGAGTCCGAGCAAGCCGCTATGCGCGTTTCTGGCGTCCGGGCACTAGCCGTGGAAATAGACGTGACCCTGCCAGGATCCAGCCAGCGCCATGATGGAGACATAGCACGCTCAGTCGAAAATGTTCTTGAATGGGCCAGCTATCTGCCGAAAGACAGTGTCAGCGTGATGGTCGAAAATGGTTGGATAACGTTGACCGGCGAAGTGGAATGGGGATATCAACGACAAGCCGCCGTCGCGGCAGTCCGTTATCTGATGGGCGTGACAGGCGTCAGCGATAACATCACGATCAGACCTTCAATTTCCATCAGCGCAGTCAAAGCCGACATTGAAGCGGCACTGAAGCGTGGCGCTAAGGCAGACGCAGAAAAAATATCTGTTGCTGTACATGGGTCCGACGTGACCTTGACCGGCACAGTTCGCAGCTGGCAAGAACGCCATCTGGCGCGAACATCTGCGTGGAGCACCCCCGGTGTCCGCAATGTCGTCGACAACATCAACGTCATTTTTTGATATCCATGGGGGCATTAGCCAGTTTCATCTGCCCTTATAGGACTTCGACCGTACAAACTATTTGAAAAACATATCATGAAAAAGGGAGATTACTTCCCTTTATATTCGCCAGCATGACAAAGCGAAAGCAAGAATTTGAATCTTAAGCAACGCCGGCTTCGACATGAAAAAATTCTTTCGTTGGTAATGAATTTCGCGCCGAAACACACTCCATAGGCTTCTTTACCGCTGAAAATAATATCAAGATATGGGAATTCCTATCGCATCATACTGAGCACCGCATCTACCAATACATTGATGAGGGAATCACTTGCAAACGCCATTATGACGGTGCGATGCGAGGAAGGCGAACTGTAAATGTGGTCCCATCGATAGGAAGGGAGCGAACATCAATCGTGCCGCCATGAGCTTTCACTACTTCTCGCGCAATGTAGAGCCCCAACCCCAAGCTATTTTCTTTTTCCGTGTGTGCGACATCAGGTTCAACGAACCTCACTAACGGTTCGAAGATGGTCTGAATCTGTACTTTTTGTATGACGGGCCCTTGATTATTGACTGTAAAAACAATCTCATCATTTTCAGAACGTGCTTCCACTGCAATCGCTTGGTCAACCGCACCATGCTGTACCGCATTGCCAAGCAAGTTAGATATAACTTGTGAAATTCGGTCTATATCCCACACCCCATCGAGTTTGCCAGCAACATTGAATTTTATCTCTCGCTCTTGATGCGCAGTGCGTATCTCATCAATGGCGATTTGCGCTATTTCTGCGAAGTCGGTCGGCTTCGGTGCAATAGGCAGGCTGGAGCCGAGGTGCTTGCGCGTGTAGTCGATCAAATCGTCTACTAGTCTACTCATTCGGCGACCGCTGTTATAAATACGCAGAGCAATTTTCCGGTAACGGGTATCCATATCATCGGAAAGCATCATCAAATTTGCACCGCTGATAGTTGCACCAAGCGGATTACGCAGGTCGTGGCCCAGGATTGCCAGAAACAGATTTCGGGATTGGTTAAAAAGACTTGAATAGCGAGCAATTGACTCAGCTAACGCCTGGTCGATGGCTTCATTAAAACGTGCAATATCGTCGAAGTCGGTTTGCAGCCCTGTTTTTGATTTCACCGCCCACATGCGCAGTACACTGGAACGCAATACACGATATTCTGAAGCAAGTTGCTCAATCGTGTATCCCGACATGAGTCGCGCTATCGCGTGCGTTTCCGCGGCTGTATCAGCTATTTGGCGCTGGCCATTGCCCTCAGATTTACTGATTTCTTCGTCCAACGTTTGCGGACGGTCCAAATCATCTGCAATAGCATTTAGCATATGAGATGCATGATTTCTTAACGCCTTGGAGTCCATGGTCAAGGCGGGAGGTTCTATCGTTCTTGCAAACTTTTCCCAAGCTTGAAGAATAAGCTCCATGTGTGTGCGAATGAATTCGGACAAGCGCATATCAGATTGAATAGACATAAAGTCCTGAAGTTACGCCCTCTTTTGCGTTAAATAAACAATGAGAGCTACAAAAAAAAATAGCCAAATGACTAAAGCTTATCCCTGATAAACGAATTTTTAACAGCGAAACTCTAAGGGCTTAGACGTATCAATCTTTACCGGCGGTAGCACGTAAAGCAAGATTCAAAATTGCAAGCAATTTCTCTAACTCAACTGGCTTACGGATTAGATCAAAAACGAATGCGGGCTTGGCAGGTGGAGGCTTACCGCTAAGAAGTACCATAGGAATATGAGAAGTTTGGGGTGCGTTTTGTACACGAATACTTAGCGCAACCCCGTCAAGACGGGGCATATCTACGTCTGATAGGATCACATCCGGCTTATTGGATTGCAACATGTCCCAAGCATGCTCCCCGTCGTACGCAGCTAATACCTCAAATCCGCTTGCCGACAGCAGTTCGCAGAGAAGCTCTCTAAAGTCTGAATTATCATCGGCAATAAGGACAGTTGGCATGCTTAAGAGATAGCTGGATATGGATTTTTGAAATAGTTTGTCATAACAGCTGCCTCTAATATGTGCGCTTACACACAGTTCAGCCCCTAAATTGCCCCACAATTAGTTATCGAAAAGAAAATCTTAAAAAAAGAAAAATTCGGTGCTACCTAGGCAAATAATGACCTTGATAGTCGATGAAGATCCCTCTTAGCAGAAAACTGATCGATGCTGTTCGCTATGCTTTCGAAATCCCAGCGGCTCTAACAGGGCTGGGGCCGCGCAAACAAAAATACGAGGAAAGGATCCAACCAGAAATTAAGCCCTTGTGTCTAAAATCGGAGGAGCTCCGTACGTTTGCGTACCGAGGGAAGCTAGCATGCAATCAATAATCAGTTATTAAGCAATATCTCGGCCGAATGACATGACCTACGCTTTAAAATATACGCAGCGTACGACATTGGCGATACTTACTCTAACGATACATGGGCACGCCGAGGCGGATATTACTACCGAAGAGGACAGAACGATTCTTCTTCCAGGATCGATTCGGTTCGTGAACAGATTGTGGCTTGGTGATTCAGTCCTGGACGTTATGGTCAGAATTTCGCCGACTAGTATCAACGTGTTCCGAACTTTCATCCCGGATTTTGCTACTCTCCGGCGTCATCTAAAAGATGATCAATTTGGCAGCGAAGGGTTATTTTGATCGAAGTTCAGAATCGTCCTCATGCCAAAAGCAGCGATATTAATTAAATGGGCTTGCTCGCTATTGCGTGGGAGCTTTGTGTTAGCGAACAGATCCTAGCGGTATTTGTTCAGCTGAAAAGCGTAGTTACGTCATTTAGGGCTCTATTCGAGGCCCATCCTCATCGACAGAAGCACCGCTCAACAACGTTATTTAGGAGCTACTGTCATGAGCACTTTTGCCCTACAGTTTACCGAGCGTACCAATGCGGCTTTGCGCGCTCTCAGTTTTGATACCGCCGAAATCATTGACCTGACTACGCTTGAACACCCGCGCGTTACCTTTTCCGGGAGCGCCATGCTCACCCGCCCATACAACGATGGGCACAAGAGGCTGGCGATAACCGTCTTGGACGGCCTAAGCGTAAGCGTTTTCCTTATGCCATCTACTTGGTCAGACGACGACGTGCAAACGGTCGCTCCCTGGGATTAGGTTTCAAGCAGTTCCACTTCAATAGCAAAGATAAGAACTTATGTTTACCCATCCAATATTCGGCTTGCCGAGATGCCGAACTACATTTTAAGATTTACAAGCAGGACCATTAGCAGCCTGACCGGTCTAGACCGGTCCAACAATAAATTAGTTGATGTAACGACTGCAGAAGATCGTGAAATCCGGCTTGAAGGACTAGCGAGATTCGACGCCAATGCCTCCGACATCGACAGCCCCATAGAGATTGCCGTGCGAACTGGGACTTCGGTGCGGTATTTTTACATAGCGATGCCATACGCTTTCCCTCCAGCCGAGGATTGAACTGCGGATGAGTTCGCGAACGAAGTTTGCCTTGCATTCAATCGGTAATCACATCCTTCGCATTATCCTGGCCAAATGGCATGCCTACGCTTTAAAAATGCACACGCCGGCTGAGGGACTACGCCGCCGGTGGCCGGCTCTCGAGGTGAGGAGTGGGACAATTGGCTCCGGCTTGCCCGTAGTGTCGACCAATCGCTCCACGAGCGAGCTGGCACATTAGTCCTGAACTGTGCAACAAACGAATCATGATATTTATCACTGAGTTGTACGATATCGAAACCCCTATATTTGGTCTCTAATAAATTCGAGAAGAGATGATGGACATTCAAAAGAGAAATAATGTGCGCGTGAGCGGCAACGGCGATGTGACGATGGTATTTGCTCATGGTTTTGGCTGTGACCAGAATATGTGGCGCCTTTTGGTCCCGGACTTCGAAAAACGCTTTCGCGTCGTAACATTTGATTTGGTGGGTAGCGGCGGGTTCGATCTCTCCGCGTATGACAAAACAAAATACGGCAGCTTGCATGGGTACGCGACCGACTTGCTGGAAATAATAGACCAGCACGCCAGTGGACCAGTGATTTTCGTCGGCCATTCCGTCAGTGCGATGATTGGACTGCTGGCAACCATCGAAGCGCCCGACCGCTTCCTGGCTCAGCTCATGATCGGTCCATCGCCTTGCTATGTGAACGATGGCGACTATATCGGCGGCTTTGAGCGCGAAGATGTCGATGATCTTTTGTCCACCGTCGAAAGTAACTTCCTCGGATGGTCTAGCGCAATGGCGCCGGCGATTATGGGCTCCCCAGAGCAGCCGGAACTGGCCGTGGAACTGACCAACAGTTTTTGCCGGACCGATCCGGACATCGCTAAGCACTTTGCGCGCGTCACATTTCTTTCAGACCATAGGGACGATCTGCCCAAGTCGCACGTGCCAGCTTTAATCGTACAGTGTAGCGATAACCTGATCGCTCCGCTTGCAGTTGGAGAGTACATGCACCGATTTCTTCCTCGTAGCACGCTCTCAGTGATTGACAACGTTGGCCATTGCCCGCACCTAAGTTCGCCAAGTGCCAGCACGGCTGCAATGGAAGGCTTTCTGGCATCGCTGGAGCGCTAGCAGTGGATCTCAATGGCCCTCGTCTGAACTATGACCGACTGTACGACAAAGCGGCGTGCGGTCTGATTGTGACTGACGAGAACGGGAAAATATACCGTTGCAATGAAACGTTTTGCGGCTGGGTTGGCCTGCCTGCGAGTGAACTTGTCGGTAAGCGCAGGATCCAGGACCTGTTCACGATGGGCGGCAAGGTTTTTCATCAAACTCATTTGATGCCGCTGTTACAGATGCAAGGGTCGGTGGCCGAAGTACAGATTGATATCCGGCATGCGGACCGCTCTGTAATTCCAACCCTCATAAATATCTTCCGTCGCAAGGAAGGCGACACCGTCTTCGACGAACTGGCCATTTTTATCGCCACCGATCGGCGTGCCTACGAGAGAGAACTTCTGCTAGCGCGCCGCAATGCCGAGGCATCGCTGTTGGCGTTGGCGGAAGCACAAAAGGAACTCCAAGATAACCGTGATGAACTCCGCCTGGCTAACGCTGAACTGGCGCGCGCCGATCGCAGAAAGGACGAATTCCTCGCGACCCTCGCGCACGAACTACGCAATCCCCTTGCTCCGATGCGTACAGTACTAGAGATCCTTAAGCTTACGGCGATCAATGATCCCCAACTGATCAAGGCGCGCGAAGTGTTGGAACGCCAGATGCAGCAGATAGCCCACTTGGTTGACGACCTAATGGATGTCTCGCGCATTACCCAGGGGCGAATCGAACTGCGGCGCGAAAGAATCGATATCGCGGAGGTGATGCTCAGGGCGAGGGAAGCGTCTCAGGCGTTGATCGACGCTAGCGCCCACCGGCTAAACGTCACATGGCCGAAACAGCTGCTGCCGGTGGACGCCGATCCCACGCGTCTTACCCAAATACTGACCAACTTGCTCAACAATGCCGCTAAATACACGCCGGATGGTGGATCTATCTGGTTTGAGGCAACCCGGGAAGATGGATACGTTGTTGTATATGTACGCGACTCCGGCATTGGTATCTCGGCTGATCATCTAGGTCATGTGTTTAATATGTTCTCGCAGCTGGAACCCGCGCTGTCGCGTTCCCAAGGCGGGTTGGGCATCGGGCTGGCACTGGTAAAGGGTTTGGTCGCACTTCATGGGGGCACGATCGATGTTTCCAGTGCAGGAGTGGGTCAAGGAAGCGAGTTCGTTCTGCGCCTGCCATTGGCGACGCAAGCGGCCGGCAACTTTGGCCAGCCAAGTCAAGGCGCTGGACCCGGGACGGGCGTACTGGCCCCAACGGAGGTCATGCGGCGCGTACTCGTGATCGACGATAATCGCGACGGCGCCGATATGCTGGAAATGGCCCTCACTATGCTTGGCTTCTCCGTTGCTCAGCACTATGACGGCCCGTCAGCATTGTTGGCGGGCCCTGTCTTTTTGCCGGACGTGGTGATTCTCGATATTGGATTACCGGGCATGGACGGCTATACGGTCGCACGCGAAATCCGTTCTCAGCCTTGGGGTGAAAAAATCTTGCTGATCGCCGCGACGGGCTGGGGTCAGCAACGCGACAAAGAAGCAGCAACCGCGGCTGGCTTCGATGTGCACATGGTTAAGCCTCTCGATTTTACCGAGCTAGAGAAAGTCATTAACAAAGGCCGCGCCCAGCATTGAGGCAACGGCAGCCGGCTACAGATGGACGGGGTGCCGGCGACTCAGTCGGCCAAGGATACAAACGTCGCTGGTCCTTTAGTAAGAATTTTTAGGGGTGATGACCACCTGGAACGCCCTGGACGTCAATTTGTTTGCGGCGACGAACAATTCAAAATTGTATGCCGCCTCTGGCGTAACGCATGCTGTGATATAGCTTCCATAAAAGCGCAACTTCGAGACGGCTGAGCACGGCGAGTTTGGCTTACCGAGTTATCACCACGATTCCGGATCAATCACTCCGATAGCCATTAAAGCAGGCCTGCAAAACAAATATCCCTGCATGAGATCGATGCCCATATCCCGTAGACAGTCACGCTCGGCGGTTGTCTCTATTCCCTCAGCCAAAACCCTGATTTTAAGTTCGCCGCAAATGGACGCGACGCCTTTTACGATAGCGCGCTTCGCGGCACTGCGTTCAATGCCTCGAACCAGTTCCATATCGATTTTAATGATGTCCGGTTGATATTCCGACAGCAAAGTTAGTCCTGCGTAACCCGCTCCGAAATCATCGATGGCAGTTTGAAAGCCAAATTTCCGATATTCATGAAAGATGTTGACGAGATGTGCCCGGTCTCGAACCTCTTCCCCCTCAGTGACCTCAAAAATAATGCGCGGTATCGGAAAATGGTACTCGCGGGCGGCAGCAAAAGTGGCCTGGATGCACGCCTCGGGACGATACACAGCGTTTGGAAGGAAGTTGATAGATAAGTATTCCATGATGCCTAGCTGCGCGGCACCTTTGATGGCTCCGACGCGACAGGCCTGGTCAAATTGGTATCGATTCTCGTCATTCACCTGCGACAAGACTGAAAAAGCGGATTCGCCGTTGGGGCCGCGCACTAGTGCTTCGTGACCGAAAATAGATCGCGTCGAAAGCTCGATGATGGGTTGATAGGCAAAGGTGAATTCAAAGCTCAATGACTCGGAAAGTTGGCACTGGACGCAGCCTGGCGCTTTCTCATGGTGAACTGATATATCGGTCAATAACGCCATGGTTGGGCTAGCCTCTCATAAGAGTTGACCAAGTGGTCGAGTTAGTTATACCACGTCGCCTAGGCCGCTGCCTCAGAGATTTCGCCGATAGTTCCTTGCTTGTTTTTTATTCCGTCGGCCTGCTATGCAATAATTTTCATCTCGACGTAGCGGCGGCAGTGCTCCAAGTAGCCTGCCTCATGTAGCGCGGCCAACTCCACTGTGGACTTCCAAAGCCAGTTCGGCGCACCCTTGCTGGACAGATTTCGATTGAGCTCCCTGAACCAGGAAAGTGCAGTCGCATGGTCCATCTGCCTTGAATGAGCCTTGCCCACAACGGCGCCGAAGTATCGCGCAACTTTCAGTGCTTCTGGCTGTGTCAGTTCATCGATATCGAGCTTCATGTCTTCAGGCCGCAATTCCCTGACAAAGACGGACTTGCCCAACACCCTGCTGGCCAGCATACGGTTCCCTAAGTGGGGGGAAAGCTGGCGGGCGCCCTCCACAACGCGCTCCGCATTGATGGTCGGCATTCCACTATCGGTATAGCGGGGCGCCTTGGCGGCTACCGCCTCCTTCACATCCATCAGACAGATTTCCTGCTTCCTGGTTTCGGGCACATCGACGTCCAGCAGCACCGCATACCTTAATAGCCCCAGAGAGCTGCAGCCTTTGACCCAGTAGGCAGCATCCAGCAAGGCTACTTTGTCGTCGCTCTTGCGGCAGCGAATTTTATTGACGAGATTGATTGCGTTGTCTTTGGTAAAAATGGACTGGATCGCTTTATGCTCCTTGACGAGGATGGGCCAAAACCTTTTCCCCATCGGTATGTTGGGATTGGTGTCTTCTATCCTCTCGCGAGCAAGCTGCTTCCAGGTGCGGCGGCGCGCCACTTTCATGGAAGCGCGGACGACGCTCGGCACCTCTACGTCGGTCTCGTCGCCCGGAACGAACTGCGATGCATAACCGTCCATCAATACCTGCAGCATTGTCGCCGTCATGATTCCCGGCAGATTTGACCCGCGCGCGGCAAATGCGAGGGACAGGGCAAGCCTGATCAGGTCATGTGCTGGATTGCCGATGACGGTCTGATCAAAATCTCGTATCTGGAAATCGACCTTGCCGTCAATATCGGCCACCGGTCCCAAATTGCCAATGTGACAGTCGCCGCAAATCCATATCGCCGGTCCTTCAGGGATTTTCCCCGAGGCTGTGTCCAGCCATTCGTAAAATTTGGATGTGCTTCCGCGCACGTAGGCGTGGGCCGACGTTGCCATTTTCAAATTGCGCCTTTCCACTAGCGTTGGGCTGCGTGTTGCGGCTTGAGGTAACTGCTGGATTAATTTCTGTTTCTTTTTCATTGCTCTATGTTCGGGGTACGTAATTTAGGTGAGAAAGCACAGGCAAAGGAGGCTATATAAAACATGTCAAAGTTGGCGCTGTACGTTTGCTAGTGATTTCTTAGGCCGCTTTGGCCGCTTTTCCCTAACTTGAATGGTGAGGATTGCCGATTTGGCGTAGCCGCAGCGACCCAGGTATAACAATTAGGCTTATTTTGGTTTAGCAGGCCCGTGCTGCCATGAGCACCACATGCCGCTCGGACAACGGATCGTCCTCCTTGACGACCGCCATCCACAGGCACATGGCGGCTTTCATCGTACAGCTTAGCTACTGACGTATTCTCGCCAATCGCGCAGAATGTCGAGTATGAGTGCGGTTGGATCTCTGTTCCGTTCGTTAGAGCACAAAACAGGAATTGGAGCGAACGTCTCCATGGAATGAGTACCTTGGCGCGCTGCCGCATTCCAGCGTTGCGTTTGTAAAATCAAATTTAACCAAGTGAAATGTATCTATCGCAACATTCGTATAGATGCCACGACCAGGGTTGGCTGATTATTTGGGCGCGGTGTAACGTGGCGTTCCACATGAATCCTCAGTACGGCACTCGCTGGAACGGCAACACTAGCCGGCGGATTCGTCATCCTTTAATCTTGCCGTTTAGATGTAGAGATTAAATTAAGAATTATCACTAACTTGAGCAGCAAATTGCGATGCACTCCTCTTGCCGCCGCCAGGCATCGCCGTCAAGTTCGACAGTCCCGGTGGCATGTCGAGATCTGTACACGACGTTGCCTCTTGGCAGGCGATATGGCTTTTAATGCTCCCAGCAACGACGCGGCACCGAAGCGCTTGCGGTAATCCAGTTCGACAGATGCCAATACGATGACGCCGTCGCGGTTGACCAAATACATGGCAGGAACCGGCACGAGCCAGCTATCGGCCATATCGCTGTTGTTAGGAGGCTGATAGCCCAGCTGCCGGTACAGTTGTCGCAGGCTGGAGGGTAGATTGAAAGTAAGACCATAAGTACGAGCCACCTCCATATCGACATCGTACAACTCGGTAATGGCCGCTGCACTGGTTGACCGCTGAAGCGCCTGTATGGAAGGACCAATGGTGACTGCACTGGCGCCCAGCGCCGCAAGTTCTTCCGCAACTGCCGAAAAATCGGCAAGGCTACGCGCGCCATAGGAGCACCATGCGCCCCGGAAGAAATTCAGCACGACCGGGCCGGCATCAAGCAAAGCTTCCAGCGTTATTTCCTTGCCTTCGGCATCGGCCAGTGCAAACAGTGGCGCCCGCATCCCCGCTTGCAGTGCCGTGGACGACACGCGAGAAGCGGCCGCCACCGCCAGTTCTATGTTGGAGTGCAAGCCTGTCACGCTGCTGGTATGGTGCGCTGTTGACATGGATATTCCTATTTTTTCTGTAGTATTCAATTTATAGGTGTGCCCTGCTCGCGGGTAGCTGCTAAAGTTGCATAAGATCTATTCCGCAATGGAATGAATTTTCAAGCTAAAATTCCCGCATCATGTAGCCACCGGAGCAGCCAAATGGATCGACTGAACGCTATCGAAATATTCATTCGCGCCGTGGATACGGGGTCTTTCTCCGCCACCGCCCGCCACTTCAACATCGGCCAGCCCGCGGTCTCCAAGGCCGTGGCACAGCTGGAAGAGTGGCTTGGCGTCAAACTGCTGCTCCGCACCACCCGCGCCCAGACGCCGACCGAAGCCGGGACCAATTTTTACCAGCACGCCAAACGCGCCATTGAGCAGACAGAGGAAGCAGTGATTGCTGCACGCGGTACTGCCCATGGTTTATCGGGCAAGCTGCGGGTGTCGGCAGCGGTATGCTTTGCCCGCTTGCATATAGTCCCCCGCTTGAGCGAGTTTCTCGACCAGCATCCCGACCTCGAACTCGAACTCGTATTAGACGACCGTAACGTCGATCTGGTGGAAGAAGGCATAGACATCGCATTGCGCATGGGAAACCTGTCTGACTCCAACATGACTGCTCGCAAAATCGCCCAGGCGCGCCGTCGCGTCATTGCCACGCCAGCCTACTTCAGCCGCTACGGCACGCCCAAGGCGCCTGCCGACCTGCTCGCCCATAAATCCCTCATCTACACCCGCGACGGCGGCGGAGAGAACTGGAGCTTCACCAAAGACAGCTCCGAGGTTTCTGTCCATATCCAGGGCCGCGTCAAGATTACCGCCACCGAAGGTTTGCGCGCTGCCGTATTTGCAGAACTGGGACTGGCGATCGTCTCGGAATGGGCGTTCACCCCTGAACTACGTTCCGGCCAGGTCATCTCGGTCATGGACGACTGGCATCTGCCTACCCTGGACCTGTCGGCGGTTTATCCAACGGGCCGCCTGGCCAGCACAAAGGCGCGGCAATTTACCGCCTTTGTGGAGCGATGCATGGAAAGCTATACCTTCACACCAGCCGACAGCATGCAAGCTGTCGGCTGAGCTTCATCGCGCCATCGTCACAAGGTCACAAGGTCACGACTACCTTACCAAATTGGCCATTGCTTTCCAGGTAACGGTGCACTTCACGGATTTCATCGAACTTGAAGCTGCGATCAATGACGGGCTTCAACTCACCACTCGCCAATCCCTTCAGCACATAATCCACCGCTGCCTGCCGGCGTTGTGGATCGCCGCTGGTGCCCCAGATATTATGTGCCTTTACCGAAATCATCCTGGCAATCATGTCCAGCACCGGCAATTCGGTCGGCTCTGAAGCCAGCGCGCCGTAAATATAGGCCGTACCCTGAAACGACAGCGCTGCAATCAGCTTGCCAAAATTTTTCCCTCCGACAGGATCGAACGCGATGCGCGCGCCATTACCTCCGGTAATACGCTGCACCTCTGCCACAAGCTCAGTTTCCTCTGTGGCGATGACATGAGTCGCACCGGCATCCAGCAACTGTTGTTTCTTCTCCGACGTGCGTGTCAGCGCGATAGGCGTTGCACCTTCCAGTTTCGCAATCTGGATAGCAGCCAGGCCGACACTGCTCGATGCGGCGGGGATCAGCACGAAATCACCCTTCCCTACCTTGGCGTCGACAACCAGTGCGGCGTATGCTGTAACGAACATCATCCAGATTGACGAGGCTTCGGCAAACGACAGCGACGGAGGATGCGGCACTACTGCGTGGTCGGGAACAAGGACTGTTTCGCCATAAGTTCCATACTGGTTCATCGAGAACGATGGAATGACATTGACCTTGTCGCCGACGGCGATGCCTGCCACTTCAGAACCGACCGCATCAACTATGCCAGCGGCCTCGTAACCTAGCCGGGCCGGGAACTGCACCGGTTCGATATAGTCGTCAACACGCCACATGGCTTCGGCGCGGTTGATGCCGATCGCCTTGACGCGAAGGCAGACCTCGTGGGCCGCGGGCGCCGTCACCGGCGTTTCCACAAATTCAAGGACTTCAGGGCCGCCGGCGGCGGAAAATTGTATAGTACGTGACATGGTTCTCTCCAGTGCTTTAGTTGGGTTGTTGTGCCGGGAAGGGCAGTTGCTCTTCAACGGATAAATCGGATTTCAGTTCCCATGACAGGAATTGCTCGGCCTGTGCCACGAAGAGCTGAGGGTACTGATAGAAGGAGCCGTGGTTGGCGTCCGGATACAGGATCAGCTGGGCATTCGGCATGGTCTGCTGCATCGTGTATGAACTCACGGTTGGCGCGATTACGTCGTTGTGGCCCTGTACAATCAGTGTTGGCTGCAAGATGGTTTTCAGGTAGTCAGCTACACCGTCATGATGCTCGCCATACTTGCCCAGAGCCGCAATCTGGGCAGGACCAACCTTCTCGCCCGCCTCTGGATCACGGCCTTCCTGGCGCTGGTGCTTACGCTTCAGGAAAGCCCGACCCGCAGCCTGGCTGGAAGCAGACGGCGTGAAATGCACAGAAAGCCAAAGGTTTTCCGGTGGATCGTAATGCGCACTAAAAATACCTGCGGCAGCCTCGGTCATCGGCGCAATGCCCACGCCACCCCGCATGCCAGTCCCGACCAAAATCAGGCGACGCACCAGCTGCGGCGCCTGCACGGTGATTTCCTGGGCCACCATGCCGCCAATGGAAAAGCCCAGCACGTCTACCTGAGGCAAGCCCAGTGCGCGAATAAAGGCTATCGCGTTGGCACCCATCTTCTCTATTGAGTCAGGCACTTCACCGGAACTGCCTGCAATGCCGGCATTGTTAAACAGGATCACCTCGCGATGCGCTGCAAGGCCATCCGTGACAGCCGGATCCCAGTAATCCATGGTGCCGGTGTAATGCTGGTTGAATACCAGCGGTATGCCACCGGCCTTGCCGAATCGGCGATAGGAAAAACGGATGCCGGCCGCTTCTACGTACTGCGTGGGCGCAGTTTGATGATTGTGTGTGCTCATAATGAATCCTTTCAGGCGGCTTTGGCTGCTTTGGCCGCATTGGTCGTTTCGTATGCGGGAAAATCGCTGTAGTTCGTTTCATCGCCACCCCAGAACGCGGCGCGTACATAAGGGGTCAGCGGAAGCTTGTGCCGCAGGCGGAACGGCAGGTCCGGGTTCGAGCTGAAATGACGGCCGAATGCCACCAGATCGGCATCGCCTGCAGCCACGATCGCTTCCGCGCTATCGCCGTCAAATCCGCCCGCGGCGATGATAGGACCGGAAAAATGCGGACGCAGATACTTGACGGCGACCGGTTGCTGGCCTTCGTGCAAGGTATCGTCACCCTTGATGCGCGGTTCTATCACATGCAGGTACGCGATCTTGTAGCTGTCGAGGACACTGGCCACATGCGTAAAGGTAGCAACAGGATCACTATCCGAGATGCCGCCCCATTCACCCGATGGCGAAATGCGTACGCCGACGCCGTCTGCGCCCCAAACAGAGATCAGCGCTTCGGTAGCCTCGCGTAAAAAACGCACGCGGTTTTCGATCGCGCCGCCGTAGGCATCCGTACGGTGGTTGGTTCCGTCTTGAATGAACTGGTCCACCAGGTAGCCGTTGGCTGCATGCAGTTCCACGCCATCGAAGCCGGCATCCTTGGCGCGCTGCGCGGCGACACGGAAATCTTCGATAATGGCGGGTATCTCAGTGATGTCCAGCGCGCGATGCGGTGAGGCAGGCACGAAGCCGTCCTTGGTAAGGGCCACGCCGTCGAACGGCACTACCGAGGGTGCTACCGGATCGACACCGCCCGTCATTTCGACATGGCTTTGACGCCCGCCGTGGATCAGTTGCATAAAAGCACGACCGCCCTTGGCATGGATGGCATCGGCAACGGCCTTCCAGCCTGCCATCTGGCCGTCGTGGTAGAAACTGGCGGCGCCCAGATAAGAACGGGCGGGGATCGATATGCTGGTGCCTTCGATAATCTGCAAACCGCCTTCAGAAGCACGCTGACCGTAAAAGTCTGCCATCATCGGGCTGGGAATGTCGCCAGGCTGGATAGTGCGCAAGCGCGTCATAGGGGCGAGCACGACGCGGTGTTTAAGTTGATAGGCGCCGACTTGCAGGGAGTTGAATAAGCGGTTCATGATTGTCCTTCAGGTGAGTTGGAGTGAAGCCAGTCTATCCATTCCATTTATGCCGGTGAAGGTGGGAAATGGCATAAGAATGATTCCAGATCGGGATCAATCATCCTGTTGTACAAATGAAATACTCAGCCGCGCGCTCAATTGATAAGCCGCTCGCAACGTGCTTGAGGCTGCGGCCTACTTGAGGGATTTGGCAACTACGGTCTTGGGTTGACTGACCGAAAAAGACGGGATCGACGGCGCGGGCGGACCATGCACAGCAGAAAGACGCTCAGGCATTTCCGAGCGCTGGAGCAGCGGAGATGTTGTGGGAGAAATGATGTGGAACTGGTATGAGCCTTAGCTAGCGGGAGAATCTCCCCTCAGCTATTCATAGATTCGAGTCCCTTTTCTGTCCGTGCTAAGGAACAGATTCGTGACATCGCGTCTTCCATGCGATCTGCCTGCATCTTGCATCTTAGAGCCGGGATCACTTACTGAATAAATATTAATTTTGGCGGGTCCCAATTTACCTCAGATGCATCAGCATACTTGGGAGTAAGCAGTTAATAATAGTGTCAAAAATTATACAACTGACCAGTAAGATGGATGCTATATTGATCATAGGCTATCCGCGTTTGAACAAAGCAAATGACAACCTCTATCTTGCGCCGCAACAGGCGCACAGCCGCTCTGGACAAACATCATCCCCCGACAGCGAAGATCCTGGAAGTGACTCGACCGACGTAATTTCCACTGGCCCCGTCTGCTATTGCGAAGACTCAGGCAGCGAATATATTCTGGCGGCAACGGTTCGCCGGAAGGCGCCGTCACGTCGTCAGGTTTATAGACATGTCGGCCTTATCGACAAAAGGCAGTCCCGGCAATTGCAGGAGGCGATGCGATGAGCACTTTTTCTCTCAAATTTACCAAACGTACCAACGACGCTTTGCTCGCCCTCAGTTCCGATCAGGCGAAAATCGTCGATATGACAGCATTAGCAAATCCCTCCTCTACCTTTACCGGGATGGCTCTGCTCGCACCAAGGCGTGATGGCCGTCCAAGGCTGGCGATCACGGTCGAAGACGGTTTAAGTGTAAGCATTTTTTTCATGCCGCTTCCTGATCTGAATGAAGCATCGGAAAACACCGCATAGGGAGCCTTATGCAGAAATCATCTAACCATCCGTCATCTTTACCCGCAACCATGCCCACTTATGTTCTGAAATATACGCGTCGCACCGTTAACAGCCTGCTTGATTTGCGCCACTCCACCAATCTGTTTGTGGATATAACGACGGCTGAAGACAGCACCGTAAAATTGGAGGGCCTGGTCCGTTTCGACCATAGGAATCCGCCCTTGGAGAAAAATATCGAAGTAGCAGTCATGACCGGTGCGACCGTGGAGTTTTTTCATATAGAAATGCCGCTGCTGCTTCCTGTCGCGGTAGATTAGTTCGCCCAAAATTTAACAAGCGCATCATTGTTGCCGATGACCTGACTCCATCTCAACTCTCAATACCGGGTCAACTCCGTCCAACGAAAGGGCTAGGGCCATGGTTCACTCACTGCCGGCATCCATTTGTAAGGTTGAAATACTTCATTCCGAGGGACGTATCAGTAAATCTCTCATCGCAAGCGCTATCTCTCTCACGCAAACCAATACCACCTTATGTCTTTCAATGAAAATAGCACAGCAAACGGTAAAAGTTTCGCGGCAAGCGCCTAGTTTCAAAGACATTCTGGAACTCACCGACGCGCCAGCGCTTATGAAATCCTTGCAATTCGCAGGAGATGCAAACGACGATGTACTGCGCTCGCTACAAAAACAATTTCCTCACACCCAATGGAAACTTTCGTTGGATCTGGGGCAAGGCGATGTCATTGTATATGCCGTTGAGTTGGCTCTGTATCCGTTTTATATCGCCTTGCGCGTCGTCAAATTGGAAAAGCGCTCAGGCCCTATGCAAAACCTTCATCTAAATTGGCCATCCGCGCCCGTTCGAGAAGGCCTGCAACAGTCAGTCTAATCGCGCGAGCCCTTCATAGCGTCGCCGGATAGGCGATAAAGCAATCATTCCATATGAAGATGAATGAAAAAAAGCGTCAGGAAACGAAGTGGAGGTCGGTACCGAGGATTTGTACTGAAAATTAGTGCCAAGCATTTATTTCTTGATGTCGCCAAGGAAAGGCAGCTGGATCATTATCGATTGTCAGCGCAGATCAACCGGCCAGAGAGAACAGCGGCTCTTGATTACGGCTGGTCCAGGTCAGGTAATTCGGTCCAGAATAAAGACACCGATGTAGCGCTTGTCCGTACTTTGACTTCCAGTTGCGGACGAGTAGAAAAACCACTTCTCAGCAGCTTCGCAATTCCCGGGTAGCAGTGCTCAGGCTCCTCCGCAATCACCACATCGACCGGGCGGCCGTAAAATTGCGGTAACTGTCGTAGCGACTCTACAGTCTTTGGCGTGAGTTTTAAGGAATAGGTCATGAACTATCGTATCATGCAAATATTTCCCAATCGCATGAAATTAACCCCCGAAACATCATTTAACATTCAGACTCAAACTTCGGCCAAGTGAACTTTCCGGCCGCATTCAAACTCTGGTCCACACCTCTAGTAAAAAATCGACCTCCTTGTGGTGGACAATGCGCTGCAAACCGGCCTGGGAATGAAATACACCATGCACTTGGGCGGTTGAGAGCCGGCGATCTCCGAATGGCTTGAGCGCGTGGCAAAGCAGCAAAGTTCCCCCTGGGGCCAGACAAGTTTTTACCCCTTCGGCCAACGAGTTCATTGCATCCAATTCCAGGTAGTACCCCAGCTCGCTGATTAAAATTAAATCGAATCCGGGTTCCTGGCAAGATGGCCAGTCCTGCGGCAGTCTGTGCTGCTGTACTGATACGTTCGACGCCAATCCAGACTGCGCCAACCGCTCGCGTGTAATGGATACCGCGGCCTCTGCGCCGTCCGCGGCAAGCAGCCGTTCACACCGGCGCGCGAGTGCGAGCGTCATTTCTCCATTGCCACATGCCGGCTCATAACCGTTTTCATACTGTTTCCGGGGCAGGCTCGCCAGCACGAGCGCGCGCTTGCGTTGCTCGTACCAGCTTTCTTTGACATTCCAGGGGTCGCTATTGGTGAGATATAGCTGTTGGAAATGGTCCAGCGGATTAGTGTCCGGCGAATTCATATGAAGTAGATTTCATAAGGGCGCAGCAATCGGGCCAATGCGCTTGGCGGTAAGATGGGCGGCCGTCCCGTGCTGCCGTCGTTCTCTAGCTGGCTTCGGTAGCAGGCGACTGCTGCACGTTTTTTTTCCAGCACGGCGGCATTCAGCATCAATTTTCGCGCCCGGTGCCAGGGGATGCGCATATCGCCTGGGCGTGCCCAATGCCAGCTCCATATCGGTATTTCAACCAGCCTCGCTCCTACTGTTGCCACTGCCGCGGCACAGGCCTTTCCCGTGGCTTCGTGATCGGGATGTCCGTCGAAGCGCCAGGTGGTCAGTACGGTGTCACTCGGACGAAGCAGCCTTTCCAGAGCAGCTTGTACGGGCAGTTGAAATTTCATCACCTGGCCGTCCGGCACGGACAGCCGCTGTATATCGGGTGGGGAGACATCAAGTGCGGCGAGAGCCTGCAAAGTTTCTGCAGGACGTTCACGTACCAGGCGCTGTGCAGGCCAGACTTTTGAGTCTGGGTGGCTGGCATCACCGTCAGTGATCGCTACCAAAGCCACAGGACTATGCGCCGATTCCAGTAATTGAACGAGCCCGCCACATCCGAGGATCTCGTCATCAGGATGCGGCGCGACTATTACGACACGCCGCCCGGCCCCGATCAAATCTTCCACACTGATTCGTGGCAGGCTCGCCAGCCTGTAACAGGTGTCCCACTCTGCGGCAGACGTGCCTCCACCCTCTATTCGGCGGTTGCTGGCTGACCCGACGGTTGCAGTACTGTCGTTATCTACGATCAAAGTATCCATGGATTCTCCAACTCGGCTGCGACTGTTTTACCGAGCGCTGCCAGATCCCGCTCCGCATGGCTCTGGCGCAGGAATACCGGGAGATCTGCCGCCGCCCGGGCGAACTCGGGCTCTCTGCACAAGGGGCCGGCCCCCAGTGCACGGGTTGCCAATGCAAGCACCTTACTTGCCGTTGCCTCGACGGTAAGCCTGGTTCTCAACGCCAGTGCCATTGCATCCTGCAGTGGATATTGATCGATCTGCGCCGCCGCATCGCGCAAAACTGCGGCGGCAGACCTCAGCGCGATATCTATGTCGCCTAGCTGCGCCAATCGATGCGGATCCGCGCCGGGTGCAGCTTCCGTAGCCGTTACCATTTGCTTGTGCAGCAGGCTGCGCAAACGTTCAGCCAAGCCGCAGCTCGCACCATACCAGCACGCGGCGATACCCGCGCCGCCATGCCAGAACCCAGGGCGATGCACGTAAGCGTTCGGCTTTCCGACTTGCTTTGCAATGGCGTTCGTAAATCGGACGTCGACACTTCCGCTGGCAGCCATCCCGACCGCGTGCCAGCCTTCGTCGGTGATAAGTACGGCAGCTTGTCGCAGATCCACCATGGCAAGACAGGGTACACCAGAGGGGTTCCAACAGCTGACCAGGGCATGAGACAAATCTCGCGCCCCGGAACACCATGCTTTACGGCCGCTTAATGTTACGGCGCCCGTTTCGCCGTTGACTTCGCTCAGCGTCACTCTGGCGTCAGGCGGCTCCGCGCACCATACTCCCCAGGTTCTTCTTTCGTCGTCAATAACCGTGCCCAGCTCCGCCAGTATTGCCAACGCATCAGTATGCCCTTCAAATAGTTTGACGAGACTCAGATCCCGCCCGGCGACGGCTGCAAGAATTTTCCATCTGGTGAAGGTCTCGCCGTGCCCCGGCAAGGGGATCAGGTCTACCCCTTTCGCCATAAGCAATTGCAAGGCGGCATCACGGTTGCCGATGTCAATGTCTGCAATCGCCCGCATAGCAGTCTCCGTGTCGAACGGAGAGTCGGAATCGCCGGGCTGGCGGATTGCAGGGGATGCGGGCATTTTTTAGGTTAAAGAGTGTTGATTGATGATAGTCGTCGTCTTCGCCTGCCGGCACAGTGTGCCACCTCACACAGTAGGCGCTTCAAGACATTTCGCTGGATCATGGGAACAAGTTATAGACGTTTGGGCATGGGCTATAAGGCGCAGAAAGGAGTACACCTAAAAAAGGCCAGGACAACCCTGGCCAAAGCTGGCGTTCGCACAATGCCTGCACAGTGCAGCATTGTGCAGGCGCCGCACGACTCTCAGCGTCCATTCATCAAGGCGCCAGCGGCTCCGTTTCACGTTCGCAGATGCGCGGGCCTGCAACACCACCGATAAACAGCTCAATGGCGTCATTGGCGCTACCATCCGGGTCAGGTGTATCCAGGAAAATCCCCGGATCGGGATTGCCATCCGGCAGGTTCATCGGCACGCCGGCCGCTTCCAGGAACTCCGCCGTATCGGCGCCGACCAGGATAGGCTTGCCATGCTCGTATTGCTCCTTGAGGAACATGCGGGCCTTTTGGCTGGCGGAAAGCGTAGCGCCCAGGCCTTCGCCGTTAGGGACCACCACGGCATCGTACAGCACCGCAGGAGTCGCCTCCAGTGGCGCCTCAATATTCAAAACCTCGCCATTGCCGGCGGTCACGCTGCCCAGTCGTTTTCCCAGCAGGCGGGGAACGCCGCCTGCATCCAGCACTGATTTATAGACGGTGCTGACATACGCATGGTCAACATTGTCGGCAACCAGGATAGCCACCTTGCGGCCTGCGAGCGTTCCATCGCCAGGATAGTGCTTCATGGATAGTGCCGGCGACGCCGAGTATTCCGGCGTATCTTCCATCAGCACCGGCGCGGCTGAGGGCAATGTTAATGCCAGTCCATCCGCGACCTTCTGGCCGAGCGCGGAATCGACATTGACCAGTAGCGACACCACCCTTTCGCGGATGGCCGGCGTCTGTACCCGGCTCAGCTCAAACGTGAAGGCATTGGCGATATGCTGCTGCTCTATCATTGACTGGCTCTTGTAGAACAGACGCGCCTGCGAGAAATGGTCGGCAAACAGCTCAGGCTTGCCGCGTACCTTGTCTTCCGCGATACGCTCCGGGAAAGACACAAATCCTGATTTGCCCGCTTGGAACGGGCAGCCGCCAGCCATAGAGTTAGGCTCATAGGCTACCCGGCCACGATGCACAGCCTGGCGATGCATACCGTCGCGCTGATTGTTATGCACCTGCACAATAGGGGCGTTGATAGGGATTTCATGGAAATTGGGGCCGCCCAGCCTGGTCAGCTGCGTATCGAGGTAGGAATGGATACGCCCCTGCAGCAAAGGATCATTGCTGAAATCAATGCCGGGAATGATGTGCGCAGTGCAAAACGCCACCTGCTCGGTCTCTGCAAAGAAGTTGTCTGGATTACGGTTCAGCACCATGCGCCCGATGGGAGTGATGGGAATGAGCTCTTCAGGTACAACCTTGGTCGGATCCAGCACGTCAAACGGAAAGTTATCGGCCTGTTCCTCGCTGAATACCTGCACACCGAGCTCCCATTCCGGATAAGCACCCGCCTCTATCGCTTCCCACAGGTCACGCCGGTGGAAATCGGAATCGGCACCGTTGATCTTGACAGCTTCATCCCACACCAGCGAATGCACGCCGGCTTTCGGCGTCCAGTGAAATTTGCAGAATACCGACTCGCCTGCCTCATTGACAAGGCGAAAGGTGTGCACGCCGAAACCCTGCATCATCCTGTAGCTTCGGGGAATCGCACGGTCCGACATTTGCCATAGCAGCATGTGCGTCGATTCCGGTGTCAGCGACACAAAATCCCAGAAGGTGTCATGCGCGCTGGATGCTTGCGGCATTGCAAAATGCGGTTCCGGCTTGACGGCGTGGACCAGGTCCGGGAACTTCATCGCGTCCTGTATAAAGAATACTGGCATGTTGTTGCCTACCAGATCCCAGTTTCCCTGATCGGTATAAAATTTAACAGCAAAGCCGCGCACATCGCGCACGGCGTCCGCGGAGCCACGCTCGCCGGCCACGGTAGAAAAGCGCACGAATACCGGCGTCTGCTTGCCTTTTTGCTGAAAGGGCGCCGCCTTCGTCAGCTTGGAATGGTTGGCATAGCTTTCAAAAAAACCGTGCGCCGCGGAACCGCGCGCATGGACCACCCGTTCCGGTATGCGTTCATGGTCGAAATGCGTGATTTTTTCACGGAGGATGAAATCCTCCAGTGCGGTCGGACCGCGCAGGCCTATCTTCAGGGAGTTCTGGTTATCGGCGATCAGCACGCCCTGGTTGGTAGTGAGCGGCCGGCCACCGCCGTCTGCGCGCACGCGATCCAGAGGACCTATCGTGGCGTTGTTGCCGACAGCCACTTCACCGTCTCCCAGCTTCTCAGATAGGTTGCTTTCGGAGACAGTGCTGCCCGTCACCGCCGCATTGGCGGGTTCCTGCGTGCTACCTACATGGGCGACGCGGGCGGCGTCGCCATATTCCGCAGCCTTGTCGGAGTTGGCAGGCATTTTTGCAGACAGCTCTTTTGCGGAAACGACTTTGTCAGTCAGCTCAGGAAAAGTGCTCGCGGCCTTGCCAGCCTTGGATAGCTTTGGTGCATCTGCAGAGGGGCCGGACACGGTACTGGCGACTGATCCTGCACTGAATGCAAGATCGATTTTTGCAGATGCGCCGGTAGATTTTGCTGGGGTTCCATCTGTAGTGTCTGTCTTCAATTTTCTGGTGGCCATAATGTCCTCTGTCGCTCGCTGGTTGATAATTGTTGGCTAAAGCCTGACGCTTAATTACCGGCACTTAGTTACCGATATGCCCAATAGCTATAGGCGCGAACCATGCTAAGTGTGCACGCAGCCAAACTCTATGCGCTGCCGTACATACCATTTTGCAATGTCTCACCTCTTCGACTGCGGCACCCGGTATCGACCTGCGATGCATGTGCGCTAAGCGAAACGAACCAATGTGACTACAAGGTATTCCAGCTTTACCATTCGTGCGTTATCGCACGGAGCGCGATGCTCAAGCCAGCGAGTATCAATTCAGCGCCTGCAATTCAGTCGGCCCGAAGTTGCCGTACCAGCCCATAAAAACAAGCATAAGGAGAACACCATGATAGGGATAGTCGTCCCCGCCCATAATGAAGAAGCGATGCTGGATGAATGCATTGCGGCATTGCTGGCGGCTGCCGCCCATCCGCTGCTGGACGCGGAGACGGTCCACATTCATATCGTACTGGATGCCTGCAACGACGGCTCGGAAGCCATCGTACAGGCGTATTGCGCTGCGCCGCAGCACCTCACATGCGCGATCTCCTATTCGCTCGTAAGCGAACGCAATGTCGGCATGGCGAGAAGCGAGGGCGCAAGCCGCCTGCTGCAACTGGGCGTGCGCTGGCTTGCATTTACCGATGCTGATACGGTGGTATCTCCAGAATGGCTGGCAATGCAATTAAGCCTGGGCGTTGACGTCGTATGCGGCTCCGTCGCAGTCAGCGACTGGTCTCCGCACGGTCGTCATGCAATGCTGCTGGAAGATCACTTCCATCGCACTTATAACGATGCAGATGGCCACAGGCATATTCATGGCGCAAACCTCGGCGTATCGGCGGCGGCTTATCGGCTTGCAGGCGGTTTTTCTGCCCTCGCTTGTCACGAAGATGTAGCACTGGTCGCCGCATTGGAAAGCACCGGCGCCCGTTTTGCGTGGAGCGCAGCCCCACGTGTTGCGACCAGTGCTCGAACCGATGCCCGCGCACGCGGCGGCTTCGGCGACACGATACTCGCCGTCGCTGCCACTTACGGCAGCGGCAGGCTGCCGTAGCGCAGAAAATTGCATGCCTACCGTTACATTCCGGAGCGGCGCTGGTCAGATACGGCTTTCTCCGCAATTTTCTCCACCTAAAATCCCACCGCCTTCTAGGACTGGTCCTATACGTCCGCATTGAGGATGAGCCGATGATTCAGTTCAGCCGCACTCTCTCAGAATCTATCTCATGAATAGCAATGACATGAGTTCTGATAAACGGGTGGCTATTTTTTATCATCAGATGAGGATACGACAAATGAATTCAAATAATCAGTCAGGCAAAAACGGAACCACGTCCAAGCAAGAAGACAGCCAGACGGGTACTCGCGGCGGCACTCATGAGCAACACGTTGAAGCAGGACGCCAAAGTCACAAAAACGACGGGGCCCAGGCAAACAGCGGCGCCAACCAGTCCAACCAAGGCTCTTCTAACCAGGGTAAACAGGACAGCTCCGGCGGTGGCACACAGGGCGGCTCTCACGAACAGCATGTAGAGGCCGGTCGCCAAAGCCATAAAAACGACGGCGCCAGCGCCAGTGACAAAGATGCGTCGGATGGTCGTTCCGGATCACAGCGCGGTAACGGCAACCAGTCCGGCCAACAGGGCTCTGGCAGCCAGGGCTCGTCGAAAGGCGACCGGGGTCAGGGCAAATAAGTTCGTTTGGAACTTTGTGTTATCCGCTCAAGCTGAGCATTTACCTAAGGAGTATTACCATGGCGACCAAATCCAGCAAAAAGGCCGATGATTCTAAATCCAGCAAAAAGGACGATGATTCCAAAGCCGTTAAAAAAGACGATGATTCCAAAGACAGCAAGAAGAGCAGCGCTTCCTCATCAAGCGACAAGAAAAAATCCGCCAAAAGCGGAGGTAGCAAGAAATCCGCTTCCAAGAAATCCAAGAAGTAAGAGCTTGCAGCTATAAATACCGGCGCTATTGCAGCGCCGGTATTTGTGTCTAGAAGAGAAAATAAAGGAGCATTCCATGAAAGCCCTGACCTACCACGGCGCTCACGATGTGCGCGTCGACAACGTGCCGGACCCTGTCTTACAGCAGGACGACGACGTCATTTTGCGCATCACAGCGACAGCGATTTGCGGTTCGGATTTACATCTTTATCGAGGCAAGGTTCCTACATTGGAACACGGCGATATCCTTGGCCACGAATTCATGGGTGTCGTTGAAGACGCCGGCAAGGGTGTCTCCAAGTTGCAGAAAGGCGACCGCGTTGTAGTGCCTTTCGTTATTGCTTGCGGTTCCTGCTTTTTTTGCCGCTTGCAGGCATTCGCCGCATGCGAAACCACGAATCCGGGAAAAGGCGGGTTATTGAATGGCAAGAATATGCGGCCACCATCCGCGCTGTTCGGTTTTTCTCACATGTACGGCGGTATCCCGGGCGGGCAAGCCGAATATGTCAGAGTGCCGAAGGCAAATGTCGGCCCCATTGTTATCCCATCCGCGCTAAGGGATGAGCAAGTCTTGTTTCTAAGCGACATATTACCTACAGGTTACCAGTCCGTACTGAACGCGGAAGTCAAGCAAGGCTCAAGCCTGGCGATCTTTGGCGCTGGGCCGGTCGGGCTGATGGCAGCTGCATGCGCACGCATGAAAGGCGCAGAAAAAATTTACATGATCGACCATCATGCCTACCGGCTGAATTTTGCAGCAGAAACCTACGGTATCATTCCCATCAACTTTGATGACGTTGATCCAGCAGAAGTGATTGTCAAAGATACGGATGGCCGCGGGGTAGATGCGGTTATAGACGCAGTTGGCTTCGAAGCGAAGGGTAGTGCCGTCGAATCAGTCATCGCCAGCCTGAAGATCGAGTCCAGTAACGGAACTGCGCTGCGCCAATGTATTGCCTCTGTACGGCGAGGCGGCGTGGTCAGTGTACCCGGCGTCTACTCCGGCTTTATCCATGGATTCCTGTTTGGGGATGCTTTTGACAAAGGCATCACGATTCGCATGGGCCAAACCAATGTGCAAAAATTTCTGCCCGAACTACTCAGTTTCATTGAAGAAGGAAAATTGCAACCCGATGCGATTATTACACACCGTCTCAGCCTGGGCGAAGCCGCAGAGGGTTATAAGATATTCGACAAGAAAGAACAAGATTGTCGCAAAGTGGTGTTAACCCCTTGACGGTTTGGAACTCAAAAATATAAGAGCGGCGCTAAGGCGCCGCTCTTATATTTATTAAGGGATGATAACCCCATCTGATGATATACCGCGCTTCTACTATGACGGCGCGCCGGGTTCACCGGTAGATTTGATGTCTTCGGCGCCTGCGTTTTTATAAATTTCCTTTGCCGCTTTGACCTGGTCAGAATTGTCGGTATGCACGGAAATTAATACATTGCCCCCGCGAATTTTTCCGTCGTATAGCTTGGCCTCATATTCCGGGATGCCCATTCCTACCAGTCCACCGATAATACCGCCCGCTGCACCACCTACGGCAGCACCGCCGAGAGCTGCCATGATAGGGCCGGCGGCGATGAATGGGCCGACACCTGGGATGGCAAGCGTGCCGATGCCAGCCAGCCAACCCAGGATGGCGCCCGCGCCCATGCCGGCTACACCTCCGGAGGCAGCACCTTCAGGCAGTTTAGTATTTTGTTCGTGTGCGAAATCGCGCGTGCCGCCCTGGTCGGGCAACAAAACGGAAATGTCCCCGTTACCAAAGCCCGCAGCTTTCAAATTGTCTACGATGGTTTCTGCCTGTGTGCGATTTTCGGCGATGCAATAGACTGCGTTTTTCATAATAATCTCCTGATTTAATTGGTTTTTACATCTAACTGATTATCAACCGACGAAACTCCCTTGACACGATGTGCCAATTTCTCGATTTTCATTTTTTCAGCATCGCTTTGAACGGGTCCCCTTAACGTCACTGCTCCGGCATTCACCAGAATCTTCACGTTATGGGCCGCCATCGAAAGGGATTTGTTATTGACGATCGACTTTCTGACGTTAGCCAACAGTTTTGTATCATCCGGGTTATTTGGCTGATCCTGCGGTGTCGCGGCGGTACTATTTTTGTCTCGCTCGTTCATACGCGAATTATCGACATTGGGGGCGCTCTTACCTTCGCTTGCCATAGGCTTCTGAACTTGATCGGCTGCCTGACTGAGCAATGGTATAGTCGCCAGGCACAACACAGAAGCTATCCCGATAGCATTTAATTTTCGTTTCATCTTCTCTCCTTTAACCCCGTTAAGAATGAGGTGAAACAAGAGTATTACGCTCTGCAGCCGCCATCAGTGCGGTAGCCCACCCGAACAAAAATATGTGCCGAGATCATAGCGCTTGTCTGCGCACATGTTCTGGCGAGAGAATACCCGGATACCTGCCACCTGGGCACGCTCACACTCTCTGTATCGGGAGCCAGTTCCCTAGGCGTGGGACTGGCAATGCAAGTAGCTTGGTTGCCGCCACCTTTAATTCGGCTGTAGCCGTTTATTTTAATTTTGGCGGCTAACCAGTTTTCAAGTCCAACTCAATCCATACAGGAGCGTGATCGCTTGGTTTTTCGCGCCCCCGTACTTCGCGATGCACCCCGGCGTCCTTCAGGCTTCCAGCCAATGAAGGACTCAATAATAGGTGATCTATCCGCAAGCCGGCGTTACGTCCGAACGCATTGCGAAAATAATCCCAAAAGGTATAGATCTTCTCTCCGGGGTGCATCTCCCGTAGCGCATCGCACCACCCTTGCTCCAGCAACAGATGAAATGCCTCCCTGCTCTCGGGACGAAATAAAGCATCGTCGAGCCAGCGCTCCGGCTTGTAGACGTCGAGATCGGTAGGTATCACGTTGAAATCACCCGCCAAGATGACGGGGACGCCGTTAGCGATTAGCTCGCCGGCGCGGGCGATCAGGCGTTGGAACCATTTCAATTTGTAATCAAACTTTGGGCCGGGAGCGGGGTTGCCATTTGGCAGATACAGGCAGGCGATCAGCACACCATTGACGGCGGCTTCAATATAACGGCTTTGCTCGTCATCCGGATCGCCTTTAAGACCTCGTTCCACTTCGACAGGCAGGATGCTGCGTGCAAGGATGGCAACGCCATTCCAGCTTTTTTGTCCATGCCATATAGCTTGATAGCCAGCACCGTTGATCGCTGCTTCCGGAAATTTTTCCTGGGGCGCTTTCAACTCCTGCAAACAAACAACGTCCGGCTGCATCTCTCGAAGCCATTGCAGCAGGGCCCGCAGCCGGCTATTGATGCCGTTCACGTTAAAAGTGGCGATCAGCATATTTTCCCTTAGAACGAGTCATCACTCACCGTAGTACATATGGCAGTCCGCATAAACCGTTGGTGTTTGGAGCAGAAAACGAGTGAACGTCAGAAATGATGAGGACTACTCGGCATTTATATAATCTTGCGTACTGCACAGTGCGAGTGGCTATCGCAAATGACAGTAGTGGCGCCTGGCACCAGTGTGCGGAATATCGCAATCGACGTCGGCGAGGTTTTTAGCCGGATATCCAGTTCGCGATAATCCTGCGGCAATTTTTCTGCATACCTGGCAGTGCCCTCAAAGCTAGCACGAGGATCCTCCACCGATTCAACATCCACGGTAACTGCCTCGGCCCCGTCGTCATCCAGTTTGCGTAAGCCTTCGAGCGTGCGGCGGGTAAACTTCAGTGTATAAGTTGCAGACATAAGACAAGACTTTCATTCTTGCGGCACCCCGCTGGTGAAGGAGTGCCGGCTAGATTCAATGTAAGCAGGTCTAGTCGATCCCGCGCGCAGCTTTCAGTCTGGCCTTGGCCTTTTCCAGCTGCTCCCCGATATCGTCGAGATCAGCTTTTGATTTTTTCACTTCCGGAAAGAGTTCCTTCTCCTCTTCTTCCACATGGTGTTCGATCTGTTCACTGAGCACCTTGATCTTGGCGTCGAACATGGGATCGTCGGCCTCCATTTTATCCAGCTGCGTTATCAGGCTTTTGGCGCCGGCATGCTCCACCTCGGCTTCGTTGAGCTTGTCGTCATCCCCGGTTGCCTTGCGGGCAGAGGGGTAAAAAATGTTTTCCTCTATTTCCATGTGGATCAGCAGGGCCGCACACACCTTGCGCGCGATGTCGCGCTTTTCGCTGGTCTTACCGGCCTTTTTCGCTTTTTCATATTGCTTGAACAGCGCTTCCGCCTCTCTGTGATCGGCTTTTAACAGATCGATGGCATTTACGGTTATGGTGGTTGACATGGTGTTCTCCTTTGGCGGTGGCTGTAGATGCATGCTGCAAATGCGTTTGATGCAGAGAAATGGTAATTGCACGCCCATACCGACCGCATAGGTTCCGGTTACCAAAGCACGTAGGACGATGACTAAGACGTTCAGGCGCAGCAGCATTGCGAAGCCACATCGTCTTTCCGAGCGAGAAAGAACCCGTTTCTCCGGCGCTACAATTCTGCCAGGATGATTGAAAATGCCCGGTCGCCGTTTCTGTATTCGGGCCGGGTTCCAACGAATTTTTCAGGCAGAACGGCCATTTTTTTCATGTCGGCTACCCGGAATTGCTTCCAGCCTATCGCTTCGCCGGACTTGCTGTCGCCTGCTACCTGGAAACCGCAAACGGTTTCGTGATCCTTGTGATCTACTCCATAGGTTGCGGTTCTATTACCCGCTTTGTTCCCTTATAGGTAAAGGAAAGCAGCTGACGGTGACGTATTGCATCATCTATTTCCATATCAGTCTTCCTTTCGCTCCCATTCAAGCTGAAGAATGTTCCTTCAGGAAATTTTTCAAATATGGCGCCGTTTTGCTCATGGCCGAAGTACAGATCTGCTCCGGTCTGCCTTGCGCAACGATCTCCCCACCTTCGTCCCCTGCGCCGGGGCCAATGTCGATGACCCAGTCGCTGCCCGCCAGGACACGCATGTCATGCTCCACGACGACCACGGTATTGCCTGTTTCGACCAACCCATATAACTGCAGCATCAGCCTGTCCACGTCTGCAGGGTGCAGGCCGGTAGTCGGCTCATCCAGAATGTAGAGCGTATCGCCTCGCTGGGTTCTCTGCAGTTCCGTCGCCAGTTTGATCCTTTGCGCCTCGCCGCCAGACAATTCAGTCGCGGGCTGTCCCAGCCTTAAATACCCCAGGCCGACCTCGCTCAGTACGTTCAGCGATCTGGCGATCTGCGGTTCTTCTTCAAAAAACTTCAACGCCGCATCCACTGTCATTTCCAGCACTTCGGCAATACTCTTGTCCCTGAGCTTGATGCTAAGAGTTTCATCGTTGTAACGCGCGCCATGGCATTGCGGGCACGGCGTGTACACGCTAGGCAGGAATAGCAGTTCCACGCAGACAAATCCCTCACCATCGCATGTCTGGCAGCGCCCTTTGGCTACATTGAAAGAGAAGCGCCCCGCATCATAGTGCCTGGCTCTGGCTGCCTTGGTAGCGGCAAACAATTTGCGCACGGCATCAAACAGCCCTGTATAGGTTGCCAGATTGGACCTGGGCGTACGGCCTATCGGTTTCTGGTCCACCTGTACCATACGTTTGACATGCGCCATGCCTCCGGCAATTTTCCCGTCGAGTGGTTCCTGCGGCATTTGTTCCAACTCCTCAACGGGGCTCGCTATCGGAACCTGCGCCAATCCGAGATGTCTGGATACGAGTTCCACCATCACCTGGCTCACCAGGCTGGATTTACGCGAACCAGATACGCCTGACACACTGGAAAACAAACCGATGGGAATGTCGGCGCTAATACCGCGAAGGTTATTGCGGAAAATGCCGCGCAGGCGCAGCCACCCGGCTGGATCACGCGGCGCCCTCAACAGGTTTTTCTGCTTGCCAAATACATGCTTGGCGGTTTGCGATGACGCCATTTTCTTCAGCCCCTCCAGAGGGCCGCTATACAAAATCTCTCCGCCCTGCTCGCCAGCAGCGGGGCCTACATCAACAATCCAGTCCGAATGCCGGATCACATCGATTTCATGCTCCACGACAAATAGCGAGTTGCCCGCGTCCTTGAGCCGATCCAGCGTTTTTAGCAATGCCTCGGTATCCGCGGGATGCAGCCCAGCAGATGGCTCATCCAGCACATAGACAACGCCGAAAAGGTTGGAATGGACCTGTGTTGCCAGCCGTAAGCGCTGATGCTCCCCAGGCGAAAGCGTGGGCGTGCTGCGGTCCAGCGACAAGTAACCGAGGCCGAGTTCAAGCAAGACGGACAGGCGCTCCAGCAGGTCCACACCTATGCGGTGGATGACCTCCGCTTTTTCGGGATGGTGGCGCGTTTCGCTGCGGCTTGCGCTCCCGGGCTTCATCAGGCCGAGCAATATCGCTTTCAGCTGCTTCAGCGGCAGGCTAGAAAATTCGGCGATGTCGTAGCCGCTGAATTTCACCGAAAGCGATTCCAGCCGAAGGCGTTTGCCTTTACATACCGGACACTCCGCACCTACCATATATCTGGATACGCGTTTCTTGATCGCTGCACTGTCGGTGCTGGCAAAGGTCGTCAGTACATAGCGCCGGACGCTGGAGAAATTGCCGAGGTAGCTGGGCGGCTCCTTGCGTTTAACTGCTTTCCGTACCTGTTCTGCGTCCCAGCCTATGTAGACCGGAACGACAGGCTGCTCCTCCGTGAACAGTATCCAGTCCCTGACTTTTTTCGGCAGATCACGCCAGGGTACGTCCACGTCGTGGCCCAGCGTCACCAGCATATCCCGCAGGTTGGTGCCGTGCCATGCGGGCGGCCAGGCTGCAATGGCGCGTTCCCTGATGGTTTTACTGTCGTCCGGCACCATCGACCGTTCAGTAACGGTATAGACGCGTCCCAGGCCATGGCATTGGGTGCAAGCTCCTGCAGGCGTATTCGCAGAAAAAGCTTCCGCATCCAGGTGTGCTTGTTTGCGCGGATAAACGCCTGCGCGTGAGTACAACATGCGAACCAGATTGGACAAGGTAGTCACACTTCCGACAGAGGATCGGACACTGGGGGCGCCGCGCTGTTGCTGCAAAGCGACCGCAGGCGGCAAACCGTTTATTTCGTCCACCTTGGGGACCGCCATCTGATGAAACAGACGCCTCGCATACGGAGATACTGATTCCAGGTAGCGCCGCTGCGCCTCTGCGTACAATGTACCGAAAGCAAGAGAGGACTTGCCCGAGCCCGATACGCCGGTAAATACCACCAGCGCGTCACGCGGGATATCCACGTCGACATTTTTCAGATTATGCGTACCGGCGCCACGCACGCGTACAAAACCGCGCTTGGCAGTGTCGTCAATCTGAGAAGCAGGTTTTTTGACGGGCATGAGCGCACTCCACAGGTGGGAAAGTATAAGGCGCGGCTACAGGATAGCGTCAACACCCAGTTCCGCCTGCAGCCCGTGCCGGATGACGTTTGCGTGGAAAGAATTCGAAAGGTCGGCCTGCAACTGGAAGCTGACAGTGTTGCAGTGATCCGACCGGTAGTCTGTGCGTAAGCGAACGAAATGGGCGTAGCAGCTTCAGCTACAGCCGGGCAAATTATCTGCCCGGCATCCATCTTGAAAACCGTATCTAGCCGGCGGAACTGGGGCCCATGCCCTTGCCAGGCACAAGCGTCGGGACTGCTTCTGTTTTGGCAGATTCGTCCGACAATAGGAAGGCGATCAGCGAAGCCAGGAATGCCGCCACAGACAGCGCTATCAGTGCGATAGAAAAGCTGCCGGTGAAGTCCTTGATGAGACCCACCATCCACGGACCGAGCAAGCCGCCAAATTGGCCCAGTGTATTGATCAGCGCGATACCGATCGCTACCGCGGCGCCGGTCAGGAATTCGCCGGTCAGTGTCCAGAATACGGCCAGGCATCCCCAGATGCCGCTGGCCGCAACGCACAGTAATACCAGTCCGAAGACAGGCTGCGACACAAAGGCGCAAGCCAGCAGCGCAAACCCGCCCACCGCCATGCAGTAGCCGATATGCCGCTTGCGCTCTCCTACCTTGTCGGAGTGGCGGGACACCAGGCTCATGGACACCGCAGCACAGCAGAAAGGCAACGCGGTAATGAAGGCAACTTCCAGATCGCTCATGGAACCGAAGCTCTTGACGATTTGCGGCAGCCACATCAGTACGCCGTAAAACGCCGTCAGGAAACAAACGAACAGCAGAGAAAGGCTCCATACACGTGGCATGACGGCAATCTTGGAAAACGGCAGGTTGGCTGTTTTACCCAATTTTTCCGCCTCGGCCGCCAGTTCATCAACGAGCCACTTTTTTTGCGCGGCAGGCAACCATTTGGCGCGCTCCGGCCGGTCGGTCAGCCAGAACAGCGTAAACAAGCCCAGCACTACCGCAGGCAGCGCCTCCAGCAGCAGCATCCAACGCCAGCCGGAGTAGCCCATGTTGCCGTCCAGCGCGTGCATCAGCAGGCCGGACACCGGCGAGCCGATGGCAGACGCAATGGCGGTCGCCATGATCACGCCTGCATTGGCGCGTGAACGATAGCGCACCGGGAACCAGTAGGCTAGGTAGGCCACCACGCCCGGGATGAATCCCGCCTCGGCCACACCCAGCAAAAAACGCAGCACATAAAATGCCGTCTGGCTATGGACAAAGGCCAGCATGCCTGACACGATGCCCCAGCTGACCATGATGCGGCTGATCCATAGCCGGGCGCCGAAGCGGTGCAGCATGATATTGCTGGGCACTTCAAACACCGCATAGCCTATGAAAAATATACCGGCGCCCAGGCCGAACACCGACGCGCTGAATCCCAGCTCCTTGTTCATGCGCAAGGCGGCAAAGCCGATATTGACGCGGTCCAGGTAATTAATGATCAGCAATATGAACAGCAACGGCACCAGCCGCCAGTACACGCGCCTGATCGTCGCCGCCTCTAAAGTATTTTCCACGCTTGTCTCCTGATGTGAATACTGCCGGCCATCCCGTGACCGGCGCATTTTTATGCGAAATCCGTCTGTTGTGCCTGTGTTGTGCAAGAACCGGTGGCTATCTCTTGAGTGCCTCCGGATTCAGCACATTGATGGGCTGGCCCGCCTGCCACGCCAGCAGTTGCTCGATGGCGATGCCGAAATAATGCTCGTAGGTGTCTTTTTCGACATAGCCGATATGCGGCGTGGCGAGCACATTGTCGAAGCGCAGCAGCGGGTGGTCGGCGCCGAAGATCGGCTCCCGCTCATACACATCGACTGCCGCAAAGCCGGGACGGCCTTGCGCCAGCGCCGACTCCAGCGCGCCGTCTTGCACAACTTCACTACGGCTGGAATTGACGAACAGCGCAGTCGGTTTCATCGCCGCCAGGTCGGCCTGGGTAATGGATCCTCGCGTAGCCGGCAGCAGGCGCAGGTGACAGCACACGACATCGGCCTGGCTGAAAAAGACATGGCGGTCGGATTCGGTTTCCACGCCGTCGCTGGCGGCCGCTTCTATCGAAGTGGCGTGGTCGCCCAACGCAACCACCCGCATGCCGAAAGCACGGCCGTAGCCGGCCACTACACTACCGATCTTGCCGTAGCCGGCGATGCCCAGCACGCGCCCGCGCAGGCCTGTACCCAGATGACCTTGCCACAGCCCGGCTTTCAGCCGCGCTGCTTCCAGATGCACCTTGCGCATGGAGGCCATTACCAGCGCCCACGTCAGTTCCGCGGCAGCCACAGTAGCGGAACCCTCAGCCGACACGGCAATGCCGCGCGCAGTGCATGCCTTGAGGTCCACATGGTTCGCTGCGCGCCCGGTCTGGCTGATAAACTTGAGCTTGGGCAGGCGCGCCAGCAGTTCCGCGCTGACAGGCGTGCGCTCGCGCACCAGCAGCATGGCGTCGGCAGAAACGAAGCGTTCGGCCAGTGCATCCAGCGAAGTCAGCGTGTCCTGGTAAATTTCTACTTCAAAATTTTGCGCGAGCGATGGATAACAATCCAGTGTCTTCACGCAATCCTGGTAATCGTCCGAAATGATGACTTTCATGTTTCCCTTGCCGATTAGATTTTTGACCATGGAGCCGACACCAGCAACTGGTTTTCCTGCTGCTGGATGTAGCGCCCGTCTGCAGTTTTCTGCTTGTAAGCGCGCCAGTCGGGATCGTTTTCCAGCGCTGCGCGCCGGTTCTGGCGGTCCGCCGCATTTTCGTATCCCCATAGATGCGTAACCTGGTTCAACGTTCCCACTTCGGAGATGAAATATCCGAGGGGGTCGCCGACGTGCCGCCGCTGCACCGGCAGGCCGAACTCTTCATATACCGCTAGATACTGCTTCAGCAGCCCGGGCACAATCGTGTATTTGCGCAGGTCAACTAACATCTGGATTTCCTCAAAAAAATAGTTGACCGAGTATAAGTCTCTGCAAATTAGTAATACAATCGATAAAAATCGCATGATTCACAAGTAAAACCAATGAATGAAGATCGAGCATCCAAAAGAGTTTCCATACGGCACATGCGCGCATTTGTCGCGGTGGCGCTGTACAGAAGCCTGACACGCGCAGCAGAATCGCTGTTTGTCACACAATCGGCGTTGAGCCTGACGATCCAGCACCTGGAAGAAGATCTCGGCCTGTCGCTGTTTGACCGCTCCACCCGGCGCCTCAACCTGACCCAGGCGGGAGAGGAATTCCTGCCGTCTGCAGAACGTTTGCTACAGGATTTCGATTCCGCCGTGCGCGATATGCGAGCCCTCGGCAAACGGGAACGGGGCAAGGTGGGAGTGGCCGCCGTGCCTTCGGTCATGGCGTTACTGCTGCCGGAGGCCGTTGCGACATATATCGATGAATTTCCCGGCATCGACATTTACCTGCGCGAAGATAATTCCGAGAGCGTGCAGCAGCGCATCATCAGCGGCGATGTGGACTTTGGCATCTGCAGTCTGTGGGAGGCAGATCCTGAGCTGGTCTTTGAACCCTTGTTTGAAGATTGCTTTGGTGTCGTGTTCGCTTCGCACCATCCGCTCGCTTCCAGCACTGACGATATTTCCTGGGATGAAATCGCCGAATACCGCATCATCGGTTTCAGTTCCGACCTCGGCATGCAGCACCAGCTGAGCAGGACTGCAGCGCTGCGCAAGGAAGTAAGGGAGCCACGCTACCGCGTATCCAATACTGCAACCATAGAAACCCTGCTGACCCGCGGCCTCGGCGTCTCGGTCATGTCCGCGCTGGCGGCGCACCGCGAACCTCTCAATAAGCTGAATATGCGGCTCCTGTCGGAACCGGTATTGAAACGCATCGTCGGGGTTGCATGGAGGGAGGGGAAATCGCTGTCACCCGCCGCCGCGCACATGCTCGAACATATACGGCGAAAAGTACCGCAGCTGGACCGTTATCCCGGAGTAAGAATCGTGGATGCTGAAACGGATTAGCTGCATTCGCTTTTTCGTGCGCAGCCCTCCGCCATGGCTGCCATCCCAAAACCGTGGGCCCAAAAATAAAAAAGCATATCGCCGTAGCGATATGCTTTTCACTGCAGCCCCTTGCTGAATCAAGGCCGAGGCTCTATATCCCCGCAGTGCCGGCGCCCGGGGGCAGCGCTTTGCAGGCAGCGCTTAAAGCTTGATCGATTTGCGGTTGCGGACGAAATACAAGCCCAACAGGCCTATCGCCAGCAATGCCAGTTCACCAGGTTCTGGAATGGTCACAGCTTGCTCGGTAATTTCAAAGCCAAACCGAGTCGCGGTGGCGGTATTTTCCTGGGTGGTGAAACCTATGCAACCTGCTGCGGCGCCAGCTTGAGCACAGGTAGCAGCCGGCAGTGGCAACAGGTTATTGGTCAAATTGACGATGCTGACAAAATAGGTATTGCCGGCATAAACAAAACTCTGATTCAGCGCACCCAAGGTGATGACAAAAATATCGTCGCATACCGATACTGAAGTAAATCCGCAAGGAGTGGAGTTCGGTGTTTCCTTGAAGTCGATTGCGAAATTAATGGTCTGGGTCGGCAAAGCTGCGCCTGCGGGATTGGTTGGAGTCAGCGTCAATGTATTGGTCAATGTTGCCGACAGCAAGGTAGCCAGGGTTCCATCCAGTGGATTATTAGTATGTGTAATCGTATTGGTTGGAACAATTGCTCCGTTGGTATTGACAGTGCCTGTCGAACTTGTCGGCGAAATAACCAGGGAACTGCGATTTCCGCCCAAAGCACTACTGCCTCCGGTAGTTCCCCAGCTAAGAGAAGAAGGAGTGTTAAGCTGTGTTCCCCCGCCTGCGCCATACGTTTGTCCTGACCAAACAAGACTTTCCGAATACGACCATTGGATCACATCCGCACTGGCGGTTGCAGCATAAAATACACCGGCCAGCATACACATGGCACTTATGATTTTTTTCATTTTTTCTCTCCTGATAGTGAGCGGATTAAGATGAGCTTGTCGTCAATTCAAGTTGTCTTGCATGACTCGCAACCGCCAAACGAATTTCCCCTGTATCCATTTACTTACCGCCATCAAAGCACCTGGACAATCTCCATTTAGCATATACCGTACCAGCTCGCGCATTCCCAGAGATCCCGCAGTAGAGGGGCTTATTCAAAGGAGGCAAGCTCGTGGACGTGTGTAAAATCCGTCGACGTTACTAAAAAAAACTAAAAATCCACGGAGAAACAGATTCGTTATCCTGTCAATAACGACAGGAAAGATATAAAGAAAAAAAAGAGGCGCCTACATAGGAGAGCAAGGGGCGTATGCTGAATATTCACTCGACACACGCCGGTGCTGCGTTATTAAAAAAATTCTTTTCAGTATCTGAATCGCTGCCAAAAAATTCGACAAATAACAGCAGAACACCAGCAAGTACGGGCTTTATGTGAAATAGAGAAATGTTATTTACACGAAAGCATCATTACAATTGCCTTGTGTGAAACGCTTATTTCCATGAAGAATGGCAAAGGGCTTATCGGAAATGCAGCATCGGCTGCAGTTCTGCCCAGACCTTGCCGCTGTCCAGTTTTTGCATACAATCATGGTGTCCCAAAGGACACTCGCGCTGCTTGCATGGAGAGCAAGCGATACGCAGGCTTAGCGAGCGCGCAATATCTGAAAACGGCGGCGCGTGATCAGGATCGGTGGGGCCGTAAATTGCAATGACGGGACGATTCAGCGCCGACGCAATATGCAGCAGGCCAGAATCATTGCTGACCATCGCACTTGCCTGCGCTATCAGCGCCACCGCTTCATCCAGGGATGTCTGGCCGGCAAGATTGCGCGCGGCAGGCGCCAGCGCGCGGACTTCCTCGCATACAGCATGGTCTTTGCCAGAACCCAGCAAGACGATCTGCATTTCAGGATTGTCGGCCAGTATAGTATTGGCTAGTTGCGCAAAATGGGAAGTAGGCCAGCGCTTGGCATTGCCGAATTCGGCACCGGGGGAAAACGCCAGCAAAGGCTGGCCGGGTTGCAGATTGAGTTTATCAAGCACCGGCAGAATCTGCGGTGTGCTCACCCGTAACGCGGGCCGTGGCAAATCCGCCGGCGCCACAGCGGACGGAGCACCCGCCAATGCCGCATAAAACGGCACCATCGCACGCGGATGCTGTGGGTCATCATGATGCATGACGTTGATCAGTCCGTAGCGGCTTTCGCCCTTGTAGCCGATCCTGTTGCGGATGCCGGCAAACCAGGGGATCAGCGCAAACTTCAGCGTATTGGGCAATACATAAGCATTGGCATAGCCGCGCTGCTTCAAGTCCCTGGCAAAGCGCCACCGCTCGCGCAGTTGCAATGCACCGTGGCGGAAAGGCGTGCTCAGCACGGTATCCACCTCCGGCATTGCACGCAGCACCGGCGCCACCCAGCCGGGCGCCAGCACATCGATAGGGCGCTCGGGATGCTGTTGCTTCAGCAGCCGCAGCAGCGGCTGCGCCATCACTGCATCGCCTATCCAGTTGGGAGAGATGACCAGCGTGCGGGGCGCAGCTGAACCTGAAGTGCTTAAAGCCGTCATGCGCGAGGAACCCGCCCCATCAGGAAAAATTCGTCGTTGGGACGCATGGAAATGACGTTGGCCATGCGGTTGGACAGGCCGAAGAACGCGGTAATCGCGGCAATATCCCACACATCCTCATCATCGAAGCCATGCTTGCGCAGCGCTGCGTAGTCGGCGTCGCCGACGCTTTGGGAATCAAGGCAAACCTTGATCGCGAAATCCAGCATGGCACTTTCACGCGGCGTGATGTCGGCTTTCAGGTGGTTGACAGCAACCTGGTCGGCCACCAAGGGATTTTTGGAATAAATGCGCAGGATAGCTCCATGCGCAACGACGCAATACAGGCAATTATTTTTAGCGCTGGTGGCGGTAACGATCATCTCTCTGTCGGCCTTGCTTAGATTGCCGGTCTGCTTCAGCATCAGTGCATCGTGGTAGGCAAAAAAAGCGCGGAATTCATCCGGCCGGTGGGCAAGCGTCAGAAAGACATTCGGTACGAAACCTGCCTTTTCCTGCACTAGGAGTATTTTTTCGCGTATGTCGTCAGGCAATTCACGCAGTTCAGGCACGGGGAAGCGGGAAATCGCTTTCGCTACAACGTTCGCTTCAAGCTTCGTCATTTTCTGTCTCCTAAATATCGGTTCCGGTTTTTCCAGGATTACGCAGCAAACTGCAGCCGGTACAGGTTTGCATACACGCCCTCAGCACCCAGCAACGCCGCATGCGAGCCCATCTCCACAATCTGCCCGTCCACCAGCACCACAATGCGGCTCGCTCTTTCTATCGTAGACAGGCGGTGCGCAATGACCAGCGTCGTGCGGCCCTGCATCAACTCGTCCAGCGCCTGCTGCACCGCACGCTCGGATTCCGAGTCCAGCGCCGACGTGGCTTCATCCAGGATCAGGATAGGTGCGTCTTTGTAGATAGCACGTGCAATCGCCATACGCTGACGCTGACCACCCGACAAGCGCATGCCGTTGTCGCCTATCATCGTCTGCAAACCATTCGGCAGGTCCCTGACGACGTCGCCCAGATGTGCCGCCTGTACGGCAGCAGCGACCCTGGCCGGGTCAGGCTCCGGGTCACCGTAGGCAATATTGGATTCCACCGTATCATCGAACAGAATCACGTTCTGACTGACCATGGCGATCTGTTCACGCAGGCTGCGCAGCGAGATGTCGTGCAGCGATACACCGTCCAGCAGAATATCGCCCTGGTCGGGCGCATAAAAACGCGGCACCAGATTCACCAGCGAGGTCTTGCCGCCGCCGGACATGCCCACCAGGGCGATCGTTTCTCCGGGCTGTATGCTGAGATTGATATCGCGCAAGGCGGAACTCTCCTGCCCCGGATAGGTGAAGCCTGTGTGGACAAACTCCAGTTGGCCGCGCGAGCGCGCCGGCAAGTCTTTGCCGCTGTCAACCTCGGCTTCCGTATCCATCATCGCAAACACCGATTCCGCCGCCGCCATGCCGCGCTGCATAGGGCCGTTCAGGTCTGCCAGATGCTTCAGCGGTGTCAGTATCATCAGCATTGCCAGGATGAACTTGACGAAGTCGCCGGCCGTGGTCTGGTTATCCATCGCCTGCAATACCGCCAGCACGATGACGACGGAGACGGCGCACGCGGCCAGTATCTGCGTCAGCGGCGTCGTGGAAGCAACCGCCACAGTCGTGCGCATAGAATAACCGCGCAATTTTTCGTTCTTGCCGTCAAAGCGCTTCTGTTCATACTGCTGGCCGCCGAATACCCGTATGACCTGATGTGCCCGTGTCGTCTCTTCAATCACCTGGGTCAGCTCATTGTTGACCTCCAGCTGGCTCTGGTTCAGCTTGCGCAGGCGTTTGCTGACATTGCGCACCAGCAACGCCAGCACCGGGATCAGCACCAGCGTCACCAGCGTCAGTTGCCAGTTGACCCAAAACAGGTAACCCAGCAATGCGGCAACCGTCAACGAATCGCGGATCAGCGTGGTCATCGATACCTTGAACATTTCAACGATCTGCTGCGCCTCGAACATGATGGTATTGATCACGCGGCCGCTGGATTCAGCCTGGTAAAAACGGATAGGCACGCTGAGTATTTTCGCAAACACGCTTGCCCGCATGGAATTGAGCATGCGGGTGGAAACCCAGGTCATCAGGTAGCTGGTAATGAAGGTGCAAATGCCGCGCAGCACAAAGATGCCGATAACGGCCACCGGTATTTTCCACAGCGCCAGATGGGCGCCCTTTTTAAAGCCGTGGTCCAGCAGGTAGCCGAACACATTGGGCAGCATGATTTCTGTCAGTGCCGTGCCCAGCATGGTCAACAAGGTCACCAGCAGATGGGCGCGGTACTGCCTGATGCTTTCCCACAGGCGCCGGAAAACAAGGATTGTTGCATTATTCATTGGTTAGGAATTTCGTTCGTTTTTATTGTAGGCAGCATTTTGCCGGTCCGGGCTGCAAGCCTGTCCTTGCGTATGCCGGCCAGGGGTATTGCCAGCAGTATCATGAAAGCCATGCCGAAAACGCCGTCGCGCAGGATGGCATTGAACAGGCCGCCGATAATCATTGTCACGCCCAGCATTGCCAGCATCATGCCCTGCCCGCCGCCTATCCTGCGGGCAATCTGCAACTGGGCCAGCCATATCCATAGTAGCGCCCCCAGGCCGAAAACGCCGACCTCGGTGGCATACAGCAGATAGTCATTATGCGGCGTCGTCATGCCGCTGCTGATCAGGCCCTTGGCGCGCTGCGGGTACTCCACCAGCCAGCTGGCAATGCCGTGGCCGGTCCATGGTTTCTCGGCGGCTATTTTTCCCGTGACCTGGTAGATTTCGGCACGCATGCCGTCCTCCCCTGCATCTTCGCCATGGGTAAACGCATGCACCTGATGCAGCGTGCACAAGCCACGGTCGCGCATCACTTCGGCCGGGGAGTAATTTTGCATGTCCCTGACCGCACATTTTTCAGGCACGGGCAGGCTCAGCGCATACAGGGCACCCGCCCACAGCAGCAAGGCGGCGGCGGCCAGCATGCCCACGCTGCGCCAGGAAAAACGCATGCGGCTCAACGGTATCATCACGCACAGAAAGACCATGATCAGGCTGGCGGTGCGGCTTCTTGTCAGGAACAGCAATGCGATGACGATATAGACAAATGCCAGCACGCGCATCCAGCGGTGTTCCTTTTCTGCAATCAAGCGGTTCAGCATCCACCCGCATGCAACAGCCAGCAAGATGCCCAGCAAGATGGATTTGTTCCCCTTGTACACCACGTAGCTCCTGGTCATCGTCGTGGCCGGCAGCAGGCCCAGAAAATTCAGGTAGAAGAAGCTCGCCGAAACCAATGCGCCGGCCAGGAACCATGTCACCGCCCTTTTTTGCCAGTCTCCTGCGCCAATGCACAGGAACAGCAGCAGAAATAGATACGTCTGGTAATGGCCCAGCGCAGGCCAGAACTCGCCGGCAGGCCGGGGCAGGAATATCCCGGCTAGGCAAGACACCAGGCTTAAGGACAGGATAGGCATCAGCATGGGGCTGGCCAGTATCGCCTGCTTCTTTTCGCCATAGCTGCCGGACAGCAGCAGGCTGAACAGGAACAGGATGACCCCTACATACATCCAGGCCACCGGAAAAAACAGCGTGAACGGCAAGACTGCGAGTATGTGCTGCGGCAGGCCTGCCCGCAGCTCAAGCAGTGGCGCCGTGCGGGCGTCCACCGCGGCGCTGCCGCCTGCGGTCGCATTGCCTGAATCCGGATAGCGTAGGCTCATGGGCTCAGGAATATTCGATCTGTACGTTTTTAGGGGACAGCCAGTCCGACAGCGTCTGCCGCAGGCCGTCGTCGGGATTGACACGCCAGCCGTCGGCGAAATACAGCTCGGCGGAAGCCATGCCATTCTGGTAGCGCACTACCACCGGGCAGCCTTCCTGGTCCAGGTAAGGCTTCAAGGTTTCCTGCAGTATTTTGACGTCGGTGTCCGATGTCAGCGTTACCCGCAAGCCTTGCGAGAATTGCACCCGCGCACGGCCGATGTCCATCACTTTTTCCGCCGAAATGCGCAGGCCGCCGGAGAAGCGGTCTTCCGACACCTTGCCCAGCACCGCCAGGAACTCATCTTCCTTGAACAGGTTCTTGAACTGGTCCAGGACTTCGCTGTACACAGTCACGTCCACGACCGCAGTGCCGTCATCCAGCGTCACGATCAGGATCTTGCCGCGCTGGGTCATCTGCGTACGGATACCGGAGATGATGCCGGCGATCATCCGCAGGTCGCGCGAGGGCTCCAGCTTGGCCAGCGTGGTCTTGATGAACTGGCGCACTTCCGGCGCGTAAGAATCGAACAGGTGGCCGGACAGGTAGAAGCCCAGCGCCAGCTTTTCTTCAGTCAACCGCTTCTTGTCGGTCCATGGCACCGCCTTCACATATTCCGGCGGCGGGATCAGGTCTTCATCATCGCCGAATAGGCTGACCTGGTTTGCTGCTTTATCGGCCTGTTCCGCAGCATCCATGGCCAGGCCTACCGTCGCCAGCAACACCGCGCGGTCTTCGCCAAAACCGTCAAAGGCGCCCGAGCGTATCAGCGACTCTATCGTGCGGCGATTCACCTGGCGCTTGTCGATGCGCTTGGCAAAATCGAACAGGCTGACAAACGGGCCGTCGGCCGTACGCGCCGCGACGATGCTTTCTATTGCATTCTGGCCGGAGCCCTTTACCGCGCCCAGGCCATAGCGTATCTGCGTAGCTTTCTTGCCCGGCTCGCCGACTGGGATAAAGCGGTATTCGGACTGGTTGATGTCCGGCGGCAGCAAGGTCAGCTTGCAGATGTCGATGGAGTCTTCCACCAGGATCTTGATCTTGTCGGTGTCATCCATCGCCAGTGACAAGTTGGCGGCCATGAATGCGGCTGGATGATGCGCTTTGAGGTAGGCCGTGTGATAGGACAGCAGCGCGTACGCAGCGGCATGCGATTTATTGAAGCCGTAGCCCGCGAACTTTTCCATCAAATCGAAAATCTCGTCGGCCTTTTCCTGGCTCAGGCCATCCTTGGCAGCGCCGTCGCGGAAGATCTGGCGGTGCTCGGCCATTTCTTCGGCCTTTTTCTTACCCATCGCGCGGCGCAGCAGATCGGCGCCGCCCAGCGAGTATCCGCCCACGACCTGCGCCATCTGCATCACCTGTTCCTGGTACACCATGATGCCGTAGGTTTCAGACAGAATGCCTTCGGTGCGGGGATCGGGGTAATCGAATCTTTCGCCGTGCTTGCGTTTGCAGAAATCGGGAATCAGGTCCATCGGGCCCGGCCGGTACAACGCCACCAGCGCGATAATGTCTTCAAAGCGGTCGGGCCGCGCATCTTTCAGCATGCCCTGCATGCCGCGGCTTTCCAGCTGGAATACGGCGACTGTCTTGGCCTTGGTCAGCAACTCATACGACGGCCTGTCGTTCAGCGGCAGGCTCTCCAGGTTGAAGTTGACCATCGCCGGATCGAGCCGTTTGATGTAGTTCACCGCGCGGTCCAGGATGGTCAGCGTGGTCAGGCCCAAAAAGTCGAACTTCACCAGGCCCACGGCCTCCACGTCGTCCTTGTCGTATTGCGACACCACGCCCGAATCGCCGCCCTGCGTATACAGCGGGCAAAAATCGGTCAGCTTGCCCGGCGCAATCAGCACGCCGCCGGCATGCATGCCGATATTGCGGGTAATGCCCTCCACCTGCTGCGCCAGGTCCAGCAACTGCTTGACCTCTTCTTCATTTTCCTGCCGCTCCGCCAGCAGCGGTTCTTCGATGATCGCCTCGGCGATTGTCACCGGCTTGCCGGGCTTGAAAGGAATCAGCTTGGAAACGCCGTCGCAAAAGTTATAGCCGAAATCCATCACGCGGCCTACGTCGCGGATGGCGCCCTTGGCCGCCATCGTACCGAAGGTGGCGATCTGCGAGACGGCCTCCTTGCCGTAGCGGTCCTTGACGTACTGGATAACCCTGTCGCGACCTTCCTGGCAAAAATCAATATCGAAATCGGGCATCGATACCCGTTCCGGGTTCAGGAAACGTTCGAACAGCAGGTTATAGGCCAGCGGGTCCAGGTCGGTAATACTGAGCGAATACGCCACCAGCGAACCCGCGCCTGAACCGCGGCCCGGCCCGACCGGCACGCCATTGTTCTTGGCCCACTGGATAAAGTCCGCCACGATCAGGAAGTAGCCGGGGAAACCCATCTTGATGATGGTATCGGTTTCAAATTTCAGCCGTGCCTCATAGCGCTCGCGCTGCTGTTCGCGCTTTTCGTCGTTGGGATACAGGTGCGCCAGGCGTTTTTCCAGGCCGACCTTGGATTCATGTACCAGGTAGTCGCCAATCGTCATGCCGTCCGGCGTCGGAAAATCCGGCAGCTTGGGCTTGCCCAGTTCCAGCGTGAGGTTGCAGCGCTTGGCGATCTCCACTGCATTCTGCAAGGCACCAGGCAAATCGGCAAACAGCACTGCCATTTCATCCTGCGTCTTGAAGCATTGCTGGTCGTTGAAGCGCTTTACGCGCCTGGCGTTGGCCAGCATTTCGCCTTCAGCGATACAGGTGCGCGCCTCATGCGCGATGTAGTCTTCCTTGCTGATGAACTGGATGGGATGCGTTGCCACGACAGGCAACCCCAGCTTTTGCGCCAGCCGCACAGCCTGGCGCACCTGGTTCTCCATATTCGGCTGGCCGGCACGCTGGATTTCAATATAGAAATGGCCGGGGAAGATACTGGCCCAGCGTTGCGCATTGCGCTCCGCGGCTTCCAGGTTGCCGTTGTCGATGGCGATGCCGATGTCGCCGAAGTGCGCGCCGGACAGAGCGATCAGGCCTGGCTCGCCTTGCTGCTGCAAGTCCTGCAACCAATCAGGATGGATCTCCGCCCTGCCCTTGTGCTGGTTGGTCAGCCATGCCTGCGCCAGCAATTCGCACAGCTGCAGATAACCTTTGCGGTTCTTTACCAGCAGCAGCAGGCGCGAGGGCTTGTCACGGTCGGCATCGTTGGTGATCCAGGCGTCGCAGCCGGCAATAGGTTTGATGCCTTTGCCACGCGCAGACTTGTAAAACTTAACCATGGCAAACAGGTTGGCAAGGTCGGTGATCGCCATTGCAGGCTGCTTGTCTTTTTCGGCGGACTTGATGGCATCGTCGATGCGCACCAGGCCATCGACGATCGAATATTCGGAGTGCAGGCGCAGATGGACGAAGCGCGGTCCGGCGGCCTGGGGGGGCACCGCAAGAGTTACGGGAGCCGCTGCGGCGGTTGCATCATTAGCAAGTGTTAATTCTGTAGTCATCCCGCTATTTTACCGTGCCCGGACGCATTCAACGAAGGGATTAAGGGCTTGAAAAAACGAAAATGTAAGGGCATGTAAACAACTATAAGCACGGGGATAAGCAAAACAGCCAAAGGCTCGCATCCGTGGAAGCAAGGAAAAAATAAAGTTTAAATATCGTTTATATGAGCCAGATCAAGTTTTTTGCAGATCAAACTTTAAAAAATCTGCCGCAAAAGTTTATAATACTGATAAATCAATGACTTACTGAATTATTTGCCATGCCATCCACCGCAATATCCGTCGCCCCTTCAGCGGCAACGCCCTACGTCAACATCTCTGCCTATAAATTCATCACTTTCGACGATACGGTTGAAAAAAAACCGCAGTTCCTGGACAAGTGCAAGGAATTGAACCTGAAGGGCACGGTCATCCTGAGCCCGGAAGGCATCAACATGTTCCTGGCCGGCCTGCGCGAGGAAATAGACGCCTATATGGACTGGCTGCACCAGGACGCGCGCTTTGCGGATGTCGTCGCCAAGGAGAGTGTGTCCGACAAACAGCCGTTCACCAAGCTGCTGGTCAAGGTCAAGCCTGAAATCATCACAATGCGCATGCCGCTGATCAAGCCGGAAGATGGCCGCGCGCCTGCGGTGGATGCGCAGACCTTGAAGCGCTGGCTGGATCAGTGTCATGACGACAATGGCAAGCCAGTCGTCATGGTCGATACCCGCAACGACTTTGAAGTGGATGTCGGCAGCTTCGACAATACGATCGACTACCGCATCGCCAAGTTCACCGAATTTCCGGCAGTGATCGAAGCCAACCGCGACAAGCTGAACGACAAGACCGTTGTTACTTTCTGCACCGGTGGCATACGCTGTGAAAAAGCCGCCATCCACATGCAGAATGTCGGCTTTGACAGCGTGTACCAGCTGGAAGGCGGCATCCTCAAATATTTCGAGGAAGTCGGCGGCGCACACTATCATGGCGACTGTTTCGTCTTCGATTACCGTACGGCCCTGAATCCACAGCTGGAAGCTACCGATACCGAGCAATGCTTCGCCTGTCGCGGCATCGTGACACCGCGCGAACAGCTGTCGCCTTTATACATTCCCGGTGTTTCCTGCCCTGCCTGTGCATCGCAGGAAGCAAAAGCCAAGGCTGCGCCGGCGAATGCGCCGGAAGCGGCCTGAAAAAAAATAAGTAAAAAAGACAAGCAAAGAAGCATGTAAAGACAACAAAAGGAGCCTCGGCTCCTTTTTTATTGCTCGTCTATTTTTTGCGCTATATGTGCCGGTATAGCGGCAGCTGCATTTCCACCGGCCGCACGTCCAGCCGCATATTCATCACTGTATAGGTCTCGGCACCGCGCAGGCTGGAAAAATAAGCTTCGCTATCCTCCGCCTTGCTAAAAGTGAATTCAAAGCCAAGCGCAGGCATGTCATCGTCTGGCCCGCCAAAGGCCAGGCCCACCGCCCGCTGCTGCCGGCTGCATGCCAGTGCCTGCAGCAGATCAAGCAAAGTGGCGTTGGCCAGGATGGCCGGATAAAAACGCGCGCCGTTGCGATAAGGCGGCCCCAGTTCCAGCCTGCCCTCCCGCTTGTCTGCGGGCAGCGTCAGCAGTCCGCTGTGGAAGTTATAACGATCGCCATTATCCAGGTAACTGAGGCGGGCGTTGCTGATATTGAATGTCCCTTCGTTAACGGTTGCCTGCGACAGATCGATGAGCACCGCACCTCTGTAACCGACAATTTCCACGTCGCTCCCGCCGCTAACAACCATTGCCGTGTTTTCGTCGATACCCAAACCTGTGCGATAGCCCATCTTCAGCATCGCAGGCAGCATGCGCGCAAAGCGTCCGCGTATGACCAGGTGCTGATCGATGAATACGTCGGGGCCGATAAAGCCCAGGCCGGGCGCCATTTCCCCGTCATCTGAAATACCCCGCTTCAGCGCGGGCAGCACGGCCGGGGCATCGTCAAACATCCAAGTGCTCATGATGGCCGCGCCTGCGCTGTTGCCGGCGATCACTCCCCCCTTGCGGTACAGTTCCCATACCGCGTCCAGCACCAGCGACCGGCTGCCATCGGGCCTGAGCAGCGCCTGTGTGATGCGTCCCTGGTCGCCGCCCACAAAATAGACACCGTCCGCAGTTCTTACCTGTTCCGCGATAGCCGGATCGTCGGCAGCCGTACGGCAATCACAGCCTTCCAATTTGACTGCAACCGGCACCATAAAAGCGCAGGCGCCGTATTTTTGCAGTGCCTGTATCGTCAAGGCAGCCGAATGCGCGGGCCGGCTTGCGGCGCACGGGAACACTGCAATCTTTGCTCCCTTGCCGCCGGCCAGCATCACGATGCGCTCCCAGACTGCCGAATTATCCACCCGCAATGCACCACCGATGATGACCAGTGTTCCCGACTGTTGCTGTACCGTGTTTTCCACTAGCTGCTCCCGCTTTATGCCGGCAATGAGGTGCTATTGATGGCATGGCCCCTGGTGTCTGATGATACAGCAAGGACCGTGCCGCCCAGGACGCACGCTTTTTGAACGATCGTGCATTTGCAGGTATGCTGACTGTTTCTGTTAACACTCATTTCAACCGCCAGGGCCAAAAATCAGATGCGTATTGAATATCATCCGCTGCCGTCTTCCAGTTCGGGTACCGAACGGCAATTCCAGAGTCTGCATTTCGGCCATGCCGGTGTGGGGCCGCATATCCGCAAGGTCTACATACAGGCATCGCTGCATGCGGACGAAATTCCCGGCATGCTGGTAGCCCAGCACCTGCGCAGCAGGCTGGAAACACTGGAAGGCGAAGGCAGGCTGGCCGCCGAAATCATTCTGGTGCCAGTCACCAACCCCATCGGCCTCGCGCAGGTACTGCAAGGCTCGCCTTTTGGCCGCTTCGACATGGCGACAGGCATCAATTTCAACCGCGGCTACCGCAACCTGGTGCCGCAACTGAAGCGGGTACTGGTGGACAAGTTGTGTAACGACGCACAGGAAAACGTCAGCACGATACGCAACGAAGCCCGCATGCTGCTGGCCGACTGGCAGCCTGCATCGGAGACCGACGCACTGAAAAAAACCTTGCAAACCCTGTCCATCGACGCCGACCTGGTGCTGGACCTGCATTGCGACAGCGAATCGGTGCTGCATCTGTACACCGGCACGCCGCTAGCCGACAGGATCATGCCGCTGGGCCGCCTGCTCGGCGCCGAAGCGATATTATTGGCCACCGAATCCGGCGACGATCCCTTCGATGAAACCTGCGGCCGCATCTGGTGGGAACTGGCGGAGCATTTCGGGCAGCAGTACCCGGTGCCGCTGGCCTGCATGCCGGTGACAGTCGAGTTGCGCGGGCAGGCGGATGTCACGCATGCGCTGGCAGGGCAGGATGCTGAACAGCTGATCGCCTTCCTCATGCATACCGGACATATAGAAACAGAAAATGCTGTGCTCCCGCCATTGCCAGCGGCGCTGTGCCAGCCCACGCCGCTGGAGGGAGTGGAGCCGCTACTGGCAACGCAGCCTGGCATCATGGTGTTCAGCAAGAAGCCGGGGGATATTGTGCAAGCCGGAGAGCCCATAGGAGAACTGGTGGACCCGGCCAGCGGCGAGGCCACACCGGTTGTCGCCACCGTCAGCGGCAAGCTGTTCGCGCGCATGGCGCACCGCTATGCACAGCGCGGCACCACGCTGGCAAAAATCGCCGGCGCAGTCGCCTACCGCAGCGGAAAATTACTGTCGATGTAGCGCGGCCTGGACTATACCGGCAGGTCGAATACCAGTACCTCGGCCTGCCTGCCCTGCTCCATGCTCAGCAGTTCTTCCGATTTCAGCTTCAGCGCATCGCCGGTCTGCAAGGCAATGCCGTTGACCGTCAGCTCACCGCGCGCCAGATGCACATAGGCCAGCCGGTTTTTCTGCAGCGCAAGGCTGGCCTGCTGGTCACCGTCGAACAGGCCGACGTACAGGCGCGCGTCCTGATGGATCTTGACCGCGCCATCCTCCGCATCCGGTGATGCCACCAGCCTGAGCCGCCCGATCTTATCCTCGCGGCTGAAGTTCTTTTCCTCATAGCCGGGAGGGATCCCGCCCTGGTCTGGCATGATCCAGATCTGCAGCAAATGCGCAGGGTTCTTTTCAGATGCATTGAATTCAGAATGCATGACGCCGGTGCCGGCGCTCATACGCTGCACATCACCCGGGCGGATCACGCTGCCATTGCCCATGCTGTCCTTGTGCGCAATTTCGCCTTCCAGCACGTAGGTGATGATTTCCATGTCGCGGTGGCCGTGCGTGCCAAAGCCCATGCCGGGATCAATCCAGTCTTCATTGATGACGCGCAACGGACCGAAACCCATGTGCGTGGGATCATGATAATCGGCAAAAGAGAAGCTATGATAAGACTTCAGCCAGCCGTGCTCCGCATGACCGCGCTCCTGGGATTTGCGTATGGTAATCATATAAGGCCTTTCTTCCGGTAGTGGAATTTCATCACTATATATGGGCAGGGCCCCATCAACCCATATTTTTCTTATAATCCTTAGACCCTGTAACATTTCGGTTTCTAGCAGCAGCGCATGACACAAGAAAACAAAGACACCTCTGACAACATCAAAGCCAGCCGGCGCCCTTATATAGGCCGTTTTGCGCCATCGCCCACTGGCCCGTTGCACCTGGGCTCACTCGTGGCTGCCATGGCAAGCTACCTGGACGCCAGGGCGCATGAAGGGCTGTGGCTGGTGCGCATGGAAGACCTGGATTTTGACCGCAATGTTGCCGGTGCGGATCAGGCGATTCTCGATACCCTGCAGCGCTGCGGCATGCACATCGATGGCGACGTGTTATGGCAGAGCAAGCGCCAGCATCTGTATGAAGCCGTGTTTGAGCAACTGGGAACACAAGTCTATCCTTGTGCCTGCTCCCGCAAGGAGATCGCCGATTCGCGCACTGGTACATCCGGCAGCGGCGCTGCCGCACTAATTTACCCCGGCACCTGCCGCAACGGCCTGGCAGCCGGCAGGCAGGCCCGCGCCTACCGCCTGCGCGTGCCGGATGCTGCCGACGGCATCATCCGATTCCATGACCGCTGGTGCGGCGATATCGGACAGGACCTGGGCAGCGAAGTGGGAGATTTTGTGCTGAAGCGCGCAGATGGTTTCTGGGCTTACCAGCTGGCGGTCGTGGTGGACGATGCCGCGCAGGGGATCACACATATTGTGCGAGGGGCCGACCTGCTGGACTCTACTGCCAGGCAAATCTATCTACAGCGCCTGCTCGGTCTGCCGCAGCCTGCTTACCTGCACGTGTCAGTAGTGGCCAATGCTGCCGGTGAAAAACTGTCCAAGCAGACTGGGGCGCAGGCTTTTGATAAAGGCGCTTCAGAAGAAGATTTGATACGCGACGCCTTGCTGCCTGCCGCGCAACTTCTCGGTCTGCAGATTCAGGAAGCAGGCAATATCGGGGTATTCTGGGAAAAAGCGGTGCCCGCGTGGATGCACTTACTGGAACGACGCGGGACAGGATGCTGACATTGTTCCCCGGCCTTCATGCAGCCGGACATGTCCGGCTGAAGGCGCTATCTGCACCAGGGTAACAAAGGAGATCAGGATTGCTTGACGAGGCCACCCAGCAGTGCGGCTTTTTTCTGCGGTTTGTTGCTCGGCAGATTTTGCGGTGTGGATACCGGGTTGCTCATTGAGCTTGCCACCTGGCTAGTGCTGGGCTCGTAAGGCTTCAGGAACCATGGATCAACCCTCTCGCGCGGTGGAGTGTAACCGCGATGCGGCCGCTCCGTACCACGCTCGCCGCGGTCTGCACGGTCGCTACGCTCTGGTCTTTCTGTGCGCTCGGTGCGCTCTGCACGCTCGCCACGCCCGGCGGAGCCGGCCGATCCGGCATACGCTGCCGTATCGCGCGGACGACGTTCCGCGCCATGCAAGGAAGTAGCGACAAATCCGGCCAGTTGCAGGCGCACGATTTTTTGCTTGATGAGCTTTTCGATATCGATCAGCAGGCGCTCATCCTTGTCGGTATGCAGCGAAATCGCATCGCCCTTGGCGCCTGCACGGCCGGTACGGCCGATACGGTGCACATAGTCTTCCGCGTTGTACGGCAAGTCGAAATTGATCACGCACGGCATTTCGGAGATATCCAGGCCGCGGGCGGCAACGTCAGTCGCCACCAGCACTTCGACTTCGCCGCGCTTGAATGCTTCCAGCGCCGCCATGCGTTCAGATTGCGATTTGTCGCCGTGGATCGCCGACGCCTTGACGCCTTGCTTCACCAGATGCACCGCCAGGCGTGACGCGCCTATCTTGGTATTGGAAAACACGATGACCTGCTTCAGGCCGCGTTCGCGGATGATGAAAGAAACTGCGTCGCGCTTCTCTTCTTCTGCAACCTTGTACAGGATCTGCGTAACGTTTTCTGCGGTTGAATTGCCGCGTGCAACTTCTATCGTCACCGGATCGGTCAGGAAGCTGGCTGCCAGCTTCTTGATTTCCTGGGAGAATGTCGCCGAAAACATCAGGTTCTGGCGTTTCGCAGGCAGCAGGTTGATGATGCGCTGCAAATCCGGCAAGAAGCCCATGTCCAGCATGCGGTCCGCCTCATCCATGACAAGGATCTGCGTCTGCGACAGGTTGATGGTTTTTTGCTGCACGTGATCCAGCAGGCGTCCCGGCGTTGCAATGACGATCTCTATGCCGGAGCGCAGTGCGGCTACCTGTGGCGCCATGTCCATGCCGCCGAAAACGACGGTTGCGCGCAAAGGCGTGTACTGGCAATAGGCTTTGACATTATCGGCAACCTGGTCGGCCAGTTCGCGCGTCGGCGTCAGTATCAATGCGCGGACGGGGTGGCGGGCAGGCGATGCACTGTTGCTCGCATGCGCCAGCAGCAGCTGGATGATCGGCAATGCGAAGCCGGCGGTTTTGCCCGTGCCGGTTTGCGCTGCGCCCATCACGTCTCGCCCTTTCAGGACGACAGGGATAGCCTCGGCCTGGATAGGCGTAGGATGTACATATCCCTGGTCTGACAAGGCGCGCAAAATCTCGGCGGACAGCCCGAAATCTTCAAAACGGACAGTGGGAACAGGCTTTACTGGCGCAGCTTCGGCAGCGATGCTGTCCTGCGTGGTATCGGTATCGGACTTGATATCAGTCATTGTATGGTAGTGGGCTTCCCGTGAGTTGAGCACGGTACCAACGGATGATGAGTTTGTTGGCAAGATCGTATATCTAAGACAATCAACAGAGGTAAGCGAAGGCTAGAAAGATGAGAGTATATTACAAATCAATGAGTTAGAGTAATTTACAAAAATTAGGAATCGCCAGCCGAACGTTTTCCGCCTTTAGCCGTCCAAACGCCTGCTGCTTGAGGCAGCACGGGTCTGTTGACCCATCAATGGCAGCCGGCAGGCATGTGCAGCATATATATTTGGCAACATATAGAGATTTTCTTTGTTTTTTTGATATTGGTTTTTCTCATTGTTTCAGGTTTTCGCAGTGCAGCAAAATAGCGATACAAGCCGTTACCATGCCAATACGCGACGATACGGGAAAGCGCATATCATCCTAGCCTCTGGGGCCGGGGCGTTAATATATCGGTTGCTTATGCTTCTGTCATTGCCCGGCTGCCCGGTTGTCTGATTTACCTTACAATGTCCCCGCTTTGCTGGCGCGGTCTTTGCTAAATAAACTGTATGTATATCATGCCCTTAGCCCCCAGGCTGCCACTAGCTAACTCTTCATTGCGGAAAACTATTTAAGATGTGGATCGTTAATATTGCACTGCGGCGACCTTACACGTTTATCGTGATGGCGCTGTTGATTTTACTGTCTACGCCTTTGGTCCTGACCAAGATGGCGACAGACATTTTTCCTGAAATCAACATCCCTGTCGTCAGCATCATCTGGAACTACAATGGACTGTCGGCCCAGGAAATGGGGCAACGCATCACTGCGGTCAACGAGCGCAGCCTGACTACCACCGTCAACGACATTGAACATATAGAATCGCAGTCGCTGGCCGGCATTGCCATCATCAAGATTTTCTTCCAGCCTACGGCAAACATTCAAACCGCGATTGCGCAGGTCGTTTCCATCGAACAGGCGCAATTGCGTCAGTTGCCGGCCGGCATTACGCCACCGCTGGTGATCAAGTATTCCGCCTCCAGCATCCCGGTCATCCAGCTGGGCCTGTCCAGCGCTACGATGAATGAGCAGTCTTTGTTCGATACCGCAGTCAACTTCCTGCGGCCGCAACTGATCACGATCCCCGGCGCTGCGGTGCCCTTCCCGTTCGGCGGCAAATCGCGGCTGGTATCGGTGGATATGGACACCCAGGCACTGTTATCCAAAGGACTGACCCCCACTGACGTAGTGACCGCTGTCAATGCGCAAAATTTGGCGCTGCCGTCCGGCACCGCCAAGATCGGTGCGACTGAGTTCAACGTCAACATGAACGGCTCGCCGGATACCATTGCCGGCCTGAACAATATCCCGGTGCTGAACAAAAACGGCACCATGACCTACCTGTCCGAAGTGGCGCGGGTACGCGACGGTTTCTCGCCGCAAACCAACATCGTCCGGCAGAACGGCGAACGCGGCGTATTGCTGTCCGTGCTGAAAAACGGTGGTTCATCAACGCTGGACATCGTCAATACCTTGCGCGGCCTGCTGCCTGCAGCGATGCAGACGTTGCCGAAAGAGTTGAAGATAGAACCGCTGTTCGACCAGTCCGTCTTCGTGAAAGCTGCAATCACGGGCGTCATCCACGAGGCGCTGATCGCTGCCTTGCTGACGGCAGCGATGATCCTGGTGTTCCTCGGCAACTGGCGCAGCACCTGCATCATCGCCGTATCCATCCCGCTGTCCATCCTGGCCTCCATCCTGGCGTTGTATGCGCTGGGCGAGACCATCAACATCATGACATTGGGAGGACTGGCACTGGCGGTGGGTATCCTGGTGGACGATGCGACGGTTACCATCGAAAACATAGAACGGCATCTGCACCAGGGCTCGGATTTGCATAAAGCCATCCTGGACGGCGCCGGCGAGATTGCCATCCCTGCGCTGGTTTCCACGCTGTGTATCTGTATCGTGTTCCTGCCGATGTTCTTCCTGACGGGCGTGGCACGCTACCTGTTCGTGCCGCTAGCCGAAGCCGTGGTGTTTGCGATGCTGGCCTCTTATGTATTGTCGCGTACGCTGGTGCCGACCATGGTCATGATGATGATGGGCAATGTGCACAATGATCCCAATGCCAAGCCCAGCCTGCTGCAAAGGATGTACCGTCGCTTCGACGCCGCATTTGAAAAATTCCGCGGCGGCTACATCATCATCCTGTCATCGCTGCTGACGCACCGCAAAACCTTCGGCAGCCTGTTCCTGGCCTTCTGCGTGCTGTCATGCGGCCTCGGCTTCGGGCTCGGCCGCGACTTCTTCCCCAGCGTCGACTCAGGCCAGATACGGCTGCACATGCGCGCCCCCACCGGCACCCGCATAGAAGAAACCGCGCGCCTAGCTGACGAAGTGGAAAAAATGATACGCGAGGTCATTCCCGCCAAGGAAATCGGCACCGTGCTGGACAACCTGGGCCTGCCATACAGCGGCATCAACCTGTCCTATAGCAATGCCGGCACGATAGGCACGATGGATGGCGAGATCCTGGTATCGCTGAAAGAAGGCCATAGCGCCACCGGCGGTTATATAGACACGCTGCGGCGCGAACTGCCCAAGCGTTTCCCTGGCCTGGAGTTTTTCTTCCAGCCGGCCGACATCGTAACGCAGATCCTGAACTTCGGCCTGCCGGCAGCGCTGGATATCCAGGTATCCGGGGCCAACCTGCAAAATAATTATGCGCTGGCCAGCAAACTGATGAAGCAGGTGAAACAGGTTTCCGGCGCAGTGGACGTGCATATCCAGCAGAAGCTGGACCAGCCCACGCTGGCGCTGGATATGGACCGCAGCCAGATCAAGCAGCTGGGCCTGAATCCGGTGGATGTTGCGCAAAACCTGCTGGTATCGCTGTCCGGCAGTTTCCAGACAGCCCCGGCGTTCTGGCTGAACCCTGTCAACGGCGTGGTGTACAGCATTGCCGTGCAGACGCCGCAGCACCAGATCAGCGACCTGAATGCGCTGCTGAGCACACCTGTCAGGTCCGCTTCGGCGGCCGGCGGCACCGGTAACGGCATCGTTCCTTCGCAATTGCTGAGCAACCTGGTCCAGGTGAAACCGGCGCAGCAGATGGCCGTCGTTTCGCATTACAACATCACCCCTGTCATCGACCTGTACGTCAACGTACAAGGCCGCGACCTCGGCAGCGTGTCCGGCGAAGTGGAAAAGCTGGTCAAACAGATGGAGCCTGATCTGCCGCGCGGCACCCGCATCACGATACGCGGCCAGGTGGAAACGATGAAATCCTCCTTCGTCGGCCTGGGCATAGGCTTGCTGATGGCGATCGTGCTGGTGTACCTGCTGATCGTCGTCAACTTCCAGTCCTGGGTGGACGCCTTCATTATTGTCACTGCGCTGCCGGCGGCGCTGGCCGGTATCGCCTGGATGCTGTTCCTGACAGGGACCACGCTCAGCGTGCCGGCACTGACGGGGGCCATCATGACAATGGGGGTTGCCACCGCCAACAGTATCCTGATGGTGTCGTTCGCGCGGCAACGCCTGAATGACGGCTTGCCGCCGCTGTCGGCTGCGCTGGAAGCCGGCGCCACCCGTATCCGTCCTGTGCTGATGACGGCACTGGCCATGATCATCGGCATGGTCCCGATGGCGATAGGCATGGGCGAAGGTGCGGAACAGAATGCGCCTCTCGGCCGCGCAGTTATCGGCGGCCTGCTGTTCGCCACGGTTTCCACACTGTTTTTTGTCCCTATTGTTTTTGCCAGCGTCCACCGCTACCTGGAACATCGCAAGGCCGCACGGCCGGCGAGCCAGCCCCATTCATCATCTCCTGCTGTAGAAGAAGGGAAGTCCTGATATGTCTGATAAACGCCATGCCGTACTCGGTATCCATAGCGCGGAAGGGGATGCACACAGCGACCCGCATGCCCCTCATCCACGCGGCCCGATATTGAAACGCGCCAAATTCATAAGCGTCTCCGTACTGACCCTGCTGGTGCTGGGCGCCGTCGCCACAATGGTGCTGCGCGGCTTTCACGCCAGCGCGCTGGCCGAATCCACCACCGAACAGGCCCGGCAGTATGTAACGACGGTCAATGCCAAGCCGTCGGGCAACGACGATGCGCTGAGCCTGCCCGGTACACTGCAAGGCATTATCGAATCGCCGATCTATGCGCGCAGCAGCGGCTACGTGCTGCGCTGGAACAAAGACATCGGCAGCAAGGTTGCCAAGGGTGACATACTGGCCGAAATCGACACGCCGGAAGTAGATCAGCAGTTGTCGCAGGCCATCGCCAGCCGGCAGCAGGCAGCTTCCAGCCTGGAGCTGGCCAAGTCTTCCGCCGAACGCTGGGAAGCGCTGCGCAAGAAAGACGCGGTCACACAACAGGAACTGAACGAACGCAGCAGCGCTTATACGCAAGCCCAGGCCAACCTGGCCGCCGCCGACGCTAATGTGCGTCGCCTGCAGCAACTGGAAGGCTTCAAGAAAGTGGTCGCGCCGTTTGCCGGCGTCATCACCAGGCGTAATGTGGAGATCGGCGACCTGATCGATGCCGGCAACGGCGGCGCAGGACGCGCCCTCTTCACGCTGGCCCAGGTCGATCCTCTCAGGGTCTATGTCTACGTGCCGCAAGCCTATGCGCAGCGCATCAAGGTCGGAGATACCGTCAAGGTCACGCAGGGCGAACTGGCCGGCCAGGTGTTCCAGGGCACGGTCGCCCGTACGGCCGGCGCCATCGATGCCGCCACCCGTACGCTGCAACTGGAAATCAACCTGCCCAACAAGGACAACAAACTGCTGGCCGGTACTTACGTACAAGTCGCGTTGCCGATCAGCGGCACGTCCAATGCTCTGCTGGTACCGTCCAATGTGCTGCTGTTCCGTCCAGAGGGAACCCGCGTCGCCGTGGTTGATGACAAAGGACAAGTCAAGCTGCACACGGTCACCATAGGCCACGATCTCGGCAATGCGCTGGAAATCCTGGACGGCATCAGCACAGCCGACAAGCTGGTGCTGAATCCGGCGGATTCGCTGGCGGACAACGACTTGGTCACACTGGTTAAACCAAAGCAGGCACAGGCCGGCAAGAAGGCAGGTTCATGAGAGCGCTGCCATGCCTGACTGAACGCTTGGGCGGGCGCCTGACCATACTGGCCGCCGCGCTGGCGCTGGCAGCCTGCGCCATTGCTCCCGATTATAAAAAACCCGATGTCGCCATGCCGGCCGCCTGGCAGTCTGCTTCGCCGTTCTCCGTGGGCGCACCGAATGACGGCGCCCTCAAAGGCAATTGGTGGGAAGTATTCGGGGATGCGCAACTGAACCAGCTGGCACAGCAGGTGATGGCGCAAAACCAGAGCCTGCAGGTATCAGCGGCAAGGCTGGAGCAGGCACGCGCGCAAGTCAGCGTCAGCGCAGCGGGCCTGTTCCCGCAGGTCGGACTGCAAGCCGGCGCGGCGCGCCAGAAAACTTCTGCCGACCGGCCATTGTCCTCTTACAGCGTCGCCAACCAGTCCACGGTACAAAACAATTATCAGCTAGGCTTTGCCGTGAATTACGAAGCCGACCTGTTCGGCCGCGTGCGCAGTGCAGTGGCCAGCGCACAGGCCTCTTCCGAACAAGCAGCAGCAGACTTTGAAAACGCCAGATTGCTGCTGACCTCGGAACTGGCCGCCGACTATTTCAACCTGCGCGCACTTGATGCCGAAATCGACGTTATCCGCCAGGGTATTGCGCTGCAGGAAAAAGCGCTGGCATTCATCAGCGCGCGCCATGAGCTGGGTGTTGCCTCCGGCCTGGATCTGGCGCAGCAGCAAGCACTGCTCGACACCAGCAGGACCCAACTGAACCTGCTGCAAAACCAGCGCGCGAAGTATGAGCATGCATTGGCGACAATGACCGGCACACCGGCACCCAATTTCACGCTGGCGCCGGAAATCGTCAAACTGGCGCCGCCTGCCTTGCCGGTCGGCTTGCCGTCCGACGTGCTGCAGCGCCGGCCCGACGTTGCCTCTGCCGAACGCGCAGTGGCCGCCGCCAATGCCAATATCGGCATCGCCCGTGCGGCCTATTTCCCAACCATCCTGTTGCAGACCAATGGCGGCTGGGATGCTGCGCAGATAGGCAACCTGTTCAATGCGCCTAGCCTGTTATGGTCGCTCGGCTCCTCCGTCACGCAGACCCTGTTCGATGCCGGCAAGACCAGTGCTACGGTCAAGATCAGCGAAGCCGGCTACATGGCTTCGGTGGCGGGCTATCGCCAGAGCGTGCTGGTGGCGATGCAGGAGGTGGAAGACGGCATTTTCGGGCTGACCAGCCTCGACAGTGCCGGCAAGCAGGCGGAAGCCAGCGTACGCAGTTCGCAACGTGTGCTTGACCTGGCCAACGATCGCTACACCGGTGGCCTGGATACCTACCTGGACGTCATTACCGCCCAGCAAACGCTGTTGAACAACCAGCGCCAGGCGGTACAGATACACGGTCAGCAGATGCTGACCTCGGTCTACCTGATCAAGGCATTGGGCGGCGGCTGGGAAGCCGGCACCATGCAGGCGGCCAAATAAACCGCAATAAACTGCAATAAACTGCAGTAATCCACAGCGGGCCTACGCTCGTATCGCTCGGGTAATGTGTGGCACAGCAAAAGGGATTGCAGAGGCAATCCCTTTTGTCTTTCTCAAGCAACAAATTTCCAGCCTGCAACCACAAATATCTGCTTCTGCCAGCCAACCTGTGAATTCTTACAGGCATGCGCGCAAGAAGACATGATGTATAGTTTTCTTAACCAAATCCAAACATTGTTTCAATTTAAACACCGCATTTAAACGGCTTGCGTCCGCGGCCTTTTCGGTTTTACATCCGGTCCCGCACCTTCGACGAAAAACAGGTAGGCAAACAGATCCGTCCCCAGGTGTAGCACTCCAGAGCATGCAGGTACAAAAGGAACAATATTCCTTCTGACAATAATCAGCATCATCACCAAACGCCAAGGGAAAAGACATGGAAGCGACCAACCAAGTGGGCAACGCCCAGGATCTGGATTTACAAGCCATTAATACCGCCCTGAACCGCGTGCAGGCGCTGATTGAATTTGAACTGGACGGCACCATCTTGCATGCGAATGAAAATTTCCTCAACACGCTGGGCTATACGCTGGATGAGGTGCGCGGCAAGCACCACTCCATTTTTTGCGAGCCCGAATATGTGAAATCGTCGGAATATAAACAGTTCTGGGCTACGCTGGCGCGCGGCGAGTTCGACCAGGGCGACTACAAGCGCATAGGCAAGCAAGGCCAGGAAGTCTGGATCAGCGCTTCATACAACCCCATCATCGACGCCAAGGGCAAACCCTACAAGGTCATCAAATTCGCCACCGACGTCACGGCGGAGAAACTGAAGAGCGCCGAAAACCTGGGCAAGATCAACGCCATCGACAAGGCGCAAGCGGTCATCGAATTCGACATGAACGGCCTGGTGCTGGATGCGAACAGCAATTTCCTGGATATCATGGGCTACCCGCTGGAAGACATCAAAGGCGAGCACCACAAGATGTTTGTGGACCGCGAATTTGCCGCCAGCGCCGAATACAAGCGCTTCTGGCAGAAGCTGAACCGCGGCGAATTCGACAGCGGCCGCTACAAGCGCATTGGCAGCGACGGCAGGGAAGTATGGATACAGGCGACCTACAACCCCATCCTGGACCTCAATGGCAAACCCTACAAGGTTGTCAAATTTGCGATCGACATTTCAGAACAGGTGGCCATGGAAAACAGCGTCCGGAGCAAAACCGATGCCGATAGCCGCAAGGTGCAGCAGTTGCTGGAATCAGTCGGCAAGGCGGCCCAGGGCGACCTGACCTGCGACATCAAGGTGGAAGGCACCGAGCCGATAGACATGCTGGCAGACGGCATACGCAAGATGATCAATGACCTGCGAGCTGTTATCGGAGACGTGGTCAGTTCCGCCGGCGGCCTGGCGGAATCGTCCAACAAGATCGCCGAGCGTTCGGGTGAAGTGGCGCTGGGCACGCAGGCGCTAGGCGCTACGGTGGAACAGATGAATGCGTCGATAGACGGCCTCACCTCGTCCATCAACTCGATTGCAGACAGCACATCAAACGCCGATTTCCTGGCGAAATCCACGCAGCAGGAGGCCGAAGCAGGCGCAAAGGCCGTCGCCAAATCGATAGAGGCGATGGACCTGATCAACCGCTCTTCGGAAGACATAGGAGAAATCGTCAAGGTCATCAGCGAGATCGCCGGCCAGACCAATATGCTGGCCTTCAACGCCGCGATTGAAGCGGCACGCGCGGGCGAACATGGGCTGGGCTTCTCGGTCGTGGCGGATGAAGTGCGCAAGCTGGCAGAACGCTCTTCGCAGGCCACCAAGGAAATCTCCAAACTCATCAACGAATCCGTGAAGCGGGTGTCGACCGGCAGCGAAATCTCCCGGCAGGCCAGCGATGCCTTCGACAAGATCGTATCAGGCGTGGCACAGACCACGCTGGCCATCTCCGACATTTCCAGAGCGGCCAACGAACAATTGCTGACTGCGCGAGAAGTGAGCACGGCGATCCAGTATATCGCCGAGGAAGCGGAAAAATCCGCCGCCAGCTGCGACAGCATCGCGCGCTCCACCGACGACCTGAACCAGCGTGCCGGGAACATGAACAAAGTGGTTTCAGGTTTCGTCGTGTAGCGGTGGCTGGCAGGGTGCAGGGGTGGCGATGACACAGGAACGCGGACTCAATGCAGCAACGCTGGCGGCGTTGATCGGGCTCGTGCGCAAGCACACCGGCATCGCCATGAATGAAAAGAAAAGCGTACTGCTGGAAGGAAGACTACGCCCGCGGCTGCAGGCACTGTCACTGGCCAGCTACCAGGATTACCTGGCGATGCTGGAACGCGACCATACCGAGGTGCCCTACTTCATCGACATGGTCACTACCAACGACACGCTATTTTTCCGCACTGCGCAGGTATGGAAATTTTTCTCCGAACAATTCTTGCCAGAGTGGCTGACGCTGCACCCTGGCGAATGCCTGCGTATCTGGTCTGCCGCTTCCGCCAGCGGCGAAGAAGTATATTCGATCGCAATGCTGTGCCATGAGTTCCAGCTGAAGTCCGGCGGTTTCCGTTACCAGATACTGGGTACCGATATTTCGCAGAACATGCTGGCAACGGCGGCGCTCGGCGAATATGGCGGGCGCTCGGTGGAGCGCATCAAGGCGTCGCACCCGGAGCTGTTCGTCAAATATTTCACCGCTGCTGCATCTTCCTCCGCCTCTATCAAGGCAAAGGTTAACGATGAATTGAAACAGTATGTCGGTTTCGCACCGCACAACCTGCTGGCGCCGTTGAAATCAATGAAAAAGTTCGACATTGTCTTCCTGCGCAATGTGCTGATCTATTTTGACGCCGAACACCAGGCCAAGGTATTGGGCAACGTGCGGCATAGCATGAAGCAGCATGCGCGGCTCGTCGTCGGCGAGTCCGATTCCATCGGTCACCTGGGCACGGGCTACCAGTTTGAAATGCCGCTGATTTACCGGATGAATGGAGCAACAGCATGATCACCAGCACAGGCAGCGACATCATCGAATACCACCATCTGGACGTGGGCATGGGCGAAGTCAAAATCGGCGCCCATTACGATCTGCTGCAGGCGGTACTGGGCTCCTGTGTCGGCATCGGCTTCATCTGGAAAAAAGCCGGCCGCTGCGGCCTGGCACATTGCCTGCTGCCGGAGGCGCCGGGACAGATCTGCAGCCTTGGGGCGCGCTATGTGAACCAGGCAGTGCCGTCGCTGCTGAAGCTGATGCGGGCCACGGAAGAAGATTACCCGGATATAGAAGTCATCCTGGCCGGCGGCGCGCAGATGCTGCACAACGGCTCGCCCCGCTTCCAGGTGGGCATGCTGAATGCGGTGGCGGCAAAAAAATACCTGGGCGAATGCGGCCTGCGACTCAGCTATTGCGAACTCGGCGGCCGCTGCGGCCGGCGCATTCTGATCGATTGCGCACAGCAGAGTTTTTCCGTCAGCGAAATTGCCCAGCGAAGGAATTGACATGGAAGTGCTTGAAACGCCGGAAACGGCTGCTGCCCCGCCCTCGTCAGAATTGGACCGCATGGCCGGCAGGATGCTGGACGCCGCAAAGGCTGCTTCCACGCACGACCCGAAAGCCCAGGCAGGTTCCGCCAAGGCAGCCACCGAGCTGTTCGGCTCCTTCTTCCTCGGCACGGAAGAATTTTCGCTTCCCGCCAGCTGCATACGCGAAGTGGTGAATTTCCCTGAAAAGATGACTGTCCTGCCGTTGTCGCCGCCCTTCCTGGAAGGCATGTTCAACCTGCGTGGCACGGTCATCCCGGTCGTGAACCTGGCCCACCTGTTTTCACCGGAAGCACCCAGCGCCAATAACACCCAGGTAATAGCGATCATCGACTATGAGCAGGTGCTGGTCGGCATGCTGTTCGATGCCACCGGCGAGATACTGCGCGTGCGGCCCGAGCAGCGTAGCATGCTGCAATATGCCGGAGAAAATGCGCGCGGCGTCATTGCCGGCACCATCCTGCTGGAAGACGGGGCGCGGCTACTGCAGATCCTCGATGCAGGAGCGCTGATCAGCATAGAAAACGTGCCGCAGGTACTCGCGCTGCGCGCCGCCAACCAGAAAGAGCACAGCCAGCAATACAAGACACAGGCACAGCGCCGCCAGTGCGTCAGCTTCCATGTGGGGCCGGCATCGTTTGCATTCGAGATGAGCGCCATCCAGGAAATCATCAGGGTGCCCGAACTGCAAAGCTCAGTGTTGAACAGCAAGCTATGCCTGGGCAGGATGAATTTCCGCGGCAGCCCGGTGGCCGTGGTCGATTTCGCCACCTTGCTGAATGCGCCGCACACGGAGCAGCAGGCGACCGCAGACCAGCGCGTCATCCTCGCACGCATAGACGATGCGTCGATAGGCTTTTTGGTTGATTCCGTCGACAGCATTGTCAGCTTTTTCCCCAGTGAGCTGCTGCCCATCCCCTTGCTGAGCAAGGCACGCGCCGGCATGTTCGGCGGCTGCATTTCCCAACCTGGCGGTGGCGAAATCATTTTCCTGAATCACCATGAAATTTTTTCCCAGACCGAAATTGTCGAGATGCGCAAGGGCCACAGCAACCTGTACCCGGATCAGGAAGGTGCGCAAAACCAGAAAGCGCAATCGGCCGAGAGCGTAAAGCGCAAAGCCCAGCGCAAGGTGTATATCACCTTCCAGCTGGAAAGCACCTTTGCGGTGGAGATCACGCAGATACGCGAAATCATCGATTTTCCCCACACCGTCGTCATGCCTCCCGGCATGCCCGCCTTCATGCGCGGCATCCTGAACCTGCGGCAGCAAATGATCAGCATCATCGACCTGCGCGCGCTGTACAACATGCCGCCGCTGCCGGACGCCACCCTGGCCAAGATCCTGATCGTGGAACGCGAGCAGGAGCGCTACGGCCTGTTGGTGGACGCGGTAGAAGACATCATGACGATTGCCGACAGCAACCGCTTCCCTACCCCCAAGCTGGCGCGCAACAGCGCCAGCACCGACCTACGCGGCGAAATGGAAGAGGTCATCGATATCGTCGCCGAGGATGGCACACGGCGCACGCTGAGCGTTTTCGAATGCGATGCTTTCCTGCAGAGACTTGCGCGGGAGATGCCGGCGACGGGATTGCCCCAGTAGACCACAGCGCAGAAGCAAATCGGCGCCTGCACTGCGTGAATACGCTTATGCGATCCTGGCGCCGGTGAGCTGTTCGCTCAGGCTCCATAGCCTTTCTGCCATCTCCGCATCCACCGCGTACGGCATCACTCCCAGGGAGAAAGATCCTACCCGGCGGGTAGCCTCATCATTCCGCCTTGCCTCCATCTCCGGAGACAGCAAGGGCGCGACATCGCAGTTCTCGCAATACAGGCCGCCCATGCCGGCAAGCTGAGGGCTGGTTGCACACCAGACGCTGGTGGCAGCCCCTTGCTGGACAGTCTTCAGGTTCCTGGCTGGATCCAGGATGGCGTTGCCGTCCTCGTCAATGACGCCTGCCTTGCGCAACTCCTCATCCGTCAGGTAGCGCTTGAGGTCGGTGCCGACGATGCCGCCCGGATGCAAGGCAAAGGCCCTTATACCGTCCGCCATGCCGCGCTGGTCCAGCGCCAGCGCGAACAGGATGTTGGCCGTTTTTGACTGGCCGTAAGCCGACCAGCGGTCATAGTCGCGCCGCTCGAAATTCGGGTCGTCCATTACAACCGGCGAATGGCGGTGTCCCCATGACGATACCGAGACTACCCGCGCGCCGTTCGCGCGGCGCAGTGCCGGCCACAGCCGCACCGCAAGCTGGAAATGCCCCAGGTGGTTCGTCGCAAACTGCGACTCGTAGCCGCGCGCATCACGCTCCAGCGGGCATGCCATGATGCCCGCGCTATTGACCAGCATGTGCACAGGCTGGCCGGAGGCGAGCAGGTTTGCCGCGAAGGCATCAACCGAGGCCGGCTCCATCAGATCCATCGGACGGATTTCTACACCTTGCAGACCGGCCAGCGCCTGGCCGGCCTTTCCTATATCCCGGGCGGGAACGATGATCTTCGCGCCGGCAGCATGCAGCGCGCGCGTGGTCTCCAGGCCTATGCCGGCATAGCCGCCGGTGACGACGGCAAACTTGCCGGACAGATCAAGGTCCTTGCTGACTTCAGCAGCAGTGGACGCGGCGCCGAAGCCGGAATGGATGGATTGTTGCAGCACAGACATGACATATCTCCTAATTGAAAAGCGATGCGCCAGTGTATGCCGCAACAGCCGCACGATGAATGCTTGTGAATCCGGTTTATATGCGCGATAGTACGGAAATGCAGACCGATCCTTTTTCAGACATCCTTAAATTTGCGAACGCCCAATCGGTCGTTTCGGGCGGTTTCACCACGGGAGGCCCGTGGGCAATCCGCTTCTGGCCCAAGGGCAAGATCAAGTTCTTCGCAGTGGTAAAAGGGCATTGCTGGCTCAGCACCGGCGGCGAAAGTGCACCTGTGCTGGTCGAAGCGGGGGACGTGTTCCTGCTGTCGGCGCAAGGTCCCTTCATATTGGCCGGCGACCTGGAAACCGCGCCTGTGGAATCGGCAGCGATATTCACACCAGGCGCCTGCACGATCACGCAGCTGGGCGATGGAAGCGGCAGTTTCCTGATAGGCGGCCATGTGCGGCTGGATGCCCTCAGCGGCGAACTGCTGGCGGACGTGTTGCCGCCGCTGATCCATGTGCGGGCAAGCTCCGCCCGCGCCAAGGTGTTGCAATGGATAGTGGACCAGCTCGTGCACGAGGGAGCATCGGAATTTCCCGGTGCGGATGCGGCCTCTGCGCAACTGGCCCAGCTCATGTTCGTGCAGTTGCTGCGCGCCTATCTGACGGATGCAGATGCCCTTCCGGCAGGATGGCTGAGGACGCTTGGAGACGCGCGCCTGGCCCCCGCGCTCAGGCTGATGCATGGCGACCCGGCCCACCAGTGGCAGTTGGAAGAACTGGCAAACGCCGCTGCCATGTCGCGCACTACATTTGCATTGCGTTTCCGCACCGCGGCCGGGGTGCCTCCGCTGACTTATCTGTTCCACTGGCGCATGCGCCTTGCCGAGCGCGCGCTGCGCGACGGCAACGCCACAATGGCAGCGCTGGCGGCATCCCTGGGCTATACGTCCGAAAGCGCATTCAGCAACGCCTTCAAGCGGACGACCGGCATGGCACCTAAACGCTATCGCGATGCCGCCCGCGCGGAGGGCGGTCGGCTGCAACCGGAACTCGCAGACGAAGGATTATGACGCAGTTTAAAATGGTATGCAGCGAGGCGCCAGCGTAACTACCACAGCGAACAGAGCTGGTGCTTAGCGCTGCTGCCTGTCCTTGAAAGCGGCGCGCCGCTCTGCCCGCTCCTGCGCAAAGCGGGGGCCGACGGTGGAATCCATATCCTTGCGTTCGACAGGTGCGCCGCATCCGGGGCAGACATTGCTGAGGCCGACGTCATGTCCGCATGCGCGATGCACAAAGCGCACGGCAATTTCCTCATCCTCTTCCTTGCACCAGGTTTCTCCCCAGGCCCGCATTGCATGGATCACCGGATAGAATTCCCGTCCCTTCTGCGTCAGCCTGTATTCATGCCGCAAGGGCTTCTCCTGATACGGAAGACGCTCCACCAGGCCGCCTGCTTCCAGTGCCTTGAGCCGGGTTGCCAGCATCTGCGGCGTAGCCTCGGTCTGTATCTGGATTTCGTCGAAGCGGGTTGCTCCCATGAAGAGTTCCCTCAGCACCAATACGGTCCAGCGGTCTCCCACGATATCCAGCGAGCGCGCCACAGGACATACGGTATCTGCAGTTTCCTGGCGAGGTGCCACGATATTCCCTCCTATCAAGCCAATTACTATCATTTTCATAGTAACACCTTTTGCAGATGCCTGCAAATCGTGGAAATGAGGAAGTAACGCATATTTTCATTTACACTATGATTTTCATAGTTTAATCTAAAAAAACAGTATCGGCACATCCGGTACCGCCACAGTTCGTCCAGGCAACAGCAAGGCTCCGAGCTGCGTTCATGAATCCCGTTTTCTCAGAATCAGATTGGAGTATCGAAATGACCACCCCACACTATCTCGCGGAGCGCACCGGCCTGCTGCTGGTTGACCCTTACAACGATTTCCTTTCCCACGGCGGCAAGCTGTTTCCGCTGCTGGAAAAAGTCGCCACCGAAGTCAAGCTGCTGGACAACCTGCGCGCCGCCGTCGGTGCAGCCCGCAAGGCCGGCATCCAGGTATTCATCGTGCCGCACCGCCGCTGGCAACCGGGCGATTACAAGGACTGGCACCATCCCAACCCCACGCAGCGCCTGATCATGGAGCGCCATACCTTTGCCGCAGGAAGCTGGGGCGGTGAATGGCACCCCGATTTTACCCCGCAGGACGGCGATGTCGTCATCAAGGAGCATTGGGCGCAAAGCGGTTTTGCCAACACCGATCTGGATTTTCACCTGAAGCAGCGCGGCATCACGCATGTCGTTGTGGTCGGCCTGCTGGCCAATACCTGCATAGAATCGACCAGCCGTTTTGCCATGGAACTGGGTTACCACGTGACGCTGGTACGCGATGCCACCGCCGCGTTCAGCAAGGAAATGATGCATGCCGCACATGAATTGAACGGCCCCACTTTCGCACATGAAATCCTGACCACGGCAGAATTGCTGGCAGGCTTCCCCACCCTGCAGGAAGAGGAGAAATGATGATGGAGATCACAGGAAACCTGCTGATAGGCGCGGCGGAGCTACCCGCCAGCGCAGGCACGATGAAAGCGCTGAACCCAGCCAGCAACGCAGAAATAGAACCGGCATTCGCGCTGGGCGGCGCGGCCGAAGTGGAGCGCGCCGCCCAACTGGCAGACGACGCCTTCGACAGCTACAACAACACCAGCCTGGCCGTGCGCGCTGCCTTTCTGGAGCGCATTGCAGACGGCCTGGACGCCATCGCGCCGCAGCTGGCGCAACGCGCGTCGCTGGAAACCGGCCTGCCGGTCGCGCAGCTGGAAGGTGAAACCGCCAAGGCGGCAATACAGTTTCGCCAGTTTGCTACTGTGGTGCGCCAGGGCCGTTTCCGCCAGGCGACGATAGACCCGGCCCAGCCGGAGCGGCAACCCCGCGCGCGGATGGACCACCGACTGCAAAAGATAGCGATAGGCCCGGTCGCCATCTTCGGCGCCAGCAACTTCCCCATCTCGTACTCCGTCGCAGGCGGCGATACCGCCTCGGCGCTGGCCGCGGGCTGCCCCGTGATACTAAAGGCGCATAACGGCCATCCGGGCGCATCCGAGCTGATGGGCAGGGTCATACAGCAGGCGGTAGCCGCCAGCGGCTTGCACGAAGGTGTGTTTTCCCTGGTGCGCGGCGCCGGCAACGGCATAGGAGAAGCACTGGTCGAACACCCTTTGGTCAAAGGCGTGACCTTTACCGGCTCGGAAGCCGGCGGCATGGCCCTATTCCATCGCGCACAGAGACGACCCGACCCTATCCCCGTCTTCACTGAAATGACCAGCGTTAACCCTACTTTCGTGCTACCCGCCGCCCTTGCCGCACGCGGACATGCTATCGGCGACGGCTTCGCTGAGAGGATGCTGGTGACGGTAGGCCAGGCTTGCCTGAAGCCCGCCATCCTGCTCGCACTGGACGGCCCTGGTTACGATGACTTGAAAGAAGCCATGTCCGCGCGCGTCAAGGCCATGCGCGCCCGCACCATGCTTACGCCCGGCATTTGCGAGGCCTACCGCAACAACCTTCACCGACAGCAGCAGGCCGGCGCAACGCAGATTGCCACCGGCCCGGGCTCGGAAGGCGCGTGGGAAGGCCAGGCAGTGCTGTTTGAAGTGGACGGCGCCAGCATGCTGGAACAGCCGTCGCTGTCGGAAGAAGTATTCGGCCCCAACGCGCTGCTGGTCAAGGTCGCAGATGTGGAGCAACTGCTGGCAATCGCACGCCAGTTCCGCGGCCAGCTGTCGGCAACGATGCAGATCGAGCAGGCGGACTATTCTCTGGCCATGCGCCTGCTGCCGCTGCTGGAAAGACGCACCGGCCGCATCGTCATCAATGCCTTCGCCCATCCGCAAGAGGTTTCCTATGCATCCATCCACGGCGGCCCCTTCCCGGCTACGTCGGACAGCAGGTTCACGTCGGTAGGCATGAGCGCCATCGAACGCTTCCTGCGGCCGGTGTGCTACCAGGGCTTTCCGGATGAAATGCTGCCTGAGGCGCTGCGGCATGATAATCCGCTGGGTATCTGGCGCGTGACGGAGGGAGAGATGGCAAGGGAATGAGGAAAAGCTGTGCTTTTACCCGTGCTGACAGCCACTGTGCGCGGTAAATGCGCTTTTCCTATCGGCAGACGGAGTGCAGAAAGCGCTCCGTCGCCGGTTTATCCATTATAAGGCTACGCCCATCATTTCAATGCTGAGGCGGTTTGGCGTCGAATGATATCCGTCCTGCAGGCAAAAACGTAAGCGAGATGACAGTGCCGCCCTTGGCCTCCGGAAAGTGATGGCTCCCGGGGCCCGGCGCCGTCCAGCCGCCATGACACCAGCCTCCCGGACCGGCGAGCGCAGCACCTTCATTGAGCGGCACCGCCAGGTTGAACTCGCCATACGGATGCAGGTGATAGTTGCCGCGAAAGCTGCCCTCGGGATTGTTCTGCGCATTGTCCGTGCTGTCCATCACCACTGCCGTGACGCTGAAAAAGAAAGTCTCCGCGCTGGGCACTGCAAGCTGTGCGCGAAGGTAGCGCGGGCCCGCGATTTCAGTGTCCGCGCCCCAGCCCTCCTGCACGGCAAGGGTAATCAGCCGCGCCAGATCCTTGTACAAGCCACTTGCAACACCATACTTAGTATTCAGCCACTGCTCTGTCTCAGGGCCCGCAGTCATATCCTTGATCTCTTTCAGCAAAGGGATAAGACGGGCGAAAAGTTCTTTTTTTGTGTTTGAGGATTCGGTTTGAGACATGCCTGTTTTTCTTTGGATTTAGCACCTTGCACACTGAACATACGTGCGTGGCGCCAGGGTATTAAGAGATGGTTGAGAATGCCGGATGCGGCATGCGAAATACGTAAAGCGTTCGCGTCGACTGCCTCGCAACCCACTGCGAGGCATATAAAAATTGCCCACCGCCTTTGCCGGCGAGTTTTGTCAGTGCGCCTTGGCCCCTGGCACTCCGACCGTCATCACCGTGCAAAATGCCTTCGGTGATGAAGGGCGCCGAACCCGACGGCTTGACCGGACGCGCAGCCGCAACAACGCGATGCTAAAGCTCCGCAATGCCTTCACTATTCCAGCACCGATGCCTTGCGACAAACCGGTAACGCCGCCGGTCTTTTTTGAGGTGTTCATGAATTATTCCAAAGTTAGTTGTTTGGCTTTGATGTCGTCGTACCGACGAGCTCGTCAGAGACGCATGCTTAACAACGCACGTATCGTCTAGCCAGTGCGTATTAGCTTACCTTTGATGGGTTTTCAGTAGCGCGCTGGTAACGATGTTTTTGGGACATTCACTGCGCGTTTTAAGCCATTAGCTTTGAGATATGTTGGCGTGCACCCGAAGCCAACTCAGCTTGGCACATCGCTTGCGTCGAAATCGATACCTGGCGCGCCGGTCCGATCTGAGGCGGAACCGTATTTACGCGGCCGAACCACATTTCCTTAGTCTCGACCTTATCGAAGTTTAAAGGTGACATATCCAATGCCCTATATGCCATCAATTTAATGGTGCGCCTACGCACATTTGCAGGGACATTATTATTAAAAAGAAATTATTTTTAACGAAAGTAGTGCCTTGATCTTCATTCCTCAACGTAATTATCTAGGCATGGATTCTGCTTTAACGGATTATGCATTATGCATAATCTGTAGTTAAGCTGGTCACACCAGTTACCTGCTGACCTTGTTAGATACATCCGCCACAAGCGAAATAACCGGGAGTGAACGTTGGAGAACCGACTTGAAGTTACTAATCTCAGCCATGCTTTTGTTACAGCGACCAATGAGGAGATTCGAATTTTTCGAGATCTGTGCTTTAGCGTCGGCCCTTCGGAAATTGTCGCCGTTGTGGGGCGGAGCGGCTCTGGCAAAAGCACGCTATTCAATCTGATTTCCGGATTGCTCAACCCCACGTCCGGCCACATTTCTCTTGGGCCCCGTGCTGACGGTTCGGCTGGAAGTCTCGCCTATATGCTTCAAAAGGATCTTCTACTCCCATGGCGAACCATTTTGGAAAATGCCCTTTTAGGCATCGAACTACATCGTCAGGTTACAGAAGCGGACAGGACAAAAGCGAAAGCGATGCTGGCGCGATACGGTCTTGAGTCAGTCGCTAACGCATATCCACGTTCCTTATCCGGCGGTATGAAACAACGCGTTGCCCTCACCCGTACCCTGTTAACCAATCCTACGATCGTTCTTCTTGATGAACCGTTCTCCGCTCTGGATTACGAAACGCGTCTCATGCTGGAAAACGATGTAATCACACTCACGAAAACAGAAGGCACGAGCGTCATTCTGGTCACTCATGATATTGACGAAGCAATCGCAATGAGCGATCGAATCGTGGTGTTGGGAGGCCGCCCAGCGCGAATAAGCCTGCAGGAAAAAATTGTGCTTACCGTCCCGGGCGAAAGAGACGCAATCACCGCACGTGGGGCACCCGAGTTCCATAGATATCACTCACGCGTATGGGATGCTCTGCGAGGCAGCGACGTCACGCATGCCGTGTCTTAAGTAATAGGAATACAAATGAAAACTACAAATAATTCAGCCGCCATCGTTGCTTCCATCCTGGTTGCATTGATCATCTTTTGGCAGGTGGCGGCACAGGCACATTGGATTAACGGCCAGTTATTAGGTTCACCGCTTGGCATTTTTGAAGTGGGCGTTATCGCACTGACGAAGGGGCAGTTACTTTCCGACACGTGGGTAACATTGGCAGAGACCATATTGGGCTTATTAATAGGTAGTGGTCTCGGCATTGCGCTGGGATTGGCGCTATGGTTTTATCCAAAAGCGTCTGACGTCGCAGAGCAGTTCTCCATTTTGCTGAACAGCGTTCCGAAAATCGCGCTCGGGCCTCTCATCATTATCTGGTTCGGGTCGGGTATGGTCTCAAAAATATGGCTGGCCATTATTTCAACATTTGCAGTCGCCATGATTTCCTCTTGCGCCGCGGCGAAGGAGGTCGACCCGGATCTACTCAATCTATTCAAATCGTTCAAAGCAAGGCGAATCATGATTTTCAAAAAACTGATTGTCCCCGCCTCCGTCCCTTGGATATTCTCAATTCTCCGAATCAACATCGGCTTTGCATTGATTGGCGCGGTGGTCGGTGAATTCATCGCCTCGGAGAATGGGCTGGGACATTTCGTATTTGTCTCAGGATCCTTGTTCGATCTCAATAGCGTTTGGCTAGGGGTCATTGTTTTGACCTTAATGGCAGCAGTCCTCACCTGGGTAGTTAAATTAACGGAAGAAAGGGTAGTCTCATGGAAAGCCGAGTAATGAAACATATTCGTAGACTTATTGCCTCGTCAGTCATGGCAGCAAGTGCTATCGCACCAGCGCATGCCGCCGAAAAAGTGGTCGTCTACCAAGCATTTCAATCGATACAATATCTGCCGCTGTATGTGGCACTGGATCAAGGGATTTTTGCCAAGCATGGCCTGGATGTGCAAAAGGTGACTGCCGGTAGTGGTGCGCAGGGAGTTGCAGCTGTTATCGGCGGACATGCCGATTTCTCCTTGCAAGACCCCATGACTGCGGTAATGGCTAACTTGAAAGGAGCCAGCCTGCTCAATGTAGCGACGATTGTGGCCGGCGCACCCGTTTGGATGGTGGCGCCTGAAAACTCACCCATCAAGTCAATTGACGATCTTAAAGATCAAACGATAGCGGTGGCACTTCCGCCTTCAACCAGTACCTACATGCTGCAGAGGCTACTTAAAGACAAGGGCTTGTCAAACGTAAAATTGAATACTGTCCAGATCGGCACTGAGCTGTCGCCAGTTAGCGCGGGGCGTGCGGCGGCAGCCGTTTTGTATCAGCCGCAGGTGGATCAGGCACTTGCAAGTGGATATAAAATTGTTCATGAATTCGGTAAACAATATAGTGGCCAATATGCGTTCTCCACCATCGATACCCTGAAATCCACGATTAAAAACAAACCGAAGATGGTTCAAAGTTTCGTTGCCGCTATAGGAGAAGCGGAAGCGCTCATGCGAGCATCGCCAGAAACTGCAATTCGGATAGGGCAAAAAGAATTCCCGACGTTAAATGAAACCGTTGTCAGCAATGCTGTAAAGCGGATGATCAGTCAAAATGTTTATCCGCCGAACCCCGCCATTTCCCGACTATCATTCCAGAATAACCTGGATCTTCATTTGTATATCGGAAACGTCAAACCAGGTGAAGTGACGTACGAAAGCGCCGTCGACAACAGTTTTGCAGAAAAGCTGAATCGCTAAGCTTCGCTTTTTCGCACTCACTCTTGCCTGAATACAGATTTATCCAGGTCGCCCACCGAAGGCTCCGCATCCTGTATGCGGAGCTCGCCATTCCCCCGAATTAAGCAGCAACCAAATTATGCCCACACAACATCTCAACGAAGCTAGCCTCTTATCCGCGACAACGCGCCTTGAATCGGCAATCGCAGCGGCAGACCGCCTGGAGGGCCGCCTAAAGGCGTTCAGCTATCGCCCGTCCAGCTATTCAAACGATGCGACGGCCGGCGAAACTGCACTTTCTGGCGTACCTGTGGCGGTTAAAGATCTGATTGATACCGCAGACATGCCGACTGCATATGGCTCAAAGATCTTCGAAGGTCATCGACCGAAAAAAGATGCCTGGATTGTTCAAAGGCTGCGTGAAGCCGGAGCAATCATCTTTGGAAAAACAGTGACTACCGAGTTCGCCTGGCGAGACCCCGGACTAACTGTCAATCCCTGGAACGCCGCCTACAGCCCGGGAGGATCGTCTAGCGGCTCCGCAGCGGCAGTGGGCGCCGGCATTGTAGACATCGCGATCGGTACACAAACAGTCGGCTCCATTATCCGACCCTCTTCATATTGCGGGGCAGTCGGATATAAACCGACGTATGGCGCAATCCTCAGAGAGGGCACACGCTTTGTCTCACCCACGCTAGACCACCTTGGTTTTATTACGTCAAGTTGCTATTGGGCGGCGGCGGCTCACCAATTAATTGTAAAGAGTGGCACGGTTGCAGATAATTCCCAAAAATTGGATTTCCATCAGACAAGGAAGCCGAAGAAGCTGGGAATATACCGCTCATCGTTATGGAGCCATGTCGATGCCGATGTTAAAGATAACTTTGACGCAGTGGTGCGTCTGATTGAGGCCAACGGCATTCAGTGCGTTGATGTCAGCCTAAGCCTCGACATCCGCGAAATCATTACGGCCACGAATAAAATCATGGCTTATGAAGTAAAGCAAAATCTTTATGAGGATATCAAGGGCGAACTGGAGAAGGCCGGGCCATGGACGCGCGAACTGATTAAAGAAGGAGAGAAAGTTCCCAAAGCGGACTACGATGACCTTCGGGCCTTAATCGCCAATTTGCGGATGGAAAGAGACCGGCCTCTGGACGGATTGGATGCCATCATTTCAATTACTTCTCCCACCAGCGCTCCAATGGGACTATCCAAAACCGGCGATGCCGCCTTTTGCGCACCCTGGACATTTCTCGGCTTGCCCGCATTGACGATTCCGTCGGGGCTATCATCCACACTGCTTCCCCTCGGAGTTCAGCTGATTGGCCGTGGCAACGAAGACGGCGAACTGATTATGCTCGGGCAGTGGTTATCAGGCACCTTGCCCAGGCTCGCCTGCCCTGACGCGCAATTCAATGATTGAATTCGCCAAGTATGGGGTGCAAGTAAGTTGAAGAAGATTTCCGGGTTCTATGGAACATCACTAAAACCCGGTATTTTCATCATGGTATAAGAAGCTCTCACTCGCGGGGCAGAGGGAGAACTCCCCCGATATTTCAGCCCCCATCAAATGACTTTTGTACAGCCCGTTTTCTTTGACGTTTCTCTCGTTAAGGTATTGTCGCAGGCTATATTTGCACGGTGCCCTATCAGCACAGCGCGCATATCACGAAAAATTCTTGCTCATCATACGCAGGCTATCTTCATCTACGGCATTTTGAATCGCCGACAAAGTATGTTCGAGATGCAGCTTGACTACCTTCTCTACTTTTTTGCCGTTTCTTTGCTCGTAGCCTTCCAGAATTTCACTGTGCTCGAGATTATCGGTTTCAAGAATTTGGGGATGCACAAAAATGGACAAGGAGACATAGGGCTCGGCGATGACCAATAAATTTTTAACCATATCGTATAAACGAGAGTCTTTTTCACTCTTCATCAAATTGATATGGAAATCTTTATTCAGTGCCGCCCATCGATGCGGGTCTGTAGAAGCGCACATCTCACGATGAACGGCCTGGGCTTCCATCAAGGCATCTGCAGAAATCGTCGCAACTGATTTTTTTGCGAGCAGAGGTTCTAGTGAGATTCGAATCTCGTATATTTCGGCAAGGTCTTTTATCGTCAAGCCTTTGACGATAACGCCTTTATTGGTATCGATGAGCACCAGTCCTTCAGAACGAAGATCCCGAAACGCCTCCCTTACCGGCGTTGTGCTCACTTCAAATCGCTTCGCGACTTCATCCTGCCTCAACCTGTCGCCAGGTTGATACCGACCGCTCAGGATATCCTTTCTCAGGAGATTTAGCACATACTGCTCAACGGTTTTATAGTCTTTTGGCATAAGCCAAATTATATATGATGATAGATCGGCCAAGTGAATACGGGCTTTCTGCGTGCCATGAGCTGGCCTATAAGGAACCTCAAACAACATACATACAGATAATGAGCTTTCCCTTAAATTTAGTCTTCCACAGGTAACGTAAAACTGACGTTACTTTGGAAGGGCAAGAAATGAAGATTTCAAGAAGTGCATACTCAACAGAGTTCAAGGAACTGGATATAAAACAGGTCAAGGCAAGTGAATCCACCCCCGCCACCGCAAAGGAGCTTGTGTGGACGACCAGACTGTGCACAACTGGATTAAGGCCGCTGACGCCAGCAAGTTGACTGGCGCCGGCAACAAAGTCGTGACGCCGGAAGCCATGGAATTGTCGAGGCTACATCCGCGAATGCCCAGCTAAAGCGGGAGAATGAATTATAAGCAGCGGTGTACTTCGCAAAGGATGCTCTGTGAAGCACGCCTGGATCGACGCGCAGACCAATCGATTTACGCTGGCTGAAATGTGCAGCCAGCGTTGAATTCATTGAAGTGGTTTACAATCGCAAGCGGCAACATTTGACCTTCAGTTACAAATCACCGATCCAGTTTTTAAATCGTTGGATCAGTGAGCAGAATCAGGAAAAACTGGCTGCATAAGAATTGCCTGTGGAAGACGAAAAACAGAGGGAACCTCATTGCGTTTGATGTATTTGACTCCAGCAACACTCAATTCCAACTAACTGTACTCGACGCGAGAGATGCGGTCTTGGCGCATACGGCTATTGCCGTTGACGTGCCGGGGCCGGGAACTGCCGTCTTGTTTGCCCTAGGTGTGCTAGGCCTGGTTTTGGCCCGCCGGAAATTGAACGCGGATCGCCAGCTATAAGCTCAAATAGCCGAACCTATACTAACTCGAACTTGACTAACACGAAGTGTCAAACGACCACTGATTGAATCCGCCCCCCCCCAAAGCGGCCCCGTAGTAAATGCGCAGCCATGCTGATGCCGCAACGGAGATCTGGCCGGAATCTATTTATTCACTGCCGGGAATTGGGACCGAAAAGCTGAGTGTCGATAAATACTGTCACTCCTGATCCTACGCAATCCCTCAACTCTTCCTTAAATAAATTTACATCTTCCTCACTCGCACAACCCACATAGATTTGCTTTCCTTCATCGACCAGCCTTTTCACTTCCCCTGCAAGCGTATATTTTCTCGAGCTCATACGAATCGGAGTTGTATCTAGGTAGAGCATGGTGCAGCTGCTATCGAAATTGAACAGTACCGGACGTCCGTGCGCCATTCCGATGACGTCGTCAAGTATCCGGATCTGACACACGCGACGCGCGTGGTCGAGAGAAGCATCCACTTGCGGCAATTCGAACGAATAAGTGTTTCCCCGGCCTTGTTCGCCCGGCACGAATTTGAAAATGATCTGTTCGGAGGAGTGATACTCCATGAGAGTGCGGAATGCCCTTGCACCGCCGCGTCCGCCAGCGGTGAGCAATCGTGGATCAAATGCATCGCCGTCGTCCTGCATATGAATGCAAGCATTCGCAAATTCGAACTGAACAGAATTGGCGCCCCCGTGTTTGACGGCGTTTTGAGCCAATTCGAGAAGGGCGTTGACGCTATGGCGCAAGAACTGCGGATCATACCCACTTGGTGCTAGGTATCGCCGTAGCTTGTATTCAATGTTAGGACCAATTCTCATCTCGAGCACCTCATTGAGCTGCTCGGTACGGTAGCGCCGGGCATCGAACTCAATCACATCGCCCTCAATCAAATCCCTGACGGACGCATTTTTTAGTGACTCCTCTTTGCCAATCGTGCCGCCGGCCTCTAACTCGGCGATGAGCGGTCGTATCGCACCCGCAGCTCTCGCGGCAGCCTCTGCTTGCCGATTCCTGTCAAAATCTACCCCTCCTGCATCCGAGCCGGCTTTCAGGACAAGCCATAGGAAGCTTGAGTCAAGAAATGCGAAGGCCTCCATTTCTCCACCGAGAATAGCCGGATGCGTGGCGACGAGCTGAGAGCGCAATTGGTCTTCCTTATAAAGTGTTTCCGCGCTGGCAATAGGGCCAACACGCACACTACCCGAAACCGAGTGCAGGCATTCGAGCAAGCGTGCGGCTTTCAACTCATCAATGGACAGCGGACTGCCTCGCACAATTTCTTGTGGCTGAAATGCGCCCTTGGTCGCGTGCAAAACGTTGACGCAGTGCACCTGTGAACTAACAATCAAGACGTTGTCCGGCGTCGTCTCAGGGTTGCGCCAACAAAACCCTACGAGCAAGACAAGCCGTGGTCGAGGCATCGATTGAGAGCGAAGAAACGTCGTCGCGATTCTACCGATCGACTGATCCCGGGACGTTCCCGACTCCCCCGATAGGTGTAAGACTAATGAGTCTCCGATAAGGCCCAAATAGGCGCCCGAATTACCTTGACCAATGAACGCTTCTTGGGCGTTGGTCGTGACGCTTTTGACAGCCGCCTTTTCAACGCTATTAGATGTCAGGATCAGACAATAGTTATTGTCAAGGCTCGCTTTTCGTTCCGATATGTTGATCACGATCGTGAGTTTCCATGTGTTGCGTTATTGAACCGCATCCGCACTTGACCGGTGGCGGTCTATGAAGACTCTAACTCATCTGACAGTTGTTGTCAGTTCAAGTCCGGGCTCTTACACATTAAACGACGCCCATCCAGGGGGTCTTGATATTCTCAGTCCTGGGCGCATTGAGACTTATCGGCGCAATCTTTGACAACCGGCATTTCGATTTTTATCGAGTTGTTTTGTATCTGGCGAACGACTCGCTTGCTCGTTTGAGGAGCATCTGGGGCAGCAAAATACTGTAGCAATTGTTGAGTACTTTGCTGGGTCTTAGAATCTTCCACTGTGCTTTTTGGCTGTACAACGAACAACGCAACAGCCAAAGTCACCAACAGACAGACCAACGCACCAAATGCGCCCCATTTCACCCTTTTAAAGGTTGGCTCACCGCCCTTAACTCGCTTCCATTCGAAAGAGAGAACTTCCTTTGTTGAATCTAGAAGCTGCTTCGTCAATTGTTCCTCTTGCTCAGCTGAATCAGATTGCTGGTGCGCCTTAAGCATCTTTTTTCGAAATAACCTTACTTGAAGGACTAATTTTTCGTGTTCCTTCGGATTCAGTCGCAAGATGATTCGGTGTTCGATAGTCTGAAGTTCATGAATGGTCTTAAAGTTATCGTCCAAGAATTTCTTATATGCTTCTTGATCACCCATCTTGAACTTATGCAACGCAACAACTTCACTAATCCCTGAGATGTATTGAGCAACATCCTTTCGAATTTCATCGATCCAGACTTGCCGGAATTCAGAAGTTTTCTGCTCCTTCGTCAGAACGGTTGAGATGAACACAACAAGCCCAGCAATTGCAGCAGCAATAATTGACCCTACTGCAGCATCTGGAAGAATCACTCCTCGACCTCAGGAACACTGTTCTTCTCATCAGCGACGATAGCAATAAAATACATATCCCCTGCGAGAGGATCAAACGCACCGTATTCGAGAACAGGACATGCAACAATAGTGAAAGGCGGTGGATTGCGTTTTTTTAAATACTTCCGCAAACTGCCGAATCCTCGGTCGGTATGAATGTGAAGATTGAACTCCTTCTTCGAGAGCAAGTTCATGGCCTTTGCCTTGGATGTGCCGCCATTACCCGAATCGAGGCCACGCAGCGTGATCGACAGTTGCACTGGGTCTCCCAAGGCTCTGATGGAAACAACGTTGTGGAACTTCGCCGAAATGTCCGAGTTAAAAACGAACTTGGGGAAAGCTTTACCCGCATAGAGATCAACCTCGACTACACTTCCGTCACCGTCTCTAGCGCGAATTGCTGAGGCAATTTGGTCGAACTCTTTGACGATTGAGCGGTCGCCGTAAGCGCGTGTCTGCCCCGGATCTGGATTATCGATTAGTTCAGCGTATGGAATCGGCTCCTGCGCACCGCTTTTATAGTGACGGCTACGCTGCTCTGCCAGGTCAACCAATTTCGGTTGATCAGGTACGACAACAGCTTGAGCCTGCTCATAGGCCGGCAGAACAGCATTATAAATTCGTGTCACCACGTCGCCGCTATCTTTATCTCCCAGCAAATCCGCAATAAAACCGCCTTCACGTGTTTGTTGAAGCAAAAAATCTGTGTGCGTGTAGTCTTCGTCTTTCAACCTCGCGTTCTTCCAGACATTGCCGTACTTAATATCCAGATACGCTCGATCAATTGCAGTTTGAACATGGCCAAGGGTCTTGCTGAACGTTCGAAGTTGTACCGCGTGCTTAGCTGCAATTGGACCATCAAAATGGATTGAAATAAGGTTCTTCATATTGCCTTCGCAGACTGTTAGTGATACGCCTCAACAACAAGAAGCGCTGCATTGTTGCATCAAACATATCATATTTCTGCTAAAAAAGCTGCAATTCCGATAACTTTACATAACTATGCAGGCACGATTGTCCAAATCACGCTCAGTTACCCCCCTTGTCCATCATAGCTATCGAGACAATAGTTATAGTCGAAGGCACTTGCTTGAGGCGCCTATCACTGCGCGACTGGCGTCGTCGCTGGCGGGACGGCCGTCCAAAGCGCTCCTATATGCTACCGTTCCGCTACGCTCCAGCTCGCCTCAAATCACGCTTTTTCGGTATGTAGATATCGATGCGAATCTACAGGGCGACGGTACGTCGCTAATCATGAATTACCCGGAATCAAACAATCACACTCCGTTATCCGTTGCGGCAAAGGTCCAGGCTATTTGACGACGGAGGAGGGCAAGATCAGCACAAAATCCGTGCTCGCAGTACTTTCCTACTGGCAGCCCACGATTTAGGGAAGAAGGGAAAACCTATTTGCCCGTCTGCAGATTTATTGCTGTTCAAGCCGCCGATCAATAGAATTTCGCCGTCCTCCATCGTAAGGATGTCTACACCTGGCATTTGCTCAACTTGGGCGAGCTCTGACCACAACCGTTGTAGTAGCGCTGAATGACCATCACCCGTCAATTTAATCTCGCCGTAACCGAGAACACGGGGCGTCACATAAAGCAAATGTCTGACTGCTGATATGCAACCTAGCGAAGTAAAACCCGTGCTACGCCGATCACCGACGAACTGAAAAAGCTTTGAAGGCCCATCACGAAAATAATGGCGATGGCGAGCGATTTTTCATAATCATTTACTCAACATTTTGGGAAGACCTAGAACAGGCCAAGTTAAAAACTATCAGAAGGTCAATTGATCCACATTTTGAGGCACACTTTTCGAGCCATTTCATGATGAATATCAAGATCATCTCGGTACTGCAAAAGCCCTTGGGCATCACAGCCTAACAATGACAACGCAATACGCCCACCTCTCATCAGAACACCTCCAAGAAACGCGGCAGCTCAATCACTTGCTCGCAAATTGCTGTTGAGCTTGTGTTGAATTTTCGGATTAAAAACAGATAAAAAAAAGGGGCTACGCCTTAGCGTAACCCCTTTTTTTATTATGAATTCTGGTGGGCCTCCCGTGAGTCGAACACGGTACCAACGGATTATGAGTCCGCTGCTCTAACCAACATGAGCTAGAGGCCCTTTTACTGCAAAGCTTATCGGGCCTGACCACGTACTGCAACCGTATTCAAAACCGCTTGATATTACCAATAAGCGCCGGAAAAATCCGACCCTTATTGTATAACATTAATTACCTTCTAGGAAGCTTTTCAGCTTATCGGAACGGGAAGGATGACGCAATTTACGCAGTGCCTTGGCTTCTATCTGGCGGATGCGTTCGCGCGTTACGTCAAATTGTTTACCCACTTCTTCCAGCGTATGGTCGGTGGACATTTCCACACCGAAGCGCATGCGCAATACCTTTGCTTCGCGCGGCGTCAATGAATCCAGCACGTCCTTGACCACGTTGCGCATCGACGCGTGCAGCGCTGCATCGGCCGGGGCCAGTGTGTGGTTATCTTCGATGAAGTCGCCCAGATGGGAATCGTCATCGTCACCGATAGGCGTTTCCATGGAGATCGGTTCCTTGGCGATCTTCATGATCTTGCGGATCTTGTCTTCCGGCATTTCCATCTTGATGGCCAGAGTTGCGGGATCCGGCTCTACACCGGTTTCCTGCAGGATCTGACGCGAGATGCGGTTCATCTTGTTGATGGTCTCTATCATGTGTACAGGGATACGGATAGTACGCGCCTGATCAGCGATAGAGCGGGTAATAGCCTGGCGTATCCACCATGTTGCATAGGTAGAGAACTTGTAGCCGCGACGATATTCAAACTTGTCCACGGCCTTCATCAAACCGATATTGCCTTCCTGGATCAGATCCAGGAATTGCAGACCGCGGTTCGTGTATTTTTTGGCGATGGAAATAACCAGACGCAAGTTGGCCTCGGTCATTTCGCGCTTGGCCTTGCGGGCCTTCATCTCGCCGGCAGACATTTTTTTGTTGATGCCGCGCAGGTCGGGCAATGGCAATACCACGCGCGCTTGCAGGTCGATCAGCTTTTGCTGCAGCTGCTGCACTGCCGGGATATTACGGCCCAGGATGGCACTGTAAGAATGGCCGGCATTGACTTCGCCGTCCACCCATTTCAGGTTGGTTTCATTGCCGGGAAAGACCTTGATGAAGTGGGCGCGCGGCATACCGCAACGGTTGACCACGACTTCGAGGATCTGCTTTTCTACATGGCGCACTTCATCGACTTGGCCGCGCAAGGTGTCGCACAACTTCTCGACGACTTTTGCGGTAAAGCGTATGCCCAGCAATTCTGCGGAAATGGTTTCCTGCGCCTTGACGTAGGCCTTGGAGTTGTAGCCTTCTTTTTCAAAGGCTTTGCGCATCTTGTCGAAATTGGAGGAGATGATTTCGAACTTGGCCAGCGAATCACGCTTCAGCTGTTCCAGCTGTTCATTGGAGAAGCCGGCGGCGCCTGCTGCATTGCCTTCGTCTTCTTCCTCTTCTTCCTCTTCCTCTTCTTCGTCTTCTTCGTCTTCTTCATCGGACGCGGCGGCAACCGGCAAAGGCGCGACGACGTCGTCGGCGTTCGGGTCTACCAGGCCGTCGACGATTTCGTCGATCTTGATTTCGTCACTGGCAATCTTGTCTGCAGCGGCCAGGATCTCGGCGATCGTGGTCGGGCAGGCGGAGATCGCCTGGATCATGTCTTTCAGGCCTTCTTCGATTTTCTTCGCGATGACGATCTCGCCTTCGCGCGTCAGCAACTCTACCGAGCCCATTTCACGCATGTACATGCGGACTGGGTCGGTGGTGCGGCCGAAATCGGAATCCACGGTAGACAGTGCGGCTTCAGCAGCGGCTTCCACTTCATCATCGTCACTGGTGACGGTGACGACGTTATCGGACAGCAGCAGTGTTTCTGCATCCGGCGCCTGCTCATAGACGGCGACGCCCATGTCGTTGAAGGTACCGATGATGCCTTCAATCGCTTCCGGATCGACGACGTTTTCAGGCAAGTGATCGTTGATCTCTGCAAACGTCAGGTAGCCTCGGTCCTTACCCAGCTTGATCAGGGTTTTCAGTTTCTGGCGGCGGCGTTCCAGCTCTTCCTCGGTCGCTTCCGGATCGGAAGAGAAGGCGTCTTTCAACAGTGCTTTTTCCTTGGCCTTGCGGTCCTTGGCTTTGGCTTTGTCGATGGCCTTCATCTCTGCGCGCTCTACCGCGTTCAGTGCAGCGATTTCCTCGTTTTCAGGCTGGTATTCTTTCGGCTTGCGGCCGCGGCGGCCAGGCACCTTCACACCGGGCAGCACATAGCCGGACGTGTCGATGGCTGCCAGTACGGCGGCATCGGTAGTTTGGCTGACGGCAGGCGCGGAGCCTGTTTTAATTTCCTGTACTTCAGGAGCTTTGTCAGTCTTTGCTGAAATCTTGGTTGGCTTAATCACTGTCTTTGAATCGGTTTTGTTAATTGTCACAGAAGCTTTCAATGGTGCAGTTTTTGGCTTGTCCGCTGCTTTGCTTGTGGCTGAAGTGTCTGTCACGCCGGCTTCATCCGGCCTGCTGGTTTTCTTCGCTGCCGGCTTTGCATCCTTGCCTGTCACTGCCTTGCTGGCCGCCTTCGCGGCTAATTTCGGTTCATCTTTTAAAACACTATTCGTCCTGGCTTTAGGCGCCTCTTTTGCCGCTTCTTTTGCTACGGCAGCGCCTGCTTTCTCTGCACCCTTCTTCACCACTTTAGGCGCTTTGACATCTTTCGCAACCTCTTTTTTCAGAGGCGCAGGCCTGGTTTTAGCTGCTGCCTGCACTGCGGGCTTTGCTGTTTGCCTGCTTGCTGCAATTGCCTTGGCCGCCGGTTTTACGGCGGGCTTGGACGCAGCGGCAATGGCCGATACTTTGCCAGTGGTTTTTTTTGTTGCTGGGGTTGTCAGAGTTTTTGCGGGTTTCTTCATTGCGCTAGCCATTGAATCAAACCAACCGGCACTGCGGCCACATTGCAGAAGCTGAAAGCAAAAACGACAATGCACTGCCGCCAGACCAAACCGCTCTGCAGTGCATAGCAATTATGTTTCTAACTTCCTGAGCCTCAGTACCAGAGTTATCGGGTTACTCGGAGGAGCATGGATGCTCGCCTAAACAACATGTCCCGCACAAACGTCAACCGATCAGCAACATCATAGCAACCGACCAACAGCTCGCACAGAATGAAACAACCTAAGACCTTGAATCGAAAGCCTTTAATTATAACACGAGACCGGACTTTCCTCTAGCCCTACCCCTGGCGGCTGCGTGGCCGGCGCATTGCCAACACCACATCCCGGCTTGCAAAATCCATTGCTGCATTGCCGTCCGCCAAGAGCAGAACGGTGGAAAATACTTGCCTGACAGCGGGAATAGAACCTATCTGGTCACAAAACCATAAATCTCAAGTGCCTGCTATTTAAGCAATCCGCAGACACCCTGCTTCTTAAATTTATATAATTTATTAATGAAATGCAAGGGAACTTGCCTGCATATGTTGCAAGCGGGCTATCGCGCAGAAGTACGCCAACATCGCGTGGGCACCGGAACGCCGCCTATACTTGCCTGACGGCAGCTTCCGCCTCTGCCTGCTTGCGCAACTGATCCTGCAATTGCATTACTTCACGGTAACGCATGATGTCCGCTTCTTCTCGCAGTCCGGTTGCCGCCAGCCTTTGCATTTCAACGTTGAACACCTGCTTGCGGATCTGGCGTATCGCGCCGGTTAGCTCCAGCCGGACGACGTCGAGTTCCGTTTCGGTCTGCTCGGCAATCTCGGCGATCAACGCATCGTAATCGGAACCGGTGGCACGCAAGTTCTCCGCCAGCGCGGCAAAATTGGCATGTTCCCCCATGCTGTAGGCGATCGTCGCCAGCTGCGTCAGCATTTCGGCCCCATCCGGCGCCAACAGCGCCGCATCGGCCAGCACCGCTGCATCCATCATCGACGCAAGCACCGGGTGCGCCATCAGGATGCGCATGATCTGCCGCTCCAACCCCACCGGCGCGCTACGCTTGGACTTGGGCGGTGCCACGCGGGCGCGGGCAACCGGCTGCGCCAGGTCAAACAGCGCTTCAATCTCGGATGGCATGGTTTGCGTCATCTGCGCCAGGCTGCGCACCATTTGCAGACGCAAGCCGGAAGGCGGCATCTGCTGCAACAGCGGCTTGGCGTCAAACTGCGCCTTGGCGCGGCCTTCAGCGGTGCCTAGGTCATTGTCGGCAGAGACTTCCTTCAGGAAGAACTGCGACAGCGGCATGGCATCCTGCACCTGCTGCTCAAAGGCCTCGGTGCCCAGTTCGCGGATGTAACTGTCCGGATCATGCTCGGTGGGCAGGAACAGGAACTTGATGATCTTGTTGTCGTTGGCATGCGGCAGGCAGGCATCCAGCGCGCGCCGCGCGGCGCGGCGGCCGGCGCTGTCGCCGTCAAAGCTGAACACCACATGGTCGGTCTGGCGCAACAGCTTTTGCACGTGCGTTGGCGTACAGGCCGTGCCCAGCGTTGCCACCGCCTGCGGAAAACCCATCTGCGCCAGCGCCACGACGTCCATATAGCCCTCCGTCACCAGCACATAGCCGGCTTCGCGTATCGCCTGGCGCGCCTCGAACAGGCCGTACAGCTCATAGCCTTTCTGGAACAGGGGTGTCTCGGGCGAGTTCAGATATTTAGGTTCGCCCTGGTCCAGGATGCGGCCGCCGAAACCGATGACCTGGCCCTTGGTGTTCCGGATCGGGAACATGATGCGGTCGCGAAAGCGGTCGTAGCGCTTGCGGTTGGACGCCTCTTCATCGCTGCGGTCGATAACCAGGCCGGCTTCCACCAACTCGGGAGCGGCGTAGTCAGGAAATACGGCGCGCAGGCCATCCCAGCCGTCCGGCGCATAGCCCAGTCCGAACCTGGCAGCGATTTCGCCGGTGAGGCCGCGTTTTTTGAGGTAGGCAATGGCCGTGGTCGCACCGCGCAAATGCTGCTTGTAGTGCTCGCCGGCCTTGGTCATCACATCGCTCAGCGCCAGGCTCTTGGCCTGCACTTCAGCACGTTGCGCCGGCAGCAGCTTGTCCTCTTCCGGCACGATCATGCCGTTGTTGAGCGCTAGGTCTTTAACGGCATCGACAAAGCTCATGCCGGAATACTCCATCAAAAAACCGATGGACGTGCCGTGCGCGCCGCAGCCGAAGCAGTGATAAAACTGCTTGGTGGGGCTGACAGTAAAGCTGGGAGATTTTTCGTTATGGAAGGGGCACAAACCCATGTAGTTTGCGCCGCCCTTCTTCAACTGGACATACTTGCCCACCACGTCGACAATGTCAACGCGGGCCAGCAGATCCTGTATAAAACTTTGAGGTATCACGGGAAAATAAGCCAAGCCGGGCAGCGCAGGCAAAAGCCTGCCATCTACCCCAGCTTAGCAGCTATTTTGATCAGCGTGTCAGCGCAGCTTTGACCAGACCCGATACGGCGGTCATGTCAGCGCGGCCTGCCAGCTTGGGCTTCAAAATGGCCATGACCTTGCCCATATCCTGCGGTCCTGCAGCGCCGGAAGCAGCAACGGCAGCCGTCACTTCCGCCTGCAGCTCCGCGTCGGACAAACCGGCCGGCATGTAGGCGGACAATATCACCAGCTCTGCTTTTTCCTTGTCAGCCAGGTCCTGGCGCGCACCCGCTTCAAACTGGGTAATGGAATCTTTGCGTTGCTTGATCATTTTTTCAATAATCGCCAATACCATGGTGTCCGTCAGCTCTACGCGCTCATCGACTTCTTTTTGCTTCATGGCCGCGGTCAGCAGGCGAATGGTGCCCAGCTTTTCCGCTTCTTTCGCGCGCATTGCAGACTTCATGTCTTCGGTGATCTGGTCTTTTAGGCTCATGGGATACTCTGACTGGTAAATTGAACGGAAGAGAAGGTTTAAGAAATGCTTGAACTATCAGGCACAACAATCGCGGGAACAACAACCGCAATCATCGGGCATGCCTTTCGCAAGTCTTACAGCAAGCCTTAGAAACGACAAAGCCCGCTGCGCTATACGGAGCGGGCATGCATGCCTGTGACACTACCAGCTTGAACGGCACCGCAAAGCAGCGCCAGTCCAGGATTAGTACATCTTTTTAGGCAATTGCTGACTACGAATGCGTTTGTAGTGACGCTTTACTGCGGCAGCCAGCTTGCGCTTGCGCTCTGCAGTTGGCTTTTCGTAGAACTCGCGAGCGCGCAATTCGGTCAACAGACCGGTCTTTTCGATGGTGCGCTTGAAGCGACGCATAGCGACTTCGAACGGCTCGTTTTCTTTAAGGCGAATTGTGGTCATGTAAGTTCGAACCAATGAAAAATTTAAGGGAAGACCGAGATAATAGCAGAAATTTTGAAGCTTTGTAAGGCCCGTGATTACTTTTTATGCAGAAAGCACATTGTTGCAGTTCTGCCAGGCCTCGAAAAAGCACATTTCAGCCAGTTTACTGTCTGGCAAGGGGGGTATGGCACAAATCATAAAACAGCCCTTCCGCAGTAGCCGGCGGCAAATCTCCCTACTTCGGTCAGTATCAACGCTGCAAAAATACAACACGCTTATACAATCCGCTTAAACAGGCCTATACGGCCTGCCCTGCCGCCACTCCGGAAGCCCATGCCCACTGGAAATTGTAGCCGCCCAGCCAGCCGGTCACGTCGACGGCTTCGCCGATAAAATACAGGCCGGGAACACTGTTGGCCATCATCGTTTGCTGCGACAGCGCGCGGGTATCGACGCCACCACGTGTGACTTCAGCCTTGCGGTAGCCTTCAGAACCGTTCGGCACCAGTACCCAGCGATTCAGGTTTTCGCCCAGCTGGCGCAGCCGCTTGTCCTGCATGTCCGCCACGCGGGCGTCCGGCGCAAAACCGTTGGCGACCAGCAGGCCATCCACCAGGCGCGCCGGCAAGTGCTGCGACAGGTGGTTGGACAGGTTTTTTTTGATCGTGCTTTTGCCCTCTATCAACTCTTGCGCCACATCAATTTCCGGCAGTAGATTAACCCGTATCGCCTGCCCCGGCTGCCAGAAACTGGAAATCTGCAATACCGCCGGACCGGACAGGCCGCGGTGGGTAAATAGCAAGTCCTCCCTGAATTGCGCCTTATTCTTTTTTTCGCCGGTTTCTATATCCACTTCCAGCGAGATGCCAGACAACGGCACGAAGGGTTCCCAGGCCGCCGCATCAAATGTCAGCGGCACCAGCGCCGGGCGCGGCTCTATCAGCTTGATGTCAAACTGCTTTGCGATCTTGTAAGAGAAGTCGGTGGCGCCGATTTTGGGAATGGACAGGCCACCGGTGGCGACGACCACACTGGCGGCGCGTATTTCTCCTTCTCCAGTCTGAATGATGAAGCCCTCGCCGTCGGCGGCGCGCTGTACGTCATCCACCTTGCAGGGCATGCGCCAGCTTACCTTGCCGGCATCGCATTCGGCCTTCAGCATGCTAATGATGTCTTCCGCGCTGTTGTCGCAGAACAGTTGGCCTTTATGCTTTTCATGAAAAGCAATCTTGTAGCGCTTGACCAGCGCCAGGAAATCTTGCGGCGTATAGCGCGACAACGCGCTTTTGCAGAAATGCGGATTCTCGGACAGGAAATTGGCCGGCCCGGCGTGCAGGTTGGTGAAGTTGCAACGACCACCGCCGGAGATGCGGATTTTTTCCGCCAGCTTGCCCGCATGGTCGATCAGCACCACGCTCTTGCCACGCTGCCCGGCCACCGCTGCACACATCATGCCTGCGGCTCCGGCGCCGATCACTGCAACATCAATTTTTTTACTCATGGCCTGCCACTATCCGCATCTGATTATTCTGATTTGCTCATTGAGCAGGCGTGATTGTAGCCGATCAGATGCTCAGGCCCGGCTGAAAAGAAGATGTTCCTGACGTGCGGCGTGCGCATCCACCGCCAGATTGTCTGCGCATCGGACCACATCCCCGATGACGATCACGCTCGGGCTACCCAGCGCAGAGACGGCAATATCGTAGGCCATCGCTCCAAGTTCCGTAATCAGCTGCGCCTGGCCCGGCATGCTTGCCGACTGGATGACCGCGACCGGCGTGCGCGCGGCTAGTCCGCCCGCCAGCAATGCCTGCTGGATGTCGCGGCAATGCGCGACGCCCATATAGATCACCAGCGTCATGCCGGTTTTTGCCAGCAAAGCCCAATCCGGATTGCTGTCCTCGTTCTTGCCGTGGCCGGTGACGAAGATGGCGCCTTGCGAAAAATCCCTGTGGGTCAGCGGTATACCCAAAGATGCAGGCGCCGCCAGGCCGCTGCTGATGCCGTTAACGACATCCACCTGTATGCCCTGCTCCATCAGATGGCGGCGCTCTTCCCCGCCGCGCCCGAAGATGAAAGGATCGCCACCCTTCAGCCGCACCACACAATGCCCGGCCCTGGCCTCGGCCAGCATCAGTTTCTCGATAAAAGCCTGCGGAGTGGAACGGCAGCCGCCACGCTTGCCGACCTGCACCACCCTCGCATCCTCACGCGCATGCTGCAGCACCTCGGGGTTGACCAGGTCGTCCACCAGGATAACGTCCGCCTGCGCAATCGCCCTGACTGCTTTCAACGTCAGCAGTTCCGGATCGCCGGGTCCGGCGCCGACCAGCACAACTTTGCCCGCCTGCTTTGCATGCTGTTCCATCTCTGCTCCGATATTCATTCAATACACTAGGTACAATCTAGGACGCTGGCGGCGCGCGTTCAGCCAGCATGTGCGCTACCAGCACACAGTGCTCGACCTGTTCGGCAATGCTGGCCGGCACCGGTATCTTGTCGTCCAGCACCGCCTGTATCCATTGCGCCGTGACAGCAGCGTCTTTTTCATCCGGGGTATTGGGTAGCTCGCCGACGATGGTCTGGTGGGTATGGACCAGCGTTGTGCATTGCCCCTGATGAAACCAGTCTATCTGCTGCGCGCGACCGGTATTGGCAACGGTTTCGCCTTCCGTGCCGCGCATCAGGAAGGCATCGCCCCTGCCATGCGGTGCCACCTGGCTGAAATAATGCTGCAGCATCGTGAAATATTCAGGATGCGTGTACGACGTCAGGCGCAGCGCCGGCCCTTTGAACGGTTGCAATATCTTCACCAGCGTATGCGTGGAATTGCGCACGCCGAGCACGCGGCGCATCGCCAGCAAGCGCGCCATGGCTGGCGACAACAGATCTATCGCTATAAAGGCCGGCTGGCCGGCGGCCATCTGCGCCTCCGCCTGCTGCACCGATTGCGCCGCAGGATGCTGCAAGGCTTCCAGTATCTCGGCCGTGGTCACACGGCCGGCATCGCGCAGTACGCCATGCACCAGCACCGGCACACCGCGCCGCGCCAGCAGCAAGGCCAGCAAAGGCGTCAGGTTGGCTTTCTTGCGCGCACCGTTATAGGTGGGGATGACAACCGGCGCATACTGGTTACCATGGTTACCGCGTGTGCCGTCTGCGTTGCCAGCCGGCGCGGCAAGCTGCTGCATCTGCGCCTCTGCCGCCGCCATGAACCCAGCGATCTCATCAGTGGATTCGCCCTTGATGCGCATCGCCAGCAGGATGCCGCCCATCTCCAGGTCGGACACCCGCCCTTCCAGCATGGCGCCGTACAGCAGTTGTGCATCCTCGCGCGACATGCTGCGCGCACCATCCTTGCCGCGCCCGATTTCCTTGATGAAACGGGCTGCAGCAAAAGATTCTTTATTTACCTGAGTGTCTGTATTTTCCATGGCAATAGCTTACACCGAAGCGCGTCTCGCGGCCATTTACAGCAAACCCCTAAATCGCGTTCAGGCTGCCGCCGGATGCGACTCCCGGTGATACAGGAACTCCAGCACCGACGTCCGGTATTCGGAATACAGCGGATTTTGCGCCAGCTCCACGCGGTCGCGCGGCCGCTCAAGCCTTACCTGCAGGATTTCGCCTATTGTCGCGGCGGGGCCGTTGGTCATCATCACAATCCGGTCTGACAGCAGCACAGCCTCGTCCACGTCATGCGTAACCATGACCACAGTGGAGTTGGTCTTGGCGACGATCTTCAGCAACTCATCCTGCAAGTGGGCACGGGTCAGCGCATCCAGCGCGCCGAAAGGCTCATCCATCAGCAACACCTTGGGTTCCATCGACAGCGCGCGCGCGATGCCCACCCTCTGCTTCATGCCGCCGGAAATTTCATTGGGGCGCTTCTGCTCGGCATGCGCGAGCCCGACCAGGGCCAGTGCCTGCATCGTGCGCATCTTCAGCTTGGTGCTGTTTTCTGTCGCGCCGAAAACGCGCTCCACAGCCAGGTAGACGTTTTCATAGCAGGTCAGCCAGGGAAGCAGCGAATGGTTCTGGAACACCACGCCGCGCTCCGGCGAAGGCCCGGCAATCTCGCGGTGGGCGCACAGCAGCGCGCCGGACGTGGCCTTGGTGAGCCCGGCGATCAGGTTCAGCAGCGTCGACTTGCCACAGCCGGAGTGGCCGATCAGCGTGACAAACTCACCCTTGCGCACCGTAAGGTTGATGTCGCGCAGCGCATGAAAACTGCCTTTGCGTGTATGGAACACCATTTCCGCCTGACGGATGTCGATGTACTTTGCATTCGGTGATGCGTGGTCGATATTTTCCATGATTGCTTTCCTGGATGGGTGGTTGCCCGGTTATCTGTTAATTGCCTGCGTCTTCGTAGGTGAAGGCGCGCGCCAGCGACACCAGGATCTGCTCCAGGATCAGCCCCACCATGCCGATGACGACGATCGCAATGATGATGTGCGGCACGTTCAGGTTGTTCCATTCGTCCCAGACCCAAAAGCCTATGCCCACGCCGCCCGTCAGCATTTCCGCCGCGACGATAACAAGCCAGGCCGTGCCTATGGCCAAGCGCACGCCTGTCAGCATATACGGCAGCACGGAAGGAAACAGGATGCGGGTGACGATCTTCCACTCAGACAGGTTCAGCACGCGCGCCACGTTCATATAATCCTGCGGCACCCTTTGCACGCCTATTGCGGTGTTGATGATCATCGGCCAGATCGAGCAGATGAAGATAGACCAGATCGCAGCAGGATTGGCCGACTTGAAGACCAGCAAGCCGATAGGCAGCCAGGCCAGCGGCGACACAGGCTTCAGCAGGCTGATGATGGGATTGAACATGCCGGACAGGAATTTGAAACGCCCGATCAGGAAACCCAGCGGAATGCCGACCAGCGCTGCCAGCCCGAAGCCGACAGCAACCCGTTTCAGTGACGCATAGATATTCCAGCCTATGCCCTGGTCGTTCGGCCCTTTCTGGTAAAAGGGATCGGAAAACACCTTGATCGCCTCCTCCAGCGTCACCATCGGCGAAGGGAACGCGGTATTTTTATACGCAATGATCTCCCATACCAGTATCAGGAAGGCGATGCCCAGCACAGGCGGCAACACTGCCAGCAGGAAGGGCCGTATTTTGGAGCGCGCCCTGGCAGCGTCCGATCCCGGCACGGGCCGCTCTTCTTTCGCCGCAGGGACGCTGACGCTCATTGTGGCCGGTTCCACTACCGATTCGCTCACTTCCGACTTGGCGCTGTCTGCGGCATGCACCGCGCCGGGATCGCTGATTGCTCCATGGACCATCGTATTCATGCCGCCTCCTTATGCCCTGATCTTGAATGACGCCGCGTATGCTGCGGGATTCTTACCGTCCCATACCGTACCGTCCATAAGCTTGCTGGTGCGCATGGGGTCCTTGGGCACATTGACCTTGACCATTGCCGCCGCATCCTTATAGATGTCGATGCGATTGACTGCCTTGGCCACGGCCAGGTAGTCGGGGTCCGCCTTCAGCAGGCCCCAGCGCTTGTGCTGGGTCAGGAACCACATGCCGTCCGACAGGTACGGAAAATTCACCGCGCCGTCATTGAAAAATTTCATGTAGTTCGGGTCGTCCCAGGTCTTGCCCAGGCCATTCTGGTAGCGGCCGAGAATACGCTGGTTAATGACGTCCACCGAGGTATTCACATAGGATTTATCGGCAATGGTTTCCGCCATCTTGGTCTTGTTGGACAGCGACGCATCGATCCAGCGGCCGGCTTCCAGCACTGCCGCCGTCAGGGCGCGTGCGGTGTTGGGATACTTCTGCACGAACTCCGCCGTGGTGCCCAGCACTTTTTCCGGATGGTCTTTCCAGATATCCTGCGTGGTTACCGCGGTGATGCCTATGCCGTCTGCAATCGCGCGATGGTTCCACGGCTCGCCGACACAAAACCCATCCATGTTGCCGACCCGCATATTGGCCACCATCTGCGGTGGCGGCACGGTAATGACCTTGGCGTCCTTCATCGGGTTGATGCCGTTGGCCGCCAGCCAGTAATACAGCCACATCGCATGCGTGCCGGTCGGGAAAGTTTGTGCAAACGTATATTCGCGCTTGTCGGTCTGCATCAGCTTTGCCAGGCCCGGGCCGTCCACCGCACCCTTGTCGGCCAGCTTTTTGGACAGAGTGATCGCCTGGCCGTTATTGTTCAGCGTCATCAGCAGCGCCATGTCTTTCTTGGTGCCGCTGACGCCCAGCTGCACGCCGTACAGCAGGCCGTACAAGACATGCGCCGCATCGAGCTCGCCGTTGACAAGCTTGTCGCGCACGCTGGCCCAGGAAGACTCCTTGGACGGAATGATCTTGATGCCGTATTTTTTATCGAAGCCCAGCACTGAGGCCATCACCACCGATGCACAATCGGTCAATGGGATGAAGCCTACCTTGACTTCTTCTTTTTCCGGTTTATCGGAGCCCGCGGCCCATGCGCCGCCTGTCGCCAATCCCATCATGCCCGCTCCTGCCAGCAAGCCTGCACTTTGTATGACGGTGCGGCGTTTGAGGTTAATCTGATCTTCATTGCCGGCCACACTTTCATTGTCAGAATTAGATACCTTGTTCAGCATGTCTGCACTCCGGGAAAATTCGCATCAAGGCTCTGCGGCGGCTTGACGGAAAGACATCAGCAAATAAAAAAGGCACCTCGCCATACTGATTAATCAATATGGAAAGACGCCTTTGTCTGAAGCGAACCGGCCGCCGTTAGCCGAATTCACATTGGCGCCGCCATCGGCGCCGGGAGCATATCGGGCTCCTGCTACTTGTTCAGCAATTGCTATGCCAGCGGCAATTGCAGGTATTTCCCTAGATTTTCATGCCGAAGGGGATCCGGCGTATTCAATTTGACAAGTTCATGCCCCGAAATGCTGCATATTTTTGCGCGGCGCACCATTTCATTTCGCAGCGGCTTGCCTCTATCGCATTTTTATCAGCCCAGCAGGTCGGCCACGTCCAGTATCCTTTGCGCGATATCGGCCAGCTTCAAATTCTTTTCCATCGCCAGCTTGCGCAGCTTCTGATAAGCGTCGTTCTCCGACATGTGGTGACGCTCCATCAGCAAGCCTTTGGCCCGCTCTATGGTCTTGCGCTCGGCCAGCCTGGCCTTGGTATCGGATAGCTCAGCGCGCAGTTTCTGGTCCGCCTTAAACCTTGCCAGCGCCACATCCAGCACCGGTTTGACACGCTCCGGATGCAGGCCCGCTACTACGTAAGCCGACACCCCGGCCTCCATGGCAGCGGCCATGCAGGAGGTATCGCCATCCTCGGTAAACAAGGCAATAGGCCGCGGCGCATCACGCGTGGCCATCACCACGTGCTCCAGCACATCGCGGGCATCTGATTCGGCATCGATGATGATCAGATCGGGCTGCAACTGCGCCAGCCGCTCCGGCAGGTAGAAATCCCCCGGCAGGGAGGCAATGATGTTGTAGCCTGCCTGCAGCAACCCTATGCGCAGCGTGCGCGAGCGTTCCAGCTGCGCGTGCAGATGCTCGTCCTGCTCGGTTTCCTGCAGGACGACGGTATTGACGACCACAATGCGTAAAGCAGGCAAGGCATGCAATCCATGCATTGTGTCTGCGCTGCTGTTTGGTTTTTCAGTATTGCCAGGGGGCTTTTGGCTCATTGGATGACTCAGTGAATGGGCTTCAGCAATTAACTATCCAGCTGTCTAACTATCTAACTATTGGATTGCGAATATAATCTCGGTCATAAGCCACTAAGCAAGAATCGCACCCATCAGATGCACGAACGAGATGGGGACGTATTGTCTTTTTGCTTCAATCTGATGAATAACGGTATAGCAATGATAGTTTTAGGTGTGGAGTCTTCCTGCGATGAAACCGGCCTGGCCTTGTACGACACGGAAGGCGGCCTGCTGGCGCATGCGCTGCACTCGCAGATAGCAATGCACCAGGAATATGGCGGCGTGGTGCCGGAGCTTGCGTCGCGTGACCATATACGGCGCGCCATTCCACTGCTGGAACAAGTGCTGGAGCAGGCAGCCCTGCCGCGCACGGCCATAGATGCCATTGCATATACCCAGGGGCCCGGGCTGGCCGGCGCGCTGCTGGTAGGTGCCTCGGTTGCCTGCGGGCTGGGCCTGGCGCTGGATAAACCGGTACTGGGCATCCACCATCTGGAAGGACATCTGCTGTCGCCGCTGCTCGCCAGCAAGCCGCCTGAATTTCCATTCATTGCGCTGCTGGTCTCCGGCGGGCACACGCAATTGATGCGGGTGGACGGCGTGGGCCAGTACCAGCTTTTGGGAGAAACCCTGGATGATGCCGCCGGCGAGGCGTTCGACAAGTCAGCCAAGCTGCTTGGCCTGTCTTACCCCGGCGGTCCGGCAATTTCGCGGCTGGCCGAGTTTGGCGACCCGCTGGCCTATAAATTCCCGCGGCCCATGCTGCACTCCAAGGACCTGAACTTCAGTTTCTCGGGCCTGAAGACTTCGGTGCTGACCGTGGTCAAGCAGACAGCCGCCAATTCCGCCAATATCTGCGAGCAGGACAAAGCCAATATCGCACGCGGTTTTGTGGATGCGATTGTGGATGTGCTGGTGGCCAAATGCGTGACGGCGATCAAGGAAAGCGGCCTGAAGCGGCTGGTCATCGCGGGCGGCGTCGGCGCCAATCAGCAATTGCGCGCGGCGCTGAATGCAGCGGCGGCGAAAAAACGCTTCCAGGTGTTTTACCCGGAACTGGAGTTTTGCACCGACAATGGCGCAATGATCGCTTTCGCCGGTGCGATGCGGCTGAAGAAAAATCCTGCCGCCGCCACGCGCGACTATGCATTCAATGTACGGCCGCGCTGGCCGTTGCACGAACTGCTGGCGGCCTGAACCGGCAAAATGCACACAAAAAAGCCTGCATGTATTTTGAACTGACCCCAATTAGTTGGACGGTTTAAATAGCTAGGTGGCTAAGGGCTGAGTTCTGTATTGCACAGGACTTAGCCCTTTTAGTTTTGCCTTGATGCGGTCGTGATTGTAGTAGTGAATGTACT
>NZ_JBMPPM010000007.1:0-331507 GCF_049339885.1 Undibacterium sp. TJN25 | reverse complement strand
TCGAGGTCAAATGGAACCACACCCTGGATGAAGTCATCGGCGACGAAACCGGCGTCACCGGCATCAGGATCAAGTCCGCCGACAATGCCGTCACCGACGTCACGCTGCACGGCCTGTTCATTGCCATCGGCCACAAGCCCAACACCAGCATTTTTGACGGCCAGCTCGACATGCACAACCGCTACATCAAGACCAAAACCGGCCTCGAAGGCATGGCCACCGCCACCAGCATCCCCGGCGTATTTGCCGCCGGCGACGTGCAGGACCATATCTACCGCCAGGCGATTACCAGTGCGGGTACCGGGTGTATGGCGGCATTGGATGCGCAGAGGTTTTTGGAGAATTAGTGGTTTGATTGGTTTTTCCGGTTCAGTGGTTCTTTGTGATTGCAGGCCGGGGGTAGCCCGGCGGCTACTCACTTTTTCTTGCTTCGCCAAGAAAAAGTAAGCAAAAAGAAGGCGACCGCAGACTTGCCCTACGGGTGATGACGCAAGCGTCATCACATTTTGCGCATCGCAAAAAATGGGAAAGGAACGAAACTCGCTGCGCTCAGACAACGTTCCTTTCTAATCCATTTTCTGCGAAGCGCAAAATGCAGCGTCCCGAGCGGGTGAAGGTCAAAATCAACTGCAACTGCAACTGCAACTGCAACTGCAACTGCAACTGCAACTGCAACTGCAACTGCAACTGCAACTGCAACTGCAACTGCAACTGCAACGTCAAAACAAAACCGATGATGTAACATGCTGATTTATCTATGAAAAGATTATTTTCTTCAAAAATTGGAGAATCTGGTTGCGGCTGTTTTTGACCTTAAATCCGCTGGGGACGCAGCATTTTGTGCGTGACAGAAAATGGAACAGAAACAGACGTTGTTTGAGCCGCAGGCGAGTTTCGTCTGTTTCCCATTTTTTGTCATGCACAAAATGTGATGGTGCTTGCCGCCATCACCCGAAGGGCAAGTCTGCGGTCGTCTTTTGTTTGCTTACTTTATTTTGACGAAGCAAAATAAAGTGAGTAGCTGTCGGGCTACCTCCGACCAGCAATCCGAAAACACATCAAGAACGCCATCAAGCACGCTAAAAGGCCTAAGCAAGGCCCCCCAGCAACACCCCAACCCCCGCCGAAATCCCCATAGCAATAGAACTCCATAACCCCACCCGTAAGCTGCCCCGCAACACATTGGCGCCGCCGGTCCTGGCGGCGGCTGCACCGAGTATCATCAGCAGTATTAATGAGCCAACAGCAACCACAGGCAGCAAGGCATCTTCCGGCACCAGCAAAGCCTCCAGCAGCGGCACCGACGCGCCGGCGGCGAAGCTGGCAAGGGAGGAGGAGGCGGCGAGCAGGGGTTTGGCGCTGAAGGTGCCGGTGATGCCCAGTTCGTCCCTGGCATGGGCGCCCAGCGCATCGTGTTCCATCAGCTGTCTGGCGACCTGGGCGGCCAGGCCGCTCTCAATACCGCGCTGGATATAGATGTCGGCCAGTTCCTGGTGTTCATCCTTGGGGTTGGCGCGGATCTTTGCATGTTCTGATTTAAGCGCGGCTGCTTCGGAATCCGCCTGCGATTGCACGGACACATATTCGCCGACGGCCATCGACAGGGCGCCGGATACCGCGCCGGCAATGCCGGAAATCAGGATGCTGCTGTGCTGCGCATGGGAAGCGGCCACGCCGAGGATCAGGCTGGAGGTGGAGACGATGCCGTCGTTGGCGCCCAGCACGGCGGCGCGCAGCCAGGCAAAATTTTCCAGCTTGTTTTCCTGTTGCGGGTCTGCCATACATTTCCTGTTCTTTGCTGATGCGCATGGTAAGGCGGCTTTACCGACCAAAAAAAGGGGGCAGCCCGGCGGCCTGGACTGAGCCTCGGTTCATTCTATCAGCAGATGCATTGGCGATTCTGGCAGGATTTATACAGGTGGCGCCCATGCCTCAAGGGAGATTGCTGGCCGGCATGGCCGCCGGGTAGAATAAAGGCGCATACACGGATAGACTCAGCAACTTAGCCCGAGGAGAAAAGCCATGGAGAAGGCGCAGGCACAGCACAGCAAACTGGAAAACATAGGCTGGCTGCGCGCGGCGGTATTGGGTGCCAATGACGGCATCGTTTCCACCGCCAGCCTGGTGCTGGGCGTGGCGGCGTCGCAGGCTTCGCACAGCAGCATCCTGGTGGCGGGGGCAGCGGGGCTGGTGGCCGGCGCGATGTCGATGGCAACCGGGGAGTATGTGTCGGTGCAGTCGCAGCTGGATGCCGAACAGGCGGCACTGGCGCAAGAGCGCGCGGCATTGAGCAGCCATCCCAAAAGCGAGCTTTACCAGCTCGCGGATATTTACATCGGCCGCGGCCTTGACCCTGCGCTGGCGGAGAAAGTGGCGGCCAAGCTGATAGAGCACGACGCGCTGGGCGCGCTGGCCAGGGATGAACTGGGTATCACGGAAGCCCTGAGTGCCAGGCCCTTGCAGGCGGCAATGGCGTCTGCGCTGAGTTTTTCCATCGGCGCGGCCTTGCCTTTGCTGGCCATTGCGCTGGCGCCGCCAACCAATCCCAGCCCGGCGGTCGTGGTGGCGTCGCTGTTGTTCCTGGCGGTGCTGGGGGGCCTGGCCGCCAGGGCGGGCGGCGCCGATGTGCAGAAGGGCGTGCTGCGCGTGACTTTCTGGAGCGCACTGTCCATGGGCGTAGCAATTGGGGCAGGCGCCCTGTTCGGGGCAACGCTGTGAGCATGCTGGCCTGGGCTTGTCAGCTTGAGCCGGCACGACACTATAGTGGCGTTACAGCAGTATTACAGCGGCGCGTCCACCAGCAGGCGTGAAGACAGCTGGCGTATCCGGCGGTCCACAAAATAGCCGCCGGCCTCGGTATAGCGCAGATAATGGCGCCCGCAATTCTTGCATTGCGCGACGGTACAGCGGTTATACGGGAAATAACGCGGTGCGATGGGTGCATCCGGCGCATCGTAGCGGGTGCCTGCCGGATGGAATTCGGTAAAGGTCGGGTCCGCGTACGGGTCTTCCAGCAGCGTGCCGATATCTTGCAGGTTTTCTTCATCCAGCGACAGCGGGACGCTAATCCAGCCATCCAGGCTGACTGTACCGCAAGCGCAGGCGGCAGTGATGCCGGCGGACTGTTGGGCCAATGCAGCCAATGCCGCATAGTCCAGTTTGGGAAGCTCCGTCACAATAAAACCTTTACCTGAAACATGAATTGACGCCGCATGCACATACCGGTCGCAATATGTGCCGCCATGCATTGCTGCAATGAGTGAAATATTCCTCCAGTGTACCGCAAGCGGCCCTCCGGCGTGGCTGGCCCCTGAGCGTCGCGGTTTGCCCTGATTGCAAAGCGCTATGTTTTTATATATATTGCGCTTTTGGCCCATCGCTTTCCGGGCAGCTGCTTTCCTCGTTTATTTCATCACACGGATACCTATCATGATCGTCAAAAAAACCGGCCTGGCATTCGCTCTTGCAGCATCGCTGTCCATGATGTTTGCTATTCCCCAGGCGCAAGCAGGCGACCTGATCGTGTCCGGCGCCGCCAGCCTGACCAATGCCTTCAAGGAAATCGGCACGGCTTTCCAGTCCAGGCATCCGGCGACCAAGCTGCAATACAACTTCGCCTCTTCCGATACCTTGCTGCAGCAGATCGCCAAGGGAGCCCCGGTGGATGTGTTTGCTTCCGCCGACCAGGAAACCATGGACAAGGCAGAGACGCAAAAACTGATCACCGCCTCCACGCGCAAGAATTTCGTCGGCAACACCCTGGTCGTCATCCTTCCCAGCGACAGCAGCGCAGCCGTCAAATCGCTGGCCGACCTGAAACAGCCCGGCTTTAAAAAGATTGCCATCGGCAACCCTGCCAGCGTGCCTGTCGGTCGCTACACCAAGGAGGTGCTGGAAGCCGCCGGCGCCTGGAGCGCGCTGGAAGGCAAGATGATCATGGCGCAAAACGTGCGCCAGAGCCTGGATTATGTCGCCCGCGCGGAAGTGGATGCAGGCTTTGTCTATGGCACCGACGCGGCGATACAGCGCGACAAGGTCAAGGTAGCGCTGACCGTGCCGACACAAAAGCCGATCACCTATCCCATCGCCGCCACTGCCGCTTCTGCCAATGCAGTGGAAGCCGCGCAGTTTGTTGATTTCACATTGACACCGGAAGCACAGGCTATCTTCGCCAAATACGGTTTCAGCAAACCCTGATATCCTGAAGTTTTACCTCTTGGAATTTTTCATGGGTCCAACCTGGACGGCCTTGTCGCTGTCGCTTACTGTTGCGCTATGGGCTACCGGCATCTGCCTGGTGACCGGCACGGCCACCGGCTATCTGCTGGCGCGCGGCAAATTTCCCGGCAAGGACGTGGCCGATGCCATCCTGACGCTGCCGATGGTGATGCCTCCCACCGTCATGGGCTATTACCTGCTGGTGCTGCTCGGCCGCAAAGGGCCGATAGGGGGTTGGCTGCAGAGCCAGTTCGGCATCAATCTCATTTTTACGTGGCAGGGTGCCGTAATCGCCTCGGCGGTAGTGGCGTTTCCGCTGGTGTTCAAGGCCGCCCGGGCGGCGTTTGAAGTGGTGGATCCGCAGCTGGAAAAAGCCGGCCGCGTGCTGGGTATTTCCGAAGCAGCGATTTTTTTTCGCATTACCTTGCCGCTGGCGTGGCGCGGCATTCTGTCCGGCGCCTTGCTGGCGTTTGCGCGTTCCATGGGCGAGTTCGGCGCCACGCTGATGGTGGCCGGCAGCATACCCGGCAAGACGCAGACCCTGTCCATTGCCGTATATGAGGCAGTGCAGGCCGGCCAAGATGATGAGGCCGGCATGCTGGTGCTGATTACCTCCGTCACCTGCATCGCCATCCTGCTGGCGGCGGGGCGCCTGGCACCGGGGCAGGTGGTTTCGCGATGACAGCTTTCAGGATAGCGGTCGATATCCGCACCGTATTAAAAAGCGAGAAGCGCGAGTTCGCGCTGGCCGTCAGTTTTGTGTCCAGCAGCGACAGCCTCGTGATCTACGGCCCCTCCGGCGCGGGCAAGAGCATTACCTTGCAATCCATCGCCGGCCTGCTGACGCCGGACAGCGGCAGCATACAGCTGAACGGCAACGTTCTGTTCGACAGCAGCTGTGGCATCAACCTGGCGCCGCAGGCGCGCAAGACCGGCTTCCTGTTCCAGAACTATGCGCTGTTCCCGCACCTGAACGTGCAGCAGAACATCAGCTTCGGCCTGCACAAGGGCTGGCGCAATCCCGGCAAGCATGTGCTCGATGAACGCGTCGCGCACTGGCTGAAAGTGTTTGAGTTGGAAGCGGTAGCCGGCCAGTATCCGCACCAGATGTCCGGCGGGCAGCAACAGCGCACGTCACTGGCCCGCGCGCTGGTCAGCGACCCGCAGGCCTTGCTGCTGGATGAACCCTTCAGCGCACTGGACCCCAAGCTGCGCAACCGCATGCGGCACGAGCTGATAGAGCTGCGTTCGCGCGTGCATATCCCGCTGATCATGATCACGCACGACAGCGAAGACGTGCGCCTGTTCGGTGATGAGGTGCTGGAAATCCGCGATGGCCGCATTCAGGAAAATAATGAAGCGCCCGGCAACGCTGCGGACGTGGCGTAACGTAGGTGTAAGGTCAGTGTAACCTCGCCGGACCACCGGCACGGTAGGCCAACTAAGCCAACTAAGCCAACGCCGACCCCGCATTGAGCCAATGCGGCTCAATACGGGTTCGAGGTAAGCTTGTTAGGCACGGTAATGACATGTGAATGACACGCTGTTATGCAAACTCCAGGCTATCCAGGAGTTCGGCTTCGTCCAGCGTTTCCGCGATGAGCTGTTCCGCAATGCCGAGTGCCTGCGCGGCGGCCTGCAGCGCGTGTTCGCGGCGGGCTGGATGGTGATGGCTTAAACGTTCATATTCACGCTCGTATTCGCTGATGATTCTTTGCTTGGAAATGATCATGGGGCAGGGCTGTTTCTTTCAAAAAGAGAAGTAAAAATAAAGCGGGGTTTTTACCATGTCCCCCATGGAGCCGTATAGCGATTGGCTGTCGCTCTCCTGCTGCCAGCACACCGTGGATAAGCTGGGCACTTCTTTATCGCAGCGCTATAGACGCGTGGAACCGATGTACACCTCTGGTCGGTCTGCCGCTGGGGCAAGCCGGCATCCATACAATGCATTTGGGTAGCACTCCGCTATCGTCCCCACCAATGAGCCTTATAGTTCAGATATGACGCAGGTCTAATGTGGGTGTGCGGCGATAGCGGCTGCTCTTCTTCTTTATCGGCGGTCATCTTTGCTGCCGATGCACGAATTATACATGAATGAATATTTAAATAAATGCATAAATGAATAAATCAGAAAATAATTTATTCTTGAATAGTTAGGCGAAAGTTCTCGCGGGCATGTCCTTGAAGAAAACGCGGTAATATTCAGGGCTTAACAGGAGCAAGTAATGAATTTCAAGCATGCCGTTTCCATCACCGCCGCTGTATTGCTGGTTTCAGCGGTGTCCTTGGCCCAGGCCCACGCCAAACTGGAAGATTCCGAGCCCAAAGCGGCCAGCCAGCTGAGCACCGCGCCCAGGGAGATCCGCCTCCAGTTCAACGAAGCGCTGGAATCGGCATTCACCAAGATCAGGCTGGTCGGTGCAGGCAATGCAGAAATCGCGCTGAGCCGGCAAGAAGTCAGCAAGGACAATCCCAAGCTCATCACTGCTGTGCCGCCTGCGCTGGCTGCGGGGGAATACCATGTACAGTGGTCGGCAATGGCGCATGACGGCCACAAGACAAAAGGTGAATTCGTATTCAGCGTGAAATAGCATGCCGCTGGATTTGAGTCTGGGTCTGGGTTTGAATCTGGCGTCGGCGCAGCACGCATTCACGGTAGCGCTCAATCTCGCAATGGCGGTGTCGGTAGGCGCCAATCTGTCTGTCACCTGGGCTGCGAGAAGCAGCTCCTCATGGACCGCGGGCTATCTTCCCCGCTTGCGGAAAGCGGCGCTGGCCGCTGTCCTTGCAGCGATATTGGCCAGCGCGGCACTGATCTGGATGGAAGCGGCAGCGATGGCCGAGGTGGATACCATGTCTGCCGGACCGGCGGTGCTTACCTTGCTGGCCGATACGCAGTACGGCCACGCGTGGCTGGGCGGTTTGGTATTCCTGCTGCTTGCGGCAGGCGCGGCGTCGCTGTTATGGCGCCGCAATGGCAGGCTTCCGGCAAAACTCGGCATTCTTTTTGCCCTGGCCTTTTTCTACACGCGCAGCATGAGCAGCCACGCTGCCGGTGACGGCAACCTGACATGGGTCATGCTAGCCGACTGGCTTCATCTTTCATTGATCAGCATGTGGGTTGGCGAGGTGGCGATTGCCGGTTTCCTGACCTTTCCTGGCATGAGAGCGGATAGCCAGAGCCGGGCAGATTGCGCGCGCTATCTACAGGCGCTGTCCTCCTCGGCAAGCATCGCCGTTGCCGGAATAGCGCTGACCGGGATATTCAATTCCATGCACAACCTGTCCAGCTTCGGCGAGCTGAGCGGGAATCCCTATGGAAACACGTTGCTGCTGAAATTGGCAACCGTATTGCTTGCTGCATTGCTGGGAGGCGTCAACCGCTTCATTGTCATGCCCTCGCTGCTGGCGCAACTGCACGATCCTGCCGCAAGCCTGCCTGCATTGTGGCGATTTGTGCTGGTGCTGAGAATAGAATTCTTCGTACTGTTATCGGCGCTGATCCTGGCCGCCTTACTCAGTGCTACATCGCCCCCGATGATGGCTTAGGCGGCTCGCCGATACTCGATAAACATCTTTCTTCTATTCCCGCCGATGTCACCGCTATCGCCGATATGGCTGGCATCGCCGACTCGTGCGAGCCGTCCCTGTCCTCTCCCCATTGATGCTGTCCGATAAAACAGGGGACTCCTTGCCGGTGTGAAGGTTTGCACAAGCCTCGTACAGCCGAATCAAAACAATTGAATCCGATATCGAATATCTAACGTAATAAGGATGTGAAGATACGCCGATGTATCGGCCCTTTATCTGGTTGGGATTGTTCTGGCGCAATTCTTGCAAATAGCTTTAAGCGTGCTTGTGATGATTTGATTATTTGTCTTACAAGGCAAGGCAAAAGCGATAATAATAATGACGGAGCATGCATGCCGCTGAAAAAAAGAAATCTTGCCCTTGCCGTAGGCAATAGTCTGCTGGCTGCCGGCATGGGTTTGACTTGCATGCATTCTCAGGCGGAAGAGGCCGAGGCGGCACAGACGGTCACTGTGGTCGGCAACTACAACAATGCCGTCGGCACGTCGGACGCCGCCAGCCAGGGCACCGTGACCTCCAACCTGATCGCCAGCCGCCCGGCGTTGCGCACCGGGGAGTTGCTGGAATTTGTGCCCGGCATGATCGTTACCCAGCATAGCGGAGACGGCAAGGCCAACCAGTATTTCCTGCGTGGTTTCAACCTGGACCACGGCACCGACTTCGCCACCTATGTGGACGGCATGCCCGTCAATATGCGCACGCATGCGCACGGCCAGGGTTATTCCGACCTCAACTTCCTGATCCCCGAGCTGGTGCAGCGCATCGACTACAAGAAGGGCACCTATTTTGCCGAGGAGGGCGATTTTTCCTCCGCCGGTGCCGCCCACATCCGGCTGGCGGACAGCCTGCCTGCCGGTATTGCCAGCCTTTCCCTGGGCAGCTACGGCTATCAGCGCGCGGTGCTTGCGGATTCGCTTGCCGCACTCAACGGCACCCTGCTGTATGGGCTGGAAATCAACCGCAACAACGGCCCGTGGGATACGCCGGAGAAAGTACGCAAATACAGCGCTACCTTGCGTTATAGCCAGGGCACGCAGGAAGATGGTTTCAGCATCACCGCGATGGCCTATAAGAATAACTGGAATTCCACCGACCAGATCCCGCTGCGGGCAGTGCAGTCCGGCCTGATAGACCGCTTCGGCGCAATCGACCCCACCGACGGCGGCGCCACGTCGCGCTACAGCCTGTCCTATGCGATGCACAAGCGCAGCCAGGATTCCATTGTCGAAATGGATGCCTATATCGTGCAGTCCACACTGGACCTGTTCAGCAATTTTACCTATTTCCTGGGTAATCCTGCGGATGGCGACCAGTTCAACCAGAGCGAGCACCGCCGCATGGGCGGCGTCAACCTCAGCAAGACCTGGCTGGCCGACATTGGCGGCTTCGACATGCGCAACAAGATAGGGCTGCAAACACGTTACGATACCCTGTCGCCTGTCGGCATCTATAACACCGTCGCGCAGCAGCGCACGTCCACCATCCGCCAGGACAACGTCAGGGAAGCCAGCGCCGGCTTCTACGCCGAGAACACGATACAGTGGCTGCCCACGTTCCGCAGCATTGCCGGCATCCGCTACGACACTTATCGCTTCAACGTCAACAGCAGCATAGAAGGCGATTCCGGCAAGGTGAGGGACTACATCGTGTCACCCAAGCTGTCGCTGATCTTTGGCCCCTGGGACAAGACCGAATACTTCATCAACTACGGCCGCGGCTTCCACAGCAACGATGCGCGCGGCACCACGCAGACCCGCCTGCCGGATGGCGGCGCCTCCATCCCCGTCACGCCGCTGGTCAAGACCAGGGGCGGCGAGCTTGGCGTGCGTACCGAGATTGTGCCTGGGCTGCAAAGTTCGCTGGCGCTGTGGCGGCTGGATATCGCGTCCGAGCTGGTGTTTGTCGGCGATGCCGGCGAAACCGAGCCCAGCCGCGCCAGCCGCCGCACCGGCGTGGAATGGAACAATCATTACATTGCCGCGCCATGGCTGCTGTTCGACCTGGACCTGGCCGCGTCCCGCTCGCGTTACACCCAGCATGATGCCGTCGGCGACTATATTCCCGGTTCGCTGGACAAGGTGGCGTCTTTCGGCGTTACCGTCACCGATATCGGCCGCTGGTACGGCGGCCTGGAGCTGCGTTATTTTGGTCCGCGTCCGCTGATAGAAGACAACAGCGTGCGTTCCACTTCCACCACGCTGGCGTATGCGCGCGTCGGCTACAAGCTGGCTGCCACTACGAAGCTGACGCTGGACGTCTTCAACCTGTTCAACCGGCAGGCCAGCGATATAGACTACTATTACCAGTCCCGCCTCAGCGGAGAATCCGCGGACGGCGTCAACGACATTCATTTTCATCCGGTGGAGCCGCGTACGCTCCGGCTGACGCTGGCGCATCAATTTTAATGCGCATCCACTCCGCCGGGCGGCAGATCAGCCGCCCGGCCCCTGGCCCCGTATCCATAGCTCGCTGAAAGAGGCAAAGCCCAGCGGCGTTGCACGCAGGCCGGCCACATGCGGCGCTGCCTGGATTTGCTGATGCTCGTGCAGAATGGGAATGATCCAGCCTTGCTGCACCAGTTGCCTGCCCAATTCTTCATACGCAGCCATGCGCCGCGTGCTGAGCGGCATCGCCTGTATCGCCGTCAGTTGCTGCTCCACTACCGCATCGCATTCATCTGACATCCATTGGCGTATCACATTGTCCGCGGCAAACCATTCGTAGCAGCCGAAATCCTCGTCGGCGTTGATAATCTCGTTTTCCAGCATCAGGTCGGCGTGCTGCTGCCAGTCGCTGCCGGCCGGCGCGTTGGGCAGCGTCACCAGGCGGACGCTGGCGCCGGCTTTCTCTAGCCTGGCGATGACGGCGGCGGCCAGCTTCATCATCTCCTGCGTGTTCCAGGCGACCAGCGTCAGCTGCTTGCCTTGCAGGCGGGTGTAGCGCTTGCGGCTTTCCGCGACCCTATGCTTCCAGGCTGACAGTATGCCTGCGGCCGGCCTGCGCTGCACGTCTCCGGCGGCGATCAGGTTGGTGGGCGCTAGCCAGTCCGCCAGCGCCAGTCTCTGTTCCGCCTTCGCAAAGGCCGGGCGGCGGCTGTTGCAGACCAGGTAGGTGCAGCCCGCCTGTGATTGCGACAATACATCCCTGGCCTTGCCTGTTGTGTCCAGCATTGTCGTGTCGCTATGGCCGAACTGCAGGTCGAAGGGTTCTGCGCCGGCTGGCGGCGCCATCATCCACAGGTCTACCTGGTCCAGCAGCGCGCGTTCCCGGTAATACTCCTTGAAGGCTTGCAGCGTGATGCGGTATTCATTGTTGCGCACCAGTTTGAAAGGGCCGCTGCCGACCGGCATCCGGCCGAAATCATTTTTCCTGGCGCGCGGCACGATGGACGCATTGGCCGTCGCCAGCCGGTGCGGCCAAAGGTAATCCGGCTGTGCCAGCTTGCAGCTGATCCTGGAGCCGGCCCCAACACCGGCGTCACGCCCATCCCCGCCATCCAGCTCCACCGACTGCAGGTTCTTGTACAGTGGCTGGTAATAGAACGGCGTATCGCGCAGCCGCAGCAGCGTTTGCCGCACATCTTCCCGCTGCAGCGGTGTGCCGTCATGGAATATCAGCCCGGGCCGCAGCCAGAAATGCCAGGTGCTGCCGCCGTCGGCGCATTCCCAGTGGTGCGCCAGTGCCGGGACGATCTGCCGGGAGACAGGGTCGAACTCGGTCAGCCTTGCAAATATCTGCCGCACCAGGTGCGCTTCCAGCCGGCTTGTGACGTCCAGCGGGTCCAGGCTTTGCACCGCGCGATACAGCGACATGCGCAATTGCGTGTTGTCTCCATCCATTAATCCCAGGAATTCCGGCAGACGTTCCACCAGCCGCTGCCGCTGGCTGTGGTCCAGACTGTCGAAAGCCTGCTCCAGTTCGCCTTCTTCCAGCAGGCCCGACAAGTGTTCCATCGCCGCTGTCTGCGGGGTTTGCAGCAAGCTAAGGCGCGACAGGTGTCCACGCCCGCGTGCGGCCTCCCAGCGCAGCCAGCCCTGCTGCTGCATTTTGCCCAGCAGGATGCGCACATTGCGTTCGCTGCAATGCAGCCCTTGCGCCAGCGCAGGCAAGCCGGGCTGTTCGTCTTGCCCTTGCAGCAGCGCGTGCAGGCGGCGGTATTGGTCTATCAGTCGCATGGCAGAGCGGGCCCGGGGCCCGGATAAAAGAGGAAATTTATTATTGGATTCTGTCCATTTTTATTTTCCTCTTTCCTTTGCATACTGTCCATACCGGCTGAAGCAGCCTTTTGATGTCAAGGCTGACCCGCTCACTATCACCAAGAAGCACCTAGGACCACCAAGGACCAGTGTATGAACCACGCGAAACCGTTGCCGCCATCCGCCCGTCGCCTGCTGCTCAGCTCCTTCGTGTTGATGGTGGGCCGTGCGGCCGCAATTCCTTTCATGGCGATTTTCCTGACACGCCGCATGGGGCTAGACCAGCAACAGACAGGCATGCTGCTGTGCGCGGCGCTGATGATGGCCACGGCATTCGGGCTGTACGCAGGCTACCTGGCAGACAGGTTCAACAAGCACCGGCTGATGGCGCTGGCGGTAGCGGCTGTTTTTATACTATCGCTTACGTTTACCTGGGTCAGCAGCGCCATCGCCGTCGTACTGGTGCTGGCCTGTACCGATGCGGCAATGACATTGCGCAGCATCGCACTGAAAGCCCTGTTGGCAGAACTGCTGCCCGTGGAACAGCGTGGCCGGGCATTCTCGCTCAATTACATATTGATCAACCTGGGGTTTGCAGTCGGCCCCTTGCTGGGCAGCCTGGTGCTGGGTTTTGGCGAGGCATGGCCTTTCTATATTTCCGCCGCGTTTGCTGTGCTGTCGTCGCGCGCGGCGCCGCGCGCGCAGGGCAGCCAGGCAATGCCACCGGGCGGCGATGCCGCGAATTCAGGGGCCAGGCTCGGTTTTGGCGGCACACTGCGGCTGCTGAAGACTGATCGCCAGCTTCGGTTGTTCACCATGGGCAGCCTGCTCAGCGCATTTGTCTACGGCCGTTTTGCGATCTACCTGTCGCAATACCTGATGGTGTCGCAGGGGGAGGCACAGGCCTCGGCGCTGATTCCGTATTTAATCACGACCAATGCTGTCGGCGTAGTCGTGCTGCAATATCCGCTGAGTAAATTTATCCATGCCGGCAATCTGATGCGCTGGATAGGCGGCGGTTCCTTGATGTTTGTCGCCGGCCTCACGGGATTCATGTTCGCCGATACGTTGCCGGTGTGGATATTTTCCATGCTGCTGTTCACGCTGGGCGAGGTCATCGTGATTCCGGCCGAATACCTGTTTATCGACACTATCGCGCCGGCAGCGCAAAAAGGTAGTTATTACGGCGTGCAGAACCTGTGTACGCTGGGCGATGCACTGGCCCCGCTGGTATGCGGCATGCTGCTGACCCATTCTGCGCCGTCGGCGATGTTTATCGCGCTGATCGCGGCAGCAACGGGAGGGGCGGCGATGTACTATGCGGGCGGGCGCAGCAGGCCGGCGGTGCTGTTTTCTGCCGCCGTAAAATAAATCGGCTTTTTTAACCCCGTTTGTCAGTTCCTTCCGTTTAAGTGAACAAGCCGTCTGGCCTGACTTTACGGAGGATTCCATGTTGCAGCCTATTTCACGGGGTATTGTTTCCACTTTGTTCGCCATTGCAGCGGCGGTGACGGGCATATCCGCCCATGCGCTATCGCCCACCGGCGGCGGCAGCCTGATGACAACGATTAACGGTGAACAGCCTATTCAGCTGCAAAGCCTGCAGCTGACAGCCGATATCAACGGCCGGATGGCGGAAACCACGGTGGAAATGGTGTTTTTCAACCCCAATCCGCGTCAGCTGGAGGGCAACCTGCAATTTCCGCTGCAGGACGGCCAGCAGATCATTGGCTTTGCACTAGACATGGACGGCACGCTGCGTCCGGCCGTGCCGGTGGAAAAAGCCAAGGGCCGGCAGGTGTTCGAGGCCATAGAACGGCGCAGGGTAGATCCTGGCTTGCTGGAGGCAACGCAGGGCAATAATTTCAAGCTGCGCATCTATCCCATCCCGCCGGGCGGCACGCGTACCGTGCAGTTTACTTATATGGAGTCATTGTCGCCGCAAGGCGCCAGCCTGCGGTATCGCCTGCCGCTGGCGTTTGCAGCCGGCCAGAGCCTGAAAGACTTTCGCATGACGCTGAAACTGCACGGTGCTGCCGACGCACCCCAGGTCAACGGCAGCATGGGCGCCATCGGCGCGGCGGCAGACATCCGGTTTGAGCGTAGCATGGACGGTTACCAGGCTAGCCTCAGCAGGAACCGCTATACGCCCGCAGGCACGCTGGATCTGCTGTTGCCCGCCACGATGCAAGCCGAAACTGCGATACAGGAGCGCGACGGCAATTCCTACTTCATTACCGAAATCCCCGTAACCGGAGAATCAGCGGCAGCGGCCAGGCGCAGCCTGCCCACGGTAATCGGCCTGCTGTGGGATAGCTCAGGCTCCGGCGCCAATCGCGCGCTGGATGCGGAACTGAATGAACTGGATGCCTATTTCAAGGCTGTGGGCAAGGCCGAAGTCAGGCTGACCCGTTTGCGCGACCGGCCGGAAGCCAGGGAAGTGTACAAGATCAGCAACGGCAACTGGAGCGCCTTGCGCGCTGCCTTGCAAGCCACCGTCTATGACGGCGCCAGCGCACTGAATAGCTGGCAGCCGCAGGCCGATGTCGGCGAATACCTGCTGGTCAGCGATGGCCTGAACAACTACGGCAACGGACCTGCACCGGTGCTGGCAGCCAGCCAGCGCCTGTATGCGCTGAACTCCTCGCCGGTAGCCGATACCGGCAGGCTGGCCGCCCTGGCGGAACGCAGCGGCGGCAAGCTGATACAGGTATCGCCGCAATTGCCGGGCGCCGCGGCAAAGGAACTGCTGACGGAGGGAACCCGCGTCACCGGCATCAGCGCCACTGGCGCCACGCGTCTGCAACTGGAGTCCGTGGAGGCGCGCAACGGCGTGCTGCGCGTGGCCGGCATACTGCAAAACCCTGAAGCGCAGCTGCAGCTGACAATATCGCAAAACGGTCGGCAAAGGCTGCTGCCGATACCGGTATCGGCAAAGTCGCCCGCGCATCCATTGGCGGCCTATCTGTGGGCCAGCTACCGCCTGCATGCGCTGGAAGCTGATTACGACAACCAGCGCGCCGAAATCCGCCGCCTGGGCCAGCAATTCGGCATTCCCAGCCGCGAGACCTCGCTAATCGTGCTGGAAAGCCTGGAGGACTATGCACGCTACGACATCACGCCGCCAGAAAATTACCAGAAAGCCTACGGCATGATGAAAGCCCTGCGTGGCAAGCAGTTGCAGCAGGAGCGCGACAAGCACCTGGACAGCGTGGTGCAGCAATTCCTGCTGAAGCAGCAATGGTGGGATACGCCTTTCCCCAAAAACGATGTCGCTGAAAAACCCTTTGCCGACCAGATGCCGGGCGCGCCAAATCCCTTGCCGATACCGAGAATGATGCCGGCCCCTATCCCGGTACCTATGCCAGCGCCTGCCGCCGCGCCGATGATGGCACGGGCCGAATCCCGACGAACACAGGCAGCAGATGTCGCATCAGAAAAAGCCGCCGGCAGCCTGAAGAAGGCGGAGGCCGGTTCCCTGGCCAGCAGCATTGGCATCGCACTCAAGAAATGGACTTCCGACGCCCCCTATATCGCGCGCATGAAGGCCGCCAGCGCCGATACCATCTACGCGATCTATCTGGATGAAAAGCCCAGCTACGCCAACAGCAGCGCCTTCTTCCTCGATGCGGCAGACATGCTGTTTGAAAAAGGAAAGCGCGACCTGGGTTTGCGGGTGATGTCCAACCTCGCAGAAATGGATCTGGAAAACCGCCAGGTGCTGCGCATCCTGGGCTACCGGCTGCTGGAGGCCAATGCGCCCGAACTGGCGATCCCGGTCTTCATCAAGGTGCAGCAGTTGGCCGAAGAAGAGCCGCAATCCTGGCGTGACCTTGGCCTGGCCTATGCGGCAGGCAAGCAATACCAGGCGGCGATAGACCAGCTGAATGAAGTGGTGATGCGCAAATGGGACAGCCGGTTCCGCGACATAGAGATGATTTCACTGGCCGAATTGAATGCCATCATCGCCAGGGCCGGTACGCAAAAGATCAGGCTGGACACCAGCCGCGTCGATCCGCGCCTGCTGCGCAACTTGCCGCTGGACGTGCGTGCGGTAATGACCTGGGATGCCGACAACAGCGACATGGACCTGTGGGTAACCGACCCGAATAACGAGAAATGCTACTACGGCCATCAACTGACCCGCCAGGGCGGCCACATGTCGGCTGATGTGACCCAGGGTTATGGGCCGGAAGAATTTTCACTGCGCAATGCCAAGCCCGGCAAATACCGCATACAGGCGAATTTCTACGGCAACCGCCAGCAGGTCGTCGCCGGCGCCACGACCTTGCAACTGAAACTGACCACCGGCTTCGGCACCGCGGACGCCAAGGACCAAATGATCACGCTAAGGCTGCGCGACAGGGGAGACACGGTATTCGTCGGCGAATTTGAAGTCAAGCCCAAGGGCTGGTGAAGCCGTCCGATAGCAGCCGGCAGTGAGCGGGCCCGCAAGCCGCCCGGCGTTTTGCCGGTGCGGCTTTACTCTTGCAGTGCGCGGATTTTTTCAGTGACGGTGTCGGGCACCGGATAGTCCGGGTAGGCCTTGCGGAACTTGTTCCACTCTTTCAATGCATCGCTGCGCAGGCCGGCTTTCAGCAATTCCTCGACCAGGTTCAGTTGCTCCCTGGCGTTGCTCGCCTGTTTTTCTGTAAGCGGGCCATTGGGGAGCGGCTTGGCAACCGAAGCCTTCAGGCGAGGCTCTGCGCTGCGCCGTGAATAATCGGGCGAGGCTATCACTGCCGGGGCAGGTGCAGGGGCGAATGCCGGTCCGACGGCAACCGCCGAAGGCAAGGGCGCTGGTGCTGGCGAAGCTACGGGCGCAGGTACAGGCGAAGGCGCAGGTACGGGCGCGGGATTAGCCGGCGGGGCTGGCGAGATATTGGCGATGGCGCGCGCCTGCATTCCCGCGTCTTGCACTGTTTCGGCTTTTTTCGGTTGCGGCAGGTCGCTGTAGCTCGCTACCCGGCCGGAGATGCCCGGTTTGGCAGTGCTTCCTTCTGCCGGTTCTGGCGGCGGCGCGGCCTCCGCTTGTGCCGCCGCAGGTGCGGTGCCGGCAGCGGCACGATCTGCACTTTTCTTCACAGTCTGGGCAGGAGCCGCAGCAAGCGGCGGTATATCTGCCGCCGCACGTGCAGGCTCTTTTGATGCTTCTCTTGATGTTGCTGATGTTTCTTTTTCTGCTGCTTTTACCGCTGCTTCCGATGCTGCTCCGGGTTCTGCAACAGGCGCTTGCGCTGCCTGGACGGCCGGCGCGGCAGGGATGGAAGGGCCAGGCACCGGCACATCCAGCTCCAGCTGGTGCCGCCATTGCAGGCCCAGGAATCCGACAATTGCCACGCTGGCGGCAGTCGCCAGCGGCGCACCGCGCCACCAGGGCTGCTTGCGCACGGGCAGCGGCGCGGGCCTTGCTTCGGGAATATGGGCGTCATTGGCAGCAGCCGGTGCCGGTTGCTGGGGTTTGCCTTCGCGCAATGCCGCTTCCACCTGTGCAAAGATGGCGGCGTCCAGCTCCGGTGGCGGCGTTTGCTGCGGCAAGTTTTGCAAGTGCGACGCGAGTTCGCCCCGGCCTTGCAGCAAGTCTTCCAGTTCCGCGTCTTCGCGGCCATGCTGATATTCTGTATTACTCATGCCTGTTCCTCCTGCGCAAGCGCGGGTACCAGTAGCTGCCGCAATTTGCGCATGGCATAGCGCAGCCGGCTTTTTACTGTTTCTGCCGGCACGCCGGTCAACTGTGCGATCTCATCCAGGCTCATGCCGCTGAACTGCTGCAATACCAGCGCTTCCTTCTGTTCGCCGGGCAGCGCGCTTACTGCGGCGTACAGGCCGGCAATCTGCTGCTTGTTTTCCAGCAGGGCGTCGGGCGGCAATTCTTCATTGCTATGGTCGGCGATCTGTTCAAACACATCGCTGCCGTCTGCTGCCTGCCCGAGTTCGCTTGCCAGCGTGATCTGCTGTTGCCGCAACAAATCGATCAGGCGGTTGCGCGCAATCTGGTACAGGTAAGTGCGGAAACCCGCCTTCGCGCGGTAGCGCTCGCGCGCATGGTGCAGCCCGGTCCAGCTATCCTGGGCGATTTCATCCACCCATTCCCTGCGCGGCGAGCGCCATGCCAGGAAGCGGTACAGGCCCTGGCTATGCCGCCGGTACAGTTCCTTGAAAGCCAGCAAATCGCCTTCGCAATAAAGCGACATCAGGGATTCGTCGGAGAGTTGGGTAAGCATACGCTGAGTTTAACGGACTTGGCCCCAACGGACAATGCCGGTTTGATGGCGGGCTGGCTGCCTCATGCTGCAATGCTAGAATCGGTCCTTGTCATTGATTTTCAACTTCGAATTTCCCCTTTTCCTTTGTTCTCTTATGGCAGCTATCTTTATCACTCCGCAACTGGCACAACGCCTGGAGCGCGCCGAAGCGCAGCATCTGGCGCGGCAGGTGGAAACCTATGCCGAACTGTATCCAGGGCAGAGGGCTCGGACTATTGCAATTGCGGGTGGCATGGCGGCGCTGACCATCGGCGCTTTCGGCCGCAAGCTAAACCATGTGACCGGCTTCGGATTGGGCGCTTCTGCAAGTCTGGATGAGTTGGCTGCGCTGGAAGCCGCGTATGCGGCGCACGGCCTGGCAACTGAAATCGATGTCTGTCCGTATGCCGATGCTGAGGCATTGAAGCTGTTGGCTGCTCGCGGCTATAGCGTCAATGCGTTCAGCAACACCTATATTAAAAGCCTGGATGATGCGGGGGCAGCTTTCCATCCGGCATCCGGCGTGGAAATCGTGCATGTCACTGCTGAAAATGCAGCAGAATTTTTTAATGCCTGCGTTGCCGGTTTTTCTGTACAGATGCAGCAACGGCCGCTGGCGTTACTGGAAGCGCTGGCAAGGATCGCCATGGCGCGCAGCGATACGCGTTTATACCTTGCGATCGTGGACGGCAATGTCGCGGGCTCCGCAGGCCTCGGCCTTATCGAGCCGGAGGGCACGGCGGTCGCACACCTGTATATCGCCAGCACCTTGCCGGCATACCGCGGGCGCGGCATACAGCAGGCCCTGTTGCAGGCGAGGCTGCTGGATGCTCAAAGGGAAGGGTTTGCACTGGCCAGTATTACGGCCCGCCCGTCCAACGTCAGTGCGCGCAATGCGCTAAGGGCAGGTTTTGAACTGGCGTATACGAAGTCGACGTTTGTGCGGCCCCTGCATAATGCGGTTCAGGGTTAATCGTCATTCTTCAAATCCTACAAGCCAGTATGTTCTTGTCTTATCCGCATTCGCATCCACCTGTCCTAAGCTGATGGAGTAGATGGGCTATATGAGTTTTTTTGAAAAAAAAGTCTGATCTACTCTCATTCCCAGCCGAAAAATACAAGGAGAACCGCATGCCCCAAAATACATGGAGCAACAAACGCGAACGCCAGTATCAGCATATCAAGGAAAGCGTCAAGGAGAGGGGCGGCAGCACTGGCCGCGCGGAAGAGATTGCTGCGCGCACTGTCAACAAAGAGCGCGCCCAGCATGGAGAATCCAAAACCGCCAGCAAATCCAGTGTCCAAGATGTATCCGCTTCGCACCGTGGCGGCAAGCGCTCACATGCGGGCGCTGCGGGCCGCACCTACGCGCAGTTGTATAACGAAGCAAAAGACAAGGGCATCAAAGGGCGCTCCGCCATGAACAAGGAGCAACTGGAGGCTGCGGTAAATAAAAAATAATGTATGTGGTGACGGCAGAAACGATTGAATTCAGCGCCGAAGTGTTAATCGGTGCTGAGTTGTCAGCGTTGTTGATATTGTTAGAGTCGCCGGCTGAATAGCCGTACTAAATTGCTAAATTAATGCTTTTACGGGCAATCGCCTTAAGCCCCATGCCCTGGAATTTCAATCCTTCCACCACCAGAATCTCCATACTTTTGACGATGCCTTCCACACAGCGCGTCACCAGCTGCAACACTTCGGCAATGGACATTTCTTCCGACGATATACGGTACACGCCGACTGGCAGTTCGTATAGTTCTTTACCCACCCGCACGCTGCTGCGAAACGCATGCTTGAAGAACACCGCATTGAGCTTGTCGAAATCAACAACCTCGGTCGGCGGAAAAGACATATACACAAAATAATTGCGAATTCCTAGTTGCATGGCGTTCCTTCATTGCTTGGAAATTGTTTGCATTTCATAGAGCGCATACGGTTTATCTTAGCCTTCGCCTGCATTCCAACGTGACAGCCGACACGCAGCAGCGCTGGACGCCTGGGCGATGCACATGAGTGGGAGCCTTCCTACGAATTAGTCTTTTTTTGCGGCTATTCCCCCTGTTTTCAGCCCACATCCACTGCATATTCGTCGCCCAGCTTATTGCATCTGCGTAGGACAGTCTGTTCGCTGGGCTACATTTCTGTATGGATTCTTCCATAACAGTGTGCGCTAGCGCATAGAGTTGCGGTGGTTGCCCTCTTAACATGATTTCTCCAATCCTGCAGCGAGGCTGCGGCTACATTGATCAAGGAGAACAGAATGTCGAAAACCGTTGCGGAGCTTTTGGTAGAAACCCTGCACCAGGTCGGGGTGCGCCATGTATTCGGCGTCGTCGGCGATGCGCTGAATCCGCTGACGGAAGCCATCCGCAAGCAGCGCGACATTCAGTGGATAGGCGTGCGCCACGAGGAGGGCGCCGCGCTGGCCGCCGCCGGCCAGGCTAAGCTGACGGGAGAACTTGCCGTGTGCTGCGGCACTACCGGTCCCGGCGCCAACCACCTGATTGCCGGGCTGTATGAAGCCCACAAGGACCATGCACCGGTGCTGGCGATTTCGGGCGGCGTTCCCGCCACGCAGCGCGGCAACGATTATTTGCAGGAGAATACGCCCGACCTGCTCTTCCGCGACGTGGCCGTGTACACGCAGACACTGGCCAGCCCCGAGCAGGCCGCCCATGTATTTCACCAGGCCATTGCCAATGCCTACGGCATGCGCGGCGTATCGCATCTGAACATCCCGCCGGAAGTCTTCAGCGCCGTGACCAAGGGCAGGATACTGAGCCTGCCGACCTTGCGGCCTACGTCGGAAACGGCTGCGGCAGTAGCCGATGTGGCCGAAGCCGCCCAGCTGATACAGGGCGCCAAGAACATCGCCATCTTCGCCGGTGACGGCTGCCGTTCGGCAATACGGCTGGTGCTGCAACTGGCGGAGCGGCTGAATGCGCCGGTCATGCACACCTTCCGCGCCAAGGACATGGTGGCTTACTCGCATCCGCTATGGATAGGCGGCGTGGGCCTGATAGGCGGCGCGCCTGGCGTGGATGCGCTGAAGAATGCGGATCTGGTGCTGATGCTGGGTTCCGATTATCCGTACACCGAGTTCTTGCCCGAGCATGGCAATGTGATCCAGATAGATACCCGCGCCGAAATCCTGGGTCGCCGCACCGGCGTCAAGCTGGGCATCAAGGGTTCCGTCGGGCCGACGCTTTCGCAACTGTTGCTGCAGGTACCGCAAAGAGAGGACAACAGCTTCCTGGGCAAGGTCACTGCAGACCGTGAAAAATGGAGCACGATGCTGGACAAGCGTGCCGTGCTGAAGGACGAGTCCGAACTCATCAACCCCGAAGCAGTCGTGCGCGCCGTCAGCGACAAGCTGGACAATGACGCCACGGTCATCATCGATACCGGCATTGTCACGCTGTGGTGTGGCAACTGGTTGCGCCAGAGCGGCCAGCAGCGCATCCTCGCGTCTTTCAACAATGCGGCAGTCGGCACCAGCCTGGGCCAGGCGAATGGCGTGCAGGTATTGAACCGCGACAGGCAGGTCGTCGTATGCGTGGGCGACGGCGGCTTTACGATGCTGCTGGGCGAATTCATGACCAGCGTCGAACACCGCTTGCCGGTCAAGGTGATTGTTTTCAACAACAAGGAGTGGGGGCTGGTGCATCTGGAGATGGAAGAGGCCGGATTGCCTGCCTACAAAGGCAGCGAATTCCCGAACATTGATTTCGCCGCCTATGCACAGGCCTGCGGCGCACACGGTTTCACTGTGAAAAAACCTTCGGAACTGGACAGCGGCCTGCAGCAGCTGTTGCAGGCTCCCGGCCCGGCCATACTGAATGTGTTCATCGACCCCGCCGAATTGCCCACGATGCCGCACATCAAGGCGGAACAGGTATGGCGCTTCGGCCTGGCGCGTGTGAAAGAAGCCTTGCTGTCGATAGGTCGGCGCTGATTTGCGCTGCACCCGCCGACAGCGGATTCTTACACCAGCATCGGTCTCTTCCTATACGTTCGCCACGGGCATCTGACTAGACTGATACGGCACTTCGTCGGCGCCTCGTGAGGGCCGTGCCGGTCATTGGCCGCTTTCAGGCGCCGCCGGGCAATGAGTAGCTTTGTCACGCCGTGACACAAGATTCTTGAGGAGATAGAGATGAGAAACAAAAACGAACATGCAGGTTCCTATCAGAACAACCAGAACAATCAGAACGACGGCCGCTCCGGCCGTGGCGACCGCAATGAGCGTTCCAGCCAGGGGCGTGGCGGCAACTGGGCTGAAAACGATAGTGACCGTTACAGCGAACGCGGCGACAACAGCCAGGGTTCACGTTCCGGCAATTATTCGTCGCCATCGCAAAGGACCGCCCGCAGCTTTTCGCCGAATGACGATTTCGATACCAGCTATGCTGCCGACGACGACCTGTACGGCGAGCGCAGCCGCGAAACCAGCGGCCAGAGCGACGACAGCCGCTACTTCGGCCAGCCTTATGGCCGCGGCGACTGGCTGGAGCGCAATGCGGGACGGAACAGCGGGAACAACGCCGGCGGCAACAATGGTGGCCGCGAGTACGAGCCATACGGCGCCTATGGGTCTTCCGACCGGCAATATGGCCAAGGTCAGCGCGGCAGCGGCCAGGCCTACAGCAACAGCGGCCAAGGGTATGGCAGCAGCGGCCGCGATTACGGCGCCGGCTATGGCGAGTCTGGCCAGCAACACGGCCAGCAATACGGCCAATACAGCCCCGGCCAGAATCACCAGGGCCGGTTTGACGCTGACTACCATCAATGGCGTGACGAGCAGATCCGCAACCTGGACAACGACTACAACGACTGGCGCAAGGAACGTTACCAGAAGTTTTCCGATGAATTCGGCACTTGGCGCAATAGCCGTTCCAGCCAGCAAGCCCAGGGCTCGGAAACAGGTGCAGCGGCTGCAACCGGTCAGCAGCAGGAGCAGGCGAAGGGATCGGCCACCGCTTCAGCATCGGGCAGCAGCGGAACAGGACCGGACGCCAGCCACGGCAAATCCAAATAGCGTAGGGGCTGTGTAGCAAGATGGTGGCTAGCGCGTGGCGATGGCTGCCATCCTGCTACCGCATTGCACTGAAATTTTCTCGCAATTTTTATGCGATGCAACAGGCCGCCTGACCGGCGGCGCACCGGTGCCTCTACCCAAAAATATCACTCGCAGATGAAGGAGATGGCCATGTCAACATCCGAATCCGGAACCAAACAGGAAAACGCCGGCGCACAGAACACCGCCGGCAAGCAGCGCGAATTCCAGCGCGAGCAGGACAACAGGGACAAGGAAAAACCGCAGGCCAAAGGAGACAGCGAGGAAAAAGCGATGCAGACCAGCGACATCACACGTCCTGCGCCGCCGATGCCCGCGCAACACCTTGAAAAACCGGCGCATGAATCGGAGATGGAATTACAGCCGCAGTTCCTTGCTCTGGCCTACAAGGGCAGCAACAAATTGAAAGATGCGGTCGCCATCGTCACCGGCGGTGATTCCGGCATAGGCCGCGCTGTGGCCGTATTGTTTGCGCGCGAGGGTGCAGACGTGGCGATTATCTATCTGGACGAGCATGACGATGCAAAAAAGACGCAGATGCATGTGGAGGCCGAAGGCCGCAAATGCTTGCTGATTCCAGGCGACGTCAAGGACGCTGCTTTTTGCACATCTGCTGTCAAGAAAGCCGTGGACAAGTTTGGCAAGCTGGATGTGCTGGTCAACAACGCCGGCTTCCAGGAGCATGCCGATTCCATCCTGGACCTAAGCGAAGAACGCTTCGACGAAACGATGAAGACCAATGTGTACGGCTATTTCCACATGGTGAAGGCCGCCGTCCCGCATTTGAAGAGAGGCGCCTCCATCATCAACACTGGATCGGTAACCGGGCTGGAAGGTGAAAAGAGCCTGCTGGATTACTCTGCCACCAAGGGCGCCATCCATGCCTTCACCAAATCGCTGGCATCCAATCTTTTGCCCAAGGGCATACGCGTCAACGCCATTGCGCCGGGGCCGGTATGGACGCCGCTGAACCCTGCAGATAAATCCGGAGAGGACATCGCCAAATTCGGCACCGGGGTGGACATGCACAGGCCCGCGCAGCCGGAGGAACTGTCGCCAGCCTATGTATTCCTGGCTTCATCGATCTGCTCCAGCTATATCACCGGCATCGTATTGCCTGTCACGGGCAGCGTCAGCGCTTAGGCACGCATGTCATCAGGATATGCGTGATGCAGGATGAATTTGCGCTGTGGTCCGCGCTTAGGCCTCTGGCGCCGCCCAGACCAAGTTCCACAGGTGGCCATCAATGTCCTCGAAACCCTGGTCATACATGAAGCCGTGGTCCTCTGGTGGGTGCGGCGTGCGGCCGCCAGCAGCGACCGCCTTGGCGATGAGGGTGTCGACTTCCTCCCGGCTTTCGCAACTCAGGCAGATGACAACTTCATTGGCTTCCTTCGCCTGCACGACGGGCTTGTCGATCAGGGACTGAAAGAAAGGCTCGATCGTCAGCATGGCCTGGATGGTGTCGCCAACGATGTTCATGAATGCGGCGTTCTCGCCGCTAAATCGGTCACTGAAAGTAAAGCCGAGCGCGGAAAAGAAGGCCTTGGACTTATTCAGGTCCTTCACTGGCAAGTTGAGAATGATCTGTTTGTTCATCGCGTTTCCTTGGTTAAGGTGGAATGGGCAATCGGTGCTTCATCTCTACGACGGATGGCGGCGCACAAAATCGACACGCTTTCAGAAAAATATTCTCCTCCAAGCTAGCTTTTAGCCGATAACGGTTTCGGTTTATCTCAGGCCGTTGTTAAAAAATGCGCTGAATCGAAGCTACTTAAGATACTGCAGCGAAAATATTGCAAACACAACATCAAATTTGTTAAACTGACAATCAGAGCGGCAAGGCAAGGGCAATTATGCGTCAGTCTGCGCTGTCAGTTCAAGCACGTCTTCTGTTTCGACCAAGGGGGTGTTCATGGCGCCTCCCTGAATGTGCGAGATTCTAGTGGGCGCTTTTATAAAGTATGGCTGTGACCGGCTAATAGCGGTCACTCGAATATGCCCTCTAGTCGATTTGCTTTGCTAATGTTTATATGCCAGGATAGTCGCTAATATGACGGAAACCGAGTTTATCGAAGTAGTCGACTGCCGACTCCCCTATGAGGATAAGCAAAGGTGCTGTGACCTTATTGAACTTGGCACAGGAGTTTCGCCTAACGCAGCGTTCATGGTGCTGCACGAAATTTGCAGACCGCCTAACTCAAGTACTGCAACTGCGGAATGTCTTGAGATTCTTTTAGCAGAATGGTCAGCGAGGGTTCTTCATCCACTCGTGGAAATAGTGTTTCCTACGGCCATTGCGATGGTGCGAGGAGAAAGCATTTCAGTCGTATCGTCGATGCTGGTAATGCAGAAAATTTCGGAATACAAGCATCAATTTAATGCGCTTTCCATTCCATACCTTGCTTGCGACGACATAAACGGTACGGTGGATATTCTGCATCAGGAAATTGTTGCGGCATGGTCCGTTTCAGAACCGCAGTAGATTTCACAGATATATTTGGCCCTAATCGGCCAGGTGCTAACGTCCAGACTTCCTGTTAATAAATATAACCACCATGAAAAAAATGCAACTACGACCACGTATCTACTACAAGTATTTAATGCCCAGCATCGCTAGAAAAATATGATGTCCGATGACCGCATCAATGAACTCTGTAGGACTATTGAGCTATCGCGCGGAGCAATTGCAACTATTTGGGAATACTCGGTGTCACTGAGTCAGCTCACGATTCGGATTACTTGGTCGGGTAGGAGGGAAAATTTGCATTTGATATGCAATGCATGCACGCGGATGGAAATGTTTACAGCGTGGGACAACCTTGATTTTACGTTCCATGAAAGTGATGACGGCCTTTGCTGCTTGGAAGATTCAAGGGGCCAATTTTTTATCGAGTGTGGAATAATTCGTGTACTACACGATGTTGAGCCCATATATATGAAAGCATAGCATCTGAGGAATTTTCTAGTCCGGCGGGAGTCGGCAAAAAAGGTCATTCGGAAGTGCCTTCAAAAACAAAGGTATACGATGTTTCAATATTGCGAGCCGCCAACAAATAAGATAGCAGAATATGGAAAGACACTGTTCTCTAAAGTGAGCGAGGCGTATATCGTTCGTCCTGCAAGCGTGAGCATTGGCGAATGGGAGCCGCAGCCAAAACGCTGCCATGAGAATGTGGATACTTGGGTCCTCAATTCTAGCAAAGCGAGGGCAATAAGAGGTTGGTTTTATATCCCCCTAGATGGTTTGTGCTTTGCTAGATTTGTCGCGCATTCTGTAATCGAAGACGAGTTCGGAGAAAAATTCGACATTACCCCGGTAGATTCTTCTCAGCAGTACGCATTTATTGATGCCGGAGTTAGTGAAAATGAATTTGCGGACGTTATTCAACGACTTGAAGCTGCCCGTGATTTCGCGTTTTTAGACGTACTTAAATAATTCAGAGCCGTCATTTTGTAAATACAAGAAATTTTTAGGTGACAGCCAGCAGCCGGCCAAAACCAGACGGTCGAAGGTTAAGGATTTATTCTTTCAAAATTTAAGCACATTAGGCAGACACACTTTGGATAGCGAAAAAATTGATGCCCTTATCCTTTCAGAGGTAGGCGCACATTGGAAGAAGGTTGCGCGGGTGATAGCTGTGGTACTGGAGGCATTCAATGCTGAAATTTTGAAACTTGACGAGCTTGGTTTGGTTGTACAAGCACGCATAGAAGCCCTGGCGGAGTCTGGTCTCCTTGTTTCCCAAGGAAACCTAGAGAACTGGCTGAGGAGTGAAATTCGGCGGGCGTAGATATATAGTCAAGGGGCCGTCGCAAGTCGGCCACAAGCGGACCTTCGTCCATCGCCTCAATTTGATGTTGCATTGACAACGTTTCCGTGTCAGGATGGTAATGTTGCGTGGCGGGTCTCGTAAATATGCGCTTGCGCCATGATAGAAAAACTCTCTCCATTACTCTCAGGCTAGGCCCGCTAATATGCGAAGGTTACTGCTCACACTGACGGCAACGATTATTCCCTGCGTTGCATTTGCACAGGAACCAACAGCCAATGCATTAACGATTGCGACGGCGCTCAATAATTCGCAGTCGCAATGGGTGTTCAATCACATATGCGTTCCTTCAACGCTCCTCGAAGGAAATAGGTTCAATCGCAGCGACTTCGCGGACGCCTATATTGTCGTATCAGGAATGCGCTGGCAATCTGCTCTTGACGCACTATCGAAAAATGATGAGAGGGAATCAATGAAGAGCCTCGCCCTAATCCTTCATGGCATCATTGATGCCTACTGGCCAGGGCGTGTGGAGCGTGATGCTGCAGGCGCCATCACCAATTTTCGAGATTGCGAACAACTTGGAAATCTAAAAGGAATGCTTCAAGAAGAGGCGCGCGGTGGCGGACCGACCGGGCCGGCAAAGGAAGAAGCAACCAGGGTTTTAACTGAAGTCATCCGAAATTGGAAAGAACGGAAGCCCTTTGAGGAAGTGGAGCCATTATTGAAAAGCGGTCCTATGAATCTCAACGCCAAGATACGCGCTGAACCGCTTGGCGTTAAGTGACCAGGAGGTGTCCTTACTAAGGATAGGTTAAAGATAAAGGCTAGCAAAAAATGGCCAAGGATAGTCAGTTAGTCGTGGATGCAAGACTGTGTGTGATTCCACCGAATTTGAAGTTAAATTCCCGTTCGCATGTTATGCAACACCCGAGAAAGGTTCCGATGAGTTTCCTTACCGCCTTCCGTCATTTTTTTGTAGTTACTCTCATTTTTTTTAACACCGCCGCAATGGCCGACGTGAAAGACACACCAACGGAACGCCGCTTATCCATTCCCGGTAGCGTGCGCGGAATAGTCATGCCCCGCGAAGACTGGACGTTGACCAGGGAACAGCTTAGGCCAGGTGACACTGCTGTGTACTATATGTTTTCCAGTGAGCGCCGTAAATTGTTCTTTTCGGTTTACATAGACAAGACCAACGTGTGCCAGTCATCGGATACCTGCCTGGAAACTGCGCTCAAGAACTCACAGTACAAAGATGCCAAGGAACTCCAGAAGTCAGATGACGGGCAATTCAAAATAGCCCAATTCTTTATAGACCATCCACAGGGCACACCAATCAACCAGACAAATCTGCTTGCCAGTGCATACGTTGATGGCCAATGGTTTGATATTCACATTTCAAAAGTCGGCAAGGAACGCCCAGAATTTGCGCCATTGCTTGAATTCTTGCAGGCTGTCGTTGTTAAGTAATAACCGGTTGCACAATGCCCCAAATCGGCCAAGAGCAGTCGTTCTAAAACGCCTACTATTTAATGCTGTATACCCTCGCTTAAACCGTTCATGAGAATATCGCGGCAGGCGACGGTCTCTGACGAGCCGAAAGCGGACCTTACCCACTCACATGAGGTTGTATGAGATTAATTTATCCGCATGAATTACCCGTGGTCCGGTTCCTATTTGAAGCATCCGGGCGGCAGGAAAATCCAGCTCAACTATATGTAAAGGTCATGGACGATGGTGGAATGGGTTCTTTGAAATTTACTGATGGGGGTGAAGCTGCTCGATATGCGGTCACCGTCGCAGCTTGTGAGTTCAAGGATGCCGATGGGGTATTAGTTTCAGCAGTTCTGAATCTCGATGAGAGCGACGCTCCTTTCGAAGTTGACATATGGAAGATGGACTTCACTCCACTGTGTAGCTGGCCTGAGTTTACTGAGATTAAGGCGGCGGAGACTTGAGCATTCGGCCTTCAACCAGCTAGGAGCGGACGGTTAGAACTATCTCTGAACTAGTAAAGAATCTCTAGGTAATTAACAATGCCTGTGAAGCGAGAAAATATAATTTTGCAATGCGAGACCGCCGCGCTTGGCGTGCTCGATTTGCTTAACACAGCACAAAAAAAAGCGGCACTTGAATATATTCTTCGCTACGACGAATGGCTTCTTGCGCTTGAATTCATTATTGATTGGCTTGACGAGTGCGACCAGAAGATATCATCCTCTCAGTTCAGCGAATTCGAAAAAGCATACGAAATGATGTCGCTTGCCAACGACGAAAGGCTTCAATTGCTTCGGTCTATGGTTATAGAAGCTTCTTAGAACTAAGTCAGTGCTTACGATGTAAAAGACTTGGACGATGGCCAAATATTTTTGGAACAGTTAGAGACATCGTGAATAAATAGCTTATCGGAATACCTCTAGCAGAGGAATTCGAATTTTTTGAATGTCCACTATTGCGAAGCGCGAAGGACCGCAATGGGGCTATAGCGGACAAATTGCTTAACCTCAACTTGCGGCATTTTCTTTCCCAAGATTATCCTCTCCGCCTTCGGGACAAACCACCCATGATTCATAAATGATGAACGATGCATCAATTCCTGGCGCATTGCTGGCGAGGCTGATGAAACATATAGTGGCTGTACAGACCGCGCCGCAGCAAGACCGCATTACCGGAATGTGAAACACCTTTATCCACCATACCGGGAAACAATCATGAATCGCTTAAACGAAAAAGTCGTCATCATTACAGGCGCAAGTGCAGGCATAGGCCGTGCCACTGCAAAACTGTTTGCACAGGAAGGCGCCAAGCTGGTGGTTGGCGCGCGCCGCCAGGCCGAGCTTGACAGCCTGGTTGCGGAAATCACCGCGGAAGGTGGCATTGCCATTGCGCTGGCGGGCGACGTGCAGTCGGAAGCCTATGCGCAGGCGCTGGTGGAATTGGCGGTTGCAAAATTCGGCCGGCTGGATGTGGCATTCAACAACGCCGGTATCCTCGGCGAGATGGGCCCCAGCACCGGTATTTCGGCGCAGGGCTTTACCGATGCGCTGAACGTGAACCTGACCAGCGCCTTCCTGGGCGCGAAACACCAGATTCCTGCGATGCTGAAAAATGGCGCCGGCTCCATTATCTTCACGTCCACTTTTGTCGGCCACAGCTTTGCATTTCCCGGTGTTGCTGCCTATGCTGCGAGCAAATCAGGCCTGATAGGCCTGACGCAGGCGCTGGCCGCGGAATTCGGCCCACAGGGCGTGCGCGTCAATGCGATCCTGCCGGGTGCCGTGGATACCGACATGTACCGCGACATGAACAACACACCTGAATCCCAGGCCTTTGTCACCGGCCTGCATGCATTGAAACGCGCGGCAAAACCGGAAGAACTGGCCCGTTCGGTGCTATACCTGGCATCGGATGATTCATCGTTTGTCACCGGCACGGCATCGCTGGTGGACGGCGGCGCTTCGATTACGCGTACATAATACGCGCACATAAATGTTCTTTGTACTCGCTGATTTGCGGCAGCAGCGGCAGCAGTAGCCGCAGCCGTAAAAAAGCCTTGCCCTGTTTCCGGGGCAAGGCCCAAGCATTGCCTTGACTGCCTTCTACGGCAGGGCAATGCAGGAGACGCGCTTATGTCTGTAGTGCTTGCAGAGCCTTAATTATTGAGAAACTTTGTAATCAGAGAGATCGTTGTGTCCGGGCTTTCTTCCATCAGCCAGTGGCCTGCATTTGGCACCACCTCCTGCTGCACGTTGGTGGCGGCATTGCGCATCACACCCGCCATGTTCGCGCCAAATGATTTTTCACCGCCGATGGCCAGCACCGGCATCGGCAGTTTGGTCTGTGCGGCAAGCCGGTTATCTGCAACATCCTTGGCGGCAATGGTGTTGAATTGCGCAAAGGCCGCGCGCATGGCGCCGGGCTGCGCATATTGTTTTGTATAGTAGGCGCGTGTTGCTTCATCTATCCTGGAAGGGTCGCCGGCGAATTCATTCCAGAATCGGTCCAGGTAAATGCGCTCGCGTCCGGCCACCAGGCGCTCTGCATCCTTTCCGCCGAAATTGAAATGCCATAATTGCGGGCTCAGGATGATCTGGTCCCATGGCGCCACGCCGGGCACCGGCGCATCCATCACCACCAGCTTGTCCACCTTGTCCGGATAACGCGCGGCGTATGCATAGGCCACCATGGTGCCTATGTCGTGGCCGACCACCGTCGCATGATCCTGCCCCAGCCCGGTCAGCACCGCCCGGATGTCTCCAGCCTGCGTCATCTTGTCATAACCCGAAGCTGGCCTGGAGGAGCGGCCCATGCCTCGCAGGTCTGGCACGACGACGGTGTGCGTGGCAGCCAGCTGCTTCGCCAGCGGTCCCCACATGTCGCCGGTGTCGCCGAAACCGTGGATCAGCACCACAGCCGGGCCGGTGCCGCCGGACCTGACAAAGATATCCACGCCATCCGCGGTCCTGACGGTGCGGGTGTGAAATCCAGCCGGGAGCGTAGGCGCCGCGGCAGCCGCGTTTTGCAGTGGAAGCGCAAGCAGCGTCAATAATGCCAGGCCCAATATTGCGGTGAAAGAGGAGGTACGTCGTGTCATGGTCGCCTTGTTATTCAATGTTATTGGTATGTTTCCCGGTGGCACTGGTGCTGCCGGGAAGGTACAGCCGACAATACAGGCTAGGGAGCCTGGGCCGCTCAGCGCGGAATCATGTAGGAAGCAGGTTTGGATGCCGGTGCGCCGTGCACCATCGTGTAGGCGTATTCCACGCCCACGCCATATGCGCCGCAATGCGTTTTTACGATATCCATGACGGCATCGTAGGTGTCTTTTTCTGCCCAGTCGCGCTGCCATTCCAGTAGCGTGGACAATGCGGTCACCGGTTTTGCGCCTGCCTGTATCACGCGTTTCATCGCATTGTCATGGGCAAGCTGGCTGACATCGCCGCAGCAGTCTTCCACCACATAGATTTCATAGCCGTCCTGGATGGCCTGCACGGTGGGTAGCGCAACGCAGGTTTCAGTCCACAGCCCGGCCAGCACGATTTTCTTCTTGCCGGTCTTTTCTATTGCAGCGACAAAATTCTTGTCATCCCAGGAATTCATGCTGGAACGTTCGATGGGAACCTGGTCCGGATAGATCGCCTGTATCTGCGGCCACATATTGCCGCTGAAGCTCTTGCTTTCGACGGTGGTCAGCACCATCGGCACATTAAAAATCCGCGCCGCCTTTGCCAGCAGCATATTGTTGTTGATCACGCTCTGGCGATCGAAGTTGGAAACGCCGAACAGCATCTGCGGCTGCAGGTCGATCAGTGTCACGACACAGTTATCCGGCGTAAGCAATCCCTTTTCGCTACGCTTTGTTGCACCTGGATTTGACATGGGTTTCTCCTTGGAGAGGTAGGGGTTTGACTTGAATGCGGCTCAGCCTAGCTTGGGCAAGCATCGGGATGAAAAATTCATCCCGGCAAAATCAGGACAAATTTCGATCCAGTCTGTTCTTGGGCGGCCATTTTCTCTAGTACGATTGTGCTGTCTTTGCGTTGCCGCCGAGGCGGCGACTTTCCATATGGCCGGCCGGAAAGGCGATACTGCCGCTTAAGCTGGGCGCCAAGCTATCTTCGGCGCTCTATGGTGTTGTAAGGTGCTGTATGGTGCTATAAGGTAATTAGTTGTCTTCGCCGTGAGCTAAAAAAACCTGTCTATTGTCATGCGGACTTCACTCTGCTGGGCTATCATCTTCAAACACTGTTCGGCACAGGCCGGCCTGCACCGCAACACCACTGCACCGCATCAAGGCTACCGGCAGGCGCGTTTGTTTTTGCTTTCGTTTCGCATCAATGATGGAGAACCGAAAATGGATCAATCAAGGCGAACGCGGCGCGCAACGTCGCCGCGCGGACTGAAACCCGGCACCATGGAACGGGTGCGTATCTATGTGGACACGAATATTGGCGAAGCGTTGACGCTGACATCCCTGGCCAACGCCGCATGCATGAGCAATTCGCAGTTTGCGCGCATGTTCCGTGTGACAACCGGCGACAGCCCGATGAACTTCGTATCCCGGCGGCGCATTGAACATGCAAGACTGCGGCTGGAGGGCGGCGGGCTTCCTCTGTCCCAGCTGGCCGCCGAACTGGGTTTTTGCGACCATAGCCACTTCACGCGCATGTTCCGGCAGGTCATAGGGATCACGCCCAGCGATTACCTGAGAAACCTCGGCGAGGCCGTGCACGGTGCCGATGCGTTGATCGCTCGCAGCGCGTCTGCTTTCCTGCGGGATACGCCGCCGACATAATTGCGCACTCGGTGCTACATTACGTGTGGCGCCGCTGCCATCGCCAAGCCGCGCCACGTATCCGGACCGCTCTACATCTATCTATTTCGCTCATACATCAACAGGCCCCACATGCCCCGTTTTTTACTTTCTTCGCTCAGCCTTGTGCTGGCATGCGCATTCTCCGGCGCAATCGCGCAAACCTCTGCGCCTGCAGCTCCCTCCTATGGCGTGGAGCTGCAAGGCTTTACTTATCCCTATCCGCTGAAAAGCTATGAGTTCGACAGCCAGGGCCAGCATCTAAAAATGGGTTACATGGACGTGGCCGCCACCGGCACGCCCAATGGCCGCACGATGGTGCTGATGCACGGCAAGAATTTTTGCGGGGCCACGTGGGAAGAGAGCATGCGCACGCTGAGCGCCGCCGGCTACCGCGTTGTCGTGCCGGACCAGATCGGTTTTTGCACATCTACCAAGCCCGCTTATTACCAGTACACCTTCCAGCAACTGGCAATCAACACGCATGGCCTGCTGGAAAAATTGGGCGCGCAGCATGTGACGGTGCTGGGCCATTCCACCGGCGGCATGCTGGCGGCGCGCTATGCGCTGATGTATCCGGAGCAGGTGGAACAGCTGGCGATGGTGAACCCGATAGGCCTGGAAGACTGGAAGGCGCTGGGCGTGCCGCACCGCAATGTGGATCAGTGGTATGAGCGCGAGCTGAAGCTCTCCGCCGACGGCGTGCGTAAATACGAGCTCAGCACCTATTATGTGGGCCGCTGGAGACCCGAATACGAGCGCTGGGTGGATATGCTGGCGGGCCTGAACCAGGGCCCCGGCCACAAGCTGGTGGCCTGGAATTCGGCACTGATCTACGACATGATCTTTACGCAGCCTGTGGTCTATGAATTCCCGCTGCTGAAAATGCCGGTGCTGCTGCTGATAGGCGATGCGGACACCACGGCCATCGGCAGCGATGTCGCTCCGGCGGACGTGAAGGCCAAAGTAGGCCGCTACAACGTGCTCGGCACGCAAGTCGCCAAGATGATCCCGCGCGCCACGCTGGTGGAATTCCACGGCCTGGGCCATGCGCCGCAGATGGAAGATCCGGAGGGGTTTCATAAGGCGCTGCTGGCGGGTTTGCAGGCGGTGAAGTAAAAATGAAATAAGCGCAGCCGGATTAAATCTCCTCTCAACTGATGTAGAAAATTGAGGGCTGTAGCCTGGATGGAGCGCAGCGCAATCCGGGATGTGCTCCACAGGCCGCAGGTAGCCATCCCCGGATTACGCTATGCTCCATCCGAACTACATTACCCCGCACGCCGCTCTCCATTCAACTGCAAGTTGCCTGTAAAATCATCCTACACCAGCCATCCCACGGAGCGCATATGGACACCAGATACGATGCAATTGTCATAGGCACCGGCCAGGCAGGGCCTTCGCTGGCGGTGAAGCTGGCCAAGTCTGGAAGGAAGACAGCAATCGTCGAAAGGAAACTGTTCGGCGGCACCTGCGCCAATGTCGGCTGCATACCGACCAAGACGCTGATCGCCAGCGCGCGTGCCGCCTGGATGGCGCGCCGCGCGGCGGAATACGGCGTGCTGATAGACGGCGCTGTCCGTGTCGATATGCAGCAGGTCAAGGCCCGCAAGGATGCGGTCGTCAAGGAATCCAACGAGGGCGTTGCCAACTGGCTGCGTGGCACGCCCAACCTGACCGTGATCGAAGGCCACGCGCGCTTCATCGGCCCGTATACCTTGGCGATAGACGGCAGCCAAACGCAGCTGCATGCGTCGGAGATTTTCATCAACACCGGGGGCCGCGCGCTGGTGCCCGATATCCCCGGCCTGGACCAGGTGGATTACCTGACCAATTCCAGCATGATGGAGATCGATTTCCTGCCACCACACCTGCTGATCATCGGCGGCAGCTATATAGGGCTGGAATTTGCGCAGATGTACCGCCGCTTCGGTAGCCAGGTCACGGTGCTGGAAAACGGCCCCCGCATTGTCAGCCGCGAAGACCCGGAAGTGTCTGCCGCCGTGCAGGCCATCCTGGAAAAAGAAGGCATCACCATTCTCTGCAACGCGAAAAAGCTGCAGGCTGCAAAAAATGGTGCTGATGTGGTGCTGAGCTATGGGGAGGAGGGCCAGCGCGGGCAGGTGGCGGGCTCGCATCTGCTGCTGGCCGTGGGCCGCACGCCCAATACGCAGGACCTGGGGCTGGACAAGGCCGGCATCCTCACCGATGCGCGCGGCTACATTACCGTGGATGAGCAGCTGCATACCAATGTCACCGGCATCTGGGCCATGGGCGATGTCAATGGCCGCGGCGCCTTCACGCACACTTCGTACAATGATTATGAGATTGTCGCCGCCAACCTGTTCACCCAGGAAGAGCGAAAAATCAGCGACCGCATTACCGCCTACGCGCTGTTTATCGATCCGCCACTGGCCCGCGTCGGCATGAGCGAAGCCGAGGCGCGCGCCACCGGCCGCAAGTTGTTAAAGGCAAAGATGCCCATGACCAGGGTAGGGCGGGCCAGGGAGCGCGGCGAGACGCAGGGTTTCATGAGCGTGCTGGTGGATGCGGCCAGCAAGAAGATACTGGGCGCGTCGCTGCTGGGCATAGAGAGCGATGAAGCGATACACGGCATACTGGATGTGATGTATGCGGGGGCGCCGTATACAACGATTACGCACGCGATGCACATTCATCCCACGGTATCGGAATTGATACCGACGATGCTGGAGGATTTGAAGCCGCTGGAGTGATGGACGAGGGGGGCTGGTCGCCTGCCTGGAGCGCAGCGCGATCCGGGATATGCATCCAAGACTTGTGGATTGCTCCCGGATTGCGCTGCGCTTCATCAATGCGACGGTTCTCTTTTTTACGCAAAAAAATGCCCCGGCCTTATTGCGGCCGGGGCATTTTTGCCATTCGCTTACGCGGTGCGCTGTGCAATAGCGGGTGTGCGGTTATCCAGGCTGTAAGCGCCGGCGCCGAAGGCCGCTACCTGCAACAGGCCGCCTGCCATTGCCAGGTTTTTCAGGAAATGGATCATCTGGTTCTGGTCGCCAAAGGCATGGTGAAAAGCCAGGCCGGCGGCGATGGTAAAGAGAGCCAGCACCGAGGCCACAAGGCGGGTTTTATAACCCAGCACCAGCAGCACACCGCCACCGACTTCCACAATGACTGCCACAATGAAACCCAGCGTGGCAAAAGGCAGGCCGCTGGACGCGATATAGCCTATGGTGCCGGCGGGTGCGGCCAGCTTGCCGACGCCGCTCAGTAAAAAGATTGCTGACATCAGCAGGCGGCCGATGAAAGGGACGGAGGAAGAATTGACGGATGTATTGTTCATGATAGCTCCTGCACATTGTGCGTTAGTGGTGCGTGAATATTGCATTAAGTGTTGTATTAGGGTTTAAAACAAGCCCGTGCTATTCGTACTGCGCCTGCGTCGTCCGGGCCGGCGGCGGTGCAGGCGCAAAAAATTACAGTTTTCCTGCGGCGCGCAGCTCTGCGCCTATGCGGCGGATTTCGGTTTCGCCGCGTTGCAGTGCCTCGTTGCTGGTGTGTACCGAGTAATAGCCGGTGACCAGTTCATGCGGGTGCTTGACTGCAGAGCCGATAACGAATTCGGTATCGCCTTCCGCCACAAATTCCAGTGCCGCGTTAGATTCCTGGAACACCGCCACTTCCTTGTCCAGCACTGCGCCGGCCACATGCAATTTGCCGCTGGCATTGGCAGCCCAGGCTACCGTGTGGCCGGCGGGCGGCTGGTAGCGCCAGCGTTCGCCGTCGCGCAGCGTCACCTGCAGGTAATTGATGGAGGCGCTGGTGGTGATCTTGCTGCCTGCCTTGCCGTAATTGCCGATGATGACGCGCACCGGGCCCTCTGCCTGTACTTCTTCCTGCCCCATGTAGCGGCTGTGGGCGGGGCTGTTTTCATCCTGCTGCGGCAAGGCCAGCCATAACTGGAAGCCGCGCACATGGTCCACGGCATTGCCGCCGTGCCAGACGCCGCCGCCGGCGCTCATCCATTCCACGCCGCCCTTGGAGAGCGTGCCATGCTGACCGGTGGTTTCGCGGTATTCCAGGCTGCCGTCCAGCACGACCGTCACGGTGGCGATACCGGAATGCGGGTGCATGTTCATCGCAGGGCCGCCGGCCGACATGCTGAACAGGTCCAGGAACACGAAAGGCTTGATCAGTTCTCCCAGGTCACCGGGGCTCACCAGCCGCGTAATGCCGCCATGTGCCTTGCCCTTCGTGCGGTAGATGATCTTGCGTGCATCGACGGCTGCGGATGCCTTTTCGGCAAGGGGTGTGAAAATCTGGTTCATCTGATGCTCCTTGTTATTTCGTTAAGCTGATTTGATTCACCAAGCTGGTGTGTGAAGCGATGGAGGAATGATAGGCGCTATACTGTTATCGTAAAAGCCTATATATTTAGATGGAATGTATCCAAGGAGAAGATAGATGCTTGATGCCATGTCCATGGACCAGTTGCGCACCTTTATTGCCGCTGCCGAAGAGGGAAGTTTTTCTGCCGCGGGGCGCAAGCTGCGGCGCGCGCAGTCGGTAGTCAGCCATACGCTGGCCAATCTGGAAGAGCAGGTCGGCTTTGCGCTGTTTGAGCGCACCGGCCGCTACCCGCAACTGACCGAGGCCGGGCGCGCGCTGCTGGCGGACGCCAGGGCGGCGGCGCACAGCATGGATGTGTTCAAGGCCAAGGCGCGCACGCTGGCCGAAGGGCTGGAACCGGAGCTGGCGGTATCGGTGGATGTCATGTTCCCCATTGCGCGGCTGACGGAGGCGGTGCAGGCTTTCCACGCTGCTTTCCCCACCACGCCGTTGCGCCTGTATGTGGAGGCGTTGGGCGCCGTGGTGCAGCCGGTGCTGGACGGCCGCTGTCGCATCGGCATCGTGGGCTCGTTGCCGGAGGTGCCGGAGCAGTTTGCGTCTGATTACCTGCTCAGCACGCCGGTGGTCACCGTGGTGGCGCCGGGGCATCCGCTTGCCGTGCTGGGCGGGCTGATTTCGCGCGCGGTGGCATCCCAGTATGTGCAACTGGTGCTGACCGACCGCTCTCCGCTGACGGAGGGCCGCAACTTCGGCGTGCTGTCGCCCCAGACCTGGCGGCTGGCGGATCTGGGCGCCAAGCACGCCTTTCTGCGCGCCGGGTTAGGCTGGGGACATATGCCGCTGCACATGGTGGAGGAGGATTTTGCGCGCGGCAGCCTGGTGCCGGTGACGCTGGAAGCGATGACGATGACAGGCCATGCATTTTCCATGCATGCCATCCACCTCAAGGACGCGCCGCCGGGGCCGGCGGGCCGCTGGTTTGTCAATCGGCTGAAGCAGCAGTAAGATCCGGCGCCTCCAGCCGGCTGCAGATGCTTTTAGACACCTTCAGATGCTTTCAGCCAGCGTCAGTGCTCAGCCCGTCTGCTTTGCATTGCGCCGGTACTGGCCCGGCCCCACGCCGAAGCTGCGCTTGAAAACGCGATTGAAAGCGGCTTCCGACTGGTAGCCCACCGCTTCGCCGATTTCACCCACGCTGCGCTTGCCCTGCGCCAGCCATTGCGCGGCCTGCGCCATGCGGGTTTGCATCAGCAGCGTGGCCGGCGTGATGCCCGCCACGCTGCGAAACAGCCGGGCAAACGTCGCGCGCGACATGTGGCAGGCCGCGGCCATGTCTTTCAGTTCCCAGGGTTTTTCCGGCGCCGCCAGCATGGCCTGCAACAGTGCCTGCAGACGTTCCTCGGCCAGCACGGCGAGCATGCCCGACATTGATTTTGCCTGTTCCAGCCAGGCCCTGATCACCAGCGCAAACAAAGCGGAAGACAGTTGCGACACTACCGCGCTGGCGCCCGGCCGCATCGTATCCGTTTCCAGCCGCAGCATCGTGATCAGCGCCTGCAGGCCGGCAAAATCCTGTCGCCCCGCGGTACGCACCAACAGCAGTTCCGGCAATGCATTCAGCAATACATTGGCGCCGGCTTCAAAGGTGAACTCGCCGCACATGATCTCCGTCACGGCGCCGCTGCCGTCATTGCCGACCAGGCGCACGACCTCCGGGCCGTCCATCAGCCGGTTGGGCGTGGCCGCCGTCACGCTGCCTTCGTCTCCCTCCATGTGCAAGCGGTGGGCATGCCCTTTGGGAAAGACGATGATGTCGCCGCTCTGCAAGGCCATGCCTTTTTCCCCCGCGGCGTCCAGCCAGGCTTGGCCGGATACGATCAGGTGGTAAGACGCGGTGCCGGGCGCCGTGCTTGCGTGCTCCAGTATCCAGGGCGCCTTGAAATGGCAGCGCACATCCAGCGCGGTGCGTAGCGGGTAGAGCGTCAGCAGGCGGCTCAGGGCGTCCATGGGTTTTCCTCAGTTGGCGATGTTTGAAACATTTGAGACGTTTGAGACGTTTGAGCAAATTATAGCGCTTTATGAGCATTAAAATAAACAATGCTTGTGCCTATACTTCTCTCCATGCCAACACGACGTTGACATCGCAACACTCCCCAACTTTTATAAGGAAATGATCATGACACGTCTTTACAACCCAGCAATCTCCGAAGCCACCGGCCAAGCCGCTCAACTGTTCGCCGCCATCAAAAGCGCCGCCGGCATGGTGCCCAATGCCTATGCCACGCTGGGCAGCAACAGCCCGGTCGCACTGGAAGCCGTACTGACACTGGATGGCGCCGTTAAAAAAAGCAGCCTTAGCACCAAGGAAATAGAAGTCATCAAAGTCTCCGTCAGCGAAGCAGTCGATTGTGACTACTGCGTGGCCGCTCATACAGCAATGAGCAAAAAAGCGGGCCTGAGCCGCGAAGCCATCCTGGCGTTGCGCCATGGCCAGCCATCAGGCGACGTGCATAACGACGCGTTGGCAAGCTTTGCCCGCTACCTGATCACGACACGCGGCACCGTGCCTGCTGAAGTGCTGGGTGCTGTAAAAGCCGCCGGCTTCACCGACGCGCAGCTTGCCGACATTTCGATGGTCATCGCCGCCATCACGTTCACCAACATCTTCAACCGTGTGAACGACACTGTCATCGATTTCCCTGCGGCGGACTGATAACAGGACGCCAAGCACAGGGCCGGATGCCTGCCGCAACAGGCATCCGCCGCTTTACCGCAACGGATTTTTCGTCACGAACATATGGAGGATATGATGGAACAAACGCAAACAGTCACCGTCTACAGTACCGACACTTGCCCCTACTGCATGATGGCCAAGCACCTGCTGGGCGCCAAAGGTGCGGAGATTACCGAGATCAATGTCAGTGCCGACCAGCAGCAGCTGCAGCAGATGATGGCCCGCAGCGGCAGGCGCACTGTGCCACAAATTTTTATCGGCGACCTGCATGTGGGCGGCTATGATGACCTGCTGAAGCTGGACAGGCAGGGCAAGCTGGAGGCGATGCTGTAAACGCCATCAGGACGGGCATGGTTCGGTAGGGTGCCAATCTTCAATACTAGCCCGGCATACCCGCGCAAAAACTGATAATCTTCCACAAGAATTGAAATCCCCTTCATCCTTGTGAAAGAGCAGGCCAGCATGAACACAGCAATGACAGCCCTCAGCATCGCCGGCGCCATCGTCATCGGTGCGATGAGCCCCGGCCCCAGCTTTGTGATGGTTGCGCGCACGGCGGTGACATCCAGCCGTGCCAACGGCCTGGCAGCTGCTGCCGGCATGGGTTTAGGCGGTAGCCTGTTTGCCGCTGCCGCGCTGCTCGGCCTGCAAACCGTGATGGCGTCAGTGCCTACGCTGTATATGCTGTTGAAGATCGCCGGCGGTGCTTACCTTGCCTATCTCGGCTACAAGATCTGGATGGGCGCCGCATCGCCATTGACGGCAAACGATGGCAACAGCGGCGCGCCGCGCCAAAGTGCCAGGCGTTCCTTTTTGCTCGGCCTCGGCACCCAGCTCAGCAACCCCAAGACCGCCATCTTCTACGGCAGCGTTTTCGCATCGCTGATGCCGCATGATGTGCCGATGGCGCTGCTCCTGTCGTTGCCCCTTGTGATTTTTTGCATAGAAGCGGGCTGGTACAGCGTCGTCGCGATGATGCTGTCCTCGGCATCGCCGCGCGACGCCTACCTGCGCTACAAAAGCTGGATAGACAGGGTGGCCGGCGGCGTCATGGGTTTGCTGGGCATACGCCTGGTGGCGACGGCAGGGGAAATCTAGCAAGCTTGCCCGCGCAGCGGCGTTGGTAGTTATTAGTGGTCTTGATAATGGCCCTGTTTTCCTCGCGGCAGGCTTCCCATCTTTTGCGCAATATGAAAACTGCTTGTTTTCTCCGGCCGCGGTGGCTAAGCTGATGTGGCAAACCAGCGGGCACGCCGCGCGCCCTGCGGAATGTTTTTCCGAGGAGAACATCATGCCCTATGTCGATGGCTTTGTCTTGCCGCTTCCCAGAAAGAACCTGGACGCCTACCGCGACATGTCGCGCAAATGCGGCGCGATCTGGCGCGAGCTTGGCGCGCTGGAATACCGTGAATGCGTCGCCGACGACGTCAAGCCCGGTAAGCTGACTTCGTTTCCGCAAAGCGTGAATCTGGAAGAAGGGGAGATCGTCATCTTCTCATGGATAGTCTACGAATCGCGCGAGCAGCGCGATGCCATCAACGAGAAAGCCGTCAAGGATCCGCGCTTTGCCGGCATGATGAGCCCGGACGCGGTGCCCTTCGACGGCAAGCGGATGATTTATGGCGGGTTTGAAATGATGCTGGATTTGTGAAGGAAAGGCTTCATCTGCCCAAGGTTCCGATATAACCCGATTTTTGTACGGTGCGTTAGCGAAGCGTAACGCACCGTGTGGGCATTGCTGGTACGTTACGCTTCGCTAACGTACCCTACGGCACTACGGCGAAGAAAATTCTCGCTAAGCCACCTTCAACGCCCGCTTCAATATCTTCCCGGTCGCGGTCATCGGCAATGACGCCACTATCTCCACGATACGCGGATATTTGTAAGCCGCCATGTTCTCTTTGCCCCATGCCACCAGCTCGTCCGGCGTGACTTGCTGGCCGGCGCGCAGCACGACGACGGCCTTGATCTCTTCGCCGTGCAATTCGTGCGGCACGCCGATGACCGCGGCCAGCGCCAGTGCCGGGTGCGTCATCAGCACTTCTTCCAGCTCGCGCGGATAGACGTTGAAACCGCCGCGGATGATCATGTCCTTCAGCCTGTCCACGATGTAGAAGTTGCCGTGTTCGTCGCTTTTGCCGATGTCGCCGGTATGCAGCCAGCCGTTGCGGATGGCGGCGGCGGTGGCGTCGGGGCGCTTGTAGTAACCCTTCATCACGCAATGGCCGCGCACGACGATTTCGCCGGCCTCGCCGACAGGCAGCGGCAGGTCGTTTTCATCGACGACGCGCACTTCCACGCCGGTGACAGGCTGGCCCACGCTGCCGGGGATGGACGGGAAATCCAGGTTGCTGAAGGTGGCCACGGGGCTGGTTTCCGACAGGCCGTAGCCTTCCAGTATTTTGATGCCGAACCTGTCTTCAAACTGGTGTATGACTTCCACCGGCAGCGCCGCGCCGCCGGACAGGCCTAGCCGCAGGTTGGTGGCGATTTCTTTCAGGTCATGCCGCTCCGCCGCGCCGGGTAGGTTCAGCAGCGCGATATACATTGTGGGCACGCCGGCAAAGATCGTGACCTTGTGTTTTTGCATGGCGGCGAGCGAAGCGTCCGGGTCAAAGCGTGCCAGCAGCACCATCGTCGCACCGGCGGCGATGACGGCGTTCATCTGCACCGTCTGGCCGAAGGTATGGAACAGGGGCAGCACCAGCAACTGCGTATCGCGGCTGTCCATCTTCATCAGGTTCTGGCAGATCTGGATGTTCATCGCGATATTGGAATGCGTCAGCTCGGCGCCCTTGGGCGTGCCCGTGGTGCCGGATGTGTACAGGATTACCGCAGTGTCGTTGGCGTCCGTCAGCTCGATGTTGAAAGCAGGCGAGCGGTCCTTCATCATCATGCCCAGCGTGCGGCAGCCTTCTATGGGGGAGGGCTTGGCCGGGTCGGCGGTGATCATCACAAAATGCGGGCAGCTTTCTGCCTGCCGGAAACCTTCCCAGCCTTCTTTGCCCATGGCGAGTTCCGGCGTGCCTTCAAAGCACAGGAAAGCCTTGGCGTCGCAATCCAGCAGATGGTAGGCCACCTCGCGCGCTTTCAGCAGCACGTTGATGGGCACCACTACGGCGCCCAGCTTCAGGATGCCGTAATAGATGATGGGGAAGTAGGGCAGGTTGGGACAGGACAGCACGACCTTGTCGCCCTTGGCGATGCCCATGGCCTTCAGGCCGTTGGCCACCTGGCTGGCGGCGGCGTCCAGCTGCGCATAGCTGATACTGGTTTCGCCAAAGCGGAGCGCGATCTTGCTGGGCATCAGCGTCGCATTGCGGCTGAGGTTGGCGGCGTAGTTGAGCATGCATGTCTCCTGTCGGCAGTTTATCGGACTGGCAATCGCTGTTTTTTTGTGGGATGGCGCGCGATTTTTTTACCGGCGGGCGCCGGCTGCAAATGATTTTACCTGATCAATATGGCAAATAGCGTAAAAAATGGAGCCTCGCTATTTGTTCACAAAAAATGTGTGCAATCCTGTGGATAAGCTGCCTTGGCTGTTTGCAAGTAACTGATTTTAAATGGTATTGTTGTCCTGCCTAAAACGCAGGCAGGCGCTGCGCAAGGCGCTTTTTTGTTCGAGCCGGCCTATTGACCGCTGCCGCCAACATGCACTACACTCCGGCTTCAGGTGTTTAGGGACGCCTGCCCGCACAAGAGGCTCTCACCCTAGAGTTCATCATATTTCTTTTGATGTGATAAGCGCATGTTTCGTTTGGCGACAGCGGGGTAGCCAAAAAACGAACAGGAGCATTGTCATGTTATCCCCGTCTTTTTTCCTGGCCGCTGCAAATGGCCATAGCTTGTATCCCTGCCTTAATTCATGTTTGATTGTGGAGCCGCAGCCATGAGCGCCGCCGTCACCGAACTGAAAACCCGTGCCCGCCTGTTGCTGAACGCGCTGGAAAGCGCGCAGCCGGAAGCGCTCGCCCGCGCGCAGCGCATCAGCAAGAAGCGCCGCTGGCCCTTGCCTGAAAGCTGGCAGCTGAAGCACAGCCTCAACATCGTCGCCGGAGAAAACGGCTTCGCTCAATGGGAGCATGCACGCACCGTGCTGGGCGGCGAATCGCATGCGGGCGACGACATGGGTGATTTCTGGTGCGAGGGTGAAAGCGCCGTGTTCCTGAACCACTGGTTTGCCAGCTACCCACTGGCGCAGGAATGCCTGCAGAATGAAGCGCGCCGTTTCCTGCTGCCTTACCGGCGCCAGTTTGTCGTCACCGGCGAACACTACCTGCGCCACCTGGGGCTGGACCCGGACGACCCTGCCTGGGCCGACATAGGCCGCAACCTTGCCGCCGGCTATGGCAGCGCGGCCTGGCAGCACCTGAGCGTGCAGCGCCTGCATGCACAGCGCCGTGCCTTGTCGGGGAGCCGCCGTGGATAAGCTCAAGAAAGCACAACTGAAATTTGCCTACAAGATGGCGCTGACGCCGCACGGGCTGTACGTCATTCGCAACCTGGCCACCGGCGCCTGTTTTGTCGATACCAGCACCAATACTACCGGCGCGATGAACCGCCACCGCTTCGAATTACAGCGCGGAGTGCACCGCTGCAAGGCGCTACAGCAGGACTGGGCGCGTGACGGAGAGCAGGGCTTTGTGATGGAAGTAGTGCAGCCGCTGGAAGAAAGGGCAGAGCCGGATTTCGATTATGCGGCGGCGCTGGAAGACATGCTGAAAGCCTGGCGGCAAGCGAATCCTGAGGCAGTTTCGACGATGTACAAGCAAGGTGGCGTGTAGCCTGGATGGAGCGCAGCGCAATCCGGGAGCACATCAGGATGCTGGAACAGATTCCGGCAATCGCAAACACGTGTGATGATCAAAGTCGGAGGGCTAGTCCGCGAGCCAAATCCCGGGTTGCGCTGCGCTCCACCCAGGCTACGTAGGGATTAGGTGCACCGCTTTAAATCCCCTCTCCCGCGTGCGGGAGAGGGCCAGGGTGAGGGGCGTCAATCTGAGTTGAAAAGTTTGCGGACCTGGGCTCGCAAAAAAAATAGACCGCCGTCAGCCACCGCTCTTTGCCGGCACTGGTGTAAAAAATCTGTAACCCAATTTAACTCCCCTCACCCCAACCCTCTCCCGCACGCGGGAGAGGGGGCTTTATGCAGGCTAGATCTATGCCGGTGGCGTATAAGGCCCGAGGTAGTCGCGCTTGCCTATCGCCACGCCGTTGTGGCGCAGGATGTCATGTGCGGTGGTGACATGGAAAAAGAAGTTGGGGATTGCAAAGCTGAGCAGGTAGTCGCTGCCCTTGAAGCTGGGTTTGAATTCGCCAAAGCTCAGGACCACGGTAGTGTCTTCGCTGGCGTTCAGCTGCGATTCGTCCACGCTTTCCAGATAGTTGATCGTCAGCGCTATCCTTTCTTCCAGTTCCACAAAGGTGGTTTCCTTGTCGGCAAAGTGCGGCGCGGGGATGCCGCTCAGCCGTTCTATCGCCAGCTTGGATGAATCGCTGGCGCGCTGCACCTGGGCCGCCAGTGGCAGCATGGTCGGCGCCAGCCGCGCGTTGATAAGCACTTCGGAAGGAATGCCATGCTCCTGTGCATGGGCGGATGCCTTCTCCAGCAGTGAAGACAGCACGCGCAGGCCGCGCACGAAGACGGGAACGGAAACGCGGTACATGGTAAGCGACATGATGGCTCCTCTCAAGAATGGTGAATTTCAGATAGAGTAGCAGCTTAGCCCGACTTTTGCTGAAAACCATCCAAGGATAATAGCCCATGAAAGCCATACTGACCGGACATACCCGCGGCCTCGGCGCCGCCATCGCCGCCACACTGCTGTCGCGCAACATCCCCGTGCTGGGCCTGGCCCGCGCCGGCAATGACGCGCTGGCACAGAGTTTCCCCGATACGCTTAAACAGGCGGCGCTGGATTTGTCCGATACGGCTGCCTTGACGGCATGGCTGGCAAGCGGCGCGCTGCAGGATTTTATCGGTGACAGCAAATCGCTTGTGCTGATCAATAATGCCGGCATGCTGCAGCCGGTGGGCGCGATCCAGACGCATGATCTGGCCGCGATTGCGCGTACCGTCAGCGTTAATGTTACGGCGCCGCTGCTGCTGGCGGCGGCGTTTGCTGCCGCTGCCGGTCATGCAGACGACAAGCGCATCCTGCATGTGTCCAGCGGTGCGGGCCGCAATGCCACTGCGGGCTGGAGCATCTACTGTGCGACCAAGGCTGCGGTGGACCATCACGCGCGTGCTGCCGCGCTGGACCAGACGCCGGCACTGAAAATCTGCAGCCTCGCACCCGGCATCATCGATACCGACATGCAGGCGGAAATTCGCGCCACGCCGGTGGAAAATTTCCCGCAGCGCGAGAAGTTTGAAGGTTTCAAACGCAACGGCGATCTGGTCTCGGCCGAGGATTGTGCGCGCCGCCTGGTGGACTATCTGCTGGGCGAGCAGTTCGGCGAACTGGCGGTGGCGGATTTGCGGGAAGTAAAGCCCGCATAGGCATACGGGTGCCGCCGGATCAGTCAAGCAATCCGGCGTGGATTGCGCCTGCCTAGCGCCGGACGCGGCCCTTGTCCAGGTAACCGACAAGCACACCCATCAGCAGGCCGCCGGTGTGTGCCCAGTTGGCAATCGGCCCCAGCAGGCCGGTCCAGCAGACCACATACCACACCAGCATCATCACGACCGTGTTCTTGTGCAGCTCAAAGCTGGCACCCGGCCGGCGCGACTGCATCCATACATACCCCAGCAGGCCGTAGATAACGCCGGACATGCCGCCGAAGTAGGGTGAATGCGTGACGCTGAACTGCATCACATTGGAGGCAATGCCGACCAGCAGCACAAAAATCAGGTAGAAGCGGGTTCCGCGGATGAGTTCTATCATCCGGCCCAGATCCCATATCCACATCAGGTTGAAAAATATGTGCAGGAAGCCGAAATGGATGAAGATCGGCGTCACCAGCCGCCATAGCTGGCCGGCGGCGATGCTGTCGTAGCCGTGCGTGCCGGGTGCGGCGATATACAGGTATTGCAGCACAGCATGCGAAGAGCCCAGATTGGACAGCAGGGCGACGGCGACGCTGGCAGCGATCAGGATGATGGTGACGGCAAAATTTTTCGATAAGTTCATTGATGGCGATGTGGGTGAACACCACGTAGTGGTAAGAGATGACGATAATACGCTGCAGTGCATGCCAGACGCAGGCAGATTGCTTAGCGAGGATACAAGTAATCGTTCCATAAAGAAAGCGGCCTTCATTGAGCCCGGCTTTATTTTTGTGAAGCAGTACAATGAGATAAGCCTGGAGGAACGGTCCCTCGGCATTGAAAGGAGTATCGGCCATGTCCATACGCATTCCTTCTGTTTTCCTGAGCGCCGCGGTGTTGCTGGCGCTGGGCGCCTGTGCGACGCCTGCGCAGCAGGCGGCCGCCCCTGCAACCGCGCCCGCTACCGGTACTGCGGATGCAGCGCAATTCGCTGCCGACTGGAGCGAACATACAAAGCCCTTGTATAACTACGGCCCCGGCATCAGCCCCGGCACTACGTCCTGGTGGGTGCCGTCCATCCTGCCGCGCGGTACCTACCGCGTGATCCGCCGTGTTGGCGGCCAGCCACAACTGGTGGATGGCTACAAGTTTGAGGTGGACAGCAGCCCGATGAAAGAGATCCGCCTGATGCTGCCCGTCCAGTATTCCAACGTGGAAGCACTGGACGAGAAGTACGTGCTGGACAGCAAGACGCGTACACGCTGAAAGTGACTAAGGCGCACGTCAAATGACATGCGCCTTTCTGTGTGCAGGCTGGGCAGAGAGGCGTTTGCCCAAGCTACCGTTTTTGAGCGGACTAGGGTGCCATGCCGCCCGACACTTCGATGCGCTGCGCATTGACCCAGCGGTTGTCGTCCGACAGCAGCGACGCGATCATCGGGCCTACATCATCCGGCTGCCCGGCGCGCCCTAGCGCCGTCATGTCGGAAACACGCTTGTTGACCTCGGGATTGTCGCGCACCACGCCGCCGCTGAAATCGGTTGCGATGGCGCCGGGAGCGACGGTGTTGACGGAAATGCCGCGCGGGCCGAGTTCTTTCGCCAGGCAGCGCGTCAGCACCTCAACGGCGCCTTTGATCGATGAATAGGCCGCAATCCCCGGGAAGGCAACGCGTGTCAGCCCCGAAGACACGTTGATGATCTTGCCGCCATCGTTGATCAGCGGCAGCAGCTTCTGCGTCAGGAAAAACACACCCTTGAAGTGGATGTTATAGATGGTATCCAGTTCTTCTTCGGTCGTCTGCTCGAATGCCTTGTGCAGCGAGGTGCCTGCATTGTTGACCAGATAGTCGAAACGCTGCGCACCGAGCTCGCCCAGGGTTTGTTGTACTTTCTGCACAAAACTGCTGAAAGAGCCGGCATTGCCGGTGTCCAGTTGTAGTGCCACCGCCTTGTGGCCGATGTCCTTGACCGCCGCAACAACATTGTCCGCTTCGGCCGTATTGGAATGGTAAGTGAAGATGATGTCAACGCCGCGGCTGGCGAGATTGAGTACGGTATTACGGCCCAGGCCGCGGCTGCCGCCGGTGACGATGGCGATTTTGGTGGAAGTGGAAACGCGGGTGTAGTCGGTGTTCATGGCATGCTCCTGGTTGAGTGGTGTGGGGGCATGGTACTGCCGTGGCGGCTGCGCATGAATGCCGGAACTCAGCCATTTCCTGCCTATTCCTGCTTTTTTCTGAACCCGCGCCTATACCCACGCCTATAATGGCCGCTAAGGGAATTGACTGAAAATCCCTTGCAACCTTCTGAGGAAAACGCCATGCCGGATGCCTTGCTGGAACTTGTCAAACGCTATACGGACGAAAGGCCCGGTGCGAACCCGTATCGCACCGCCGTCCAGGGGCTGACTATCCTGCGCTCAGACCATGAAAAACAGCCCAGCCACCTGATCTATAAGCCGGCGCTATGCGTCGTCGTGCAGGGCGCGAAATGGACGGTGTTCGGGAACCGGCGTTTCGACTACCGGGCCGGACAGGCGCTGGTCGTCAGTGTGGAAATGCCGGCCAGCGGCAGGGTGGCAGAGGCCAGCCCGGAGGAACCCTATCTTGGGGTGATCGTCGAATTCGACCTTGCCATCATGCGAGATGTAATGGAAGAACTGGATGCGCCGCCGAAGGCCGGCGGCGACAAAGGGGCCGGCGGCTCGGGTGTCTTCGTTACCGATTTCGATGGGCCGATGGCCGATTGCGTGCTGCGCATGGTGCGCCTGCTGGACACGCCCAAGGCGATACCGGCGCTGTATCCAGCCATCATGCGGGAGATTTGCTATTGGCTGCTGAGCGGCCCGCACGGCAGTGAAATCGCCAGGCTCACGCTGGCCAACAGCCATGCGCAGCGTGTCGTGCATGCCATCCACATCCTGCGCGAACGCTTTACCGAAGTAGTGAGGGTAGATGAGCTGGCGCTGGCGGCGCAGATGAGTGCGTCGGCTTTCCACCGCCAGTTCAAGCAGCTGACAGCGATGACGCCGCTACAATACCAGAAACAGCTGCGCCTGCTGGAAGCCCGCCGGCTGATGATGACCAATGCCGCTAGCGTGGAAACGGCGGCATTCCAGGTAGGTTATGAAAGCTCGTCGCAGTTCAGCCGTGAATATGCGCGCATGTTCGGCGCGCCGCCGCGGCGCGATGTGGTCGCGCTGCGAACTGCCGCTGCATAAGCCGGCGAAGAGGGAGCTGGTTGAGCTCCTCAGTCGGGCTTACCCCACACCAGTTCTTCCGTCCACCCAAGGTCCGCAAAATCGCCGGCACGCAGGCCGGCGTCGCCCGCGCAGAAAAAATCATCCAGTTGCGGCGGCGCCACATCGGTGCCGGACAGCATCGCATGCACTTGCCCGCGATGGTGTATCTGGTGCTGGAACAAGTGCGCCAGCAGGCGGGTGCGGGTATCGCGCTGCGTTTTAGCCGGACGTTCTATCGTCACCTGGCGGCCAAGGTCGGCATCTGCTTGGGCTTCGCAATAGGCGATCAGCCTGCGGTCGGTTTCTGCCTGCTGCGGCTGCAGTTCTGCGCAGGTGTCGAAGGGCTCACGGTTGGTGAAGAAACGGCGGCAATCCTCGTGGGGCGGCTCACCGCGCAACTCGCGCTCCAGGGCATCCAGGTAAAACCAGTCCACGGTAATGATGTGCCCCAGCGTCGCGCGAATGGTGGGGAAGAAGCTGGTGCGCGGCGCAGTGAAGTCCTGCTGGCTCAGCTGTGCGCAGGCCTTCAGCAACCGGTGGTTGCACCACGCATTGTTATAGGCCATTGTCAGGAAATGGTGGGATAGCGGATTCATCATTTTTGCTCTTGAACAAGGTTAATGCAGGCCACAGCGGCACCGGCCTGAAAATATAGCATAGGCAATGGCTTACAAAATTGCAGGTATGCGTATGTTGCTCCGGGCACATTGCATAACAGGACACAGCAGCCATATACGGTTCCAAGGGTAGCGCAGGATAATGCTTTGCATCATTTTACGGATCGTTTGTCGTATTCGGTTAATATGGAATAACGCATAACCCGTAACGACGGCATGTGCCGGTGTTAACGCTTCCTGCCGGGATTTGACCTGGATCAACCTGCTTGCGGCTGATCCAGCCTATATTGACGGTCTATATGCAACACGCAAAAGAGGGGTAAATGGAAGCTTTCCTGTTTTCTGGCCTGTTTGACCTGCCTTGGTGGGGGCTGGTGATTATTGCGCTGGGCCTGACCCACATCACCATCGCGTCCGTCACGATTTTCCTGCACCGCCATCAGGCGCACCGTTCGCTGGATCTGCACCCGATAGCCAGCCATTTCTTCCGCCTGTGGCTATGGCTGACGACGGGCATGGTGACCAAGGAGTGGACTGCGATCCACCGCAAGCATCACGCCAAATGCGACACGGTCGATGATCCGCATAGCCCGCAAATCCATGGCATCAACCGGGTGCTGTGGGGCGGGGTCGTGCTGTACGTCAAGGAAAGCAGCAATGACGATACCATGCAGCGCTACGGCGCCGGCACGCCGGACGACTGGGTGGAGCGCAATGTCTATTCGCGCTATGTGATACTTGGGTTGACGCTGATGGGCCTGACCAACGTTGCTTTGTTCGGCCTGGTGCCCGGGGTGCTGATCCTGCTGACGCAAATCGCATGGATACCGTTCTGGGCTGCCGGCGTCATCAACGGCGTCGGCCATTTCTGGGGCTACCGCCACTGGTCCACCGAGGATTCCAGCACCAATATTTTCCCCTGGGGCATCGTCATCGGCGGCGAGGAACTGCACAACAACCATCACGCTTATCCGACATCGGCCAAGCTTTCCAGCAAGTGGTATGAGTTCGACATAGGCTGGCTGTATATCCGCATCCTGGAAACCCTGGGCCTGGCGCGCGTCAAGCATGTGGCGCCCAAGCCGCAGTTTTCATCGGCCAAGCCGGTGCCGGACCCGGAGGTCTTGCAGGCCGTGATACGCCACCGCTACGATGTGCTGGCCAAGTATGCCAAATCGCTGAAGCGCACCTATGCGGAAGAACTGGGCAAGCTGCGCCGGCAATCCCCAAACGAGGCGCAGGTACTGGAAACGGTCAAGCCCTTGCTGGGCCAGGACAATGATTCGCTGCATGACGCCGACCGGCTTAAGCTGGCAGATGCGCTGTCCCGCTCGCATGCCTTGCAGACGATGTATGCGATGCGCCATGAGCTTGCCGCGATATGGGGCCGCTCCACCGCCACGTCGGAACAGCTGGTCAAGCAGTTGCAGGACTGGTGCCACAAGGCAGAAACAAGCGGAATTAAGCCGCTGGTGGAATTTTCACAAAGGCTGCGCTGTTATGCCTAGCCTGTAGCTTCTGCATAGAAAAACCGGCCGGCGTGCTTCCAGCATGCCGGTTTTTTTTGTGCAGAAAATGACATTGCAGAAATGTTTCAGCGTTCGCTAGCGTACAGATCAAGCGCCTGCCGCGGCCTACCATCCGGTCATAGTGATAATTCTTTCACCCCCCTGGATGGAGCACATCATGATCCGACTATTAAATTCAAATCGTTCTTCTGCCCGTACTACCACTACCACTGCCAGTGCCACCGTGATTGCAGTACTGGCACTAGTGGCTGCCTTGACTGCCTGTAACAAAACGCAGGACGCCACCACAGCGGCGCCGCCGAAGACGGTTGGCACGCAGGTAGATGATTCCGTTGTCACCGCGAAGGTGAGGGCGGCACTGGTGCAGGATAGCGAGGTCAAGAGCCTGGACATCAAAGTGACTACCGATAAAGGCCAGGTCATGCTGAGCGGTTTCGCCGACAGCCAGGCGCAGATAGACCGCAGCCTCAGCGTTGCCAAGGGCATAGAAGGCGTTGCGGGCGTTGACAACAAGCTGAGCTTGAAAGAGGGCACGCAAACCGTCGGCAACAAGATAGACGATAGCGTTATCACCACGCAGGTGAAATCGGCGATGCTGGCCGACCCCGACATGAAGAGCCTGGATGTGTCAGTCACAACCCGCAAGGGCGAGGTGCAATTGAGCGGCTTCGTCAACAATGATACGCAGCTGACCCATGCAGTGGATGTGGCCAAGACCGTGGACGGTGTTGTCACCGTGGTCAACCACATGAGCCTGAAAAAATAAACATCTTTTATTCGCTCCCAATGGAGCAAAGGCGTAAAAGCCTGATGACCAGGAGAATTTCCATGAATACCGGCAATGCAAAACCGGCTGAAAAGCCCGCCGCTCCGTCTCAACAGAAACCTGGCGAAAAGAAGAAACACGATGAGGCTGCCCTGGATGAAGCCTTGAAGGAAAGCTTCCCTGCCAGCGACCCGGTGGCGGTGGATATTGCCAAGCCGGTCAACAAAGATTCCTGAAGGCTGCTGCCCGTAAAGAAAAATGGCCCTGCAATACATGCAGGGCCATTTGTTTTTTCGGGGAGGCCTGGCGATCAGGCCTTGCGCCTTCTTTACAGCCTGTCCCTGATGGAAGAGCGGCGATTGCCGAAGCGGTTGCTGTCGTCCGACAAATCCTTGGGGGTATTGCCGTTGTCGTCCCTGTCGGTAGTCGGCGCGCCTGCTGCCAGCAGCGTTTCCAGCACGGCGTCCGTATTACGGGCCTTTGCTGCAAGGTGCAGCGGCGTTTCCCCGGTCTTGTCCTTGTCATAGACCGATGCGCCACTGGCCAGCAAGGCTGCCACCGCGTCATTGCGATTATCCTTGGCCGCCAGGTGCAAGGCAGTGCGGCCGCTGCTGTCGGTTGCGCCTATGCTGGCGCCCGCTGCCACCAGCACCGGTATCGATTTGGGCGACGCATAATGGATCGCCATCCGGCCCAGCAGATCAACGTCGGTGATCTTCATGCCCTTGGAGATGAACAGGGCCAGTGTACGGTCATCCAGGCTGCCCGCTGCGGCGATGTGGATCAAGGTCCTGCCGTCGCTGGTGCGCACCAGCGGGTCCAGCCCGAAGCCGAGCAAATAGGCCATCCGGTCGTATTGCGGCAGGCGCGCTGCCCTTTGCAGCAGGCTCACATCCTGCAGGATGCCGATATTTTTGGGATCGGCGCCATAGGCAACCATCCATTTCATGGCGGCCAGCGACGCAGTAGGAGCGGCATCGTATAGCAGCCTGTCCATGCGCGCAGGGCCTATCCGCCTGGCGGCATCGGCAAGATCCTGATTGGGGCCATCTGCCAGGCCGTTTTCCATCATCAGGCCCAGCAGCTCAGCCTTCATCGGCGCGGCTGCCTGCTGTGTCCGGCGATGTACGGCATACCAGCCCAGTAATGCACACAATAGGATAATGCCCGCGACCCTGCCCAGCCCGGAACCGGACTTCTCTGCACCCATCAACGCTCCCCGAGATCAATATATTAGTGTTGTATTGTTAATAGCTATTATACGCAGCAGTTTCTGGCTGAAAAGCCTATTGCGCCGGGCGGATGGAAAAAATTTGGCATAGCAACAGTCGGCGTATAAAACCCGGCAAAAAGCCGTTCAGGGCTGTTAAACCGGGAAGCCTTGCCTTATAGTATGGAAGACTCCTTGCCGCCGGCAATCCAGGCGGTAAAGGGAAGTTCCTGAGAAAAATCTATAAATCCTACGCTCATGTCCAAGAATAATTACCTGCTCTTCCGGTTTTTGTGGTGCCTTGCCTGTGCCGCCCTCTTCAGCCCGCTGGCCAGCTTTGCCGGTGTCAACAAATGCACGGACGCCGCCGGTGTGGTCACTTATTCCGACCAGCCCTGTCTGGCAAAGGAGGGCCTGAAGACGGCCGAGGTCAAAAATTCGCAGGCGTTTGCCGCGATTGCCGCGCGGGATGAAAACAAGAATGTCGCCCAGACCTGCCGCGCGCTGGTGGACCGCAGGTCACGCTGCCGGGTGGCAGTAGACTACATGCTCAATTCTGCCTTCAATGCCAATTGCGAAGGACCGATGAAGCGCGATGCGAGCGACCAGATAAAAGAACGCATCAACGCCAGCAGGGACCGCTACAACCGCACGCGCAACCGCGACGACAGCAGCAGCGACAAATCCGACACCAACCTGCAATGCGAAGCGCTGCAATCGAATATGTGGAAATTCGTCAAGGAAAAATTCAGTCCGGCGATGAAGCCCGAAGACATCAAGGCCATCGACTTCCGCCTGGCGGCCGTCAATCCCGACAGGCGCGATACCTATACCGGAAAAATCCGCCGCACCGGCGACTGACTCCACCCGTTTCAGCACCACATTCGGCAGCGCGATCTTTACAATTGCCCACAAGCGCTGCCGTTTTCCATTTCCATTCCCACCCACTTTTTTCTCCACTTCCGCCACGGCAATGCCCGCCGGCGTCCGCATGTCACAGCGCGCATCGCGCCGTGCAATCCAGGGCTGACAGCAGCTTCCCTGCTGCAACAAAAAAGCACTGAAAAATTTACCTTCTTTACAAACTGCCCACGAAAATTAACCCGTCTTAACAATGTCTGCCACCGGATACTTAACGTGCAAGTACGTTACAAATATTTCGGAAACGCCCCTCTATTCCCCGATTTGAAACGCCGTTAAAAAAAATGAATGGGTATAAAGTGAATGTAGCCCATCAGGCGCCATCGAATCCCACGAATCCCACCTTTGATAGGAAATTTCATGTCCATCTCACCGCTCAGCGGTAACTCCGCCCTTTACAATACCCAGTTCCCACCCATTACCACGACCAGCAGCTCCGGCACCGGCAGCACCAGCAGCGTGCCCGGCGCCGCAAGCGGTGGAAAATTTGCTTCCGCGCTGGACGACGCCTTGTCGCAGCTTGGCATCTCGACCGGCAGCAGCGATTCCAGCACGTCCAGCACCTCCGGAACCACTTCCACCCAAGACCCGCAGCAGGCGCTGTCTGCCTTTGCACAGAACCTGTTTGCCGCCTTGCAGGCGCAGGCCAGCGGCCAGTCCGGCAGTTCTCCGAGCACCAACGGCTCGGTGGGCTCCACCAGTTCCGATGCGAGTGCTGTCAGCGGCGCGTCCGGCGGCGGCGGGCATCACCACCATCACGGTGGCGGGGGCGTCAGCAAACTGGAAAGCGGCTTGCAGAATCTGATCCAGCAACTGTCGTCAGGCCAGGATACGTCGACATCGGATTCCAGCACGTCCGACTCCAGCACGGCGGATTCCAGTGCATCGGGTTCGTCTTCCACGTCGAGTAGCTCCGGTTCGCCTCTGGATGCTCTGCAGCAGAGCTTCAATAACCTGCTGGCTGCCGACGGCGCCAGCAACAGCGGGGCCACGCTAAGCAATTTCCTGCAGAACCTTTCGCAAAACCTGCACGGTGCACCGTCCACCGGCAACGTTGTCAGCACCAAGGTCTGAACGGGCTTTTAGCCTTCCGGCGTTTCCGGCCACGGGAAAACGCGGCAAAAAAAAATCCACAGCCTTACCCGCATTGACGAGGTGAGCTGTGGATCAAGCCGCAAAAAAATCATGGGGAGGGCGGCTTTTGCCGCCACAAGTTTTATTCCTTCATGCGGTCGTGCTTGCGCACTTCGCCGATAGCGTGTTCGGCGGCATGCAAGGCTGCATTCACATGTTCCAGTGCGCGATGCTGCAGGCCGCGTGTGCCGGGATCATCCTCTTCGCGCGCGATATCGTTGTGCACCTTGCGCAACAGGTCTAGGGCTTTATGCAGGCGTCCGTCGCGTGGCAGGGCAACATCGGTTTCCGGATGGTAGCGCACGTCTTTGCCGTCGAAGATCGCTGCGCGCTTGATCTCGTTAAAGGCCGCGCCTATTTCGTCGCGTGCTATCAGCTCATCATCCGCAATGGCGCCGTCTTCAGGACGGCGGTGTTCCAGCATCCAGTTGGCCGCCCTCAGGTCGGACAATGCATGCAGATATGCAGGATGGCGGCCGGGTTCGTCGGCGTGCGCCGCCCCGGTGGAGCATGCAGAAATGGCTGCTACTGCGCTCAGCAATAACGGCAGGGCGAAGGTTTTTTTCAGTGTCATGATGTTTCCTCTTGTCTTTTATGATTGTGATGATTGATGGGGAACAATCTTGTTGTGCCACGAGCTCTTAGCGCAGCTGCGGTGTTTCAGGATGACAGGGAAGATGTGAATTGTGTAAGCAATTATTATTTTTCGATTGGAGGAAGTTGATCCGGATTGCTGAATCAGTATTTGACGAAGAAAAAACGCCGCTGCAAAGGACCTCTCCCTTGCAGCGGCGTTAGCCGGCATCGTCGCGCCGAGACTACTTACGGCCCGGCGAGAAAAATCAGCTTTTACCAGACGTTCTTGCCGGAAGCATCCTTCACCTGTTTCCAGGAATTTTCAATCGTTTCCACGACTGCCGCAGGCATGGCGATGTAGTCCAGTTCGGTTGCCATTGCGCCGCCGTTTTTGTAGGACCAGTCGATGAATTTCAATACTTCCTTGCCGCGTGAGGCATCAGCCTGCGTCTTGTGCATCAGCACGAAAGTCGCGCCGGTGATAGGCCAGCTGGCCTTGCCCGGCTGGTCCGTAGACACCACGGCGAAACCTGGCGTCTTGTCCCAGGCTGCGCCTGCGGCGGCGGCTTTGAAAGTCTCATTGTTAGGCTGTACATACTGGCCGTCGCGGTTTTTCAGCTGCGTGTATGCCAGGTTGTTTTTCTTTGCGTAGGCAAACTCGACATAGCCGATGGAACCGTTGATGCGCTGTACGTTGGCGGCGACGCCTTCATTGCCTTTGCCACCCAGGCCTGCAGGCCATTTGACCGCAGTGCCGCTGCCGACTGCGGTTTTGAATTGCGGGTTCACCTTGGACAGGTAGTCGGTGAACAGGAAGGAAGTGCCCGATGCGTCGGAGCGGTGCACAACGGTGATGTCTTCCGTCGGCAGTTTTACGCCAGGGTTCAGTGCAGCGATTTCAGGGGCGACCCATTTGCTGATTTTGCCCATGTAGATGTCTGCCAGGACCTGGCCTGTCAGTTTCAGTTCACCCGGCTTGACGCCGTCGATGTGCACGACAGGCACCACGCCGCCCATGACGACAGGGAATTGCACGAGGCCGTCCTTGTCCAACTCTTCGGCGGACAGCGGCATGTCGGATGCGCCGAAATCGACGGTGCTGGCCTTGATCTGCTTGATGCCGCCACCGGAGCCGATGGACTGGTAGTTCAGGCTGTTGCCCGTTGTTGTCTTGTAGGCTTCGGCCCATTTCGATGCAATAGGGTAGACGAAACTGGAGCCCGCACCGGTGATTTCAGCGGCCGTTGCGGAAGAAAAAGTCAGCATCGCGGCGATCGCCGCGACCGTGGATTTCAAAATAATGTTCGTGTTCATTGTCATTTCCTTCAACTCAAAAGATAGGAGCGGCGAAGATTATGCTTAAATTATGACGATACGATGACAGACGGGGCGCCTGTTTCTTCAGGCCGCACGTACCTGAAGCGCTGATCTTCTGTGAAAACCACAGTGAAAGCCGCAGTGAAAATTCAGTAAAAAGCACAGTGAAAATTGATCGCCGCAACCGCAGGGAAACCGCGCCGGGAAGACGCCGGCGGCCGGGTTCGGAGGGCGTGAAGCGGCATGGATTTATATTTTTTCCTGCATTGGCTTACAATCCCGGAAACTCCCAATTGCCCTGGCGGGCTGTTTTTTTCCTATTTCCGGGCCACCCATGAAAGTCCTGCTGATCGAAGACGACCCCATGATAGGGGAGAATATCCAGATTGCGCTGGAGGGCGAAGCCATTGCCGTGGACTGGCTCAGGGACGGCGGCGCGGCGGAAAGCGCACTGCACCTGCACAGCTATGACGCGCTGCTGCTGGACCTGAGCCTGCCGCATCGCGACGGCATCGACATCCTGCGCGAGCTCAGGGCCAAAGGCGATGCGTTGCCGGTGCTGGTCATCACTGCCAGGGATACAGTGCCGCACCGCGTGCTGGGCCTGCACAGCGGCGCCGACGATTATCTGGTCAAGCCCTTTGACCTGGACGAACTGATTGCGCGCCTGCACGCGCTGGTCAGGCGCTCGCGCGGCCGGGTGGAGCCGCTATACCGCAACGGCGACGTTGTCATCAACGCTGTCACGCGCGAAGTGGCGGTAGGCGGGAGCCAGGTGATCCTGTCTTCCCGCGAGTGGGCAATACTCGATGCGCTGGTGGCGCGCCCCGGCGCCATCCTGTCGCGCGCGCAGCTGGAAGAACGGCTGTTCGGCTGGTCCGGCGAAGTGGAGAGCAATGCGGTCGAGGTCTACATTCACGGCCTGCGCAAAAAGCTTGGCCAAAAGTTCGTCGTCAATGTGCGCGGCGTCGGCTACATGGTGGAAAAAATGGGGGAGAAAAGCGCATGAAGTCCCTGCGTATCCGCCTGATCCTGCTGTTTGGCGTTGCCATCATGGCCGCTGCGGCGCTGCAGTTTGCGACCTCGTTCCAGGCTGCCATGCTACAGGCCAACAAACTGTTCGACTATCACATGCAGCAGTTGGCGTTGGCGCTGCAGGACGGTAATTTCGACCTGGAAGAATGGGATTCGTTGCCGGGCATCGAGAGCAACAGCTTCGATTTCGTCGTCCAGGTCTGGTCGGCAGACGGCATGCGTGTGTATCAATCACGGACTTACCGCTCCTTGCCCAAGCAGGCGGCGCTCGGTTATTCGACGGTGACACTGGACAACGGAGACTGGCGCATCTATGCGGTGCGGGAGCACCAGCGGCTGATCCAGGTCGCGCAAAAGATCGAAGCCCGGCGCGACCGCGCGATCTCGCTCGCCTTCAGCGCACTGTGGCCGGTCATCCCCGTGTCGCTGCTGCTGTTTGCCGCAGCGTGGTGGGTTGTCACCTCGGCGCTCGCTCCCTTGACGCGGATAGGGCAGGAGCTGGCAGGCCGCAACGCCGGCTCCACCGAGCCTGTGCCGGATACCGGCGTGCCGCAGGAAGTGTCGCTGCTGGTGACCGAGCTCAACTCGCTGCTGCTGCGTACGGCGCAGGCCTTGCAGCTGCAGCAGCGGTTTGTGGAGGACGCTGCCCATGAACTGCGTTCGCCGATTACTGCGCTCAGGCTGCAGGTGCAGACGCTGGCCCGCTCCAGGGATGAACTCGCCACGACCCAGGCGGTGGGGCGCCTGCTGGGCGGCGTGGACCGTGCTTCCCGCCTGGTGGAGCAGCTGCTTGCACTGGCGCGGCAAGACCCGTCATCGCGCGGTGGCGAGTTGGCCCCGCTGTTCGTGGATATCTGCGCCGAGCAGGCAATGGCGGACATCGCGCCGCTGGCGGTGTCGCGTCATATCCGCCTGCACGGCGGCCCGCTGCCGCATCTTCAGATTTCGGGCGATGCCGACAGCCTGCGCGTGCTGGTGTGCAACCTGCTCGACAACGCGGTGCGCTACATTCCCGAGCACGGCGAGGTCAGGGTGGCTTTGCAGGCAACGGGCACGCATGCGGAGCTGAGCGTGGAGGATTCCGGCAGCGGCATCCCGCCGCAGGAGCGGAGCAGGATCTTCGACCGCTTCTACCGCGTGCCGGGCACCAGCCCCAGCGGCAGCGGCCTCGGCCTTGCCATCGCCAAGACGATCGTCGACCGGCATGGCGCGCAGATCACGCTCGGCGATTCCGCGCTGGGCGGGTTGATGGTCAAAATGTCATTTCCGCTCATGGCAGGATGATCGGGTCGATTTTTTTAAAACTCCGCTGCGTTTAAGTTTCGCCTAAGTTTCTTCAGGCAATATTGCCCAGGCTCAAAACCGGTATAGACAAGCTCTGCCGAGTTTTTCTATCAATAACCACCATACCAGAAGGAATTTTCATGCGTGCCATCGCTACTCTCGCCACCATCGTCTCCGGCGCTGCCATTCTTGCAGCATGCAGCACGCCCGTGAAAGTGGACGAAAAGCCGGTTGCGCCTGTCGCCGCAGCGCCGAAGGCCGCGCCTGCTCCTGATTCCCGCACCGTGTCCACCGTCGTTGCGCCAGTGATGGACCCGCTGACAGATCCGAACAACATCCTGTCCAAGCACAGCGTCTATTTCGATTTTGACAGCTATACCGTCAAGAAAGACTACAACTCCGTCGTTGAAGCGCATTCCAAATACGTAGCCGGCAGCGCCAGCCGCAAGATCCTCATCCAGGGCAATACCGATGAGCGCGGCGGCAGCGAGTACAACTTGGCGCTGGGCCAAAAGCGCGCGGAAGCAGTGCGCAAGGCAATGGCACTGCTAGGCATGCCTGATGCGCAGATGGAAGCTGTTTCCTACGGCAAGGAAAAACCGAAGGCAAGCGGCAGCGATGAAGCAGCCTGGGCAGAGAACCGCCGTGCCGACATCGTCTACACCGCCAGGTAATCCAGCGTAGCGGGGCGCTCCGTTTTGCCCCCAGCGCGCATTTCACCCTGGTTGTTATGTCATCCCATAACAATCCGGGAGTAGTACCCCGGAAAGGCCGCACGGCTTTTCCGGGCCGGTTCCGAACCGGCGCTTCTTCCCTTGCTCTTTCCTTTAGTCTTCCCATCACCTCCTGCAATTGACCTGAAGTTCCCAGCGTTTCCCGTAGCCTTTTGTATACTGGAGCGATGTCGGGGAAAATTGTGAGATATCGTTAAATCCCGTTCACTATGGCACGCCGCATGCTTTGATATGAGCAGCAATACCGCGTTCTCTCGTCGTTTCAGTAAGCTCACCTCTTTCTTGTTAAAAGGGAAAAGAAATGAAGCTGGCTAATATCAATATCGGTGTAAAACTGGGCGCGCTATCGGCGTTGCTATTGTGTGCGGTGATAGGCGTGGGTCTCGGCGGTCAAAACGCGTTGAGCGAGAGCAATGCCCGGAACACGGAAGTGATGCAAAGGGATATCACGATTACGCAGGCCGTCAACACGGCCAGGAAAGCGCAGGTAGAGTTCAAGAAGCAGGTACAGGAATGGAAAGACCTGCTAATAAGAGGCAATGATGCCGAAGCATTCAAGAAACACTCCGATGCTTTCGTCAAGCAGAGTGAATTCACGCAAAAGAACCTGCAGCAGTTGAAAGAACTGTTTGCGCAGCTCGGGCTGGATGTACAGGCAGTGGACGACACGCTGAAAACACATCAGGAACTGCAAGGCAAATACCTGGAAGCGCTGAAGCAGTACGACCGGGGTACGCCCGGCAGTGCGCAGACAGTGGATGCTCTGGTCAAGGGCATGGATAGGCCGCCTACGCAAAAAATCGACGCCATTGTCGATTTCATCTTGGCACAGGCCGACCGGCTGGAGTTGGAAGCCCGGCAGGAAACCCAGCAGCATCACCAGGCTTCGTCGCGCCTGCTATGGGCCGCCATTGTATTGGCGCTGGTGCTGGGCGGCACAGTGACTTACTGGCTGGTGCTCGGTATCACGCGCCCTTTGCACAAGGCAGTGGCAATTGCGCAGACCGCAGCCTCCGGCGACCTGACAACGCCGATACAGGTGACCGGCACCGATGAAATTGGCCTGCTGCTGAAGTCGCTGAAACACATGAACGAAAGCCTGTCCAACATCGTCAATGAGGTTCGCACGGGTACGGAAACCATTGCCCTCGCTTCCACCGAAATCGCTACCGGCAATCTCGATTTGTCCTCGCGTACCGAAGACCAGGCCAGCTCGCTGGAAGAAACTGCATCGTCGATGGAAGAGCTCACGACCAATGTCAGGCTGAATGCCGGCAATGCCAGCGCCGCCAGCAAGATGGCCGTGGCTTCATCGGAAATTGCTTCCAGGGCGGGCGTCATCGTGTCCGAAGTGGTGCAGACGATGCAGTCGATCAACGATGCCTCGAAAAAGATCGTGGATATCATCAGCGTCATCGACGGCATTGCCTTCCAGACCAATATCCTGGCGCTGAATGCCGCCGTGGAAGCGGCAAGGGCCGGCGAGCAGGGCCGGGGGTTTGCGGTGGTTGCCAGTGAAGTACGCAACCTGGCGCAGCGCTCCGCCGGCGCCGCGAAGGAAATCAAGCAGTTGATCAACGATTCCGTTGCCCAGGTTGAAGCAGGCGCGGACCTGGTCAACCAGGCCGGCGACACAATGGTGGAAGTGGTGGACAGCGTGCGGCGCGTCAGCGAGGTGCTGATAGAGATCACTGCCGCCAGCCATGAGCAGAACGAGGGCATCAGCCAGATCAACCAGGCCGTCAGCAATATGGACAATGTGACGCAGCAAAACGCCGCGCTGGTGGAGCAGGCCGCAGCCGCGACGGAATCGCTGCAGGAGCAGGCGCAGCATCTGACCGAAGTCGTCAGCGTGTTTACCACGAACAAGCTGGCAGCGGCGGCGACGCATGGGCGTGGCCGTTCCGGCGGCTTGAGGCTGCTGAAGGCAACTTGAGCAACATAAGCATGCTGTGATGCAAACCCAGGTAGAAGCTGGTCTGCCGGTGCCTGTTTCCCTGAAAAATGTTTTCATAAAATAAATTCATTTTTATAACAAAACTCCATTGTCTTTCTGCTGATTCCTGCTACCCTTCATTGCGGAAGCCGCTGTCCGCCTATATGCAATCGGCTGCGGGGCGGCTTTTATGTCCCGGCTTTTCTTCCCTTCAAGAACAATAAAACTGCCCCCTGCTTATAGGTAGGGCGGCAAGCCCAGGGAGCCGCGCCGGAAATTCGAGGATGGGGAAATGGCTTCGGGCTCAGCAGCTCCAAGCACTCAGGAGATGACAATGGCATTTCAAGGAAAAGCGGTACCGCTGGACAAAAGCGCGGTGAATGATGTGATCACGCCGCTCGGTATAGAAGAGGCCTCGTTGTGGGCCATCATCGAGGTTGAGACTTCGGGCGTCGGTTTCATGGCCTCGAAGCAGCCCATCATCTTGTTCGAACGCCACAAGTTCAGCCAGAAAACCGCGGGCAAATGGGATTCTACCTATCCGGATATCAGCAACCCGGTCTGGGGCGGCTACGGCCCTGCAGGCCAGCATCAGTATGACCGCCTGGCGCAGGCGATCAAGCTCAATGAAAGCGCAGCGCTGGAATCCGCTTCCTGGGGGTTGGGGCAGGTGATGGGAGAAAACTGGTCATCGCTGGGTTATGCCAGCGTGGCCGCGTTTGTTTCTGAAATGTGCGAATCCGAAGGCCGCCAGCTGCATGCCATGGCGCTGTTCATCAGCCATAAGGGCCTGGCGGCCAAGCTGAAGCAAAAAAGCTGGGCGGAGTTTGCGCTGGGCTACAACGGTGCGGGATATGCCAAAAACAGCTACGACACCAAACTGGATCAGCACTACCAGAAGCTCGCGGCCGGCCCGCTGCCGGACCTGCGCATCCGCACCGCGCAACTGGCGCTTACCTACCTGAGCAGTGAACGCCCCAGGCTGGACCCGCATGGCGTGGACGGCTGGCTGGGGCGAATGAGCCAGAGCGCCTTACAGGAATTCCAGAAAGGCGTGCCGCTCGCGCCCAACGGTGTGCTCGATGATGCGACGTATTCGGCGCTGCTGGCTGCGGCCGGTTTGAAATAAGTCAGGCAAGACTTTGCCGGCATGGCATGAAATACGGGGAGGGCAGGCGCGGCACCCTGTCCAGCAAAACCTGGTCCCTGGCTGGGCGCGAGTTTTTTATTGTTGGTGCATCATCGGTGCTGCGTCGCCACTTTCAGGCCAAGGGCGATAAAGATGCTGCCGATGATCTTGCCCTGCCAGCGGCTGAGCCACGACAGGCGTTTCACCAGGCGGCCCAAGGGACGCACGCTCAGCGCGATCAGTGTCGTATAGGCAGCGCTCAGGCCGACAAACAGCAGGCCAAGCACGGCAAACTGCGCAAACGTGGAACCATGTTCGGGATGGACAAACTGCGGCAGGAAAGCCAGGAAGAACAGCGCGGTCTTGGGATTCAGCAGCTCGGCCGGGATGGCCTGCAGGAAGGCCCGAGCTGGTGTAACTGCGGCTATTTTGGGCAGTGCAGGATCAGACGGTTTTTCCAGCAGCGCACGCACGCCCAGGTAGATCAGGTAGGCAGCGCCCACCAGTTTGACGATGGTGAATGCCAGCGCTGAAGTCATCAGCAGGGCAGACAGGCCCACTGCAGCGCCCAGCGTGTGCAGGAAATCGCCGGCGGCAACGCCCAGGCCGGTCAGGATGCCGGCTTTGCGGCCTCCCTGCACGGTGCGGGTGACCACCAGCAGCACCGCAGGGCCGGGTATCAGGAACAGGCCCAGCACTACCGCGACAAAGGTTCCAAGTGTAGTCAGGTCAAACATGTCTTCTCCAGAGTGGGCAGGTGGCATGGGGCCGCCTTCTGGAATGATCTTACCGAAAATCCCGGCTTCTGTCCTGAACAGCCCAGGAAGGGCGGGGCTGCGGGAACGGCAGGCGGGAAAACCTCGGCTGTGCCGGATTATGCGATGCCGTCTCCTTCAGGCGAAGTAAGACCAGACAAAATGCGCACCCAGCAACAGCAGGCCAGCAAAGAAGCAGCGCCTGAACAGCACGGGATTCATGCGGCTGCGCAGCCACTGCCCCAGTGCCATGCCCGCCAGCGCGGGCAGCAAGGCGATGATGGAAGTTTCCGCGCCTGACCAGGGCAGCGCACCGGCGGCCACCAGGTTCAGCGCCAGCGCCACTGTGGAGACGGTGAATGCCAGGCCCATCGCCTGCACCAGGTCGTCCTTGTCCAGTCCCAGCGCCTGCAGGAAAGGCACGGCGGGGATCGTGAAAACACCGGTTGCCGCGCTGACGACGCCGGTAATGGCGCCGATGGCAGGCCCCAGCCGGCGCTCCATGGCGGCAGACACCGCCAGCTTGACCGACGCCAGCCCCATCAGCGCATAGACGATCAGCGCCAGCCCCAGGCCGGCCGCGGCCCAGTCGGCATGCACGCGCGCCAGCAATAAGCCGCCTGCAAAGGTGCCCGCGCACACCCCCAGCAGCATGGGCCACAGCCGGCGCAGAAGACCGGAAAAATCCGGCCCCGCCGCCAGCTGCCACACGTTCGTAAAAAACGAAGGCACAATCAGCAGCGCGGCGGCTTCCATCGGTGTCATCAGCAGGCTCAGCAGCCCAATGGCAACGGTGGGCAGGCCCAGCCCGATGGCACCCTTGACGGCGCCAGCCAATACAAATACCAGACAGATCAGCAGCAGGTGCCGCGGATTGCTGGAGGAGAGGAGTGTGATCAGATTTTCCATGCCGCCAGTCTGCCACGGATGGCGCTTCCTGAAAATCTGGAATACACTCAGCCTGCCTGCGTATAAAACGAAGGCTGAGCCGCTATTCAAGGGAGATTGCCGTGCGCTTTGATTTGACCGACCTGCAATTATTTCTCCACGTGGTGGAGAGCGGCAGCATCACGTCCGGCGCCGGGCGCTCGCATCTGGCGCTGGCGTCCGCCAGTGCGCGGCTGCGCGGCATGGAAGACCTGCTGGGTGTGCCCTTGCTGTTCCGCAACCGGCGCGGCGTGGAGCCTACCGATGCCGGCCGCACGCTGCTGCACCATGCACGCGTCGTCATGCAGCAGATGGACAGGATGCGCGGCGACCTGGGCGAATATGCGCAAGGGCTGAAAGGGCATGTGCGCCTGCTGTGTAATACCTCGGCAATGATGGAGTTCCTGCCGGAAGTGCTGGCCGGCTACATGAAGGGGCATCCGCACGTCAATATCGATGTGGAAGAACGGCTCAGCTATGACATCGTACAGGCGCTGACGGACGGCCTGGCCGACATCGGCATCATCGCCGATACCGTTGCCAGCGGCAGCCTGCAGACTTTTCCTTTCCGCGACGACCAGCTGGTCGCCGTGGCCGCGCCCGGTCATCCACTGTCCGTCGCCGCAGGGAGCAGGCGTCGCCTGGCGTTTGCCGACCTGCTGCAGTACGACTTCATCGGCCTGGCCGGCGACAGCGCCTTGCAGCAGCATATCGCCGCGCATGCGCTCAAGCTGGGCCAGCGATTGCGCTACCGCTTGCGGCTGCGTAGTTTCGATGCGATCTGCCGCATGGTGGAGAGTGGCGCAGGTATTGCCGTTATCCCCGAAGCTGCGGCGCTGCGGTATAAAAAGACGATGGCGATACGGCATTTTCGCCTGACCGATGCGTGGACGCAGCGCCACCTGCTGGTTTGCATGCGGCGCTACGAGGATTTGCCCGCCTATGCACGCGGCCTGGTGGATGCCATCAAGACCTGAGCCATCAATGGGCAGCTGCATAGCTCTGTTGCTGCCGGAAATACGATTTTGCATCACCGTATTTTTCTGGTAGGCTTTTGCAAAATTGATAAGCGGAGACAGCCATGCGTTTCATGATCTTGAGAAAGGCGGATGAGTCCACCGAAGCCGGCGGGCATACCGGCCAGGATGCTGCGACAATGTCCGCGGCCATGGCGCGCTATGGCGACGAACTGCAGGCATCCGGCCTGCGTTGCGCAGGCCAGATGCTGCATTCCAGCGAGGGCGCACTGAGACTGCATTTCCATGATGGAGACATCCGTGTCAGCGAAGGCCCTTTCCCCGGGGAAAAAGAACTGGTCGCCGGCTTCACGATGCTGGAAGCTGCTTCGCAGCAAGAGGCAATAGCGTGGCTGAAGCGCTGGCCCGCAGGCGATGCCGACCTGACGCTGGAACTGCGCGGCAGCGGCTGCCCCGGCGGCCTGGAATGCATTAACCTGACGCAGGACACAGCGGACGGGCACCAGCAGCACCTGAAACGGTTTTTGGTGCTGCTCAAGGCCAGCCCCCTGGCAGAAACCGGCGCCATCCCCAGCGATGTCGTATTGGCCGCCATGGCCAAAAGAAATGAAGAGGGCACGCGAGCCGGGCTGCTGGTGGCCGGCGAAGGTTTGCAGACGACCGCCAGCGGCAAACGCGTCAAGTTCAGCAACGGCAAAGCGACCGTGCTGGACGGCCCTTTCAGCGAAACCAAGGAGCTGATCGCCGGCTACTGGCTGCTGCAAAGCAAATCCATCGCGGATGCCGTGGACTGGGTCAGGAACTATCCTTATCCCTTCATTGACGATGCCATGGTGGAAATCCGCCAGGTACAGGAAGACGCCGGGCTGGCCGCGGCATTTCTGCCCGGCATCGCGCATGCCGAAAGCCTGCACTCCTGAGCTACGGTCATGTGCTGCATTGCTGGAAAAGCGGGTGCCTTCCTGCCCACGAAAAATATGTTCAACTTGATGTCGATCCGGCTGCAATCCGTTCGTCGTACCTGTAAGCGGCAGGAAAAACCGGCCGCCCCGTCATTCTGAAACCCTGAAATTTTTATGGAGCCGCGATGAGCACCCAAATTTTTGTCAACCTGCCGGTCAAGGATCTGAACAAATCGGTCGAATTCTTCACCCGCATGGGCTATACCTTCAATCCGCAGTTCACTGATGAAAACGCCACCTGCATGATCGTCAGCGACACCATCTATGTGATGCTGCTGGTGGAAAAATTCTTCAAGACCTTCACCGAAAAAGACATCTGCGACTCCCGCAAAAGTACGGAAGTGCTGCTGTGCCTGTCCTGCGACAGCCGCGCCCAGGTGGATGAAATGGTCGCCAAGGCCGTGGCCGCAGGCGGCGCCACGCCCAGTCAACCCAAGGACTACGGCTTCATGTACGGCCATGGCTATGAAGACCTGGACGGGCATAACTGGGAACTGATGTATATGGAGCCCGCCGCGACCCCGCCACATGCTTAATTGTGATGAATCAGGTTTGCGAAATTTTCTTGATGTGATGTGCGGCCAGCGCTCCATCTTCCATTAGCACTTAGTCCCGTGTAGCGATCGCGAACGGCAATAGTGAGCCGATACTGCTATTGGGGCAAGTAGGGAGTTGTTCTGGGGTGTCGGCCGGCCCGCGGAATGCGGCCGAACAGGCACAAACTAACCATCGCCAACGTGACGACTGCCAGCAGCACAGCGCATCTTGCCCCGTGCCTACGCACTGCGGCCAGCACGCCGATTCAAGTCGACGCCGAGTGCAGCCTTGCGAAGACGGCGATTGCGCAGCACATAACGCACCGACGCGGAGGTGTCATACATGAGCTGGTAATGGTAATAGTTGATGTGCTCAAGCACGGCGAACAGGAAAATTCCGAGGGGCCATGCCAATTGCGTGTTCCACCCGGCGCTCACGACCTGGACAATGAAGCCGAGCGCCACGCCTCCAAACAGCACAAGATTGGTTGCCTTGAATGCGTTGAACAACCTGCCAAAATAATTCGGCAATGGGGCCGACGCCGACAGGGCGCTGTGTTTCAGTTGCCAATACAGGGATCCTTGCGCCAGCAAGTAGCTCACCGAGAGCAGCGCTGCAAGTCCGAGCGGCCAATGTACACCCGTTGCAGACTTGCGCCAATCCAGGATGAAAATAATCGGCAGCACGACGGCAGCCAGGGCTTCCATCCCGCGCAGGTAATTGAAGCGACTATTGAGTTTATGCATGGTATGTAGTTTGTCACCTTAGTTGCGAATGAGCGCAAAGCGAACAGCTGGAGTATCGGGAAGCCTTGTTCGATGGCGTATGCGTGCTGCGATAGACCGCCCACCTGCCATTGGGCCACGCATTCCTGCCCAACTTTTTCTCGTTCTGAATTTACCGCCATCTGCCTCCTAAACAATTAAAGAGGGCAGAGTGACTGGTCTGAGCATGAGTTCATGGGTAGGGCGCGGCTGGACGCTTACCAAGAAACGGTGGCCAAGGTCACCGTTATGCATGGATTACACGGTCAAGCTGTCCATGTGCATCTTGGCAGCTTGTCACTAAACGCGATACGCCGTGTTCATGAAATAGAGCTCCAGAAAGAACGCAGCTACGGCAAGCACCATGGGCAATATAGACAGCAGCTTTGTGATGCGGCTTGTTTGAAGAGTCTGGGCCCATTTCGTCTTGTTGGCCTTGTGCGCCTTATATCCGAAGAAAAAGGCCAACGGAGGCAGGACGAACAAGGGAATAACTAGCCAAAAAGTAAACGCAGATAGGGCGGTGAGAACGAGGGACAGTGCGGCCATGTTTTCCTAAGGGATTGTGCGGTATTCAGGGATCAATGAAAGCAATGAAAGCAACGAAAGAGCCGGGCCGGGCGTTCTAGTCATGACCAGATCCGGTAAACCCAATAACTCTCTTCTTCCATCACGCGGCGCTTCAGCTCCGTCGGTGAGAGCCCGGTAATCTTGCGTGTCTCGCGGCAAAAATGCGCCTGGTCTGCATAGCCGGTGCTGGCTGCTACGTCGCTCCACGACGAATCGCTGCCGCGCAGCATCTCGCGCGCAGCGATGAAACGAAACTCGGCCCGCCTCAGCCCCCACAAGCGCTGATACGACAAGCCGCTCCAGACCTTCATCTGCCTTTCCAGCTGGCGCCCGCTGCGCACCCAGCGAGAGGCCAGCATGCGCACTGCCATGCTTTCAAAGGAATCCCGCATCCAGTCCGCGAATGGGCTTTTGTGCGGCCGGGCGGCAAACCAGCGCGGCTCAATAAACGCCTCAATGAGCGCGATTCGGCTACCATGGTCGGGCGCTTTCAGCACGGCCTGCGCCATGGATTGCCATTCTGCATCAAAGACCTGTGCAAAGGCCGAACTGCGATTGGTATATTCTGCCATGTTCAGGCCCGTCAGCAGGTGCAGGGCTTCAGGTTGCAGGGCAAGCATGAATACTTCCACCTGGCCGGGGTTATAGGACACCACGGGTTCAGTGCGTGGGCCGTTGAATACGATGGGAGTCGGCAAGGCTTGTGTGACTGCCTTCTCGCCGATTTGTATGAGTTCGGCTTCTCCATGCAGATACCAGGCAATCGTGCAAAGCGGGGCCGGAGGAAAATGATTCAAGCGGCCATGTTCAGGCAGCAGCGCCACATCCAAGGTACTGCGCGTGATGTAGGCGCGGATGCAGGAGCCCAGAGAAACACGTGGTGCGTGCACGGCAGCGTGGGTGCCGCTGACATGCCTGGGGGTGCTTGGGGTGATACTCACTGGTTGATGGGAGCGCATCGGGGCATTCTATCCTAACTCAAAATGCAGGAGGCATCTTTTGCGTGTCGCATTCGTTCAATACTCTGCCCCTGCTTGTGCCGGATACTGTTTGCTGGCTGCCAACTCCACACCCTTTTAGGACAGATCAATGAACTTCAACCCCTATTCTCCAACAACGCTCTTTGCGATTTACTGTGTATCGGAATTTCTGGTTGTGCGGTTTAAATTTTCCGGCAAATATTCCGAAACCAAGGACCGCGGCTCACTGTATCTGCTGATGTTCATCTTCGTGGCGAGCCTGGGTCTGGCGCGGTTTGTGAAGATCCATTTCCCGCAAGCAGATCTGGAGAGCCTGACGCACATCGCTTTGCCGGGAGTGCTTTTATTTTTTGCCGGACTGATCATACGTTGGGCTTCCATCATTCATCTGGGCCGCTTCTTCACCATCGACGTGGCGATTGATGCAAAGCACACGCTGATCGATACCGGGCCCTACCGGTATGTCCGCCATCCTTCTTATACAGGGCTGTTGCTGCAGTTCCTCGGGATAGGAATTTGCTCCGCGAATATCCTGGCGCTGCTGGCCTTGATGGTGCCGATTTTTATCGCCCTGCGATATCGCATCGGCGTTGAAGAAGCTGCCTTGTCGGAAGGGCTGGGAGCGGCATATGCAGAGTACATGCGCAAAACCAAACGACTGTTTCCCTTTGTGTACTGACAAACCGGATAAACCTGACAAATGCGCTGCATGTCCGCCAGAAATCCGCGCATGCCTGCCGCCTATTCTTCGCCCATGTGCTGCGCCACATAATCCAGGAAGCAGGTTATCCGCGATGCCAGTTGCGTGTTACGGTAATACACGGCGTGGATAGGCTGCTGTACCTCCACCGTGTCGGCCATCAGCAATTGCACCAGGTCGCCGCGCTTGCGGTCGGCCTTGGTCATGAAATCTGCCAGGCAGGTGATGCCCTGGCCGGCGAGGGCAAGCTGGCGCAGCGTTTCGCCGCTGCTGGCCTGCAGGCTGGGGGTAATGGCCAGCCGGTCCCCTTGCGGATGGCGCAGCGGCCACTGGTTCAGCGATTCCGGCTGGGTAAAGCCGAGCAGGCTGTGCTGGGCGAGGTCGACGACGGTCTTGGGTTTGCCATGCTCTTTCAGATAGGCCGGGCTGGCCAGCACGCGCAGGCGGTTGCTGCCCAGCGGGCGGGCGTGCAAGGTGGAATCGCGCAGTGTGCCGATACGGATGGCAATATCGGTACGCTCTTCCAGCAGGTCAATGTTGAGGTCGTTGGTATTGAGTTCCAGTTCAATTTCAGGGTAGGCACGGCGGAAGCCCTCCGCCAGCGGCACGATCACGTGCAGCATGAAGGGCACGGCGGCATTGATGCGCAGGCGGCCCGAAGGGCGCTGGCGGCGCACGGCCATCTGTTCTTCCGCGTCGTCCACCGCTTCCAGTATCTTGCGCGCCTGTGCCAGGAACACGCCGCCTTCCTCCGTCAGTTCCAGCTTGCGGGTGGTGCGGCGTAGTAGTGTAGTTTGCAACTTTTCTTCCAGCCGGCCCAGCGCGCGGCTGATGCCGGACACGGTCTGCTCCAGCTGTTCTGCCGCTGCCGTCACCGAACCGCTGTCCACCACGGTGATAAATGCCAGTAATTCGTCTAATGTGGTCTTCATTCTTGAATTTTAATCAAATATCTTGTGCCTGGCACGGCCTTTTTCAGCAACGCGGAATCACGGACACTTGCGGCTGTTGTCTTTCATCGACTGCTATCCGGAGAAAATGCCATGCCTATTGCCCTACTTGCGCTGACGATCAGCGCCTTTGCCATCGGGACGACGGAATTCGTCATCGTCGGCCTGATTCCCACTATCGCAGGCGATCTCAGCGTCAGCCTGCCTTCCGCCGGCCTGTTGGTCAGCCTGTATGCGCTGGGTGTGGCCGTAGGCGCGCCGGTGCTGACGGCGCTCACCGGCAAGCTGCCGCGCAAGATGCTGCTGGTGTCGCTGATGGTGCTGTTCACGCTGGGCAACCTGCTGGCCTGGAAAGCGCCCAGTTATGAATCGCTGATCGTTGCCCGCATCCTGACGGGGCTGGCGCATGGCGTATTCTTTTCTATTGCCTCCACCATTGCCACCGGCCTGGTGCCGAAAGAAAAAGCGGCCAGCGCGATTGCAATCATGTTCACCGGCCTGACGGTCGCGCTGGTCACCGGCGTGCCGCTGGGCACCTTCATCGGTCAGCATTTCGGCTGGCGCGAAACCTTTCTCGCGGTGTCTGCGCTGGGTGTCATCGCCTTTGTCGGCAGCCTGATTTTTGTGCCGGCGCATATCAAGAGTTCTGCATCGGCGTCGCTGCTGGAGCAGGTCAAGGTGCTGGGCCAGCCGCGCCTGCTGCTGGTGTATGCAATGACGGCGGTCGGCTATGGCGGTTCGTTTGTCGCCTTTACTTACCTTGCTCCTATTTTGCAAGACATCTCGGGCTTTAGCGCCAGCGCCATCAGCCTGGTCATGCTGGTGTACGGCGTGTCGGTCGCGGTGGGCAATATCTGGGGCGGCAAGCTGGCGGACAAACGCGGCCCTGTCGGCGCGCTGAAGATCATCTTCTCGCTGCTGGCCGCCGTGTTGCTGGTGCTGACCTTTACCGCGCCGCATCCGTGGCTGGTGGTGGCAACCGTGCTGGTCTGGGGCGCAGTCGCCTTTGGCAATGTGGCCGGCCTGCAGGTGTATGTGGTGCAGCAGGCGGAGCACTTCACGCCGCGCGCAGTGGACGTGGCTTCCGGCCTCAATATCGCGGCGTTCAATGTCGGGATCGCTGGCGGCGCCTGGGGTGGCGGCCTGATCGTTGAACACATGGGCCTGATGCATACACCGTGGATAGGTGCGCTGGTCGTGCTGGGCGCGCTGGGCCTGACAGCCTGGAGCGGCGCGCTGGACCGCAGGAATCCGAATCCGCATGTGACCGGTGTGAAGAAATCGAACCTGGCCGTGGGGCATTAAGCTCACCGCAGTTGTAGCCCGGGTGGAGCGCAGCGCAACCCGGGGAGCGGTCCACCAGCCGCAGGTACGCATCCCGGATTACGCTGCGCTGCATCCAGGCTACAACACCGCATACAGCGGAGCGCGCACAAATTAATCAATCTAAGGAACCATCATGAACAACATCCCCCTCTTCGGCGCAGGCACTTTCCGCCTGCAAGGCCAGACCGTTATCGATTCCGTCAAGAACGCGCTCGATCTCGGCTACCGCGCTATCGATACCGCGCAGATTTACGGCAATGAAGCCGACATAGGCCAGGCCGTTGCCGACAGCGGCGTGCCGCGCAGCGAGCTCTTCATTACCACCAAGATCTGGACCGAGAACCTGTCGCGCGGGGGCCTGGTGCCCAGCCTCAGGGAAAGCCTCGCCAGGCTGCGCACCGACTATGTCGACCTGGTGCTGATCCACTGGCCTTCGCCCGCTGATGCCGTGCCGCTGGCGGACAGCCTGGCTGCGCTGAAGGAAGCGAAAACTCTGGGGCTGACCCGGCAAATTGGCGTGTCAAACTTTACCGTGGATCTGATGCAGCAGGCAGTTGCCATTGCAGGCGCACAGGAAATCGCCACCAACCAGGTGGAGCTGCATCCCTATCTGCAAAACCGCGAGGTCGCTGATTTTGCCCGCAGGCATGACATCGCCATTACGTCTTACATGACCTTGGCATACGGCAAGGTGTTGGAGGATGCCGTCATCGGCAAGATCGCGGCGCAACGCAGCGCAACCCCGGCGCAGGTGGTGCTGGCCTGGGCGATGCAGCTGGGTTATGCCGTCATCCCATCATCGACCAGGCGTGAGAACCTGGAAAGCAACCTGAAGGCGCAGCAGCTAAGCTTGTCGGAAGAAGAAATGGCGCAGATCGCCGCACTCGACCGCAACCAGCGCCTGACCAGCCCGCAGGGACTGGCGCCTGCCTGGGACTGAAACCCGGTGTAGTTAACAAACTTTAAGCGGGGCCGCGCACGGAATCGGCATAGGATATAAACTATATTCTTCAGATATCGTTTTAGGACAGGACATATCATGGCTATGAGCGACACTTACTCGTCAACCGAACCCAAGCGTACCGACATCGATACCCTGGACGGCCCCACCGTCATTGAATTCGGCGCGCCATGGTGCGGTTTCTGCCGCGCTGCGCAGCCGCTGCTGGCGTCGGCATTTGATGAACATCCCAAGGTCAGCCACGTCAAGATAGAAGACGGCAGCGGCCGCAGGCTGGGGCGCTCTTTCGGCGTCAAGCTGTGGCCTACGCTGGTGTTCCTCAATCATGGCAAGGAAGTGGCGAAGCTTGTCAGGCCCACAGACGTGGAAGACATTCGCCGGGCCATGACGCAGATCGATCCTGCAGCAGCATAAAAAAACTGCAAAAAAAACCGGTACCCGGGCTACATGGCGGCTTCGCCTCGTCCTACAGCGGCGCTGCATAGCTGCTGATATTTTTTCAGCGCGCAACAAAATATGATTTTCCTACCGCATCCATTAATGCGGAATTGCTTTCCCCCATAAAGAAAGCAATCGAACACTCTTCGATGAGAAAAATCATGATTACAATAAATATACTCAGGGCGCCCGCCCAAAAATGGCAACAGATCGCCATCAGGAACGCCAAGGCAGCCGCCGAGGCCAATGAGATAGAGTGGGAATACGCCCACATCAAGATAGAACTGCCGCATGGCCGTTCCTTTTTCAAATTGCCGGGCCATATTGCACTGGTCGAAAGCCCATAGCATTTACCTCTGCCGGGAACTCCTTTTACCCACATTGTCTGTTAACAATCCTGTGGATAAGTGCCCGCGGTCTTATCCATCTACCTGATTTTAAACGGGATTCTTTCCGTGCTTAAATTCCGGGCAGCCGCTTTTGGGGCGGCGTAGTATGCTATGCATCAATTGATGTTTACATCGCCACGCCACCGGAGACTCATCGCATGCGTTTACCCTTAGCAATCAGCTCGACCTTCAAAACCGCTTTGCTGACTGCGTCCATCATTGCCGTGACAGCGTGCAGTACGCCTCCCAAGGCGCCTGCCACGGTCGTCAACGCGCTGGCGCCCGGCGGCAAGCTGAGGGCGGCGATCAATTACGGCAATCCCATCCTGGCCAGCCGCGATGCGGCCACGGGCGAACCCACCGGCGTGTCGGTGGATCTGGCGCTGGAACTGGCCAGGCGGCTGGATGTGCCGCTGGAGCTGGTCACCTTCGATGCCGCCGGCAAGGTCAGCGAGGCAGTGGCCGCCAATGCGGTGGATGTGGCTTTCTACGCACTGGACCCCAAGCGCGCCGAAGACACGCTGTTCACCTCACCGTATGTCGTCATTGAAGGCGCTTACATGGTGCGCCAGACGTCGCCGCTGCGCAGCAATGCCGAAGTGGACCGGCCCGGCAACCGTATCGCAGTGGGCAAGGGCAGTGCCTACGACTTATACCTGAGCCGCGAGATCAAGCAGGCCGAGCTGGTGCGCGTGCCGACGTCGCCCGCAGTGACCGATACCTTCATGCAGCAGAATCTGGAAGTGGCCGCCGGCGTGCGCCAGCAATTGCAGGCCGATGCAAAACGGGTGCCGGGTTTGCGCCTGCTTGACGGCCGCTTCATGGAAATCCGGCAGGCGATGGCAATGCCTAAAAACCGCGATGCCGCATTGGCTTACCTGAGCGACTTCGTTGAAGAGATGAAGCGCAGCGGCTTCGTTGCACAATCGCTGCAGCGCCACCATATCGAAGGCGCCGATGTTGCGGCCGCAGGTGCCGCCACAGTTACTGCAACTACTGCAACTACTGCAACTACTGCAACTACTGCAACTACTGCAACTACTGCAACTACTGCAACTACTGCAACTACTGCAACTACTGCCCGCTAGACAGGCATGTCGGGCATACTCAGAAACCTGCTGGCCGTTGTCAGCGCGCTGTTTCGCTACCGTAGCAGCGGCACGGCAGCGAGGCTGACTTCCCGTTTTTTCATCTCGCCATTCGATACAGGCATTGCTACGCTGAAAAGCGACAAGTATTTTCAACTGGCCGAGGCGGCGCAACTGGATTTTGTCATCCGCACCGGCTTGATTGCCACCATGCTGCGCAAGGGCTACAGCTTTGTCAATGCGTCGCAACTGGTGAAGTTCAGCAAGCCGGTGCGGCTGCTCAGCCGTGTCAGCGTGGAGACGGAAATTGTTTTTGCCGATGATAAATGCGCGTATTTCTCGCACGTGTTTGTCGTGCGCGGCAAACGGCATGGCGAAGTGCTGGTCAAGATGAAGTTCAAGCAGGGCGCGGTAACAGTGCCGCCGCCAGTGCTGCTCGGTGTACATGCCGGGACCAAGCCCGCGCATCTGCAGCGCTGGGACGATGCGCTGGAAGCGCTGGATACAGCAGGCGCTGCCGGGCTGCGCTAAGAGAGCTTATATCTTATATCGCTGCCTTCAGCGGTACACCAGCACCGGTATCTTGCTGTGCGCCAGCACCTTCTGCGTTTCGCTGCTGAGCAGCAGCGCCTTGATGCCTTTCCTGCCGTGCGAGGCCATGGCGATCAGGTCGCAGCCGCGGCTTTCCGCTGCATGGATGATGGCTTCATACGGATGGTCGTTGGTCAGCACCAGCGTGCTGCAATCGATGCGGAATTCCTTCGCCTCCAGCTCCACATCGGACAAATACCGTAGTGCCTGGTCCTGGCATTCCCGCGTGAACTTTTCGCTGCTGTCATCCAGCATTTCCGGTTGATAGCTATACATGTGGTATTGCGGCACGACGTGCAGGCCGGTGACTTTGGCGTTCAGCGATTTTGCAAAACGCATGCATTGCCGGATGGCGTCTTTGGATGATGCGGTACCGTCGGTGGGCAGTAATATGTGCGTATACATGATTCCCTCCCTGTGAGCTTGCGGCACTTGGATGCCGCCGTAGCTTCATAGTGAAGAATAGTATATCCCGCTAAATTTACCAGCTTGTATTCCAGTCGCCCACGGCATAGCATAAAACATGGGGACAGCATCTGCTTGATAGTTGATGGCAATAATGGATGGCAAGAGGTGATTGCAAGAGCGTTGCAATACTAAATTGCAACAACAGGCTGCGACAGCCGATCGCGAGAAGGACGGCAAGAGCCGGGGTGGAGAGGCAGCGACGCTGCTATCCTATAAAAACGACCGTTATTCCGCTGTGACGGCGGTACAACAGCATGCAAAGCCGGGAGGCCTGCAGGCACTTCAGAAACAGGACTGATTCAAATACCGGTACTATCCGCCCAGGTTGCAGCGGCTATTTTAGAATTGCCAACTCAATAGATGCACCGGTAAATGCACCAGTCCCTCCACGCCAAAGATCAGCCCAACTTAATGAGCAGCGGCGCCGTCCTGCTTGGGCTTGAACTGCTTATCGCTGATACGGAACTTGGTCCGCCTGTCACCCATCAGCTCGCGCAATCCCTTAATGCTCAGGTCGCTGATTTCATGCATGCGTATCAGCAGGGAAGCGCCCACCGGCAAGCGGCGATGTCTGATTTTACTGACAACCGGAGGTGCGACTTCCAGTGCCCTGGATAGTGCCGCATCATTTTTCAGATGCAGTTGCTTGATCAGCGTATCCAGCAGATGGTTAGGATCGTACTTGATGTCATCAGAATCAAGATCCATCAATGTTGTCATAATTGCCTCGCTATATGTCGATGTTTACTCTTGGATAAAACTTGTTGATTTAGCTTTGTGCCGCTGCATCAACGTTTTTATTGTATATGCAATATTGCAATTTACTAAGTTCCGATTACGGAACATTGTTAGAGAATGTAAAATTAATCAGAACAATGTTTAGGTGGGCTGGCGCACGGATAAAACGTGGCAGAGCGTTATTGCACGCCGCTCTTCCCATAGTCTGAGGCTATTCCGGCTAAATATATTATTCGGATAGTCTTGCTTTACAGATAAGTTACACAAAGCTTACATGTGTTAACCGAAGTTGACATTGTTTTATTCAATTAACTCGCTAAAATGATTCATTTGTCAACATATAAACAACAGTTTCTCTCTAGATGTTTGCTGATGGCTGATGGGCGCATTGACTGAAATTTACTAAAATTTGCGAAATTGCATACTGCCGGCCGGCTGAGCTCCGCGCATTTGCGTGGAGCAACCGTCTTCTTGCCATCTTATTCCAGCGGCATGGGTGCATCAATCTTGCATTCGTTCAGTACGAAAAAAGAACGGAGTTGCCTCACGCCGGGCAGCTTCAGCAGGGTTTTCGCATGCATGCGGCTGAACGCGTCCACATCCTTCACCCGCATTTTCAGCAGGTAGTCAAATTCGCCCGCCAGCAGCAGGCATTCCGATATCTGCGCCACCTTCGCCACTTCCTGCTCAAAATTCTTGAACAGTTCCGGCGTGGACCTGTCCAGCACCACCCCCACGCATACCAGCACCGGATAACCCAGCTGCGCATAGTTCAGCCGCGCATGCGTGCCGGTGATCAGGCCTGTTTCATGCAGCCGTTTGGTGCGCGTCCAGCATGCGGTAGCGCTGAGGCCGGCCTTCGCCGCCAGGTCTGCATTCGACATGCGTCCATCCGCCTGCAACAGCTTCAACAGCTTGCGGTCGGTCTTGTCTATGGAATTGGAAGAATCTTCTGTTTTCATGATGTATTCAGGAAATTTGATTTGAGGATGAGGAAATTATAGAAATAAGAGTCTTTAATTGTGGCATAAATAAGAAGCCTATTCTTGTAGATGTTTTCTATAATTTTTCCTGTCGTTTCAGATCATATCCACCTCACAGGAGCTGCCATGCTGTCGCTAGAATCTTTCTTCCCACGCACCAAACTCGGTTTCTTTCCTTCACCCATCCACCGTTGCGAACGGCTTTCCAGGGAACTGGGCGTCAGCGTCTATGCCAAGCGCGACGATGTTTCTTCCGGCCTGGCCTACGGCGGCAATAAGGTGCGCAAGCTGGAATGGCTGGCTGCTGACGCCATTGCGCAGGGCTGCGATACGCTGGTGTCGATCGGCGGCGTGCAGTCCAACCATACGCGGCAAGTGACGGCGGTAGCGGCCGTGCTGGGGCTGAACGCCTATACGGTGCAGGAGACCTGGGCCGAATGGGAAGACCCGGTCTACGACAAGGTCGGCAATATCCTGCTCACGCGCATCATGGGCGGCCATCCTATCCTGGCCGGCTACGGCTATTCCACCACAGCCAAGGACACCTGGGAAAACGCGATGGAAGCGGTGCGCGCCAAAGGCGGCAAGCCGTATGCGATTCCTGCAGGCGCTTCCGACCATCCGTTGGGCGGTCTGGGCTATGCCAATTTTGCCGACGAGGTGGCCGCGCAAGAGAAGGAAATGGGCGTGTTCTTCGACACTATCGTTGTCGCCACCTGCACCGGTTCCACGCAGGCGGGCATGGTGGTCGGCTTTGCGCACCAGGATAAAAAGCGCCGCATCATCGGCATCGATACCGCGGACGATGCGGCAATGACACGCCGTGCGGTCAGCAAGATCGCACACAGCACGGTAGAGCAGATCCGCGCCAAAGGCGGCCATGCCACCGACATCAAGGACAGCGATATCGAGATCAATGCAGACTTCAGCGCTCCCGGCTATGGGCTGCCGAGCGAATCCACGATAGCGGCGATACGCAAGGCGGCCGAGCTGGAAGCGATGATCACGGACCCTGTGTACGAAGGAAAATCAATGGACGGCCTGATCCAGCTGGCTTTGCGCAAGGATATCCCGGCAGGCGCCAACGTGCTGTATGTACACCTTGGCGGCGCACCGGCGGTGAATGCCTACTACAAGGCCTTTGAAGACAAATCCAACCTGACGACGCTGGCCAAGGCGGCGCGCTACGAGGAGTAGGGAGGCGAGGTTGTAGTCCGTTCCCACGGGACAAGCGGTAGCGGACTACAATCTGAAAGGACGCCGGTATATTCGTGGTCAACAACCGTTGTCTATCACGAAGGCGCCGGGGTTTGAAGCCTGGTATTTTTTTCGGCTGCGGCCGGAGCAGAACAATTTTTCCGGGCCGTCGCGTGGGTGCATGCGGCGGCCCGGAAGCTAAAGGACAAGCATGGATGCGCAGTCAATCTCCGACATTGAGCCCGATATCGACCCTGAAGAGACCGCCGAATGGCGCGACGCCTTCCAGTCGCTGCTGAATGCGCACGGCCCTGACCGCGCCAGGCAGATACTGGATGAACTGGCTATTCTCGCGCGCCGCCACCGCATAGGCTGGCAGCCGCCGCTGGAAACCCCTTATGTCAATACCATCGCCGTGGAGAGCCAGCCGGCTTTTCCTGGCGACCTGGCGACCGAAGAGCGGCTGGCGTCGCTGATGCGCTGGAACGCACTGGCGATGGTGGTGCGCGCCAACCAGGCGTATGGCGAACTGGGCGGCCATGTCGCCAGCTATGCCAGCGCGGCGGACCTGTTCGAGGTCGGCTTCAATCATTTCTTCCATGCGCGCGACGACGGTGCCGGGCATGGCGGCGACCTGGTGTTTTTTCAGCCCCACAGCGCGCCCGGCGTCTATGCCAGGGCCTTCCTGGAAGGTCGGCTCAGCGAAGCAGACCTGGCGTTTTACCGCCAGGAGCTGACCGCCCCGGCTGCAGGCGCCAGGGGGCTCAGCAGTTATCCGCATCCCTACCTGATGCCCGATTTCTGGCAGTTCCCCACCGGTTCCATGGGCATAGGGCCGATCAGCTCCATCTACCACGCGCGCTTCATGCGCTACCTGACGCACCGCACATTGCTTGACTGCTCCAGGCGCAAGGTCTGGGGCGTATTCGGCGATGGCGAGATGGACGAGCCGGAATCGATGAGCGCGCTGACGCTGGCCGCGCGCGAAGGGCTGGACAATATGGTCTGGGTCGTCAACTGCAACCTGCAGCGGCTGGATGGTCCGGTGCGCGGTAACGGCCGCATCATCGACGAGCTGGAAAAACTGTTTGCCGGCGCCGGCTGGAACGTCATCAAACTGCTGTGGGGCTCCGACTGGGACGGCCTGTTTGCGCGCGACCTCACAGGCGCATTGGCCAGGGCCTTCGCCGACACCGTGGATGGCCAGATGCAGACCTTTGCCGCCAAGGACGGCCGCTACAACCGCGACACCTTCTTCGGCCAGAATGAAGAACTGGCGCGGCTGGCGCAGGGCATGACGGATGAGCAGATAGACCGGCTGCGGCGCGGCGGACACGATCTCGTCAAGATCCACGCTGCCTACCATGCAGCGGCACGGCATCGCGGCCAGCCGACAGTGATACTGGCGCACACCAAGAAAGGCTACGGCATGGGCAGTTCGGGCCAGGGCAAGATGACCACGCACAGCCAGAAGAAATTCGATGCCGCCGACCTGCTGGAGTTCCGTAACCGTTTCAACCTGCCGCTGAGCGACGAGCAGGCCACGTCGCTCAGTTTTTACAAGCCGGACGCCGCCAGCCCGGAGATGTTATACCTGCACCGGCAGCGCGCGCAGCTGGGCGGCTACCTGCCGCAGCGCGACAGCCGCTGCGATACCGTCGCCGTGCCTGCCTTGCCCGCGTATGCGCAGTTTGCAGTGGCTGCTGACGGCAAGGAAATGAGCACGACAATGGCCTTTGTACGCATGCTCGGCAGCCTGCTGAAAGATCCCGCGCTGGGGCCGCGCATTGTGCCCATCGTCGCCGACGAGGCACGCACCTTCGGCATGGCCAACCTGTTCAAGCAGGTCGGCATCTATTCCAGCGTGGGCCAGCGCTATGCGCCGGAAGACATAGGCTCGGTGCTCAGCTACCGCGAAGCGCTGGATGGGCAGATACTGGAAGAGGGTATCTCCGAGGCCGGCGCCATCGCCAGCTGGACCGCTGCCGCCACCAGCTACAGCGTGCACGGCCTGGCGACGCTGCCGTTCTATATCTATTATTCGATGTTCGGCTTCCAGCGCGTCGGCGACCAGATCTGGGCGGCGGCAGACCAGCGTCCGCGCGGTTTCCTGATCGGCGCCACGTCTGGCCGGACCACGCTGGGAGGCGAAGGCTTGCAGCACCAGGACGGCACCAGCCACCTGATCGCCGCCACCATCCCTAACTGCAAGGCCTACGACCCGGCCTTTGCCGGCGAGCTGTCCGTCATCATCGACCGCGGCATGCGCGACATGCTGGAGCTGCAAAAGGATGTGTTCTACTACGTCACCGTCGTCAATGAAAATGCGGCGCAGCCGTCGCTGCCGGCGGAAGTGCATGAGGGGGTGATCAAGGGCATGTACTGCTTCCGCAGATCCGCCTCGGTTTCGCCGCGCCGTGTTCAGCTGCTGGGCGCGGGCGCCATCCTCGGCGAAGTGATACGCGCGGCGGAGATGCTGGAATCGCAGGACATCGGCGCCGACATCTGGAGCGTGACTAGCTTCAGCGAATTGGCGCGCGACGGTATCGCCTGTGAAACCGCCTGGCGGCATGGCGATGCGCAACAGTGCCAGCCCTACCTGACGCAGCAGCTGGCTCCGACAGCAGGGCCCATCATCATCGCTACAGACTATGTGCGCGCCGTGCCCGAGCAGGTACGCGCCTTCCTGCCGTCGGGCCGGCCATGCATCACGCTGGGTACCGACGGCTTTGGTCGCAGCGACACGCGCGCGGCGCTGCGGCGACATTTCGAGGTCGATGCGCAAGCGATTGTGCAGGCTGCGCTCAAATGCCTGGCTTCCGTGTATGCTGATGAAGGCCGGGGAGGGCAGCACAGCATTGGCCATAGCATCAGCGCACTATCGTCGCTGGGCACGATGTAATACCGACGCGACTGGAATGCAGGGGAGCGGGCCTTTGCGGACCCATTTTTATGCAGAAAAAAACTTGTGCCGGAAGCGTCTTCAGGAAGCAGGCGGCCTTAGCGGCAGCCACATCATGAAGCAGGCGCCTTGCCCTTCGGCGCTGGCTACGCCCACGGTGCCATCATGCATTTCCGCCAGCTTGCGCACCATTGCCAGCCCCAGCCCGGTGCCCTGGAATTTACGCTGCATGCCGGTTTCCAGCTGGCTGAAAGGCAGGAACAGCTTTTCCAGGCTGGCGGCGGGAATGCCGATGCCGCGGTCTTCCACGCTCAGCGCCAGGTATTGCTCTCCTGCCGCGCCCGGCAGAGGCATGTGCAGCGACGCCCATACCGAAGGCGCATCGAAGGTGCCGACCTGGAAGGACGGCACGATGTCGGCCCTGACATGTATCCTGCCGCCCGGATGGCTGAACTTGACTGCGTTGGACAGCAGGTTGTACATCATCTGCTTGAGCATGCGGGAATCGGCCTGCACCGCTTCAGGCTGAGCGTGCAGTACGCCGGCGACATCCAGGTCCAGCCGCATCTGCTGCGTTGCCGCTTTCTCGGCCACGATGGAGATGGTGTGGCTCAGCAGCGAGGCGACGTCGATCGCCTCGAACTCTATGCGCATCTTGCCGGCCTCCACCTTGGACAGGTCCAGGATGTCGTTGATCAGCGATAGCAGGTGCTCGCCGCTGCTGTGGATATTGCCAAGGTACTCGCGCTGGTCGGTGCTCATCTGGCCCAGCAGGCCGTCCCGCATCACCGCAGAAAAACCGATGATCGCATTCAGCGGCGTGCGCAGCTCATGCGACATGTTCGCGAGAAATTCGGACTTCATGTTGTTGGCGATTTCCAGCTGTGCGTTTTTCTTCGATATCTCCTCGCTTTGCTCACGCAGCATTCTCTCCACTATCTTGTGCTGCGTGATGTCGCGCGCGATTTTGGAGGCGCCGATAATCTGTCCCTGCATGCTGACAATCGGCGACATGGTGACCGACACGCTCACCGCAGAGCCATCCTGGCGCGCCGACTGCAATTCAAAATGCTCTATGTGCTGCCCCTCGCGGATGCGGTCCAGCAGGCGCATTTCGTGCGCATGGCGTTCCTTGCGCAGGCCGGCAGGCGCCGTCAGCGAAGCCATGGTCTTGCCTATCGCTTCCTCGCTGCGGTAGCCGTACAGCCGCTGCGCACCGATGTTCCAGCTGATGACAATGCCTTCCAGGCTCTCGCTGATGATCGCATCGTCGGAGCCGTCCACAATGGCCGCCAGCTGCGACCAGGCTTCATTCAAGGCGTTGAGCTGCTTGTTGGTCTGCTGCAGCGCATGCACATTGCGGTACATTTCCGCCTCTGCCTGGTCGGCGCGGATTTTCAGTGATTCGTGCAGCGATTCATTCAGCCGGTTCTGCTCTTCGCGCCGCTTGTTGATCTGCATGAACTCGGTGACATCTTCCACGCGGTGGATGATCAGGCTGACTTCGGCGTCAGGCCCGAACACGGGGGAATTGACCGGGCTCCAGTAGCGTTCTTCAAAGCCGCTGCCGTCGCGCAGCGGGATATCATATTTTTGCACCGCCATGATGTCGGGCTTTTTGTATTTCAGCACCGCCATCAGCGACGCGCGCAGGTTGCTGACGCCATTGGCGTTGATGTCGTCGGGATTGTCGGGAAAGACGTCGAACAGCGGGCGGCCGATGATGGCGTCGCGTTGCGTCAGCGTCGCCTTCAGGTAGGCATCGTTGACGGCAACTATGGTCAGGTCTACCGCCAGCACCAGGTAACAGCCGGGCGTTGCTTCAAACAAGGCTTGGTAGTCGAGCATGTGGGTTTTCCTGGACTGAGGATTTTTCTTCTTATTCGCGTTTCTATTCTACTAACTTTTCAGGAAAAGAAAAGCAGGGGCAGGGATTTTGTTGCAATGCAGGGAGAAGGCCAGGATCAATCCTGCTTAAAACCCTCGAAGTTGGTGCGGTACTGCGCCGCGGTGACGCCCAGGCGTTTGACAAAGACCGCCCGCATCTGGTTGACGTTGCTGAAGCCGCAGCGGTGTGCCACCCGCTTGATCGGCTCCTGCGTGGATTCCAGCAGTGCGCGGGCGGCATCCATCCGCGCACTTTCAATGAACTCCGCCGGCGTTACCCTGGCGTCGCGCGCAAACACGCGCGCAAAATTGCGCGGGCTCATCGCGACGATGGCGGCCAGGCTGTCCACGCTCAGCTCTTGCTCCAGGTGCGCCAGCACATACTGCTGTACTGCGTTCACCGGCGAGGTTTCTTCCACATAGGGCGTCAGGTAAGGGCTGAACTGCGATTGCCCGCCGCGCCGCTGGGTGAATACAACCAGGCGCTTGGCGACGTTCAGCGATACTTCGGGACCGCTGTCGCGCGACAGCAGGTATAGCGACAGGTCGATGCCGGCAGTGACGCCGGCCGAGGTAAACAGGTCACCATCCTGCAGATAGATGCGGTCGCCGTCTACCGTGGTGTGCGGGAACAGGCGGGCGAGGGCGGCAACATCGTTCCAATGCGTGGTCACCGTCTTGCCGTCCAGCAGGCCGGCATGGCCGAGCAGGAAGGCGCCGTTGCAGATGGAACCGTAACGCCTGCTGCGCAGTGCTGCCGCATGCAGCCACGCAGACAGCGCTTCATCGCGCGGCTGGCGGGGCAGCTCGGGCCCGCCGGCAACCAGGATCAGGTCAAAGGCTTCCAGCGCTTCGCTGTAGTGACGGTGCGCGGCAATCGGCAAGCCGTTGGAACAGTGCATCATGCCGCGTTCCGTGCCCAGCACTTCCAGCTGGTACTGGTGTTCGCGCGTCAGGAAACGGTTGGCTTCGGAAAAAACATCCAGCGGGCCGGACACGTCCAGCGCCTGCACGCCGGGGAAGACAAGGATGGCAAGCGTTGGCATTTGATCTACCTGGGTTGAAGTGTGTTAACAATACCTCACTACGGTCTGCTGTGCTAACGCTGCATCCCCGCTTTATCCCGCACTGTGCCCGCATGGCGGAAAAACGCTGCCGGATGGCAGTTTACCGGACAAGGCCTCCGCATATCTGCAACGCTGGCAGAAACCCGGCCCCCGCTGTCCGTTTTCCGCATGGCGCCGCGCTTCATCTTCGGCAAGGAATTTCCCATACTGCGTGTGCACAGAAGACATTTTGATTTTTAATTTTCCGGGAGATTTCCATGACACAAACGATACTTACCTCCGCCGAGCGCGTAGGCCCTGCTTTTTCCGTCGAAGGCATGCTGCAAGCCAGGGGCAAGACCCGCCAGGCGATACGCGACATCGCCGCCGCGGTCAGGCCCGGCATGGTGGAGGAAGATGCGGTCGCCATGGCCAGGAATATCCTGATCGAATCCGGCCTGAACCTGAGCTGGCATCCGACCCGCGTGCGCTTCGGCAGCAATACCACCAAGCCGATGAAGCAGGCATCCGTGCCCGGCGTGGTGCTGCAGAAGAACGATATCTTTTTTATCGACATCGCGCCGCGCTACGACGCCTGGGAAGGCGACGGCGGCGCCTCGTTCGTCGTCGGCCAGGATGAAGAGCAGGCTCGCTGTGCCGCTGATGCAGAGGCGCTGTTCCACGCGGTGCGCCAGGTCTGGAAGAATGACAAGCTCACCGGCCAGCAGCTATACCAATATGCAGAGCAGACCGCAAAGGGCATGGGCTGGGAACTGAACTTCGACCTGCCGGGCCACCGCGTTTCGGATTTCCCGCATGCGGCCATCCACACCGGTTCGCTGGCCGACTACGACATCAGTCCTTCCAGTATGCGCTGGATACTGGAAATCCATCTGCGCCATCCGCAAAAACCGTACGGCGCGTTTTTTGAAGATATGCTGCTGGACGACGAGAGTTACGCACAGGGCTAAGCACGGACAGCGGCGACGGGAGCGCGGTGGCCGCGGTTGCTGCGCCTTCCGTGCTTTCCGTACCTGTTGCGCCTGCTGCGATTTTTGGCCCGCGCACTCGCCTGCGGTTCATCCAGCGCGCATTCCTCCTGTCGTCCCGGTCAAACTTTTTCTCGGCATCGCGCAGGTGGCTGATCAGGATATGCGAGATCAGGTTCACCCCTATGCCGCCGAAGACGGCCGGCACCACATACAGCGCCACCGAGATCTCGGACGCAAAAATCCTGTCGTCGAACAGCGATGGCGAAACCCTGGCCATGGTCTTCAGGTGCTGCAACAGCAGGATATTCAAGCCCGAGATCGCAATTAATATGACGCCGGAAGCCAGCACTGTCGTGCGCGAGATGGATTTTTTCCACATCATGAAGGCATTCAGGCAAAACGGCACGATGAAGGAAAAGAAGAGCAGCAGGAAAAATTCGGTTTCTGCAAAAACGGACCCGGCCATATATCACCTCTTCAGTTTCATGAAAATGCTTGACGATGCCTGATTTAAACATGGCCGTGTAACGGTAGTGCTTCGCTGCCAGCCGGCTTTGTAAGAAATTGTTGGCGTTGTTCAGCAATGCTAAAACCCGGTGGCAGACCCGTGCAATCCAGTCACTAGTGAAATAACCTGTACGGCATCGTCAAAGATGGTGCTTGCGTGCATGATGTGGGCATTGCTGCTCACCATGGAAGGAACAAGGATGTCACGTATTTTTATCTCCGGCTCTGCCGACGGGCTGGGCCAGATGTGTGCAAAGCTGCTGATTGACGCCGGCCACCACGTAGTGCTGCATGGCCGCAGCGAACAGCGCGCGCAGCAGGCGCTGGATGCGCTGCCGGGTGCGCAGGCAGCGGTCTTCGGCGACCTGGCCAGCATTGCGCAGACAACCGAACTTGCAGCGCAGCTGAACAGGCTCGGCAGTTTCGATGCGGTCATCCACAATGCCGCCGTGGGCTACCGCGAGCCGCAGCGCATAGAAACCGAGGACGGGTTGTCGCATGTGTTTGCCGTCAATTCGCTGTCGCCGTATATCCTGACGGCGCTGATGCACAAGCCCGGGCGCCTCGTGTACCTCAGTTCCGGCATGCACCGGGGGGCGGATGCCAGTCTGGAAGACCTGAACTGGGAGCGCCGGCGCTGGAGCGGCTCGGCCGCCTATGCCGACAGCAAGCTGCATAATGTGATCCTCGCCTTTGCGATGGCGTGCAAATGGCCGGATGTGCTGAGCAATTCGCTGGAGCCGGGCTGGGTGCCCACCAAGATGGGCGGCAGCGGCGCACCGGACGATATGCAGGCGGCGCCCGTAACGCAGGCATGGCTGGCCGGCAGCGACGACGCGGCGGCCAAGGTCACCGGGAAATATTTTTACCACATGAAGCGCTGGGCCGTGGATGCGGCAGCCAGCGATATACAGGTGCAGCAGCGCCTGCTGGACGAATACCGCAGGCTGTCTGGCGTTGCGCTGCCTATGGCCTGAGGCGCACCTTATAATGACTGCTTTTCTGCTGAGGATGACTATGGCGCGCCTTCTCCCCTTTATTGCCGGCATGGCAGTCTCAGCCGCTTTTGCATCCACAGCGGTAGCGGCTTCCTATGACGGCCTGGACAGCACCGCAAAAGACCTGGGTTACCCGGTCAAACTGGATGCAGTATTCGTCATGCAGAGCCGGTCGCAGGCGGAAGCGTTTGCCGCCTCGGTGCGCGGTACGGGCCTGTATTTCCTGGAAAGCGAAGAAGTGGTGACGCAGAGCCAGCCGGGGCCTTTGTCCGCATCAGGCACGACGGTGCCGGCCGGTGAAAGCAGGCTGACGTCGAGAAAATGGACTTTCAAGCTGATGCAGATGACGCTGGCGTCGGAAGTGCAGTGGCAGGATACGCAGAAGAAGCTGTCGGCCCTGCTGCAGGATCGCAGCTACGGCGCCAGCGTGACGCTGTCCCGCTAGATCGCCGCCGCAATGGTAAGACGGCTCAGGTAACGGCGCCTATCAGCAGCAACGCCGGGGCCACAATGTCCTGCAAATTATCCACGCGCTTGCGTTCTATCGCCTGCAGCACCAGCTCATTGATGCCGCCCACAAGGGCCATGGCAATGTCCGGTGATAATACAGCCGGCTGCTGCTGCTGCTGCGGCTGTTGCTTACCTGGCCCGTGGCTGCTTTGCTGGCCGTTGACCACCTTCAGCATGAAGGCGACGATCTCTTCATTGATGCGCCGCCGCGCCGCCAGCCCTTCTTCGCCCAGGCCCAGGATCTCGATGAACAGGGTGCGCATCAGCACCGGGTTTTGCGCCAGCGAACCCAGATAGGCGCTCATTGCCCGCTCCAGCTGGGTGTGCCAGTCGTGCGCAGGGTCGATGGCGTTGCGCAAGACTTTCAAGGCATTCAGGCTCGCCGCTTCATACAGGGCGATGAAGCATTCCTGCTTGGTCGAAAAGTGCTCATAAAAGGTGCGGCGCGATACGCCGGCCAAGCGGACGATGTCGGCAATTGTCGTGGCCGCATAGCCGCTGGCCGCAACGGCGTTGGCCATGCCGTCCAGCAAGCGGTGCAGGTGTTCGCTATCGGTTTGAATGTGATCCATGATTTTTACAATCGTGTCGGTACTTGACAGTACCACAAATCCGGCGCAATATCATTCAAATGGTACGAGACAGTACCGAGCGCTTTAAAAGCTGTTCCACAGTATTGATGCACCCTTGCAGGAGTTCTCATGAGCAATCTCGTCATCCGCCGTTTATTGATCGACCTGAAAGCGCCTTTCGACCGCCACTGGTGCGGCGGCGATGCTTTTCGCTCGGCGTTCTTCAATGCGCTGTCGATGAGCTTTCCTGTCGGCGAGCAATTCTTTATCGATGCGGTACGCGCTGCGCAGGCGGCGCTGCCGGCAGATAAACAGCAGGAGTTCCAGGCGCAGGTGCAGGGCTTTATCGGCCAGGAGGCAACCCATCGCCGCATTCATGCGCTGTTCAACGAGCATCTGGAACAGCAGGGTCTGCACAATGCCTGGGCCACCCGCGCGACGGAGCGCATGAAACTGATGGCCGGCAGCGACCCGCGCCATTGCCTGGCAATTACTGCTGCCACCGAACATTTCACCGCCATCTTTGCCGAATGGCTGTTGCAGCGTCCGCAGGCGTTGGCCGGCAGCGAAGGACGGCTGCAGACAATGTGGCTGTGGCATTCGGCGGAAGAGGTAGAGCACAAGAGCACGGCCTTCGACCTGTATTACGCGCTGGGCGGCGACCATGCATGGCGCATCACCTGGTTCCGACGTACCTCGTTCATCTTCCTGTCGGATGTGCTGCGCCAGACATTGAACAATCTGCGGCATGACGGCACGCTGTGGAAATGGAGCACACTGTCCAGCGCGGCTGGCTTCCTGTTCGGCAAGCAGGGTTTGATACGGCAGACTTACCAGCCGTGGAAGCAATATTTCCGCAAGGATTTTCATCCGGAACAGCAGGACGGCACGCTGTCGCATCGCTGGCTGGAAGATAATGCAGAAAAATACGTCAGGGTAGGGGCAGGCTAAGCCGGTTCGGATATGGTATCCGGGCAACTTGTCCCGCTGTTGCACCCACGTCGCTGCTTCATCCCTTCCTACAGTGGTTGGTGGAGGATTCCGGTGTCATTTTCGTTGCCTATCAACTAAGCTTAGGAAGTGCCGGTCATGCCGGCATTTTCTTAAACTTCTGGAGACTGGCATGAAGCATTTCTTATCTGCATCAGTAAACGCAACGATCATCGGTTCCCTGCTTGTATTCTCAAGCCTTGCGCAAGCGCAGTCGTCAAACAACGGCAACGAAGCCAACGTCGGCAAGCAGGACACCGCGCATTCCGCCGCCGATAAGGCGGCCAGTACGAATCCGAACATGGGTGCCAGTACAGCCACCAACGCAACCACAAAAAGCAAAAAGCCCGGCAAGAAAAAACCCGCGAACAACACCAATTGCCCTACAGACACCACCAAGCAAAGTGGCAGCCCTGACTATTCCGGCTGCAAGCAGAATCCTGAATACAGGTAATCTGCAAACCTGCACTCTCCCATCCAAGGGAAAACTCGTATAAAAGACAGCCCGCCGAGCGTGAAAGCCGGCGGGCCGTTTTTTGCTGCAAGCGCCTTAGTCTCAGATCTGCGCAGTGCCGCCGTCCACAAACAATTCTATGCCGTTGATGAAGCTGCTGTCGTCAGACGCCAGGAAGGCTGCCGCCTTGGCGATTTCACTGGCTTCGCCCAGGCGGCCGACCGGCACCAGCGTAGACAGGTGGGCGAACAGGCCTTCGCGGTGTTCTTCCGGCACCAGTTCGCCAAGGCCGGGGGTGCGCACCGGGCCGGGGCTGATGGCGTTGACGCGGATGTTGCGCGGCTTCAGGTCCAGCAGCCAGGAGCGGGCGAAGTTGCGCACTGCGGCCTTGCTGGCGCTATAGACGCTGAAATTGGCCGTGCCCTTGGAAGACGTGGTGGACGAGGTCAGGATGATGGAGCTGCCGTCCTTCAGCAAAGGCAGCGCTTTTTGCACGGTGAACAGCATGCCTTTCACATTGTTGTTGAAGATGCGGTCGAAATGCTCTTCGGTGATCGCGCCCAGCGGCAGCATGTCGCCGCCGCCTGCGTTGGCAAACAGAATATCCAGGTGGCCGGCCTTGGCTTTGATCTCGGCATATACGCGGTCCAGGTCTTCCATGCTGGAGACATCGCTGCGGATGCCGACGGCCTTACCGCCGATGGCGGCAATCGTGGCTATCGCCGCATCCAGCTCCGCCTGGCGGCGGCCGGTGATGAAGACGGTGGCGCCCTGCGCGGCGAATTCCTGGGCTGACGCCAGACCTATGCCCGATGTGCCGCCGGTGATCAGTGCTACTTTGGCTTCCAGTTTCTTGCTCATGATAATTCCTTTGATGTGAGTGATGGCAGCGCTGTCTTGCTTGTTGCTCTGCTGTCGGTGAAGACGACGGAGCCACTTTACTTCTGGCCTATTATTGAATAAAGTAGCTGATCGCTAATACTTTATTCATGTGTGTGAATAATCGTAGTGTGGGGCGCTGTACGATGCATTTTGCAGACGGAGAGACAAGATGGACCAGTTATTGGCAATCCGCGCCTTTGCGCGTGTGGTGGAAGCAGGCACTTTCACCAAAGCCGCCGATTCGCTGCAAATGCCCAATGCCACCGTCACCAAGCTGATCCAGTCGCTGGAAACGCACGTGGGCGTCAAGCTGCTGCAAAGGACCACGCGCCGCGTCACCGTCACGCCGGAGGGCGCCGCCTATTATGAAAAAACCGCGCGTATTCTGAAAGAACTGGGCGATGTCGATACCAGCTTCGGCGCCGCGCAAAGCACGCCGCGCGGCCACCTGCGCGTGGACACCGGCTCTTCCGTCGCCAGCCTCATCATCATCCCGGCGCTGCCGGATTTTTTGCAGCGTTATCCTGATATACAGCTGGATCTGGGTGTCAGCGACCGCCATGTGGACCTGGTCAGCGACAACGTGGATTGCGTGATCCGCGGCGGCGCGCTGACGGATATGTCGCTGGTGGCGCGGCAGATAGGCAAGGCCCCCTGGGTCACCTGCGCCACACCGACCTACCTGCGGCAGTTCGGCGTGCCCCGGCACCCCAGGGAACTGGAGCAGGGGCACCGCATCGTCAACTACCTGTCCGCCCGCACCGGCCGGGTAGTGCCCATGCCGTTTGCGCGCGGCGCAGAAAAGCTGGAGATCACCGGCAACCACGCCGTGGGCATCAATGAAAGCAATGCCCACCTGGCCGCCGGCCTGGCGGGGCTGGGCATCATTCACACCTTTGCGTATACCGCGCAGGCGCATATCGCCAGCGGCGCGCTGGTTCCCATCCTGCAAGACTGGGCGCCGCCGCCTTATCCGTTTTATGTCGTGTACCCGCCGAACCGCCATCTGAGCAACCGGCTGCGTGTGTTCATCGACTGGATTGCAGCGCGGTTTGAGACGCCGGCGTATTGAAACTCCTGCTTGGGATGGTCGCGAGAATAGTTATTCCCGATGTGCAGAAAGCAACCAGCTATCGATGCAAGGGTTAAAGTATTCGCTACTGACAATTTTTGTTTGCAGCTGGAGTTCACAGTTCGAGGCAAATGCCTCCCCATTTAGAGGGAGGGACTGCAATGTCTGCTGATGAGAAGGTGAAATCGGCTCTAATATGGGGTAACATCACCGCAAGCGCCGACGCAGGCACAGAACTTCCACCGCATCGCAAATCCAGGCACCAAAATGCACACTATTCCTGCAGGCATGTCAGATGACGACGTACTCGTGGCGTCGCCCGAGGCTAATTCCGCTGCCACCGACACCGTCGACACTGCTGCACCGGCGGAAGTGGCCTTGCAGGCGCCGTTCTCCAAATTTGAAAACCGGCAGCACCAGCTGTATCCGCATCTTACGCCGGCGGAAGTTTCTCGCCTGCACAGGTTCGGCAGCCGTGCCTGCTGGAAAAAGGATGACTACCTGTACCGCATAGGCGATATCTCGCCCGGCATGTTCGTCATCCTCAGCGGTCGCTTCCGCGTGCTGGTACGTGACGGCATAGGCCGCGAGACCGTACTCATTGAGCACGGCAGCGGCCACTTCATCTGCGAGGTGGGCCAGCTGTCCAACAAGCCTGCCATTGCTTCCGTGCTGGTGCTGGAAGATGTGGAGGCACTGGTCATCACGCCGGAAAGCGTGCGCACGCTGCTGACTGCGGAAGCAGAACTGGGCGAGCGCATCATGCGGGCGTTGATATTGCGGCGCGCCGCGCTGATAGAAAAGGGTGTCGGCCCCATCTTGCTGGGATGCAGCGTCAAGAGCGGGCTGCTGCCGCTACAGGGGTTCTTGCAGCGTAATGGCTATCCGCACACGGTACTGGACAATCGTTCCGACCCGGATGCGGTGGCCTTACTGGAAAGGCTGGCGCCGACGGAAGATGATTTTCCGCTGGTGCTGTGCCCGGACGGCAGCATACTGCGCGCTCCGGACGTGGGCCAGCTGGCAACCCATCTGGGCCTGATTCCCGAATTCGATCCTGCCACCATCTATGACGTCGCCATAGTCGGCGCCGGCCCGGCTGGGCTGGCCACTGCCGTGTATGCCGCTTCCGAGGGCTTGTCGGTGGCGCTGTTTGATTTTCATGCGCCTGGCGGCCAGGCAGGCGCCAGCGCCAGGATAGAAAATTATCTGGGCTTCCCCACTGGCATCTCCGGCAATGCGCTGGCGGCGCGGGCTTTCATACAGGCGCAGAAATTCGGCGCCAGGGTTGCCATCCCCACCCGCATCAAGGCACTGCATTGCGGCAACAAGCCCATGCAACTGGAACTGTTCAACGGCAGCAGAGTGTCCACCAGGACGGTGGTCATCGCCAGCGGCGCCGTGTACCGGCGTCCTGCCATTCCAGAGCTGGAAAGATATGAAGACCGCGGCGTGTATTACTGGGCTTCGCCGATAGAAGCCAAGCTGTGCAAGGGCGAGGAGATCGTCGTCGTCGGCGGCGGCAATTCGGCCGGGCAGGCGATCGCTTTCCTGGCTTCATCTGCATCGCACGTGCATGTGCTGATCCGCGCCGGTGGGCTGGAAGCCAGCATGTCCAAATACCTGATCGACAGGATCAGCTCGCTGCCCAACGTCACGCTGCACACCCGCTCCGAGATCGTCGCCTTTGAAGGCGATGAAGTCAGCCTGAAGGGCGTGCACTGCCGCTGCGGCGGCAATGAAGAACTCATCAAGTCGCTGCCCGTGCGCCACGTCTTCCTGTTCGTCGGCGCCGACCCCAATACGGGCTGGCTGCATACGTGCCCGGTGCAACTGAACGACAAGGGCTTCGTGTTGACAGGGGCGGACGTTGAAGGCCCGGTGTCGAACAAAAAACCGACGCTGGAAAGCAGCGCCCCCGGCGTCTTCGCCATCGGCGACGTACGCTGGAATTCTACCAAGCGCGTGGCGGCCGCAGTGGGCGAGGGCGCGGCAGCGGTGGCGCAGATACATGCTTTTATTGCGGCGATGTAGACTCTTGACAAGCGTAGGCCCGTGGAAGTTTTCCCGGGTTGCGCTGCGCTTCACCCAGGCTACATCCGTGGATATCCAACAGACGCGGCAATTCAATCTGGGAGAAAAGTAGCCTGGATGGAGCGCAGCGCAATCCGGGAGCGAATCACTGGCTTTTGAATGCCCCCATATTTAACTCCAGCCGGAGTTTAGGCTTTAGCGCGTTCAAAGCTTGCAACAGCCGGCCGCCCCATCTTCTTCATCCCAAAACACACCCCCAACCAGCCCACCCTGGCAACCACACCCGATGTAATCAGCCAGCATCCCAAAACCGTCCCCGCACCCACCAGCAAGGCCTCCACCGCGCCGCCCAGTTTCAGCGGGATCAGCCAGTAAGCCAGCAGGATAATCAGGCTCTGGTGCAGTATGTACCAGGGGTACACTGCCTGGTTGGCCCACGGTAGCCAGCGGAAGGGCCGGTTCAGCAGCGCATGGCCCCAGCCCAGCAGCGCGCACAGCATGCTCCAGGCATACAGCGAGCGCAGCGCCCATACCGTGAGCAATTGCCACACCGCCGCTTCGTCGGGCAACATATCGGCGACGACCCTGTAGACGACGAACAGCACCAGCGCAGCGGCAATCGCCGGTTTGCGCAGGCGGGCCAGCTCGGCCCAGATTGCAGTGTCGCCGCCCATCCACCAGCCGAAAATAAACAGCGTGAAATAATTGGCGTGCACATACCAGTCGTTGACAACGGCGTGCGTATCCGGATAAGCCAGCTGCAGCGTGCCTGCCCACAGGAAGATGAGACCGGCAGGCAAGGCCAGCAGCTGCCAGCCGCGCAGGCCCAGGAAAGCTGCGCGCCAGCGCGTCGCCATCTCGCCGAATACGGGGATGCGGGCAAGCTGCCGGCCCAGCAGCAGCGCGGCGGTATAGATCCACAGGTACACCAGATACCACAGGTGGTTCCACGTAAAGCCGTATTGCCAGCCGTCAAACGCGCCCGCGGGCCAGTGGTAGCCGCTGTAATAGTGAGCCATAAATTGCCAGAAGCCTGGCGCCACCAGCCCATTGGCGACACCCTGGCAATACGGCTGTATGGGCACCACCACAGCCATGCCGAACAGCAGCGGCAAGATCAGCCGGCTGGTCCTTTGCCAGAAAAAGCCTGGCTGCCTGTTCGCTGTGCCAGAACGGTTTTGCTGCATTTTTTGCAACAGCATCGCGGTGGACATGCCGGAGATCATGAAGATCAGGTCCATGCGCCAGCGGTTGACGAACATCATCGGCCAGTGCAGCCAGTCATATTGATAGCTGCTTTTTATATGGAAATCCCACTCGTGCACGTAGACCATCGCAAGGTGGTACAGGATCAGCAGGCCGAAGGCCAGCGCGCGCAGCGCATCAATATCGTGGCGTCTGATGTTTGCTTTTTGTTGCACGGCAAAACCGGTCATGGCGGAAACTCCGGAAGGTGGAAGACCTCCGCAATGTAGGGCGTCACCCATCCCCGCGCTGCGAAATGTGACGACAGGGGGGTAAAAAGGGGCAGGCGGAGGCTGGTAGTGACGAAATTCGGCGGCGAAAGGGGACAGAAAAGGTAAAATCCAGCGATGAACCTCGATCAGCCCACCACTTTCGACGCAGAAGCGGATTTCCCTGGACCTCCTCCAGACACCGTGCCCGCTGCTTCTGCGTCCATCGCTACGTCCATCGCTGTGCCTGCCGGTAACGACCTGCTGGCGCGCTACCAGCCGTGGCGGCATATTGTAGAGCCGGGTTTCTGGATCGTTTTCTTTTGCTTTGAAGTAATGATGAACAGCCTGGTGACCTGGCTGGACATCCGCCGCGCCGGCTTGGGGTTTGCCACCTGGGAACCTGTGGTATGGGAGCTGAGCAGCAACCTGGTCGTGCTGGCGCTGATTCCGGCCATCCTGGCATTTGAGCGGCGCTACCCCTTGCAGTTTTCCACATGGCGGCAAAACTGGCGCCTGCACCTCGCGGCCAGCGTCGTGTTTTGCCTGGTGCATGTGACGGCGATGGTGGCCTTGCGCAAGCTGGTGTACCTGCTGGCCGGTTATGACTACGATTTCGGCGCGTGGATGCGCGAGACAGGTTATGAATACCTGAAGGATGTGCGTGCCTATGTCGGCATCCTGGCCGTGGTTGCGCTATACCGGCTATTGCTGTTGCGGCTGCAAGGCGAAGCCAGCCTGCTGGCCGCGCCCGAATCCGGCCCTCCGGTGGAGCCGATAGAACATCCGGAACGCTTCCTCGTGCGCAAGCTCGGCAAGGAATTCCTGCTGCCCGCGGCCGAGGTAGAGTGGCTGCAAGCCTGGGGCAATTATGTGAACCTGCGGGTGAGGGCGCATGACTACCCGCTACGCTCGACCATGGCGGCGATAGAAAGCCGGCTGGATGCCAGCCGCTTCGTGCGCGTGCACCGCAGCTACATCGTTAACCTGGATTACGTGCAGGAGATCGTGCCGCTGGATTCCGGCGACGCCCGCGCCACCATGCGCGACGGCAGCCAGGTGCCGATCAGCCGCCGCTACCGCGATAACCTGCGCAAGATGTCGGGCGCCTGAGCGGTTTTACCGCATCCCTGTTATCACTGCGCCTGGTACAGCGTTACTACACAAGCCCCGCCCAGCCCCAGGTTGTGCTGCAAGCCTATGCGGGCGTTGGCTACCTGCCTGTCTTGCGCGGTGCCGCGCAACTGGTGCGTCAGTTCATAGCATTGCGCCAGGCCGGTTGCGCCCAGTGGGTGGCCCTTGGACAGCAGGCCGCCGGAAGGGTTGGTCACGACCTTGCCGCCGTAGGTATTGTCGCCATCATCGATGAACTGCTGTGCGCCGCCGGGCGGACACAGGCCCAGGGCTTCGTAGCTGATCAGCTCGTTCTGCGCAAAGCAGTCATGCAGTTCCACCACGTCCAGGTCTTGCGGGCCTATCCCTGCCTGTTCGTATACCTGGCGTGCGGCGGCGCTGCTCATGCTGTAGCCGACCAGGTTCATCATGTCGTGGCTGTCCAGCGTGTCGGGCCGGTCTGTCGTCATGGCCTGCGCGGCGATGCGCACGTCCAGGCGCAGGCCGTGGGCTTTGGCATAGCGTTCCGATACCAGCACAGCGGCTGCCGCGCCGCAGGTGGGCGGGCAGGCCATCAGCCGGGTCAGCACGCCGGGCCACAGCATGGGCGCGTTCATTACGTCGTCCACGCTGAGTTCCTTGCGCAGCAGTGCCAGCGGGTTGCGCGCCGCATGGCGGCTTGCCTTGGCGCGCACCTTGGCAAAACTTTCCAGCGGCGTGCCGTATTTCTGCATGTGGGAGAGGCCCGCACCGCCGAAGTAGCGCAGCGCCAGCGGCAGCTCCGGCATGCCGACCAGCGCTTCCGCCTCGCGGTCGAAATCTTCAAACGGGCTGGGTCTGTCGTGGAAGACCGTGCCCAGCGCGCCCGGGTTCATCTGCTCAAAGCCCAGCGCCAGCACGCAATCGGCGGCGCCGCTGCTGATGGCCTGGCGCGCCAGGAACAGCGCGGTGGAACCGGTGGAGCAGTTATTGTTGACATTGAAGACAGGGATGCCTGTCATGCCCAGCGGGTACAGCGCTTTCTGGCCGGCGGTGGAATCGCCATACACATAACCCACATAGGCTTGCTGGATGGCGGCGTATTCCAGCCCGGCATCGGCCAGCGCCTGGCGGCCTGCGGCGGCCGCCATCAATGGGTAGGGATCGCTGGCGCCGGGTTTGGCAAACGGGATCATGCCGACACCGGCGACGAAGACTGGATGCGTCATGCTTTTTCTCCTGCGGATATGGATGCAGACGCAGATGATGGGACTGGCTTATTGTCCAGCATCGTTGCGCGAATTTCTTTCTTGAGCACCTTGCCAACCTTGGAGCGCGGCAGGTCGGCCCAGATTTCCACCTGCTTCGGCGATTTCACACTGCCGATGCGGGCCTTGACGAAGGCCTTAATATCGTCGGCCTGCACCTGCCGGCCGGCATGCAGCTGCAGTACGGCGACTACACGTTCACCCCATTTTTCATCCGGCAGACCGATGACGGCGCTGTCCTGCACGTCCGGGTGCTGCATCAATACCTGCTCCACTTCCACCGAATACACATTGAAGCCGCCGCTGATGATCATGTCCTTGGCGCGGTCCACGATATGCAGGAAACCTTCGTCATCCAGGTAGCCGATGTCGCCGGTATGATGCCAGCCGAAGCGGGATACTTCCCGCGTCGCCTTCTGGTCCTTGTAATAACCCAGCATCACCAGCGAGCCGCGCACGACGATCTCGCCGGTTTCGCCCTGCGGTAGCAGCGTGCCCTTGTCGTCCATCACGCTGCATTGCACCAGCGGGCCGGGGCGGCCGGCGGAGGTCAGCCGGTGGCGCGCGATGGAGCCGTCTGTATTGAAATGGTCGGCGGGCGCCATCATGGAAATCATCATCGGCGCTTCGGTCTGGCCGAACAGCTGCGCCATGACCGGGCCTATCTTGTGCAATGCTTCTTCCAGCCGCGCGGCGGCGATAGGCGCGGCGCCGTACCAGAAGCATTGCAGCGAACTCAGGTCGCTGGCGGCCAGCAGCTCATGCTGCAGCAGCATGTAGATCAGTGTCGGCGGCAAAAAAGTATGGGTCACGCCATAGTGGGCGATCAACCGCAGGAATTCGCCCAGGTCCGGCTTGGGCATGATGACCACGCGCCCGCCCAGCGCCATCACCGGCAGGCACAGTACGCCGGCCGCATGCGTCAGCGGCGCCAGCGCCAGGTAGACGGGGCGGCCATTGAACGGGTAGCCCATCAGCGTCAGCGCCGACATGCTTTCAAGGTTCCCGCCGGATAGCATCACGCCCTTGGGCGAGCCGGTCGTGCCGCCGGTGCCGGCGATCATCGCCACGTCGTCCACGGGCGCCACGTCCAGCGGCTCTGCGCCGGCGTCGTGCAGGTATTGGTCTAGCGACGACGCATAGGGCATGGTTCGGTCCAGGCAGACCAGCGCCGTCAGCTTGGGCAGTGCAGGGCGGATCTGCTCCACCAGCGCCGCATAATTGCTGTGGAAGAGCAGGCACTGGCAATCGAAGGCATCCAGCACGAACTGGTTTTCGGCTGCCTCATTGCGCGGGTTGATCGGGCACCACACGGCGGCTGCGCGTGAAATGCCGAACACGCAGGCAAAGGCCACCGGGTCATTCCCCGACAGTACCGCCACCTTGTTGCCGGGCTGTACGCCCAGGCTTTGCAGCACACGGGCGACCTGGTAACTCAGGCGTTGCGCCTGGGTGTATGACAGGTCTTTCCCGTTCATCGTGAGGCAGGGCGCATCGCCGCCCAGCATCGCCCCTTTGTCGAGGTAGTCAATCAAGCGCATGGTTTTTCTCAATAGGTAAGGCCGGACGCTGCTTGCCTGCATGTGTATATGTGCAGGCAGCGCCCGACAAAGTAGATCAACTTATTTTATTATTTATTGATCGTGACCACTGGTTCCATTGCCAGGCCAAAGCTTTGCAGCACGCCCAGCAGCTCGCGGTGGCCGAAAGCCTGGCAGGCTGATGCAAAACCGGTGCGTTTCGGCGCCTGTTGCAGCAGCGTGTAGGCGGCATGCGCCTGCAGCAGGCCGGTCTGCTTGTAGTTGCAATTGCCGTGGATGACGCAATGCACGCGTGCCAGCGGGCCGGAACCGTAGACAGAATCCAGCGAGATATTGACGCGCGGATTCTCGCGCGGCGGTATGCCGGCCTGGATGGATGCTGCAATCGCCGCCAGTTGTTCTTCCCGCTTGTCCGCAGGCAGCGGCGCGATCTGCTCTTCATACATTTTTTGCGTGGCGATAAAACCTTCCATCACTTCGCGCGCAAACACGCCGCCCAGCGCCTTGCAGTTGGCCACCCGCGGATCATTCTTGAACCAGACCGGATGCGCGGTGCCCGCCCACGGCGTCACCACCGCCGGCACATGGTGGCCGGGCACGTTGACTTCAAAGTGCGTGCTTTGCGGCCATTCGACGAACTTGTTCTGCTCCAGGTAGTACCACTTGGCTTTCAATATTGTGAAGATGGTCTGCGTGGATGCGTAAGTCGGCATGCCTTTCCACAGCACCAGGATGTCCAGTGTATCGATGCCCGGCGTTTCCAGGCAGATGTTGGCCGCGATCTCGCCGGTGGTGTACATCTGCGCCAGGCCGGGCGACAGCAGCAAGCCTTTTTCGGCGAACTTCTTGCCCCAGCGTTCCTGCGCCTCCAGCAGCCAGTCCTGTTCACCGGTGGTATCGGTATAGTGGCAGCCTGCCTTCAGGCAGGCTTCCGCCACTTCATGGCCGTACTTGATGAACGGACCCACCATATTGCTCACTACCTGCGCGCCGCGGAACAGCTCGGTCAGCGCTTCCACATTGTGTTCCACTTCCACCACCTGGTAATCCGCGGTCTCTATGCCGGGGATTTTGTCCATTACGTCCTGTATGCGCGCTGCATCGCGGCCGGCGGCGATGAAAGGCACATTCATCTCGCGCAGGTATTCGCAGACCAGGCGTCCGGTGTAGCCCGAGGCGCCGTACACTATGACTGGTTTCTTGCTGCTCATGTTTGTCTCCTGAAGATTGCTTATTAAATGACGGGCATAGCGGGGCCGGCCGCTGGTATTGCCGGCCCCTTGCTGCTGATGTGTTTATGTTTTTTTCTACATACGGAGGTGCTTACATGCCCATGCCGCCATCCACCGGCAAGCCCGCGCCGGTAATGAAGCGCGCCGCATCGGAGCACAGGAAGACCACCGCATCGGCCATGTCCGGCACTTCACCCAGGCGGCCCAGCGGGGTCTGGCCGATCACGTCGCCGATGGCCGATTCCACGTTGGGCCACAGGCCCGCTTCCACGACATCACCCGCCAGCTTCATGCCCATGTCGGTTGCGACCAGGCCGGGGTAGATGCAGTTGACGCGCACGCCGTAGCCCAGTTTTCCCGATTCCATCGCACCCACGCGTGTCAGCCGGTCCACCGCCGATTTTGTGGCGGAGTAGCCGGCAATGGCAGGGAAGGCGATGGTGGCTGCCACCGAAGAGATATTGACCACTGCACCACCCTGGCCCGCGCTGCCCTTGGGTTGCATGGCCTTGAATGCGTGCTTCAGGCCCAGCAGCGAGCCGACCACGTTGACATCCATCATGCGGCGCAGGTCGTCTGCATCCACGTTGACGATCAGCGAAGTGATTTCTATGCCGGCATTGTTGACGAGGATGTCGAAGCCGCCCAGCTCGCTGACGGTGGCGGCCACGGCGGAAGCCCAGTCGGCATCCTTGGTGACATCCAGCCTGGTGAAGGCGGCCTTGCCGCCGCCGGCGGATAGTTTGCGCGCCGTTTCCTGCCCTTGCTCGGACAGTACGTCGCCTATCATGACTGAAGCGCCGGCTTTCACCAGCGCTTCTGCAATACCTGCACCAATGCCGCGCGCAGCACCGGTGACGAGAGCCTTGCGGCCCGTCAGATCGAACTTGGTCATTCTTGTCTCCTGTTTGTTTTTTATGGTGAAGCAGATTGATCGTAGAACTCGTCTTGACAACTGTCAAGAAAATATTGGGCAATTGTCCAGATTATTTTGGGCAACTGTCAAATAAATGATGTGGGCAGGCCACAAAATGCCCATTCCATAGGGGCGGCGTGCTATGCTTTCTGTATCTAAAGCATGCCGACACAGCAACACCATGAGTACAGTCAAGGAAAAACCAGCCGACAGGGTGCCCGCATCACGCGTGGACAAGTTCGCCGAACGCCGCGCCGAACTGGGCGAAGCCGCGCTGCAAACGCTGGCGACACTGGGCTATGCCCGCACCAGCCTGCGCGAAATCGCGCAAAATTCCGAGTTCTCGCACGGCGTGCTGCATTACTATTTCAGCGACAAGGTAGACCTCATCGTCTGTAGCGTGCGCCAGTACAAGGCCCGCTGCGTCACCCGCTACGACAAGGCGACAATAGAAGCCACCAGCGTGGAAGAATTGATGGCCGGTTTCCTGGCGGCGCTGGGCGACACGCTGCGCGATGAAGCCCACATGCACCGCCTGTGGTACGACCTGCGCTCGCAAGCCCTGTTTGAAGAAGCCTTCCGCCCCGATGTGACAGACATCGACAAGAGCCTGGAAAACATGGTGTGGCGCGTGATGAGCCGCTTCTCCGAACTCTCCGGCATACCGCCGGCACTGCCGCCTTCCACCGCCTATGCCTTGCTGGACGGCCTGTTCCAGCAGGCGCTGTTCAAACACCTGTCCGGCGATGCCGATGCGGTGACGACGATGCAGGCGGACGTGCGCCAGGCGATCTCCACACTGATGGGCTTAGCCGCGGCTTAGTTCACGGTAAACCGCGGGTTGGTACCCTGGATAAAACGCAGCCATGATCATCCCCTCTCCCGCGTGCGGGAGAGGGTTAGGGTGAGGGGCGTAAATCAAGGCAGAAGAGATTTGTTCCCGCGTCTTTGCAATACGCCATTCAATGCGGAGCTTGTCTGTGCCGCTTACGAATGGCATCAGCTTCATTTAATCCTCCTCACCCTCATCCGAACCCTATCCCGCACGCGGGAGAGTGAATGCGCGCAATGAAAGTTGTCTGATATATTTGACGAACGCGTTTTATTATTGCGCCGTCGCGCATCCTCCTTTTTTCTTCCCTCCGCTGCATTCCGATTTCCTCAAAATCCGCCGCATAAAATTCGGATAAAACCATGTATCTACCGGCTAAATTAGCCGCCACATTGGCCACACTGCAAACTTGCGCGCCGGTCGGCAAGCGGAGCTATACTGTCCGCACAACAAGAAACTCAGGAGTTTTTATGTCTTCAGTTCCAGAACAAGGCAAGGCGGCTTTTGTCGCACAAATTCAGCAAATCATGGCTCAATCCGTTGCTGCCGCAGAGCAAGAACAGGCGAGGCAATTCGTTTCACAGTATTACGGCGATGTCGACGAGGAAGATTTTCTTACCCGCGACCCCAAAACCTGGGCTGCAATCGCCCTGTCCCATTACCAGTTCGGCCGCGAGTTTGCCAGCGGCGCTCCCAAAATCCGTATCTTCAATCCCAAGCTCAGCGACAACGGCTGGGATGCCGCCCGCACCGTGGTGGAATTCATCAATGACGACATGCCCTTCCTGGTCGATTCCATTTCCATGGAAATCAACCGTCAGGGCGGCGCCGTGCAATTCATCGTCCACCCGCTGTTTGCCGCCGAGCGCGATGCCAAGGGCGTATGTTCATCGCTGGCGCCGGGCCAGGGCGGCAAGAAGCAGGAAAGCTGGATCCATATAGAGCTGGACAAGATCACCGATCCCAAGCGCCTGGCCGAGTTGGAAGAAGGCCTGGGCAGGATACTGTCCGATGTACGTTCCTCGGTCGAAGACTGGCCGCAGATGACGCAGAAAGTGCCGGAAATCCTGGCCAGCCTGGGCGGCGCCGCCAAGGTCGTGCCGCTGGAAGAGCTGGATGAAGCACGCGCCTTCCTGCATTGGATGGCGGACAACCATTTCACCTTCATCGGCTACCGTGAATATGAGCTGAAAGAAGAAAACGGCCAGGACGTGATGTACATCGTCGCCAATTCCGGTCTGGGCATCTTGCGCGAGCCGAAAGCCGGCGGTATTTCCGAAAGCTTTGTGCAGTCGTCGCCCGAAGTGCGCGAACTGGCCCGCAAGCCGCAGATCCTGGTGCTGACCAAGGCCAATTCCCGCGCTACGGTACACCGCGCCGGTTACCTCGACTATGTCGGCGTCAAGACTTTCGATGCCAATGGCAAGGTCACAGGCGCGCGCCGTTTTGTCGGCCTGTATACGTCCAGCGCCTACCACGCTTATCCGAAAGAAATCCCGCTGCTGCGCAACAAGCTGTCGCGCGTGATGCAGCGTGCCGGCTTCCCGGAGCATAGCCACGCCGGCAAGAGCCTGGTGTCCATCTTCGAGACGCTGCCGCGCGATGAGCTGTTCCAGATCGGCGAGGATGAGCTGTTCAATACCGTCATGGGCATCCTGCACCTGGGCGAGCGCAGCCGCACGCGCCTGTTCGTGCGCCGCGACGACTATGCGCGTTTCTATTCCTGCCTGATCTACCTGCCGCGCGAAAGCTACAACACCGAAGTCCGCATCCGTATGCAGGAGATACTGAAACGCGCCTTCAACGGCATCAGCGTGGAATTCAATTTGCAGTTGTCCGAATCCGCCTTGGCGCGCGTGCACATGCTGGTGCGCACCGATCCGGGCCCTACGCAGCCGGTGGATGTAAAGGCGCTGGAAGCGCAGCTTGCGGCTGCCGTGCGCCGCTGGGAAGAGGGCGTGTTCGAGCACCTGGGCAAGATGAAGAGCGAAGAGATCGCCAACCAGGCCCGCCGCGAATTTGCCCTGTCCTTCCCCGCCGCCTACCGCGAAGATGTCTCGGTGGACCAGGCGGTGGACGATTTCCTGGCCAGCCGCAGCCTCAGCAGCGCTGCGCCGATCGCGATGTCCCTGTACCGCCCGGCGCCGGCCGACGCGCAATCCGATGCGCTGAGTACCTTGCGTTTCCGCCTGTACAGCCTGGGCCAGGCAGTGCCGCTGTCCGGCAGCCTGCCGATGCTGGAAAACATGGGTGTGCGCGTGGAAAGTGAGCGTTCATACGTGATAGAGCGCGCTGACCTGCCGCCCATCCACATCCATGACTTCGGCCTCAGCCACACCTTCGGCGATCTGCAGTTTGAGCAGGTCAAGCCCAAGTTTGAAGAATCCTTCGCCCGCATCTGGGGCAAAGAGGTGGAGAACGATGGCTTCAACCGCCTGACCCTGGCTGCCGCGTTGTCCAGCGACGAGATCGTCATGCTGCGCGCCTATGCAAAATACCTGAAGCAGGCAGGCTTTACCTATAGCCAGAGCTACATAGAGCAAACGCTGTCCAAGCACACCGGCATCACGCAGGCGCTGGTGCGCCTGTTCCATGCGCGCTTTGTGCCTGCCCATTCCGAAGGACGCGACAAGTCCATCGCCATGGCAGCAGCGGCGATTGAAGGCCAGCTGGACAAGGTTGCGGTGGCGGATGAAGATTTTATCCTGCGCCGTTTCCTGGCCGTGCTGCAGGCGTCATTGCGCACCAACTATTACCAGATAGGCGAGGGCGACAAGCGCAAGCCTTACCTGTCCATCAAGTTCGACTCCAGCAAGATACCGGAACTGCCGCAGCCACGGCCGATGTTTGAAATCTTCGTTTACTCGCCAAGGGTGGAAGGCATTCACCTGCGCGGCGGCAAGGTCGCCCGCGGCGGTTTGCGTTGGTCCGACAGGCCAGAAGATTTCCGTACCGAAGTGCTGGGCCTGGTAAAAGCGCAGATGGTCAAGAATGCGGTGATCGTGCCGGTGGGTTCCAAAGGCGGCTTCGTGCTGAAAGCCGCGCCGCCTGCGTCCGACCGCGAAGCCTATCTGAAAGAAGGCGTGGCCTGCTACCAGACCTTCCTGCGCGGCCTGCTGGATCTGACGGACAACCTCATCAAAGGCAAGGTCGTGCACCCTGAAGGCGTGGTGCGCCATGATTCGGACGATCCTTACCTGGTCGTTGCCGCCGACAAGGGCACAGCGACCTTCTCCGACTATGCGAATGCCATCAGCGCCGAATACAATTTCTGGCTGGGAGATGCGTTTGCATCCGGGGGGTCGGTCGGCTATGACCACAAGAAAATGGGTATCACCGCGCGCGGCGCATGGGAAAGCGTCAAGCGCCACTTCCGCGAATTCGGCGTCGATACGCAAAGTACCGAATTCACCGTGGCCGGCGTCGGCGATATGTCCGGCGACGTGTTCGGCAACGGCATGCTGCTGTCCAGGCACATTCGCCTGATCGCCGCCTTCGACCATCGCCATATCTTCCTGGACCCGACGCCGGAGGCGGCGAGCAGCTTTGCCGAACGCGAGCGCCTGTTCAACCTGCCGCGCTCGTCATGGGAAGATTATGACAAATCGCTGATCTCGGCTGGCGGCGGCGTGTTCTCGCGCGGCGCCAAGAGCATTCCGCTGTCGCCGGAAATCCAGGCGGCGCTGGACATCAATGCGCAAAGCATGACACCGGTGGAACTGATGCGCGCCATCCTCAAGGCGCCGGTGGATCTGCTGTACAACGGCGGCATCGGCACCTATGTCAAGGCCAGCTACCAGAGCCACGACAGCGTGGGCGACCGTGCCACCGATGCCCTGCGCGTCAATGGTAATGAGCTGCGCTGCAAGGTCGTCGCCGAAGGCGGCAACCTCGGCTGCACGCAGCTGGGCCGCGTGGAATATGCAGCGCACGGCGGCCGCATCAACACCGATGCAATCGACAACTCCGCCGGTGTGGATTGCTCCGACCATGAAGTCAACATCAAGATTCTGCTGAACGCCGTCATCGAAGGCGGTGCGCTGCCGGAAAGCGAACGCAATGAACTGCTGGCCAGCATGACCGATGAAGTCGGCCTGCTGGTGCTGAAGGACAATTACTACCAGACGCAATCGCTGGCGGTCTCCGGCGTGCGCAGCGACAGGATGCTGGATGCGCAGGCGCGCTTCATCCGCCACCTGGAAAAAGCCGGCCGCCTGGACCGCGCGGTAGAGTACCTGCCGTCCGAAGAAAAAATCAGCGAGCGCAAGGCGGCCAAGCAGGGCCTGACATCGCCGGAACGCGCGGTGCTGCTGGCCTACAGCAAGATGGAACTGTTCGATGAGCTGATCAAGTCCGACCTGATCGATGACGACTATGTCGCACAGGCGCTGACCAGCTATTTCCCGCAAGCTTTGCAGCAGCGTTTTGCCGACATCATGCCGCGCCATCCGCTGAAGCGCGAAATCATCGCTACCGTCATTTCCAACGACACCATCAACAGCACCGGCAGCGTATTCGTGCACCGCATGCGCGAGGAAACCGGCGCCACTGCGCCGGAAGTGGTGCGCTGCTTCATCCTGGCGCGCGAAGTGTTCGGCATCAGCAAGCTGTGGAAAGAGATTGATGCGCTGGACGGCAAGGTGCCGGCCCAGGCCCAGTCTGAAATGCTGATTGACGCCGGCCGCCTGATCCTGCGCGCCACGCTGTGGTTCCTGCGCCGCCGCTCAATCAAAATGCCGATCACGCAGGTACTGGAATTCTTCTCGCCCGGCGCCGCCGTCATCGCGCGCGATTCCGGCAGCTACCTGGCGGAAGAAGACCTGAACGCCTGCCGCGCCGCGCAAAATACGCTGGCAGAGCAGGGCGTGCCGGAACAGGTGGCGCAAACCATCGCCCGCCTCGACAATATGTATGCGCTGCTGGACGTAGTGGAAACCTCGCACGAATCCGGCCGCCCGGTAGAACTCGCCGCCGCGCTGTACTTCAAGCTGGGCGGCAAGCTCGGCCTGCGCTGGGTCGCCTCGCAGATCAGCAAGCTGCCGTCCGACACCCACTGGCAAACCATGGCCAGAGCCGCCATGCGCGACGACCTCGCCAGCCTGCAACGCCAGATGACAGCAGGCATCCTGGCCCATTCGCCAGACCTGAAAGACCCGGACGCATTGCTGGCAGCATGGGCGGAGCACAGCGGCAAGGCACTGGTGCGCGTGAATGAAGTGATGGCCGATGTGAAGGCTGCGCGCGAGTCGGATCTGGCAATGTTGTCAGTGCTGTTACGGGAGTTGAGAATGCTGGCGTAAATGCTGCCTGATCTGATAGCGTTTTAGCTCAACCTGCCAAATTTGCGAAGCCGGCATAGAACGGTAGGTTGGGCAAGCGCTTTATCTGCCCAACGTTCTATGCATGACCACAGGTTGCTGAATGAAACTGTACCGTTGAATCTGGAGATGTTGGGTTGACGGAGCGTCATCCCAACCTGCGAAATCAGTTTGCAAACACGGATAAGATTGAGGTGCATCGCCAGTCTAAGTCCCCTTAACATAGCTACCATGCGATACCGACGATCCGATATCCCCGGCGCTACCTATTTTTTTACCGTTAGTCTGGCTGACAGAAAAAGCCAACTTCTTGTTGAGCACGTGGATTTGCTTCGCAGTGCTATTCGCCAGGTTAAACAATCAAACCCGTTTGACGTCATCGCCATGGTGGTGATGCCGGATCACTTGCACGCGATCTGGCGTCTGCCGGAAGGTGACGCCAATTTTCCTTTGCGTTGGTCTTTAATCAAGGCCGCTTTTTCGAGAGCGCTACCGAAAGTAGAAATTGTTCCGGATAGTAGAAGGAAGAAGCGGGAGCGTGGCATCTGGCAGCGGCGTTACTGGGAACACCAGATCAGAGACGACGATGACCTGGAAAAGCATGTGGCCTATATTCACTTTAATCCAGTGAAGCATGGCTATGTAGAGAAGGCAGCCGACTGGCCGTATTCCTCAATTCATCGGGAAATTATGCTGGGAAATCTGGATGCCGGCTGGGCGTTTCTCGAAGATGTGAATATTGCGGAATAGCGTCGAAATACCAGGCGCTATAAGGAGGTGTTTTCGATTTTGAAAACGTTAGGCTGATGAAGCGTTAGCCCAACTTGCCAATTTAGCGAAACCGATCTTGGGACGGTAGGTTGGGCTAAAACTCTATCTGCCCAACATTCTGTGCGTAACCACAGGCTATTGAATAAAGCTGGGCCGGTGATTTTGGAAATGTTGGGCTGATAAAGCGTTAGCCCAACCTACAGATATAGCGGAGTTCCTTTTGAAGCGGTGAGTTGGGCTAGCGTTTATCCGCCCAACATTTTCTGAATAACTGCAAACGATTCCAACTTTCCTGGCATTGTGACTAGATTTTTATCGTACCATGAGCGTCAAACCTCAGAATCTTTCTCGCCATTTTTCGACCCCATGCGCCTATCTTCACTTCTGACCATCGCTACCCTTTTCCTCCTGCCGATACTCGCGGCTGCACAACAAGTCTACACCGACCTGTCCTCGCAGCCTGAAGGAAAAATCTATTTCAACAGCGTCACACCCAAATCCAAATGGGACTTGGTGCACCGTAAATACGACAAGACGCCGACTGTTATCTGGGCAAATCTTTATCTGCCCAGGGAGATAAAAGGGCGCATCCCGGCGATGGTGATTTCGCACGGGTCGGCGGGTTTGCAGGATAAGGATGTGCAGCGCTGGGCGCGTGCCTTTAATGAGATGGGGATTGCCGCGTTTGTTGTCGATTCTTTCGGCCCTCGTAACATCGCCAATACCGAAGCCGACCAGGGTAAGCTGAATGCCGCCGCAAACGATGCCGATGCGCTGGCGGCACTCAGGCTGCTGGCGACCGATCCGCGTATAGATCCGCAGAAAATCGGCCAGATCGGTTTTTCAAGAGGCGGCGGGGTGGCGCTGGAAATGACGATGGAGTCCTTCCGGAAAGGCATCATTGACGACGATACCAGGTTTGCCGCGCTGATCGCTTTTTATCCCGGCTGCCCGCAAGTCTGGTGGACCACGCCGGCGCCCAGACTGAGCGGCGCGCCGCTGATGATGGCGCTGGGAGAGAAGGACAACTACACACCCGCCAGGCTGTGCCAGAATTTTGCGGAAATCATGCAGCGGGATCAGCAGCAGGTGGAGGTGCATGTGTATCCCGGCGCTTATCATGATTTTGATAATACCACTCCCTATTTCAAATACCACCCGATGGCAACATCGGCGCAAAAGTGCCCGCAAGTTCAGTTTGATATGGAGCACGGTGAATACCGCTATCTGCTGACAGGAGAAAAGCTGGCATCGCTGGCGGCGGTGGAGGAGTTGATCAAGGCTTGCCTGATCCGTGGCGTGTCCACAGGGTCTAATATTGAGCAGGGAAACAGGGCGGAAGCGGATGTAAGAGTATTCCTTCAGAAAGCGTTTCATCTGCAATAGGGAAGCATGCGCGCGGCGCAAAGTATTTTTCATATCGCCGGCACACCGGCTTTCCAGATGCGTGTATGAGAGTTTTATCGTACTATCGTGTCATCGATCGGCCTGCCGACCGCTTCAAAATCCTACTCTTCAGTGATGAATACCATGCGTCTACTTCCACTTCTGGCTATCGCAGCGGCTGCCTTTCCGTCTCTGGCCTCTGCCCAGCTGGCGGCCTCCGCCCCCGCTGCCCTCGCTGTACCAGCTGCACCAGCCCCATTCAAAGCTCCTTCCACCTCTCCACCGCAGGTGGACCTTGCGCCCGCCTTCCTGAAGCGCATCCACACGATTACCGATGCGTTTGAAAAGATAGACGGTATTTCCTATGAGCAGGCGGTGGACCTCTACAAGCGTGATCCGGAACGCAATGCCAATCTGGCGCTGTGGGAGGAAATATTGAAGGCGTATAAATCCTACTGCCACTTCCGCTGCAAGACCGAGATAGAACAGATGGATGTCTACCGCGTGCTGTTGCTGCGCTCCATGTACACCGAGGATGAGGCACTGCGGCAGGCGCACACGCGTGTGCTGAAACCGGAGCAGGCGAGGACGCTGATGCGCTACTACAGCCTGCCGCCCAAGCCCATGGATGCGCCCGCCAGCGCTGCAAAATCCAAGTGAACAAAAATGAGCTCAAATGAGCCAAAAACGCATTTGCAGTAAACCGATCTTCCAACACGCAAAGGAGCTTTGATGCAACTGATAGGAATGCTGGATTCACCTTATGTCCGCCGCACGGCGATTTCATTGCAGCTGCTGGGCCTGCGCTTTGAACACCGCTCGCTGTCTGTGTTCAGCACCTATGACCAGTTCAAGCAGATCAACCCCGTGGTCAAGGCGCCGACGCTGGTGTGCGATGACGGCGAGGTGTTGATGGAATCGACGCTGATCATCGACTATGCCGAGGCACTGGCCGCGCCGCGCAAGAGCCTGATGCCGGCTGATATCAAGCAACGGCAGCATACGCTGCGCACTATCGGTCTGGCGCTGGCGGCCCTGGACAAGGGCGTACAGATTGTCTATGAGCATAATATGCGGCCTGCCGAGAAAGTGCATGCACCCTGGATGGAGCGCGTCGCCGGCCAGTTGCTGGCAGCGCTGGATTTGCTGGAAGCCGAATTGAAAGCCGCACCGCTGGCGGTGACCAGCGATACGATGACGCAGGCCGGCGTCTCGGTGGCAGTGACGTGGAATTTCCTGCAGCAGATGGTGGCTGATGTCGTGCCTGCAGCTTCCTACCCGCAGCTGCAGGAGTTTTCGCGGCAGGCGGAGCTGCTGGCGGAATTCAGGGCGGCGCCGTTTGGCGACGGCACCTATCAAAATCCCGCCGAGTCCTGATTAAATCGCTGGCAGCTTGATAGCCTGCATAGTCCCTTGGTTCCGCATGGTGGAATCAAGGGGCTTCTTCCGTGAAGTTCAAGTGTGTTGAGCAGGGTCGCAGCAGCTTCATTGGTAAGCCAAAACAACAATTCACATGCCAAGCTTGTGCCTTTGAATTCATTGTAATAGCATAGTGCCATGCGGAAACATATCGTTACATATTAGCGTATGCAGCGCATGTTTTTGTTGATCCGCCGCTACTGAACAACGGACACCCAAAAAATCCTATATCGCCTACATCAAATTCGGAGACCAAATGAAACAATACTTTTCTATCGCAGCATCCGCTGCCTGCCTCGCCCTTTCCATGAGCGCTTCTGTCGCCTACGCGGCAGCAGACCGGGGCACGGAGCCGGAAGCGCAGGAAATGGTGAAAAAAGCGGTGGCGCTGATTAAATCCGCCGGCCCTGAAAAAGCCTACAAGGTATTCACCGAACACCCGGACGGTGCATTCAAGGACAGGGACCTGTACGTGTTCGTGTATGACTTCGACGGCAATTGCCTGGCGCAAGGTGCGAACCCAAAAATGATAGGCAAGAACCTGATCGCGCTGAAAGACGGCGACGGCAATGCCTTCATCAAGGGCGAGATCGATCTGGTCAAAAAATCCGGCAAAGGCTGGTACGGTCCGTATAAATTCACGAACCCGAACAGCCAGGGATATGAACTGAAAAAATCCTACTGCGAACGCGGCGCCGGCGACACGATGGTGTGCGTGGGAACTTACGTTAAATAAAAAAACAGCGTGGCGTGGTTCCAGATTTATATAGAACCATGCCATGCTGTCGCAATTCAAAGCGGCCCCGCCATGCGTAGTGCATGGCGGGGCCGTCTTATTTCCGCTAGCTGCTGTGACAGCTGCTTTGCCGCTGGCAGGTGTTCAACTTTCCCTATCCAGGCTGACCTCCTCGAATTGTTACGTTTAATGACATTTGTCGTTTTGATGCCATACGGACCAGGCCACCCCGTGTTACGCGGCAACTTTTCCTGTGGGTTTACGTAGCAGGAGGTTTGTGGATGAATTCGGTAGTGGTAATATTCTAAAGTGAGCCCTGCCATCAAGCAGTAGCAAAAGAGGGGCTGGCAAAGAAAAGCAAATGCCTCACCATCGGCCGAAGCAGAGCAGCGCCGGAAGCAATCCATAAAAAACACTTGCAAGGGACAGGCGATGCACAACGCTGTACCAAAACCGGAGGCACTGTCGCTTGCGCGCGCGATGAAATCCATGGTTTTCACGGTATCTGCCGTTTGCTGCATGCTGGTTGCCGGCCTTTGTTTTTTCGCCCATGATGCGGCAGCTGCACGCGGTACCGAGGCGGCCAATACGGCCCATGCGTCCGATACGCTGACGCTGGAGGCCGCCTTTGTCAATTTCCCTCCTTATTCTATTGTCGACGACAACGGCCCCGTGCGCGGCCCCATGGTCGATTTAGTAGAGAATCTGCTGAAACAGACCGGTATTCGTTATACGCTGGCCGGCTATCCGCTGAACCGCATCAAGGCCAATATCGCTTCCGGCAAGACCAGCATTTTTGTCGGCCCGCGCGGCATCAGCGATGTCCTGTACAGCCCCGAAAGAATACTGCTGAACAGCATCAACCTGTATAGCTTAAAAGGGCGCGCGCTGCCGAAGTCGATAGAAGAGCTCAAGGGCAGGTCGCTGATCGTCCTGTCGGGTTACAGCTATGACGGCATGGCTGCGCGTGTGACGGACCCCGTCAACAAGATCCGGGTGACCGATGCGTATACGCATGAAGCCGCCTTCAAGATGCTGCTTGTCGGCCGCGCGGAATTCGTGCTGGATTACCAGAGGCCGGCGGAGTTCGCGCTGAATAATATCCATGGCCAGGATGCGGTGGATTATCGCGAGCTGGCGCGCGCCGAATTTTTCCTGATACTGAACAAGCGTGTGCCCAACGCAGAGCAGGTCATGCAAAGACTGGCGGCGGCCTACCGCATACTGAAGCAATCCAACAGCGTGCTGAACTGACTCTTAATTGACTCTTAGTTGACTTTTTTGTCCTGCCGCTCCCGTATCGCCTTTCCTTGATCTAGGTCAAGCCGGGTCTTGATGCAGATCAAGGCTGCTATTGCGTCGCATGATTACACTTCTCCTTATACCAATGACGAACGATGAGGGAAGTAAACATGAAAAAGGCAGTGATGATTTCCGCGCTGAGCGCGGCCGTTTTGACACTCTTTGCAACTGCGGCCAATGCTGAAAATGCCGCGGCAACTGCAGAAGCAAGCCCGTGGATGCTGAGGGTACGCGCAGTCCACCTGGCGCCGGCAGACAAGTCCGACCCCATCGCCGGTGCTGGTGTGGCAGACCGCCTGGGCGTGTCGGAGAAGACCATTCCCGAAGTGGATATTTCTTATTTCTTCACGCCGAATATCTCTGCCGAACTGGTGCTGACCTATCCGCAAAAGCATGATGTGACACTGGACGGCAAGCGCATCGGCAGCTTCAAGCATCTGCCGCCGACACTGCTGGCGCAATACCATTTCCTGCCGGAAGCGCAGTTCAACCCCTACGTAGGCGCGGGCGTGAACTACACCCGCATCTCCAGCGTGAACCTGCTGGGCGGTGCAGGCTCGCTGGAAAACAGCAGCACCGGACTGGCGCTGCAGGCAGGCTTCGACTACAAGGTGGACCGGCACTGGTCGTTCAACGTCGATGTGAAAAAAGTGCAGATCCGCAGCGATGTGTATATCTCCGGTGCAAAGGCCAGCGCCGTCAAGGTGGACCCGCTGATGATAGGCGTGGGCGCAGGCTACCGCTTCTAAAATCCGCTTGGCGAAGGCATTGCCGGCATTGTGCGGCAATGCCCTCCGCGCATACACTGATACACTGTCCTTTTCAGGTGAAAAGAAAGGGCCGCAGATGACAACGATGACACCGGTCTTCGACCGCAATTGCACCCATGTAGGCTGGTACGACGCAACGCATGCCTATGTATTCGACACCCGCATGCAGTTCATCGCCTTCGTGCATGGCCGAGGCCTGTTCTCGTTGCGCGCGAAACACCTGGGCTTTTTCATGGATGGCATCTTCCGGGACCGCCAGGCCGGCGCTGTCGCCTTTACCCCCGGCCACACTGTCGGCGCCACACCACCCGTGCCTCCGGTGCCACCGACGCCGGCAGTGCCGCCCACCTTGAATACGCCATCTGCGCCGCCCACGCCGCCGGCGCCTGCAGCGCCGCCGGGCGCCTGGTCCAGGATGGGGTGGGGCGCCTTGCTGGCAAGCTAAAGTCGCCAGCTTCCTGGCGTCAGCGCTGCCCTCGGACAAGCCAGCGGACCAGAGCATCCTGAGCCCTCATCATGGGGTGCCTAAAAATCACCGAAACGGTGGGTAAGCCATGCAGCTTTGCTCAAAAATTTATTTCCCGGTTTTTTCTGGCCAAGATTGCGTAACTAAATGTAACGTAATATGTCGAAATACTTTACAAAAAGTATAGATATATTAATATTAAATTTTAAGTCATTGATTCCAAAAAGTTAATTATTTTGGCACAGGCTTTGCTATATAGCCCGTGCAGTATTGTTTAAAAATTAACTTTGATAAATCAGGAGTACGACTTAATGAAAAAACTTAGCTTGGCGCTTGCAATCGCCTTGATGTCCACCGGCAGCGCCTTTGCCAGCCCTTTCGTCAACGGCGGCTTTGAAGACGGCAATACCAGCGGCTGGACAACAGGCGCCGGATACCGTGGCAATACGCTGAACGCCGGCATGACGCCAGATCTGTTCCTGCCCAGCGGCGCTCTGTACAACGCCTCCTACACAAATCATTCCTCCCTCATTTCCGCAGGCACAGTGGATCCGATATTGGGCGGCCTGCTGGGCAGTACTGTCTACAACGGTAACTACTCCTACCGCGCCGAAGACACCACCAGCGGTGGCTATGCCTCCGTCATCAGCCAGAAAGTGACCAACTACACCGATGCCAACATTTTCTTCGCGTGGAAAGCCGTGCTGGAAAACGGCGGCCACTCGGATGATGAATCCGCGCTGATGATGATCGTGCTGCATGACGACACCAACAACACCGATGTCATCCGCCGCGTCTACAACGCAGGCGATGGCGGCGGCGGTGTGGATGGCCGCTTTTCATCCAGCGGCGATTTCTTCTATACATCCCAGTGGCAGCTGGAACAGCTGAACATCGATGCCAGCCTGTCCGGCCATGACTTTACGCTGTCGCTGCTGGCCGCAGACTGCAACCCCACCGCGCATACCGGTTACGCCTACCTGGACGGCTTCGGCGCCGTGCTGCCACCGGCCGATGTACCGGAACCAATGTCGATTGCCCTGTTCGGCCTGGGCCTGACCGGCATGGCAGCAGTGCGCCGCCGTAAAAAGAAGTAATCAGAAGTAATCAGAGTATTCAACAATGATGTAAGCCCGGCGCAACTTCGCGCCATGATGCCGCCCGGTGCAGACCAGGCGGCATTTTTTTTGGCGAGGAGCATGGCAGGCAACTGCCCTGGCCGCCGCAAGCCCACCGCCGGAACCCAAGTGCAGCATGCTATATGATGAACCTCCGCCCTTATATTCCCACATGCAGGAGATGATCCATGGCACAAAACAAGCCTGACGCCGACCCCGGCGACACCCGCAGCCAGAAAGAAAAAATGCTCGCCGGCGATCTGTACATTGCCGACGATGCCGAGCTCAGCCAGGCCGGCCGCCGCGCCCACCTACTGGCCCGCAACTATGAAGCGCGCTATGCAGAGAACCTGGAACAGGCGCAGCAGGTGCTGCAAGAACTGCTGGGCGAGCTGGGAGAGCAGGTCCACATCAAGCCGCCGCTGTACGTGGATTACGGCTTCAACATCCGCATAGGCGCCGGCACCTTTGCCAACTACGGCCTGGTCGCACTGGACGTGGCTGCCATCACCATAGGCCGCGACGTGCAGATCGGCCCCAACGTACAGCTGCTGACGCCGACCCACCCGGTAGAGGCCGACCTGAGGCGCGCCAAATACGAAGCCGCCAAACCCATCGTCATCGGCGACAACGTCTGGCTGGGCGGCGGCGCCATCGTGCTGGCCGGTGTAACCATAGGCGAAAACAGCGTGATCGGCGCAGGCGCGGTGGTGACCAGGGATATTCCGGCGAATGTGGTGGCGGTAGGGAATCCCGCGCGGGTGATCAGGGCGCTGGCCTGAACTGCAGCGCTACCGGCTTTCTTCCGGACGGATAACGAAGGTAACCGGGCAGGCAGCCGTTCCATCCTCACGATCTGGCTGCCTTGAAATAGCCGTCATGCCACGCCATCCTGCCACTGCACTCTGATGTTGCATTGACAATGTTTCTATGTCAACATGCCGTAAGCTTTTCTTTCTGCGTTCTTTCTACATTACCCGCTGCATTCACCATGTACAGCTCTGTGTAAGGAAAAAGTAAAAATGGATTTCGACTGGCATGGCAATCCCATCACGCGCACGACCGCGGTGGATGATACTTACAAGAACACGCAAAACGTGCGCCGCTTCATGACGCTGCAATGCGGCCCCGCCTTCAAATTCGACCGCGACTTCATGGCATGGATACGCAACGGCACAAGCAAAAACATGGGCGACGTTGTGGACGAATGGCTCAGGCGCAACGGATAGCGCGTTGGGTGGCTAAGGCCTACAGCCGCGCATAAGCAGGAGAGATAAATGAACGATCTTGATAGCCGGATTTTGCTCATGCTGAACGCCTATAAGGCAGCGGTCTTCAGTAAGGATGTGGATGCCTTCATGCGCCTCTACGACGACCGGGTAAGGGTATTCGACACCTGGGGCGTATGGTCCTACGAAGGTGCGGCGGCATGGCGAGGAATGATAGAAGAGTGGTTTTCTTCGCTGGGCACCGAGAAAGTGCTGGTGAACATGGACGAGGTTCAGGTCGTCGCCGGCACGGATCTGGCGACGGTCAGCGCGATAGGGAGTTATGCGGCGATCTCGGCAGAAGGCGTCAGCCTGCGCGCGATGCAGAACCGGCTTACGTGGGTGCTGAAGCTGGAAGGGGGCGCCTGGAAGATCGTTCATGAACATACGTCGGCGCCTGTGGGATTTGAAGATACGAAGGCGATACTTAAGCGGTAAAGCTATGTCTGGCAGACGGTAGGTTAGGCTAAGAGTTATCAGCCCAACACTCAACCTTCGCATATCCATAATATCTCGGCAGGCATCGAATGCTGGGCTAGCCCAAGCTACGCAACTGACATCACGGAGCCGCGAAGGGCGCAAACCCAAAGCTTCGACAGGAGGCCTTAATTGAAAATCGAAAACCCAGGTTTCATCGCGACTGAAGACATTCTTTGGTTACAGGCAGATGGCACGGAAGTATTGATTCAAGCTGCCATAGGTGTGCCGTATCGGAGGCCAAATGCATGGGCGTGCCCGACAGCGTTAGCCGGAGTGGATAGGCGATATTCCGACATCGTGGGGGAGAGTTCCATGCAATCCCTGAATCTTGCCATACGCCTTATTCGACAGCGCCTGGGCCATTTGCTTGACAAGGGGGAAATATTGGTCCATCCGCATGACAGAACAAGTCACTGGACTCTGGCCGCATTGGATGCAGTGTTTGGCCGGGTCTGAGAGATTGCGTTCATGATGACTGTAAATAACCAGAACCCGGCACTCATGATAGGACGTTCATAAAATGGATTCAATACGCCTTAGGCTAATCTACGATGGCAACGGGCCGTTGAAATGGAGCCGGAAGCCGGGAACGTTCGGCATGCAGGACAAGTCGGGCCACCTGGATTTGGGTATCCCGGCCCCTGACGGAACAGTGTTATTCGACCTGACGCTGCAAGTGAAGCCCGGGAAATCAAGCGAGCCTGTATTCAGCGGGTCTTTCGCGCATGGGCCGCCTGGAGGGCGATTTTTGTACCTGGCTTGGTGTGAGTCGCAGGGAACGCTTACCCAGCGTATAAAGCTCCCGCTTGGCGGCATTGCCTGGGACGATGTGCGCAATGCGTTTGACCAGCAGAAGCCATTGGTCGCGGTGTTGCTTGACCATCACCCGCGAGTGACTTCAACCGGAGAAAATATCGGCGGAAGTCGCCCCATTTCCTGGGTGCTGCTTTGAATGACATATACCGAACAGTGGGGGGTATGGTTTTGTAGGTTGGGCTAGTGCCTCATCAGCCCAACATTCAGCCTTCGCATATGAATACGGCCACTATAAGTATAGAACGTTGGGCTGATAACCCAGTAGCCCAGCCTACGGAACTGTACTTAGTTTTCAAAAATTGATTAAAGGCCGTGAACACTTGAGAAAATAATTAAGCTCGTTCAAGTCGCCGTTGGTAAGGCGAACACTTTCATTGTTTTTATTGGCGACTAGTAAGGGCCAGGAGCGGCCAGTCAAGAAATCAAGCCAGTTGCGTCGAAGAGCAAGCGAATTAGAAATTTTTAAGTAACTAGGGAGGTTTGTTGAAGCAGTATGAATGATCGCCGACAACAATTTTACGAATTAAGTATTGAGGCTCGATGGCTCGATATTGAACATGCGGCCCATGCCTACCGCTATGCTCTTGGCTTCAGCAGCAATGCAAGATACGGTCTAAAAACCGATACGGTGTCTGATATCGAATCGTTGATAATAGAAAGCTATTCGGTTGCCAATAGCTGGATAAAAGATAGACTAGGCGGCGCTGGCACGGTTCAAATAGTATATGGTCACGACGACGTGTGCGTTATATCTACTCAAGATTTTCTAAATAACTGGCAGAACATTTTTGCTCCTTCGAGAGACGACGCCATCGTACTGCATAATCTCAACGAATCTATTCTTTTCTATTGTCATGAAGATGAGTTGGAGTTTGGACAGCGACGAACTTAGTGACCTACGTAGTCCGGCCAAATGCGGACATCTTTATATGTGATGGGCTATGAGAAAATTATTGATCTTTATTCTTGCTCCGCTTTTTTTAACCTTGGGTGTCTGTGGCTACGGAATTAGTTTTTATAGAGAGAATTTTTTGTTTGGTTTGCTTGTCAGCGATATAGCTTTTATTGGAGGCGTGCGCTCGTATAACGAACTTCTACGGCAGGAGTTTAACGCTCCAAGTCGTACCCATAAGTTTGCGCTGGGTGCATGCATTATCCCTGTAGCGCTAAATACTATCTTGTTATTTATAGTGGCTTATAACATTTTGAGATAGTGGATCGCGAGATCGTCTGTCAATTTGAGGGCAGATTTGAGAGTCCAATCTGTAGTGCTTTAAATGCACACAACGGGGGCGAAACCTGCCACTGATTGAGAAAACCAACAAGAGAACTGCCAAAACAATCCCTTTCATCAGTTTTGTAGGTTGGACTAGTGCCTCATCAGCCCAACATTCAACCTTCGCATATGAATACGGCCACTATAAGTATAGAACGTTGGCTGATAACCCGTTAGCCCAACCTACGGAACTTGGGTGATATTTATGATTCTGAATGCGATCCTAATTGGATTGTGCGTTTTGATATTTTGCATGGATGCTTTGGCTATCCGAAGCTTGTTCATGTCGTCGTTTTACAGCTCAGGCCAGCGCTGGGCGAAGGTCGCTTTGATTCTGTTGGTGCCAATAGGTGGTGCATATCTAGTGCTTTATTTGTGTCGCAAAGACGTACCGTTATTTCAGTCCCCACCTGTGGACCATGTCAAAGATATTGCCCCGACTTGTAATGATTTCGATTACCACGGAGGAGGGGGATAGGTCAGCTTCGCGAGAAGAGGTAAACGATTTTCTGTGCCTGAAGCTGAGGCCGGATGCAGTGTCACCGGAGGCGGGATTTCATCTGGCGTTTGCGGCGCTTTCGCGCGAGGAGGTGGATGCTTTTCATGCTGCGGCCTGACTACGGGCCGCATTATTACGCCGCTTTTTTGATTGATCCTGATGGCCATCGGGTTGAGGCCGTCATTAATGCAACACTTACCTGAAGAGGATGTGGCATGAGCAGTCTTGTTATCACCGCTGGCGCAGTAAGGCATCGTATTGAGCAATGGCCTGTTCTGAGCGCAGGCTTGGCCGGAATGTTGATTGGCATGATAAGCGCGATGATTGCGTGCCTCATGCTTGTTGCCTTCGATGCGTTCCTGCCGAAAGAACTGCGGGGCGATTCGGCGGCACAGCACTTGGGGGAGCTTTCCGGCGGCATGATGTTTTTTACCGCGGTGTTATTTGTTCCGGCTTATGAAACCGTACTGGGACAAATGCTGCCGGTGGCTTTGGTTCGACGCTTGGGCGGCGGGGCGATGTTATGCACTGTATTCAGCGCACTTTTCTTTGGCGGCATGCATTACCTGAACGGCGGACTTGTGCACGGCATCTCTGCTACCATCATCGGCCCTATATTTGCGACGTCATACCTGATGTTTCGTTCGAAGGGCATCTGGGCCGGTTTTATCTGCGCCTTCACTACCCATGCCACACATAACGCCTTGCTGCTGTATGTGCTCGCCGCCGTGATGCCTGAATGGGCGTAGCAGCTGGAGGGCTGTCTTTTGACACCTGGATGGCCTACGGCGCCGAATAAATCATCTCCCGCACAATAGGATAAATCTGCTGGTTCCAGCGCCGTCCGCTGAATACGCCGTAGTGGCCGACGCCGGCCTGCATGTGATGCGATTTGAGGAAGGGCGGGATGCTGCTGCACAGATCGTGGGCGGCCATGGTCTGGCCTAGCGCGCAGATGTCGTCGTTCTCGCCTTCCACCGTCAGCAGCGCGGTGCGCCGCAGCGCGGCGGGCCTGACGGTGCGGCCGCGCCATTGCAGCTTGCCCTGCGCCAGCGCATATTCCTGGAAGACGTGCTGTATGGTTTCCAAGTAAAACTCGGCATCCATGTCCAGCACCGCAAAATATTCCTCATAGAAGGCGCGCGTGTGGTGCGCTTTTTCCAGCTCGCCGGCAACCAGGTCGTGGTACAGGCCCTTGAAGGCGTTCATGTGGCGTTCCAGGTTCATGCTCATGAAGGCGCTCAGCTGCAGGAAGCCGGGATAGACGCGGCGGGAGGCGCCCTTGTGGCGCCACGGCACGCTGCTGATCAGGTTCTTTTCAAACCAGCCCAAGGGTTTGCTGGTCGCCAGTTCGTTCACCTTGGTGGGGTTGATGCGGCAGTCTATCGGCCCGGCCATCAGGGTCAGGCTGCGCGGCTGTGCCGGATCGCGGTCTTCCGCCATGATGGCGGCGGCGGCCAGTGCCGGCACGCAGGGCTGGCAGATGGCCACCAGATGCGCGCCGGGGCCCAAGATGCGCAGGAAATCCATCACGTATGCCGTGTATTCATCCAGGCCGAAGCGCCCGGCGGACAGTGGCACGTCGCGCGCATTGTGCCAGTCGGTGATGTAGACATCGTGGTCGCGCAGCATCGTGCGTATGGTCTCGCGCAGCAGCGTGGCAAAGTGGCCAGACATCGGCGCCACGATGAGCACGCGCGGCTGGCCTGTGATGCCTTCTTTTTTAAAGTGCAGCAGCGTGGCGAAGGGCGCGATGTGTGCCGCGTCTTCCTGCACCGCCACTTCGCTTGCCGAAGGGCCTTCGCCCGCCATCACGCTGCGTATCTGGAAATCCGGCCGGCTGTGCGTGACCTTGCTGGCCAGGAATACTTCCACGGAGGCGCTCAGCTTGCGCATGGCCTGGCAACCGGCAAAGGCGGGGTCGGCCAGCGGCGTGCGCGCGGCTTCGGCAAAAAAACGCATCGGCGACATCAGGTCCACATAGGCCTGGTAGGCTTGATAGTTCATCTGGGGTCCCGTCTTTTTGTTGGAGGGTGGGCATTCTGTTCAAAGCAACTTGCGCGCCAGAATATGCTTGTGGTGAGTGCTTGCGTTTCTGGCATGGGCCTTGCGTTCATTGTGGTCGCCCCTCACGAATGTGCCCTCGCCGAAAGGAAATGCACCATGGCCAAAGCCTCGCTTACCATCAGCAGCAAAAACTATTCGTCCTGGTCCATGCGCGGCTGGCTGCTGGTGAAGTTTGCCGGCCTGCCTTTTGAGGAAGAGGTGATCTCGCCGGATGATCCATCGATGCGGGCAGAGATCCTGCTGCTGGCGCCTTCCATGCTGGTGCCTTGCCTCACGCACGGTGGCATCAAGGTGTGGGACACGCTGGCCATTGCCGAATACCTCAACGAGATCAAGCCCAAGGCCGGCATGATGCCGGCGGACACCGCAGCGCGCGCGCATTGCCGTGCCATCTGCGGCGAGATGCATTCCGGCTTCTCTGCCATGCGCTCGGCCTTGCCGATGAATCTCAAGGGCAAGTTCAAGAACTTCAAGGTGTGGGCGCGCGCGCAGGCAGACATAGACCGCATTCTTTCCATCTGGCACGAATGCCTGGAAAACTATGGCGGCCCCTACCTGTTCGGCGAGCAGCCCTGCATGGCCGACCTGATGTACGCCCCCGTCGTTACCCGTTTCCTGACATACGGCGTGGCGCTGGATGCGCGCTGTGCCGCCTACTGCAAGCTGATCATGGCCTTGCCGCATGTAAAGGAATGGGTGGATGCGGCCAAGCTGGAGCACGACGACATCAACGAGCTGGACGCGGAGTTTTAAGCGCCTCCCGCATCCCTCGCTATTTCCACGGCGTTACCGGCGGCGTATCGCATACTGCCTCTACGTCGATAGTCTTGAAGTCTGCCGGGCTGACGATCTCCAGGTATTCCATGTCCGGGGAATAGTCGAACAGGTAATGGCGTATGCCGGGGCGCTGGTGCACGACATCGCCGGCTTCCACCAGCGTGATCTTGTCTTCGTACATGAAGCGCGCCCAGCCCTTGGTCATGATGACGATCTGGAAATCGGCCTCATGCCGGTGCCACCCCGTGCCCGTTTCTGGTGCCTTGTTTGCCCTCACAAGGTGCGCGATGACCTTGCCGTTGGTGGCTTCCGCCACGCCGAGGTCGCGATAGAGAAAGAAATCGCGCAGGCCGCCACTCTCAAAGGCGGTATCGGCGAGTTTCACATGAGAAAACTTTGTCGCAGCGGCATCAGACATGGCAACTCCTTTGAGGTGAGGGCTGTATTGTGCGGTGCAATAAGTGTTCCAGCCCACGCTTCAGCCTGCGGTTTTTCTGGTGCTTGCCGGGCTTCCATTGAATGACCGCAATATGCCTGCAAGCTGCTGGCGATGCCTTGCCGCAATGCTTTTTGCACGCTTAAATTTATGTCGCCGGCACGGCCTCAAGGCCGGATAAAAGCACTACACTGACATGGACCGCAGCGCAGCAAAGCGCAGCCCGATCACTGCGTGCTTGCTGCAGGATAAGCGAGCGTCTGGGCTTTCACGGTCAACAACCTAGCCTGATGCAACATCCACCCACGCACATCTACAGGAGCTACCCATGTCAACTTTTACCACCAGCGACGGCGTTGAAATCTACTACAAGGACTGGGGCGCGGGACAGCCCATTGTGTTTTGCCACGGTTGGCCGCTGGATGCAGACAGCTGGGAATCGCAGATGATCTTTTTCGCGGACAAGGGCTACCGCTGTATCGCGCATGACAGGCGCGGCCATGGCCGCTCCAGCCAGCCGTGGGACGGCAATGACATGGACCACTATGCCGACGATCTGGCGCAACTGCTGGACCTGCTGGATGTGAAGAACGCCGTGCTGTTCGGCTTCTCCACCGGCGGCGGCGAAGTGGCGCGCTACATCGGCCGCCACGGTACCAAACGCCTGGCCAAGGCCGGGCTGATCTCGTCCGTGCCGCCGCTGATGTTAAAGACGGAAGACAATCCGCTGGGCTTGCCGATAGAGGTATTCGACGGCATCCGCGCCGCCCAGCTGGCCAACCGTTCTCAGCTCTACATGGACATTCCCAGCGGCCCGTTCTACGGCTACAACCGGCCCGGTGCAACGCCGTCGCATGGCATCATCCAGGCATGGTGGATGCAGGGCATGCTGGGCGGCCACAAAAACACCTACGACTCGATCAAGGCTTTCTCCGAAACCGATTTCCGGGGAGACCTGAAGAAATTCGACATTCCCACGTTGATCATCCATGGCGACGACGACCAGATCGTGCCCATTGATGCCGCCGGGCGCGCGTCTGCCAAGCTGATAAAGGACTCCAAGCTCATCGTCTATGAAGGCGCACCGCATGGCCTGACAGATACGCATAAAGACAAGGTCAATGCCGACATGCTCGCTTTTGTCAAAGGCTGATGGGGCAGAATCGGGTAAGAGAATAAAAACAAGTGCCGCGCTGTTGCCGCTTGCGGATGCAGCGGCAGAACGCGCGCTAGCCGTAACTCAGGAACTCAGGAAAAGTGCCGGGCGCGCAGCACACCCGGCCCGCATCCGCAAGGATGTGATTTGCCGCTGCATTTTATAAACGCCATTTGGCCTTTACTACTAGAAGAGGTATGCCATGCTCGGATTATCTACTCTCGGAATCATTCACACCCTGATCAGCCTGGTGGCCGTGGCCGCCGGGGTCATTGCGCTGGTGCGTGAACAAAGGATCAACCCCGGCAACACCACCGGCCAGGTGTACATCTGGGCTACCGTGCTCACCTGCGTAACAGGCTTCGGCATCTTTGCGCATGGCGGCTTCGGCAAACCGCATGCACTGGGCATCATCACGCTGGTAGTGCTGGGCCTGGCCGCGCTGGCCGGCAGGACCAGGCTGTTTGGCAGGGCTTCCGTCTATGTGGAAACCATCTGTTATTCGACCACCTTCTTTTTTCACATGGTGCCCGGCATTACCGAATCCACGACCCGGCTGCCGCTGGGCCACCCGATATTCACCAGCCCCGACGCAGAAGGCTTGCAGCAGATAACCGGCGTCGCTTTCCTGTTGTTCCTGATCGGCGTGGTATTGCAGGTCAGGCGCCTGCGTGCGGACAAATCGTGGGTAATGGGCCGCGCAGTAGCGTAGTGGAGTTGGCGCTAAGAGTAGCGATCACGGGCTGTAGCCTGGATGGAGCGCAGCGCAATCCGGGAGCATACCTACGGCCTGTGGAACACTCCCGGAACTCGGCGGGCACCCCCTCTCCCGTGTGCGGGAGAGGGTTGGGGTGAGGGGGATCAAATTAAGCTGAAGCTTTTATGTGTGCTTGCATTGTTAAAGGTAAGTATTTTTTGTATGGGTCGTTTTTTTTAGCAACGCGCACAAAATATTTCTCCCCCAGATTTGCGCCCCTCACCCTAACCCTCTCCCGCACGCGGGAGAGGGGATGAAGGCCTAATCGGCGATCGTTACTTACCTAATCTGTAGCCTGGATGGAGCGTAGCGCAATCCGGGAGCATACCTGCGGCCTGTGGCGCACTCCCGGAATTCGGCGGGCACCCCCTCTCCCGCGTGCGGGAGAGGGTTGGGGTGAGGGGGATCAAATTAAGCTGAAGCTTTTGGCTGTACTTGCATTGTTAAAGGTAGATATTTTTGTATGGGTCGTTTTTTTTAGCAACGCTCGAAAAATATTTCTTCCCCAGATTTGCGCCCCTCACCCTAACCCTCTCCCGCGTGCGGGAGAGGGGATGAAGGCCTAATCGGCAATCGTCGCTTACCTAATCTGTAGCCTGGATGGAGCGCAGCGCAATCCGGGAGCATACCTGCGGCCTGTGGCGCACTCCTGAAATTCGGCGGGCACCCCCTCTCCCGTGTGCGGGAGAGGGTTGGGGTGAGGGGGATCAAATTAAGCTGAAGCTTTTGGCTGTACTTGCATTGTTAAAGGTAGATATTTTTGTATGGGTCGTTTTTTTTAGCAACGCTCGAAAAATATTTCTTCCCCAGATTTGCGCCCCTCACCCTAACCCTCTCCCGCGTGCGGGAGAGGGGATGAAGGCCTAATCGGCAATCGTCGCTTACCTAATCTGTAGCCTGGATGGAGAGTAGCGCAATCCGGGAGCATACCTGCGGCCTGTGGAACACTCCCGGATTGCGCTGCGCTCCATCCAGGCTACTTTCCTTGCTCCTTTACCGCATTCATTGCATGTGAGCGTGCTTCGCCTAGTCGGCAATCTTTTTCACTTCCAGCGACTGCAGCCACTTCACATGTCGCGGGCCGGTGTTGGTGTCCTTGGCCGATATCATCGCGATGCGGCCTTCGTCGTCTCCCAGCGCCGCGCCGTTCTTTTCAAAATACACCAGCACCCCATCTCCCAGCGGCGAATTGAACACCTCGCTCCATGAATACACGACCTTGTAGCCATCGCTGGCAGCGGCAATGATGACGGTCTTTTTCACATCGTTATGGTCCTTGGCGATGACGACCGCTTTCTCCAGGATATCGCGCAGCCGCACGCCCTTGACGTTGCTCAGCTTGCCCATATTGGCGCCGCCGCGGCCCAGCAGCTGCACCTCGCTGATCTGCTGCGGCGGAAAAGCGCGCAGGTCTTCTACCTTCAAGACCAGCTTGTTTTCCACATTGCCGCTGACGGTAATGCTGTCGGTCACCAGCTTGGAGGGTTCATTGCCGTTGCCGGCGGCCAGGGCGTGGCCGCAAAAGGTGGCAGCGGCAGAAAGAAGAAGGGCGCGGATAAGGCGGGTCATCGGAGTTCTCCTGTAGAGTAGACGGAAGGTGCGGCGCTGGCTGCGAAGCGCTCAAGCTGAGTATGATATCGTAATATTTCGCCAGACATGACGATGGCGCAGGATAAACCGGCGCCCCGCCATAAAAAATGGAGCATCTCTATGCACATCCCTTTATTGCTGCTGGTCTCGTTGGCCTCGTTGGCATCATCAGCTGTATCGCCGGCTTCTGCGGCATGCCTGCAATACGAACCGGCCAAGGTCACGCTCACCGGCAAACTGCACCGGCAGACCTTTCCCGGCACGCCCAACTTTGAAAGCGTCAAGGACGGCGATGCGGCGGAAACCGGTTTTTACCTGACGCTGGCCCAGCCCATCTGCACCCAGGAAGATCCCGGCAGGGATCAGGCCGGGTTTGCTGTGGTGAAAGAAGTGCAGCTTGTGCTAGACCAGGCTTTGTACGATCAGTTGCGCCCGCATCTGGGGCAGCAGGTTTCTGTCAGCGGGCAGTTGTTTGCCGGGTTCACCGGGCATCACCATACTGACGTTCTGCTGACGGTGGATAAATAGCCGCGCCAACCGCGCTTCCCAGGCAGGTGCTCCGCTTCTCCCACTGTTTTCTAGGAATAGTCCTATATCCCCGCGCTGCTCTTTGCCAGATGATAGCGTTTTGCGAACTCCGTCACATGTGCGACGGGGCCGTCGCAGCTTCATTCCAGGAGATACGTATGCGTTTCAATGTTGATTGTCCGCCGCTGACACAATGCTTCCTCGATGTAAAAGGTGCCAGGGGCGCGGAAGTGCTGATCGAGGTGCATGCGGCAGAGGGAGCCACTGTCCACCTGCCTGTGCCCGTCACATTCGCGGTATCGCAGCAAAAAAGTGCGTCGCTGGACATCGAAACGCTGTGCCGCATCGCCATGACCCAGTTCCTTTATGCGCGTGTGCCGCTGGAGATGCGCGGCATGGAAGAGCTGGAGACCAGGCACGCGCCCTGGGTAGGCACGATGATGCTGGATACCACGCGAGGCACGGATATCGACAACGCGCCATCGTCGCCAGAGCTGCACCAGCCTTAAATGCAGGCCGCTAACATGCGCAGTGGCTATCGCCTACAGCTCTCATCCTCGCCGGTGGGATGCTGTGTATGACAGAGGCATTCTCACTACCTTTTTATGATGTTCTCATCGTCGGCGGCGGCCCGGCGGGATTGACGGCGGCCATTTATCTGCGGCGCTTCCGCTGCCGGGTATTGGTGGTCGATAAAGGGCATAGCCGTTTGTCGCTGATCCCTGTCACCCATAATTACGCAGGTTTTCCGGAGGGCGTTCCGGGCAAGGAACTGCTGCATAGGCTACGGGAGCAATTGCGGCGCTATGGCGCCGAAGTTGTCTCGGGAGAGATCGGCAGCATCACCCGTGAAGGCGCGTATTTCATAGCTGAGTACAGCGGCAAGAAGGTGCAGGCCGGCGCGGTTGTGATCGCCACCGGCGTGGCAGATACAGGCCTTCCCGTAGAACACTGGCATGAGGCCATTGCCAGCGGCGCGGTGCGTCTGTGCCCGGTATGCGATGGCTATGACGTCATGGACAAGCGGATTGCCGTGGTGAGCTCGGCTACCAACCCCATTGGCCACGCGTTGTTCATGCGCACATTTTCCTCACAGGTTTCCCTGTTCGAGCGTGGCGAAGCTGTCATCTTGTCCGCCGAGGACAAACGCATCCTTGCCGATAACGGCGTCTCGTATTGTACGTCGCCCCTGCTCGGCGTCAGCATGAGTCCGCAGATGACGCCTGTGCTGCACACCAAAGACGGCAGCGAGTTTCCTTTTGATGTGCTTTACCCCATGCTGGGCGAAACCGCGCGTTCGGAACTGGCTGCAGCGCTAGGCGCCGAAACGGCCAGCTGCGGCGAACTGCTGGTGGATGCCTACCAGCGCACGTGTGCGCCCGGCGTGTATGCCATCGGCGATGTGGTCCAGGGGCTGAACCAGATCGCCGTGGCGACAGGGCAGGCCGCCATCGCCGCCACCCACCTCCATGCCGAGCTGCCGCCGCACTACAGGGAAGCAGTCACGCAAATGAAACGTGCTTCCCATGCAGGCTAAACCACAGCGCCGTATTATGGAGAAATATTGATGGCTACATTGAGCAAGCTGCTGGAACCGGTGCGCCCGCAGCAAGTCGGCCACGCCAGGTATGCCGGTATTGTCTTTATCTTCCTGTGGTTCTTCATTGGCGGCATTTTGCATTTCACCGCCACCGCAACCGAGATGCGCATCGTGCCCCCTTATATTCCTTGGCCGCGCGCTGCTGTGCTGGCCAGCGGCATGTTTGAGCTGCTGGGCGCAGCCGGCATCTTGTTGGCGACAACACGGCGCGCCGCCGGAATCGGCCTGTTCGCGCTCACAGTCGCCGTGACGCCGGCGCATATCTACATGCTGCAGCAGCCCGAGCTGTTTCCCATTCCCTTGTGGGCATTGTGGGTGCGCCTGCCGATTCAGCTTGCGCTGCTGGTCTTGATTGCCTGGTGCGCGCAGCCTGTGAGGACGCGCATTGCATAGGGGGTAGCTCGCTCCGTGCTGGCCTCTTGATCGTTAGGTTTGTCCGTCATTGCCACGCTCATTTTTTTATGACAACATGGACGCTGATCATATTCAGTAGAGCAAGGCATCATCCATGGCAAAAAAGTCCACCGCAGCTAGCAAAACGCATCTGGCTGCGGACGAACAGGAAGTGTGGCATGCAGTCAAGCAGCTGGGCCATATTGCGCTTTCCGTCGTCGGCAAGGCGATTGAGGCGGATACGGGTTTGTCCGGCGCTGATTTCGGCGTGCTGTCTCGTCTGGAAGATATCGGCGGCGGCAGTCTGGGGCAGACGGAGCTGGGGCGTTCGCTGGAGTGGGACAAGAGCCGGCTGTCGCATCATCTGACGCGCATGGAAGCGCGCAAGCTGGTCCGGCGTGAAAAAACCGGGTCTGCCCGCGGCGTGGAAGTCCATATCCTGCCGGAAGGGCAACAGGCCATTGCCGCTGCGCGCCCGGTTCACGCTGCGGCTATCCGCCAGCACATCCTGCAGTTTATCGGACCCGCCGAGCGGGACGTGGTGCTGAAGCTGGCCGCGCATCTGGCGGCACATAGCTGAGCCGTTCGCGTTTAGTCGAGCTTATTCACGCCTATTTAAATTTCCCGCACCGTGGTTTGCAAGCCGGCTCCCATGCCGGCCAGCAGCATGGCGCCGCCTGCAAGCAGAAACATGGCCTTCAGGTTCCAGGCAACCAGCAGCCCCGCCACGGCAAGGGAAACCGGCATCAGGCCGACGGAAGCCAGCATCAGCACGCTGGCGACGCGGCCGCGCATGGCGGGGTCGATGCGCTGCATGATCCACGCGCCGATGTGGATGTTGACCACGCCGGCTGTCACGCCCATGAGCAGCAGCACCGCAACGATGCTCCATAAGCCGCTCAATAAGCCTATCGCACCCAGGCACAGGCCCAGCGCCAGCGAGGCCAGCACGATCAGGGCGCCGCGCCTGCGGATCTGCCATACGCTCGCCAGCACCGCGCCCAGCAGGCCGCCTGCGGCAACAGCCGACACCAGGATGCCGTAGGCAAGGGGAGAATCAAAACTCTCTTTGGCCAGGTAGGCAAGACCGACCGACACCGGGCCGGCGATGCAAAAATTGATGCAGCTCGCCAGCAGCATCAGCGAACGCAGCGGCACGTCGCTGCCGACGTAGCGGACGGCTTCACCTATCTCCCGCCCCAGGCCTTTTCCGGCGATGTGCGTCTGCGGCGGGTCGGGCAGCTTCCATAGCACGGCAATGATCGCTAAAAAGCTGAGCGCATCCGCGAAAAAGCCCCAGGCCACGCCCAGCATGTTGATGACCAGGCCTGCCGGCGCCGGCCCGGCGATGCCCGCCAGTTGCGCCGTACCCTGGCTCAGCGATGAGGCCGCCACCAGCTGCTCCGGCTTCAGCAGCGATGGCAGGTAGGCTGACTGGGCCGGCGCCGCAAACGCATCGGCTACGCCAAATGCAAACGCCAGCACGTACAGCTGCCAGGTATGCACAATCTGCAGCCAGGCCAGCACGCCCAGCGCGGCAACGCACAGTGCGCGTGCCGCTGCCGTCGCCATCATGATCTTGCGGGCAGAAATGCGGTCGCTCAGCGCGCCGCCGAGCAGCATCAGCAGCGCGCGGGGTACGGCCTCCGTCATCATGATGCCGCCCATCACCGCGGCAGAGCCGGTTTGCTGCAGCACCAGCCAGGGCAGGGCCACCAGGTAGAACTGGTCTCCCAGCAGCGAGATGGTGCCGCCGGTCAGCCACAGGCGGAAGGGCAGGATGCGCCAAGGGTGCGTGGCAGTTGCCGGGGCAGCCGGGGTGTGGATGGTTTGTGCATTCATGGCATCTTCCTGTACAGGGGCAAATGGAGGAGGGCAGGAGGAATTCATCATCACGGCCGCCGGCTTAATATGTAAATGTGAATTTACATTTACATTAAAGACCAAATCGAGCCGTATTTCAAGTATTATTTGATGGTCCGAACCACGATGAAGCACCAACGAAGCCGTATGGAGACACCCAAGACACTCGCCCCCCAGCAAGCCAGAAGCCGGGAATCAATGCGCAAGCTGCTGGAGGCTGCCGCCGACATCCTGAAGGAACTCGGCCTGGACGGCGCCACCATCCCCAGGATCGCCCAGCAGGCCGGGTTGACGCCCGGCACCATCTACCGCCGCTTTCCCGACAAGGACGCGCTGCTGGAAACGGTCATCCTCGATATCCTGGAGCGGCAGGATGAACAACTGCGCGCCTCACTCACACCCGCTAAGGCAAAACAGATACCGCTGGCGGTGCTGGTCGAACAGATCATCCACGCGATGCTGGTCAGCTACCGCGCCAATGCCGGCCTGCTGCGCGCGGTGCGCCAGTTCGCGCAAGGGCGCGAGCACACAGCCTTCCATAAAACCGTCTGCGACCTGGAAATGGGCACTTTCCAGTATCTGGTGGAGCTGTTCCTGGTGCACCGGGAAGAGGTGCGGCATGAAGATCCCAAAATGGCGGTCTCCTTCGCGCTGGTGAGCCTTACCGGCACGCTGATAGAGCTGATCCTGGCGGACAACGACATGGCAAACTGGCGGCGGGTCATTCCCAAAGACGACAATTCCCTCAAGCGCGAACTGAAGCGGGCGTTTCTCAGTTATCTGGGCGTGGCCTAATGGGGGCAGGGCAATGAACCCGTTCGTGCAATGTCTTCTGGCGTACAATCCTTGCATGACGGATGTGGATGCTTAGTCACTAGAAAAATAAAATTGGAAACTATCAATGTCTATCAGCAAATTGCCCGATGATAAAAATCTGATCGACCTGCACCGGTTTCAGATGCTGATCAACGCCATCAGCGATTACGCGATCTACATGCTGGACATCAACGGCAATGTCGTCAGCTGGAACACCGGCGCCGAACGCTTCAAGGGTTATGTGGCAGAAGAAATTATCGGCAAGCATTTTTCCCAATTCCATACCCCCGAAGACCAGGCTGCGGGAATCCCCGCGCGGGCATTAAAAACATCTGAGCTGGAAGGACGCTTCGAAACCGAAGGCTGGCGCATGAGGAAGGACGGCTCCAGGTTTTGGGCCAACGTCGTTATTGATCCCATCTGGGAAGACGGCAGGCTCGTCGGCTTCGCAAAAATCACCCGCGACATCACCGAGCGTAAAGCCTCCGAGGAAGCCTTGCGCCGGAGCGAGCAGCAATTCAGCCTGCTCATCAACGGGGTGACGGATTACGCCATCTATATGCTGGACATTGATGGACACGTGACGAACTGGAATGCCGGCGCGCAGCGCATCAAGGGATATAAGGCCGAAGAAGTGATCGGCACGCATTTTTCCCGCTTCTATACCGAGCTGGACCAGGAGAATGGGGTGCCGGCGCGCGCGTTGCTGACTGTCAGGACGGAAGGGAAATTCGAACAGGAGGGCTGGCGCGTCCGCAAGGACGGCAGCCGGTTCTTCGCCCACGTCATCATCGACCCTATCCGCAATTCGGACGGCGTGCTGATCGGCTATGCCAAGATCACCCGCGACATCACCGAAAAGCAGCACACCGCAGCGGCGCTGAAGCGTACCGAACTGGCGCTTCAGCAATCGCAGAAAATGGAAACCATCGGCAAGCTGACCGGCGGCGTGGCGCATGATTTCAACAATCTGCTGCAAATTATTTCGGGCAACCTGCAGCTCCTGTCGGTAGAGATTGCCGGTAATGAACGCGCCGAAAAACGGGTGGCCAATGCGCTTGCCGGTGTGAGTCGCGGCGCCAAGCTGGCCAGCTACCTGCTTGCCTTCGGCCGGCGCCAGGCCCTTGATCCCAAGGTCGTCAACGTCGGGCGTTTCGTGTTTGCGATGGAAGACATGCTGCAACGCAGCCTGGGAGAAGGAGTCGAAGTCGAAACCGTCGTTGCCGGCGGCCTGTGGAACACGCTTGCCGATGTCACCCAGGTGGAGAATGCGCTGCTGAACCTGGCGGTGAACGCCCGTGACGCCATGGAAGGCGAGGGCAAGCTCACCATCGAGATCGGCAACGCCTATCTCGATGAAATATATGCACGCGGACACACCGAGGTCGCTGCCGGCCAATATGTGATGCTGGCGGTGTCCGATACCGGCTGCGGCATGGGCCCGGAGGTCATTGCCCAGGCGTTCGAGCCGTTCTTTTCCACCAAGCCGGAAGGCAAGGGCACCGGGCTGGGATTGTCGATGGTCTATGGTTTCGTCAAGCAATCCGGCGGCCATATCAATATCTACAGCGAGATAGGCCATGGCACCACCGTCAAGCTCTACCTGCCCAGGTCAACAGAAAAGGAAGACATCCTCGTCAGGCATGTGGCGGAGAAAGTCGTCGGCGGGTCGGAAACGATACTGGTCGCGGAAGATGACGAGCAGGTCTGCGCAACGGTGGTGGAAACCTTGCGTGGCCTGGGCTATTCGGTCCTGAAGGCGAGCGATGCCGCCGGCGCGCTGGCGATCATCGATAGCGGCCTTAAAATCGATTTGCTGTTCTCCGACGTAGTCATGCCCGGGCCGTTGCGCAGCCCCGACATGGCCCGCAAGGCCAGGGAACGCCTGCCCAATCTCGCCGTGCTTTTTACCTCCGGCTACACGCAGAATGCCATCGTCCACGGCGGCCGGCTGGACGCCGGGGTTGAGCTGCTCGGCAAGCCTTACACCAGGGAAGCACTCGCGCGGAAGATCCGCCACGTCATCGCCAATCAGCAGCAGCGCCAGCAACCGGTGACCGTTTCACCAGCGCTGATACCGCTGGCCAGGCAGCTTGCTGAAACCAGGAAATTGCGCATCCTCCTCGTGGAAGATGATGACCTCATCCGCGTCACCACCGCCGCGCTGCTGCAAGACATGGGGCACGTCGTGGTTGAGGCGGCAAGCGCCAGCCAGGCGTTGCAAAGCCTGCAGGCCACACAGGTGGACGTGCTGATGACGGACGTTGAATTGATAGGCATGTCAGGCGAGAAACTTGCCGAGAAAGCCCGTGAACTGTCGCCCTCCATCGGCGTCATTTTTGCCTCCGGCAGCGATACGCAATCCCATATCAGCGGAGCAGTGACACTGCGCAAGCCTTACGACACGCAGGCTATTCTGGCGTGTCTGCAGAGCTTTATAGGGGGCTGAATGCGGCCGGCGGTGTGGCTGGAAGGAGGAGACAATTGGGAGTCAAAGTGGAGGCAAAGAATCAATGGCTCTCCAGCATACCCGGCCACGGCGCGGGTATTACGCCGGGTCTGCTTGTATTTATTCCATATTTCCATTATTATGGAAATATGGAAACTAAAAACGCACTTGCCGCATTGGCGGCGCTGGCCCAGGAATCGCGGCTTGCCGTGTTCCGCCTGCTGGTCCATGCGGGGCCAGAGGGATTGCCTCCTTTGCAAATCGCTGAGCAACTGGACATTCCGCCGTCTTCGCTGTCCTTTCATCTGAAGGAGCTGTCGCACGCCAATATGGTGACGGCAACAAAGAATGGCCGCTCCATCATTTACGCGGCGGATTTCCAGACGATGAATGGCCTGCTCGGATTCCTGACCGAAAATTGCTGCGGCGGCACGCCTTGCCTGCCGGTCTGTGGCGTCGATTGTTCTACCGATTAAGTCCGCAACAGCGTCTTCTCCAAGTTCTTCGCCTCGTCAACTTCAGCCCAGAGAGAACATCATGCCGGAAAAAAATTTCAATATCCTCTTCCTGTGCACCGGCAATTCGGCGCGCAGCATCATGGCGGAAGCCCTGGTCACCACGATGAGCAAGGGACGTTTTAAAGGCTATAGCGCGGGAAGCAATCCCGGTGGACGGGTCAATCCCTTCGCCATCGAAAAAGTGCGCGAAACCGGCTACCCGCTTGAGAACCTGAGAAGCAAGAACTGGGATGAATTTGCGTGGCCGGATGCGCCCCACATGGACTTCATCATCACCGTCTGCGATAACGCCGCCGGTGAGGCGTGCCCGGTGTGGCCGGGGCATCCGGCTTCTGCGCACTGGGGCTTTGAAGACCCGGCAGCAGTAGAGGGGGCAGATGAAGAAAAGCGCGCCGCCTTCAACAAGATATTCAGGCAGATCATGGCGCGCCTGAGCACCTTCCTTGCCTTGCCGCTGGAGAGGCTGGAAAAGCAGGCCATCCAGCATGAAATCAAAAAAATTGGCGAATCTCCCGCCGGGCTGGAATAGCACTGTACCGTGCCAGCTTAAACAAGAGTTCACCGCAATGAGTAATCCACATACCATGGTGATGGAAGCTAATGCCGCGCCCTCCATCGGCTTCTTTGAACGTTACCTCACGCTGTGGGTAGCGCTGTGCATCGTGGCCGGCATTGGGCTGGGCAAGCTGTTGCCCGGCGTGTTCCATGTGATAGCCTCGCTGGAGCTGGCAAACGTCAATATTCCAGTGGGCATCCTCATCTGGGTGATGATCATCCCCATGCTGATCAAAATCGATTTCACGGCCATGTCCCAGGTCGCGGAGCATTGGCGCGGCATAGGCGTCACGCTTGTCATCAACTGGCTGGTGAAGCCTTTCTCCATGGCCTTGCTGGGCTGGCTGTTTGTGCGTCACCTGTTTGCCGGCTATCTGCCTGCCGGCCAGGCAGACAGCTACATTGCCGGCCTGATTTTGCTGGCTGCTGCGCCATGCACGGCAATGGTCTTCGTCTGGAGCCAGCTATGCAAGGGCGATCCTTACTTCACGCTGTCCCAGGTCGCGCTGAATGACGCCATCATGATCATCGCCTTCGCACCGCTGGTTGCCTTGCTGCTGGGGATGTCTGCCATTAGCGTCCCCTGGAATACGCTGTGCATGTCGGTAGGCTTGTACATTGTCGTTCCCGTCATGCTGGCGCAGGGGATGAGGAGGGCGCTGCTGTCCGGCGGCAAGGCAGCATTTGAACGGAAAATTTCCACGCTTGGCCCCTATTCGATCATGGCGCTGTTGCTCACCCTGGTGCTGCTGTTTGCTTTCCAGGGCAATGCCATTCTTGCGCAGCCGCTGGTGATCGCGCTGCTGGCGGTACCCATCCTGATCCAGGTGCTGTTCAATTCCGGCCTGGCTTATCTGCTCAACCGCAAGCTGGGCGTAGCGCACTGTGTGGCAGGGCCTTCCAGCCTGATAGGCGCCTCCAATTTCTTCGAACTGGCGGTGGCGACGGCAATCAGCCTGTTCGGTTTCCAATCCGGTGCGGCGCTGGCGACCGTGGTGGGCGTCCTGATCGAAGTTCCGGTGATGCTGCTCGTTGTTGCCGTCGTCAACCGTTCGCAAACCTGGTATGAACTGAAAGCGCCATCGTGAACAAGCATCTTCCCCACATCAGCCGCGCGCATCTGGACTTGCCTACAACGGAAAAGCTGGAACCGAAAGACGCAGCCAGCCATGCACCCCGCATACTGCTGCTATACGGCTCCCTGCGCGAGCGTTCCTACAGCAAGCTGCTGACGCTGGAAGCGCAGCGTATCCTGCAGGAATTCGGTGCCGAAACCCGGGTGTTCGACCCTGCAGGCCTGCCGATGGTGGATAGCGTGCCGCCCGACCATCCCAAGGTGCAGGAGCTGCGCGCGCTGTCGGCATGGTCAGAAGGGCAGGTATGGTGCAGCCCGGAGCGCCACGGCGCGATGACCGGCGTCTTCAAATCTCAGATCGACTGGCTGCCGCTGGAGATCGGCAGTTTGCGGCCTACGCAGGGCCGCACGCTGGCCGTCATGCAAGTCTCCGGCGGCTCGCAGTCGTTCAATGCCGTCAATGCCTTGCGCGTGCTGGGGCGATGGATGCGCATGGTGACGATACCCAACCAGAGCTCCGTCGCCAAAGCCTATCAGGAGTTTGACGAAGACGGCAGGATGAAGCCTTCTGCCTACTATGAACGCCTGGTGGACGTGATGGAAGAACTCTACAAATTCACGTTGCTGGTCCGCGACCGTTCCGACTATCTGACAAGCCGCTATAGCGAGCGAAAGGCATCGAATCTTGTTGTAGCGGGCGAACTGGCCGCTGCGGCCATGGTCCACGAGGCCTCGCCAGAGCCCGACTAGCCTTTCCAGCGCTACGGCATGCTGACCGGCAAAGTGACGCACTTGAGCGCAGATGCGACCGAAGCCGGCAAAAGCAGCAATCAGCAGAACAACACCAACAGCAACGGCAGTAGCGGCGGCACTGCAGACAACACCAATCCTGCCAGCACCATCTCCACCTATAAGGCCAAGGTGCAATTGGACAAACAGGTGCTGGTGGATGCGCAGGGCAACAAGCTCTTGATCACGCCGGGTATGCAGGTGGTAGCGGAGATCAATCAGGGCAAGCGAACGGTGCTGGAGTATTTGTCGCCGGTGCAGAAGGCGACGCAGGAGGCGGCTAGGGAAAAATAAAAATAAGTCGAGTGAGCAGCTTAGAATTTCGCAACTCACTCCTCAAATAATAGTGCACTAATTATATTTTGTGGCCCAGAGAAATGCTCAAGAGGTGACTAGGCTAACAATGTAAAAAAATTGGACCAAAATTAATGCACGTAAGAGTTTCGACGGTTTTAAGGAGATGGGATGAGTGTTCAAATTAGAAATAAACTAAATCCGCTTAATTCACCTAAAGTAGCAATTTCGGGATTGCTGCTGGCATATTTAATATATGCGTATATCTCGGCAGATTCTATCGGCTATTGCCGAGAACAAGAGCGAATGATCCCAGATCAAGAAATCTGCGAGAACTTATTCGAGGGTGCCATTAAAGCTGGGAATCTAAAGTTAGGCGTGCAGGAAAAGAACGGCCTTGACTATCTGGAAAATCATCAAAATCACTGCAGGATAAATAGAAACTTCAGTGGAAGTTTTAGGCTGGGAGGGCTTTTTAGTGTTTTTTTTGATGACAGCATTGAAGTTTTTTTGACCTATGAAATGACCGACCTTGCCAAAAAACGAAATGGCGTCGGATCAAGTATTACATGGGATGAATGGATTTTTTTAAGCCCATGTGGAAAAATCCGGAAAATTAGTGGGATAAGTGGAAGCTAAAAAGTAGTCTATACCAACTATGAAAGTGAGCATTGTCGCCTGGGCCCGGCGCCGCAGTGCGCGCTGCGTCCAACTTGGCGTGGTCTGCGGCGACACGCCGGCGGTAAGGCTGTATGCGCGCGAAGGGTTCAAGATAGCCGGTGAAATTGAACCGCTGCGCCCCGGCTCGGCATTCATGTCTCAGCCCATGCATTTATCGCTGAATCAATGAAGATGCAGGTCAAACCGGTCTCTCCACGCTTCAACGCAAAATCATGGAGAACCAGCTAGTCCATGAATTCTTTGCTGCTGAATGCAATGGCAGGTGTAAGGTTTGGGCTGGAATCTCGACAGATGTCCATGGAGCCGTCCCTGCCTTGACAATATGCACCACCGCTATATATGATAAATTAAGACAAATTTGATGAATCCATGAAGCTTTCCCGTCCATCCCGCTTGGTTGCTGCGTTTATTGCGCTGTTCAGCATGCTGTTTATGCAGCTTGCTGTGGCGTCGTACGCCTGCCCGGGGATGACGGCAGGAGGCGCACATGCCGGCGCATCGGCCAGTGTCCATGCCACAGCCGCCGTGGCGACGATGGCGGCGACGACGGATATGGCGGGGATGATGAATTGCGACGGCATGGACATGGAGCAGCCTACGCTGTGCCACGCTTATGCACAGGATTCTTTCAGCAAACAATCGCTCGACAAGCCTCAGTTACCGGATGTTCAGCCCTTCCTCACCGCAGGACTGGTGCTAGCATTGAACATCGTCGATACGGCGAGGCTTCCGCAGTCGTCCTGGCTGCCTTCCTCCACGTTGGCACGTTCCACCGCTCCCCCTATCGCTATCCGCAACTGCTGTTTCCGCATTTGATTTTCCAGACCGCCTAGTCCGTCATCGTCGCGCTTTAGCAGCGTAGACGCTGTTGCCTATCGTTGTCTGGAGGTTCCATGTCATTCCGTATCGCCGCGCCACATTCTGGGCGGCATCTTAAACTTCGCACTGCATTGATTGCGTGCATGCTCTCACTGCCGTCTTTTAATCTGTTCGCGGCAGATCATCCCCTCAGCCTGGGGCAAGCGCAGCAGCTCGCTGTCGCCCGATCCCGCCAATTGTCCGCGCAGGACCTGGCGGTGACCGCCTCTCGCGAAATGGCCGTGGCTGCCGGCCAATTGCCCGATCCTGTGCTGAAGGCAGGCATCGATAATCTGCCAGTCAGCGGCCAGGACCGTGGCAGCCTGACCAATGATTTCATGACCATGCGCCGCATTGGCGTCTCCCAGGAACTGATCGGGGCGGACAAGCGCAAGCTGCGCGCCGACCGTTATGACCGCGCCGCCGACAAATCCCTCGCGGAAAAGGAAACAGCCATTGCCGCCGTCCAGCGCGATACGGCAATCGCCTGGCTGGATCGCTACTACGCCGAGCAAATGGTGGGCCTGGTCGCCGAGCAGGCCAGCCAGGCCAGGCTGGAAATCGACGCGGCGGAAGGCGCCTATCGCGCAGGCCGGGGTACGCAGGCCGACATATTCGCTGCACGTAGCGCCTTGGCCCTGATCGACGACCGTGCCAGCGAATATCAAAGAAAGCTCCGTAACACCCGCATCATGCTGGCCCGCTGGACCGGCGATATACCGGATACGGTACTGAGCGGACAGCCGGACATCGACACCATTCGCCTGGATCCGGCGTCGCTGGACACCTCATTGGCCCATCATCCGGAAATCGCTGTACTGACTAGGCAGACCGAAATCGCCGAAGCCGATGTGCGGCTGGCTGAAGCCAACAAAAAATCCGACTGGACCGTTGAAGTGGCGTTCCAGCAGCGCGGCCCGGCGTATTCCAATATGGTTTCCGTCGGGGTGTCGCTGCCTTTCCAGTGGGACCAGAAGAACCGGCAAAACCGTGAACTGTCTTCCAGGCTGGCCACGGTGGAGCAATCCCGGGCCGAGCGCGATGAAATGCTGCGCGCCCACGTGGCCGAGACCCGGACCATGATCGAGGAATGGCAAAGCGACCGTGAGCGCATCACCCGCTATGAGCGTGAACTGATCCCGCTGTCCAGGGAGCGGACCCAGGCCACGCTGGCCAGCTATCGCGGCGGCAAATCCAGCCTGAGCGACGTGCTGGCTGTGCGCCGTAGCGAGATTGACCTCCGTCTTCAGGCGCTGCAATTGCTGGCCGATACCGCCCGCTTGTGGGCGCAGCTCAATTTTTTATTTCCGGTCGAAGCGCAAGGTGTGCATTCGCCGCAGTCCATGAACAAGGGCAATCCATGAAAAACAATAAAATCATAGTCGCCCTTGCCGCAATCGGGCTTTTAACAATCAGTGGTTATGGCCTGTACCAACTCGGCATGCAGCACGGAATGAAGGGTGCTGCTGCAGTTGCGAACGCAGACAATGCTGCAGTCTCCATGCCCCAAGGCCAGGACAGCGGCAAGAAGGTGCTGTACTGGCATGACCCCATGGTTCCGGCTCAAAAATTCGACAAGCCGGGCAAATCGCCTTTCATGGACATGCAGCTGGTGCCGGTGTATGCCGACGGCGGCGATGAAAGCAGTGTCAGCATCAGCCCGCGCGTGCAACAGAATCTGGGTATCCGCACCGCGGAAGTCACCAGGGGGAGTATGTCAACGGCGGTAACCGCTGTCGGCAGCGTGGCCTACAATGAACGCGATGTCGCCCTGGTGCAAGCACGCAGCAACGGTTTCGTCGAGAAACTGTATGTGCGCGCACCGCTTGACCCTGTCAGGAAAGGGCAGGCGCTGGCGGATCTGTACGTGCCGGACTGGGTCGCGGCGCAAGAAGAATACCTGACGGCCAAACGCATGCAAGCCGGGGGTATCGATGGTTTGCTGGAGGGCGCCAGGCAGCGCCTGCGCCTGGCGGGTATGACCGAGGATCAGATCCGTGCGGTAGAAGCCAGCGGCAAGGTCCACCCGCGCATCACCATAATGGCGCCAGTCAGCGGGGTGGTCTCGGAACTGGACATACGCGAAGGCATGACCGTGGCTACTGGGGCTCCGCTGTTTCGCATCAATGGCCTGGCCACGATCTGGGTCAACGCCGATATCCCGGAAAACCAGTCCGCCCAGGTACGCCCCGGCAATACGGTGGAAGCACGCACGCCGTCGCTGCCCGGCACGGTCTTCAAGGGCAGGGTCGGTGCGATCCTGCCGCAAGTGGACGCGGCTACCCGTACGCTGAAAGCGCGCATTGAGCTGGCCAATTCGTCCGGCCAGCTGGTGCCGGGCATGTTTGCCACGCTGCGCATCAGTTCCGACGCGCGCAAAGACATCCTGCTGGTGCCGAGCGAAGCGGTGATTGCCACCGGCACGCGCAGCGTGGTGATGGTGTCGCAAGGCAGCGGCAGGTTCATCCCGGTGGATGTTGAAACCGGTGCTGAAACCAATGGACAGACCGAGATTCGCGGAGGTCTGCAGGCTGGGCAGAAAATAGTTGTTTCCGGCCAGTTCCTGATCGATTCCGAAGCCAGCCTGAAAGCGACGACAACCCGTATGAGCGACGCACCGCCGCCCGGCACGGGAGCGGCGGCAGACCTGACCCACCATGGCAGCGGCAAGGTTGAAAAGATCGGCAAAGATGCAATCACCTTGTCGCACGGGCCCATCCCGTCGCTGCAATGGGGGCCGATGACGATGGATTTCAAGTTGCCGGCTGCCGGCCTGCCGCGCAATGTCGCAGTCGGCGACATGGTCGTTTTCGATCTGCGAGAAACCGGCAAAGGCGCCTACCAGATAAGCTCGATCACGCCCACGGCGGATGCCCCCGGGCCCGTCATGCCGGCCAAGGCGGGGAACGACGGCATGAAGATGCCTGCGCCTGCGTCAGCGTCAGGAGACAGGAAATGATGGCTAGGCTGATACGCTGGTCGATCGCCAACCGCTTCCTGGTACTGCTGGCGACGGTGATTCTTGCGGCCTGGGGCATCTGGTCCCTGTCGCGCACGCCGCTGGATGCGATCCCCGACCTGTCGGATGTGCAAGTCATCATCCGTACCAGCTATCCGGGGCAGGCGCCGCAAATCGTTGAAAACCAGATCACGTACCCGCTGACGACGACCATGCTGTCGGTTCCGGGCGCCAAGACGGTGCGCGGCTACTCCTTCTTCGGCGACTCCTTCGTCTACGTGCTGTTCGAGGATGGCGTCGACATGTACTGGGCGCGGTCCCGCGTGCTGGAATACCTGAACCAGGTGCAGTCGCGCTTGCCGCCGCAGGCAAAGACCGCGCTGGGGCCGGATGCTACCGGCGTTGGCTGGGTGTATGAATACGCGCTGGTGGACCGCAGCGGCAAGATGGACTTGTCGCAGCTACGCGCCTACCAGGACTGGTTCCTGAAGTTTGAGCTAAAAGCGGTGCCCAATGTATCGGAAGTCGCCAGCATAGGCGGCATGGTGCGCCAGTACCAGATCCAGCTCGATCCGGACAAGATGCGTGCCTACAATATTCCGCATGGGAAGATCGTGGAAGCAGTGCAGAAAGCAAATCAGGAAAGCGGCGGTTCGGTGATGGAACTGGGCGAGGCCGAGTATATGGTACGGGCCTCGGGCTACCTCACGTCGCTGGAGGATTTTCGCAAGATACCGTTGACGACCACCGATGCCGGCGTATCGGTGCGGCTGGGCGATGTTGCGCGCATCCAGGTCGGGCCGGAAATGCGGCGCGGCATTGCGGAGCTGAACGGCGAAGGCGAAGTCGCCGGTGGCGTGATCGTCATGCGTTCCGGAAAAAATGCGCTGGAAACCATTGATGCAGTCAAAGCCAAGCTGGAAAAACTCAAGGCCAGCCTGCCGCCCGGTGTCGAGATCGTTACCACCTACGACCGTTCAAGCCTGATCAAACGCGCCGTGACCAATCTGGAGCACAAGCTGATCGAGGAATTCATTGTTGTCGCCCTCATCTGCGCGATCTTCCTGTTCCATATCCGCTCCGCGCTGGTCGCCATCGTATCCCTGCCACTGGGCATACTGGCGGCGTATATCGTCATGTACTACCAGGGCGTCAATGCCAACATCATGTCGCTAGGCGGCATTGCCATCGCCATCGGCGCGATGGTGGATGCCGCGGTGGTGATGATAGAGAATGCGCATAAGCATATCGAAGCCTGGAACCATGCGCATCCGGGCGAGAAGCTGACCGGCGAGCCGCATTGGCGGGTGATCGGCGATGCGGCGGCGGAAGTGGGGCCGGCATTATTCTTTTCCCTGCTGATCATCGTGTTGTCCTTCATTCCGGTATTCACGCTGGAAGCCCAGGAGGGCCGGCTGTTTGCGCCGCTGGCCTTCACCAAGACCTATGCGATGGCGGCAGCTGCCGTGCTGGCGGTTACCCTGATCCCGGTGCTCATGGGCTACCTGATACGCGGCACTATCCCGGATGAACAAAAGAACCCGCTGAACCGCCTGCTGATCTCGCTATACCGTCCGCTGCTGGAACGCGTGCTGCGTTTTCCAAAGGCGAGCTTGCTGGTTGCCGCCCTGGTTGCGCTCGCGACGATCTGGCCGATGTCCCGGCTGGGCGGTGAGTTCATGCCGCCATTGGATGAGGGTGACCTGCTGTATATGCCATCCGCGCTACCGGGCGTGGGCGCCGGCAAGGTCTCCGAGCTGCTGCAGCAAACTGATCGCCTGATCAAGACCGTGCCGGAAGTGCAAAGCGTGTTCGGCAAGGCAGGCCGAGCCGAATCGGCGACCGATCCGGCACCGCTGGAGATGTTCGAAACCACGATACAGTTCAAGCCGCGCGACCAGTGGCGCGCGGGAATGACTCCCGACAAGCTGGTCGATGAGCTGGACCGCATCGTCAAGGTGCCGGGCCTGTCCAATATCTGGGTGCCGCCGATCAGGAACCGCATCGACATGCTTGCCACCGGCATCAAGAGCCCGGTAGGCGTCAAGGTAGCCGGCGTGGACCTGAAGGAAATCGACCGCATTACCGGCGATATTGAGAGGGTCGTGAAAAACGTGCCGGGTGTCTCCTCGGCCCTGGCGGAACGCCTCAATGGCGGGCGTTATATCGACGTCAATATCGACCGTGATGCAGCAGCGCGCTACGGGCTGAACATTGCCGATGTGCAGGGCATCGTGTCGGCTGCCGTCGGTGGCGACAACATCGGCGAGACAGTCGAGGGTTTGCAGCGCTTCCCTATCAACGTGCGTTATCCGCGCGAGGTGCGCGATTCGGTCGAAAAGCTGCGCCAGTTGCCGGTATTGACCGAGCGCGGTGCGCAAATCCATCTGGGCGATGTTGCCGCGATCCGTATCAATGATGGTCCGCCGATGCTGAAAAGCGAGAACGCGCGGCTGTCGGGCTGGGTCTACGTGGATATCCGCGACCGTGACCTGAGCTCTGCGGTTCATGACATGCAGCAGGTCGTGGCCAGGGAGGTGAAATTGCCGCCGGGATATTCCATTGCCTGGTCGGGCCAGTTTGAATACCTGGAGCGGGCCACCGCCAAACTGAAAATTGTTGTGCCCGCGACCTTGCTGATTATTTTCGTCCTGTTGTATCTGACCTTTTCCCGCGCCGATGAAGCGGCACTGATCATGGCAACGCTGCCGTTTGCGCTTGCCGGAGGTATCTGGCTGCTGTGGGCGCTGGGCCATAACCTGTCGGTTGCCAGCGGGGTAGGGTTCATTGCGCTGGCCGGCGTCTCCGCGGAATTCGGGGTGATCATGCTGCTGTACTTGAAGCATGCCTGGGAAGACCGCCTCGCAGCGGGCAGGAATAGCGAGCAGGACCTGCTGGAAGCGATACGCGAAGGCGCAGTGCTGCGGGTGCGGCCCAAGGCGATGACGGTCGCCGTGATCATCGCCGGCCTGGTACCCATCATGTTTGGCGCCGGAACCGGCTCGGAAGTGATGAAACGGATTGCCGCCCCGATGGTAGGCGGCATGATCACCGCCCCTTTATTGTCGATGTTTGTGGTGCCGGCCGTCTATCTGCTGCTGCGCCGGCGGCAGTTGCGCCGCAAGGTGCGGGAGCTTGCATCACCGGGCTAGCGGCGAATGCGCGTTGGCTGCCTGGCCTGACCAAGATCGGCGCAAGTCATCGCGCTGCCATCTTGCGATGCGCTGACGAGTCGATTAGCATGATGCGTGAACCGGGCACAATGGATTCATTTGATTCATTGGACTGGCCGGACAAGCGACAGCCGGCGTTTTTCGCCGGTCCGGCAACGGTTCTTCTGCTCTCATACCCCTTTAACGGAGAGGAAGCACATCATGGCAACCATGAACAAAGGCGCATGCCTGTGTGGACGTGTTAATTTTGTGGTGATAGGAGACCTGAAAGCTCCCGATGCCTGCCACTGCCTGCAGTGCAGGAAACATTCGGGCCATTATTTCGCCTCCACCGACATGCCCAAGGCGGCGCTCACCATCACGGGGCAGGAAAATCTGAGCTGGTACCAGTCCTCCGCCAAGGTGCGGCGCGGCTTTTGCGCCACCTGCGGATCTTCGCTGTTCTTTGAGCCGCTGGCGCGCGACTGGATAGGCATCGCCATGGGCGCCTTCGATACGCCGACTGCCACGCATCTGGAGATGCATATCTTCGTGGCGGAGAAGGGGGATTACTACGAGATTGCTGATGGCCTGCCGCAGAACCAGCACTGAGTATGGAATACTGAGCACCAGCGCACATGCTGCCATGCGATAGGGAGAAGCGGCCGCGCTGCCCCTATCCCTTCAACACCTTCTTCAACTGGTCCAGGTCGTAAGGCTTGGCCAGCATGCTGCATGTTATGCCCGCAGCCAGCTGCGGCTTTTCACCATAACCGGAAGCGAAGATGATGCGTATCCCTGGCTGCTGCGCCGCAGCCAGCTCGGCCAGCTGCGGGCCGGAGAGGCCGGGCAGGTTGATGTCGGTCAGCAGGATGCTGAACGGCTGTGCCGCCAGCAGCGTCAGGGCGTCTTCGGCGCTGGCTGCGCTTTGCACCGGGTAGCCCAGCAGCGACAGCAGGTCGCAGGCGGTGCTGCGCAGGTCTTCATTGTCTTCCACCAGCAGGATGGTGCCGGGCTCGCCGGAATCCGACGGCGCCTGCTGTGTTGATTCCGCCACCGACAGCGTGGCGGCCTCCAGCATGTCTGCCTGGTCGCGGTTGGCGATGATGTGGCGTATCTTGCGGGCCAGGTCTTCGCGCCGGTAGGGTTTGCTGATCAGGTCCACGCCCTGGTCCAGCCGGCCGCCGTGCACGATGGCGTTTTGCGCATAGCCGGAGGTAAACAGGATTTCCAGCCGGGGCAGGTGGGCCTTGGCCAGCTTGGCCAGCTCGGTGCTGCGCATGGCGCCGGGCATGACGACATCGGTAAACAGCAGGTCGATGGCGATGCCGCTTCGGATGATCGTCAGTGCGCTTTGCGCGTCGTTGGCTTTCAGCACCTGGTAGCCCAGCTGGCGCAGCATGTCCATGACGGTGCTTTGCACCGACGGGTCGTCTTCCACCACCAGGATGGTTTCGCTGCCGCCGCGCACCGGGCCGCTGAGCGGCACGGGCAGCCGGGTTTCTTCGGCATGGGCGCGCGGCAGGTACAGGCGGATGGTGGTGCCGTGGTTCAGTTCACTGTAGATGTTGATGTGCCCGGCGCTTTGCTTGGCAAAACCGTAGGCCATGCTGAGGCCCAGGCCGGTGCCTTCGCCTTCCGGCTTGGTCGTGAAGAAGGGGTCGAACGCATGCTCCTGCACCTCCGGCGACATGCCGGCGCCGGTGTCGGACACGGCGATCATCACGTATTCGCCGGGGATCACATCTTCATAGCGAGAGGTGTATTGCTTGTCGAGGAAGGTGTTGGCCAGTTCTATGGTCAGCTTGCCTTCGCCGTTCATGGCATCGCGGGCGTTGATGACGATGTTGAGGATGACGTTTTCCAGCTGGTTGGGATCGGCCAGCGTGTGCCACAGGCCGCCGGCAACGACCGCTTCAATTTCCACCGCCTCGCCCAGCGAGCGGCGCAGCATGTCGTCCATCTTGCCCAGAATGCGGCCTAGGTTCAGTACAATAGGCTGCAGCGGCTGGCGGCGCGCAAAGGACAGTAACTGGGACGACAGCTTGGCGCCGCGCGCTACTGCCTGGCCGGCGGTGGCTAGGCGTTTTTGTCCTTCGGCGTCACCCTTGATGTTGCCGGCCAGCAGTTGCAGGTTGCCGCTGATGACTTGCAGGATGTTGTTGAAATCATGCGCGACGCCGCCGGTGAGCTTGCCTATGGCTTCCAGCTTGGTGGCCTGGCGCAATGCGCTCTGGGTTTCTTCCAGCGCAGTGGCGCCGTCAGCCACCATTTTTTCCAGCTGCTGCTGATAGGCCGTCACCTGGTCTTGCGCGGTCTTTTGCGCGGTGACGTCGCTGCCCAGCGTAAAGATGCCGATGACGTCGCCCGTTTCGGAGAAGATCGGCTGGTACACCAGATCGAGATAGGCCATCTCCGGCTCGGCGCCGGAAATTCTTTGCAGCGACACCGGCATGCTGCGGCCCACAAAGGCCAGGCCGCTGGCATACACCTGGTCCAGCAGTTCAAAGAAGCCCTGGCCTTCCACCTCGGGCAACGCCTGCCGCACCGGGCGGCCGATCAGGTTGCGGTGCCCCACCAGCTGGTAGTAGGAGGAGTTCACCAGGTCGAACACATGGTGCGGCCCCTTGAGGAAAGCAATGAACGCCGGCGCCTGCTCGAACAAGCTGCGCATTTGCTGCTCTTCCTGGGTACGGATGCTGACCCTTTCTTCCAGCGTGCCGACCAGCACTTTCAGCGCGATCTGCGCTTCCTCGCGCTCGCGTATCTGTTCGGCCAGCTGTGTATTCAGCTCGCGCAGCTCTTCCCTGGCCTTGTGTTCTGCGGTGACGTCATTGCATACCACCAGCACGCCGCGCACGCCGGTTTCATCGGCGATGGGGCTGTAGCCGTAGGTCCACCAGACATCGTCGCGCTTGCCATGGCGGGTAACCGGCACCAGCTGGCCCACATGCCAGGTGGCGCCATTGCCGGCCAATACATAATCTATCTGCGGGCCGATGATGTCCCAGATTTCCGCCCAGCATTCGCGGCCTGGCTGGCCCAGCGCGCCGGGGTGGCGCTCCGGCCCCATGGTCTGGCGGTAGGCGTCGTTGTAGAACTGGATCAGGTCGGGACCCCACCAGATGAACATCGGGTGATTGCTGGTCAAGAGCAGGCGCAGCGTGGTCTTGAGGCTCTCCGGCCAGGTATGCGGCTCGCCCAGCGGCGTGTCTTGCCAGGCATGCGCGCGGGTCAGCTCGCCGAGTTCTCCGCCGCCGCTCATGAAGTCCAGATTGGACGGTGCCTTGTTCAATGCGTATTGCTCCTGCTGGACTTCCGGCTTTGCGGAGGGGTGGATAGAAATGACAGGTGCAAAAACAGGATTTTGCGTTTTATTAATGCAAATTACTAATCCACATTACCAACGCAAATTATAACCCGGACTATTGCCGTTTTACCCAGAGAGCCAGCTTAACACTGCGGTCCCCTGGCACTGTTCGGTAGCGTACATTCGGCCTGCAACAGCAGTGCTACAGTGGGGCAACATTATCTTTGTATCCTTTTTGCCTTCACGAGCCTCTATGCCACTCCAACTGGACTGCGACCTGAACGGCGCTTCCGTGCCATTGCGCCATCCCTGGCGCCGCTGTATAGGCAGCTGCCATGCGCCCACCGCGCTGCGCGCCGACTGGCAGGCGCAGCTGCGGCAGGCCAGGGCGGAACTGGGATTTGAATATATCCGCTTTCATGGCTTGCTGGGCGACGGCATGGGCACCGTCAGCCGGCCGGCTGAGGCCGGTGTCGGCGCTGACGGCGGTGAGCTCGTCTACTCCTTCTTCAACATCGACCAGATTTTCGATTTCCTGCTCAGCATAGGCATGCGGCCGGTGATCGAGCTGTCTTTCATGCCTTCCGCGCTGGCTTCCGGCAGCGATACCGTGTTCCATTATCGCGCCAATATCACGCCGCCAAGGGACATGGCGCAATGGGCTGAACTGGTGCGGCGGCTGGCCGCGCATTGCGTGGAGCGCTACGGCATTGCCGAAGTGGCGCAATGGTATTTTGAAGTATGGAACGAGCCCAACCTGCGACAGTTCTGGACCGGTAGCCAGCAGGAGTATTTTGCGTTATATGAAGCCAGCGTCACGGCTATCAAGGGCGTGGATGCGCGCCTGCTGGTGGGCGGCCCGGCCACCGCGCAAAATGCGTGGATAGAGGACTTCATGCAGTTTTGCAGCACGCGCCAGCTGCCGGTGGATTTTGTCAGCACGCATTTTTATCCTACCGATGCCTTCGGTGAAGTCGGCGCCGATACCCTCACGCAGCTGGAGCATACGCCGTTGGACGAGATGCGCACGCGCGCATTGACGGCGCGTGGGCAGGCGCAAGGAAAGCCGCTGTTTTATACCGAATGGAACACCAGTTCCAACCCGCGCGATACCTTGCATGACAGTTCCTTCGGCGCCGCCTTCGCCGCGCGCATTGCCTTGAGCGTGGACGATGTGGTGGACGCCTATAGCTACTGGGTATTTTCCGATATCTTTGAAGAGCTGAGTTTTCCCAGCGCGCCTTTCCACGGCGGCTTCGGCTTGCTGAACCTGCACGGCATCAAGAAGCCGGCCCATAAAGCCTTTGAATTACTGGCGGAACTGGGCGACCGGCATTTCCCGGTAGTGCAACAGCAAACGCAGCAGCATGCGACGGTGGCGCTATGGGTGGGAGAGAAAGGCGAGCACGCAGCCGAGACGCATATTCTGTGCGTCAACCAGGCCATGCCGCGCCATGCCATCCAGACGGAAGACATCGCAGTGCGCCTGCACACGCGTCCCGGCGAAACTGTCAAATCGGCCACCCTGGTCCGCATAGACGACACCAGCTGCAATCCGGCGCTATTGTGGAAACAGATGGGCCAGCCTGGCTATCTGTCCGCGGGCGAAATAGAAACACTGAAAAAATCCACAGAACTGCTGGAAGCTGTTGCAGAGTTTGATACGGGCGCCGTTCACACCATCGTGACTTTTCAGGCAGCCCCGCAATCCCTCAGCTTCCTGCGCATTATATGGGAACACCTAGACCATGACGTCCTCCCCAAATCTGAACATACCGCTGCCGCATCCCTTGCTCTCCAGTCTGCAGAAAGACTCATTTGATTATTTTCTGCACGAGGCAAATGAAAAAAACGGCCTGATCTGCGATAAAACCAAGGAGAACTGGCCAGCCAGCATTGCCGCCGTCGGCATGGCGCTGACGGTCTATCCCATCGGCGTGGAGCGCGGCTTCATGTCGCGCACGCATGCGATTAAACGCACGCTGACTACCTTGCGCTTCCTGGCCGACAGCGAGCAAAGCACGTCGCCCACCGCCACCGGCTACAAGGGCTTCTATTATCACTTCATCGATATGGAAACCGGCGCCCGCGCCTGGGATTGCGAGCTCTCCAGCATCGATACCGCCTTGCTGATCGCCGGCGCGCTCACTGCCGCCGCCTACTTCCAGCAGGATACTGAAGGTGAAACAGAAATCCGCCACCTGGCCGACATGCTGTATCGCCGCATTGACTGGAAATGGATGCTGGCCGGCGCACCTGTACTGTGCCACGGCTGGAAACCAGAAAGTAATTTCCTTCCCTGGCACTGGGAAGGCTATGACGAAGCGCTGGTCATGTACGTGCTGGCGCTGGCCTCGCCGACTCACCCTATCGAGCCGGAGAATTATTCCGCATGGATGAGCACCTATGAGTGGAAAGAGGTGTACGGTATCGAGTACCTGTATGCCGGCCCGCTGTTCATCCATCAGATATCCCATCTGTGGATCGATTTCCGCAACATCCGCGATGACTTCATGCGCGACCATGAATGCGATTATTTTGAAAACAGCCGCCGCGCCACCATGGTCCAGCAGCAGTATGCGATCCGGAACCCGATGGGTTTCGAGCAGTACGGCGAATTCTGCTGGGGCGTCACCGCCAGCGACGGCCCCGGCAACCTCAGCAAGAAGATCAAGGGAGTAGAGCGCATCTTTTTCGACTATATCGCCCGCGGCGCCCCCTACGGCCCGGACGACGGCACGCTGGCCCCCTGGGCGGTGGCCGCCTGCCTGCCGTTTGCGCCGGAGATCGTGCTGCCCACTGTAGAGCACTTCCACCGCATGCGCCTGCGCGAAGTCAATCCCTACGGCTTCAAGGCGTCGTTTTCACCTACTTTCGAATGCGAAAGCATGCCCACGCACAAGGCCGGCTGGGTGTCGCCTTACCACTTCGGCATCAACGAAGGACCGACGGTAATCATGATCGATAATTTCGAGAATGATTTCATCTGGGGCCTGATGCGCAAGTGCCCGTATATCGTGCATGGCTTGCGGCGCGCGGGGTTTAAGGGCGGATGGCTGGCGTAATTGGCCAGCGCGGTAGCCGGGGTGGAGCGTAGCACAACCCGGGTCTGTGGATAGGGAAATTCTACTTAGCGCGGTAGGTTGGGCTAAGGCTGTATCAGCCCAACATTCATCGCAAACCTGGATCAACTTCCTATGCGGAGGCTAAGTGTTAGGCTGAGTGTTAGGCTGATAAAACGCTAGCCCAAGCTACGACAACAGGGAGATCCATAGGGTGTCAATATGCGCATTGCACCGCAAGCGGCTTAAATTGGCAGGAGCAATTGATTCCCGTGCAAAATTTTAATAAAAAGCTATTGACTCTGTAACGCAATGTAGGCATGCGAAGGCTTCCCACCCGTGCCAATAAGCATTACTATGGCGGCCAACAGAATCGTCTATACCATTTTCCACCCAGGGTATGCACGGTTCATCCACGTTGACCTCCTTACCCGCCGGAGACAAGCTTGTTAACACTCAAACAAAAGATATCGCAGATCCCAGACGGGGCCGGCGCGCTGTTTTTCATCCAGATTTTTGCAACGCTGGGCTTTGCGGTGCTGTATTCCACGCTGGTGCTGTACGCGACCAAGAAGCTGGGCTTTTCCAATAAAGAGGCCACGGCCATCATGGGCGTGTTCGGCGCCTTCAATTACGGGCTGCACCTGTTCGGCGGCTACCTGGCCGGGCGCTTCCTCAGCAACCGCAACCTGTTTGTCGGCGGCATGGTGCTGCAGGTGCTGGGCTGTTTCTGCATCTCGGGCGGCGGCGCACACCTGCTGTACTGGGGGCTGGCGCTGTTCCTGACCGGTAGCGGGCTCAATGTCACCTGCCTGAACCTGATGCTGACCCAGCGCTTCAAGCCGGAAGATACGCGCCGCGAAAGCGCTTTCCTGTGGAACTATGCCGGCATGAACCTGGGCTTTTTCATCGGCTTTAGCGCCGCCGGCTATTACCAGCTGCAGGGCGATTATTCCAGCCTGTTCATCTTCGCCACCATCGGCAATTTCCTGGCTATCGTGCTGGCGGCCGGCAACTGGAAAGTGCTGCGCGACCTGGATACGCCGCTGCTGGACAGGACACCCTCGCAATTCAAGTTGCGCTTTGCCGCCGGCATGGCGATCCTGGTCGGCCTGGTGCCGGTGATTTACCTGTTGCTGCAGCATTCCGAGCTGAGCGGCAATGTCGTTATTACCGCGGGTGTGCTGATCGCCGCCATCCTGGTTTTCCTGGCCTTCCGCCACAAGGACCGGCGTGAGCGTAATAATATGTGGGCCTACATGATCCTCACAGCCGGCTCGCTCGTGTTCTGGACGCTGTACCAGATGTCGCCTTCCGGCCTGCAGATTTTTGCAACCGACAACGTGAACCGCATGGTATGGGGCATAGAAATTGCGCCGCAGTGGATACAGAACATCAACAGCTTCATCATCATGATAGGCGGCCCGCTGACGGCGATACTGTTTGATACGCTGCGCAAGCGCGGCTGGAATATCGACCTCAGCCGGCAGTTCGCCGCCGCGCTGATCCTGATCGGCATCGGTTTCCTGGCGCTGCCGCTGGGCATTTCCCTGGCCGGCGGCGACGGCGTGGTCGGTTTCAAATGGGTGTTTATCTGCTACCTGTTCCAGAGCCTGGGCGAGTTGCTCATCTCGCCGGTGGGCTACGCGATGGTGGGCCGTCTGGCGCCGCGCCAGTACCAGGGCATCATGATGGGCAGCTTCATGCTGGTGACCGGTGTGGCATCGGTCATCTCCAGCTGGTTCTCCGGCCTGATCCCGGATGCCAAGGAGGGCATGTCCGCCGTGGCCACCAATCCTACCTACAACAGCATCTTCTCCACGCTGGGCTGGTCCAGCGTTGGCGTCGGCGTGGTGATGGTGGCGCTGATCCCTTTCCTGCGCAAGATCATCAAGGATGTGGAAGCACCGGAAGCCGGTGCAGAACTGGCGGCCCTGCCGGTGGCGGAAGTGCACGCGTAGTTCGCCATATAAAACAATACAAGCGCGGCACATGCCGCGCTTTTTTTTATGCTCCCAAAAAAAGAGAAAAGTAGCCTGGATGCAGCGCAGCGAAATCCGGGAGCAAACCGGGGAGCTGAAAAATGTCCGGCACAGACGAAACATCCGCGCTGACAGCAGGCGGAACGACTCCTTCCACGCGCCATGCCCCGGGTTGCGCTATGCTCCACCCAGGCTACCACTGTATCGCCGCAAGCTTGAGCGAAAGCTTCACCATCCCAGCGTTTTTGCAAATCCGAATCTGAAAATAAGATTTTCCGTTTGTATTAGAATCAAGCCGCCGCTAACCGAAGCGGGCTCCATACCAAAAGGATTCCATCATGCGCATGTTCTTCATCAGCCTGCTGTTTGCCGTTTGCTCATCCTCCATGGCCGCGCCGCTGGAGCAGGCCGCCATCCTCGACACGCCCACCGGCAAGATCGTCGGCACGCTGATGCTGCCCAGGCCGGATGGCCGCATGCCGGTGGCTGTCATCGTTGCCGGTTCCGGCCCCACAGACCGCAACGGCAACAGCAATATGCTGCCCGGCCCCAACGACAGCCTGAAGCAGCTGGCGCAGGCGCTGGCCGATGCCGGCATTGCCAGCGTGCGCTATGACAAGCGCGGCATCGCCGCCAGCGCGCTGGCAGGGCCGGTTGAGTCGGCATTGCGGTTTGATGATTATGTCAATGACGCTGCGGCCTGGCTGCAAAAGATGAAGCAGGATGGCCGCTTTTCTTCCGTCGCCATCATCGGCCACAGCGAAGGCTCGCTGATAGCGATGCTCGCCGCGCGGCAGGCGAGGGCAGATGCCTATGTGTCCATCGCCGGCCCTGCGGCGGCAGCGGGCCAGGTATTGCGGCAGCAGTTGCGGCCCAAGCTGAACGGCGAGCTGGCGACGCAAAACGAACGCATCCTGGTCGCGCTGGAGCACGGCAACACCGCAGACAATGTGCCGCCTGCGCTAAACGTGCTGTATCGCCCCAACGTGCAGCCCTACCTGATTTCCTGGTTCAAGTATGAGCCGGCGGCGGAGCTGGCCAAGCTGGACATGCCCACGCTGATCCTGCAGGGTACGACCGACATCCAGGTGCCGGTATCGGAAGCCGAGGCGCTGAAAAAAGCCAGCCCCGCTGCCACGCTGGCGATTGTGCCGGGGATGAACCATGTGCTGAAAATGGTGCCGGCAGATATGCAGCAGCAGATGATGTCGTATTCCAACCCGGCGCTGCCGCTGGCGCCTGAGCTGCGCGATGTGCTGGTCAGCTTTTTGAAGGCCAACCTGAAATAAACCAGGCTAAAGGTAGGGTGCAATAGCGCAGCGTATTGCACTGCATTGGTATTGGTATGCCGCAGGCCCGATTGGAAATGGAAAGTGTCTTTAAGCGCAGGGCGATGGTGCAATACGCTGCGCTATTGCACCCTACCTGGCTACGTTAATGCGTGGCTATTTGCTCCTTGCCTCCAGCCCCAGCGTTTTCCTCATTTCCGGCTGCACTTCTTCAAAGCGGCGCTGGTATTTGTCGGCCGGGTCTTTTTGCGAATACAGTGTCTTTTTCACCGGGTCGTACTTCATGGCTGCACTCATGATGATGTTGCGGCTTTCCACCATGTCAAAGCTGAGGGTATTGGTCTGCGGGTTGTAGCCGGTGGCCACGAGTTTTGCGCCCATGACGTTTTGGCCGTCGCCCGCTATCGTTGCTCCGTTGCTGTCCACATCCAGGTAGATGGCGCGGCCCTTCTTCAGCGCCTGGCCGTTGAATTCCGCATCCGGGCTGGCCCACACGCCGATAATCTCCGCCGGAATCTCGACAGCGGCCTGCACGCAGCAAGCGGCGCAGGCGAGCAGGGCCGCACTTAAGAAATATTTCATCGAGCATCCTTCTTTTATGGGTAAGGCTATCAAGGCAATGTAGCCGCAGGGGCGGCAATACACAAGCCGGCGTTACATTCTGAAATACAGGCACGCCGCTGCGCTCTCCGGGTTTTACACGCCTCTGTCTTTTTACGTGTAAAGCTGCGCCTTGCATCCGATGTTTACAGTGAGCTGCAAGCCATCTTAACCCCAAATACGTTCGTGTACCTGGGCCTGCATCCGTGCTGCATCGTGCGGCTTTTTGGCGGAAACCAGCGCCCATCCTCGCTCTACGCCCCGTTGTTATTGCTACACATCGCATCCCAGCATTCCTGCGTATAATCAGCTTCTTTTTTGGCCCAATCCTTGCTTATATGAAATAAAACCGTTTCCGTGGAGTGCGCTTTACACGGACCTGTCCGCATCCGCATTGACACGGCCGCTCTTTTTATATTTCCCAAGCTACTTGCGCAAACCTTAGTTTTTCCCTTTTCCATGCCTACCGATATTGCCTCCCTGTTATTTGTCCTGACCGTCAGCATGTTGACCATGGCGGTCGCATTGCCGTGGGTGATGGGACAAGTGAACACAGCGGCGCGCCGGGCGCAGCTTGGCGTTATTTTGCAGGCGGCGGGCTGGGTGCTGTTGCTGTCGTCCGGGCTGGTGGAGCAGGGCGCCTGGCTGGACCGCAGCTTGTCCACCCTGTCCATGGCCGGAATTGCCGGCGGCCTGGCCCTGAATGCGCTGGCATTTGACCTGTGGTGCGGCAGGATGGCGCTGGCCCGCGCGCCCACCGTCATCGCCGTGATGCTGACGGTGGGATACTGTATCGGCTTTTCTAGTTATCCATTCCGTGTCGGCTGGGCCAACGGACTGCTTGCCTTGCAGATGCTGATGGTGGCTGCCACGCTGGCGCGCAAGCCGCTGGTGCCGGTGGGCCGCTGGCGCTGGCTGCTCGTGGGTGCGCTGGCCGCGCAGATGGTGGTGACGGCATGGCGTGGCGTGCTGGGCGCTTTCTATACCGAAGCCTTCCCGACCTTCCTGACGCCGCACCCGGTGAATTTTGCGTTTGCCATCGTCGCCAATTCCACCGCGGTATTGTCGCTGGCCGGCATCCTGCTGGCCCACCGTGACGAAGCGGCGCGCGCGCTGGAGCGCCTGGCCACCATCGACGGCCTCACCGGCGTCTTCAACCGCCGGGCGTGGCTGGCGCAATCCAAGGTGGACCTGGCGACCAGCGTGCGCTACGGCCACCCGCTGGCGCTGCTGATGATAGACCTCGATTACTTCAAGAAAATCAACGACAGCCTCGGCCATGAGGCCGGCGACCAGGCCTTGCAGTTTTTTGCGACCGCATTGCAGAAGGCCGGTCGCACCGGCGACGTGATCTGCCGCTACGGCGGCGAAGAATTCTGCGTGCTGATGAGCCATGCCGACCACGCCGCCACCAGGGCCCTGGACCAGCGCCTGCGTGCCTACCTGGCAGAAATGTCGCCGCGCAAGCTCGGTTACGAACTCAGCTACAGCGCCGGCATCGCCATGCGCGATTCCGACCGCGATACGCTGGAAGCGATGCTGCGCCGCGCCGACGAAGCACTCTATAGCGCAAAGGCGCAAGGCCGTTCGCGCACGGTAGATGCGTGAGCCAGCCTATCCCTCCTCATCCGAAAGAGCCCATGTATTCCGCCACCTTCATCTTCGACACCAGGCAGTTTGACGCCGACTTCCACCGCCTGGATGCGCTGATCGCAGAAGCAGCGAAGCAAACGGAAGGCTATCTCGGCGAAGAGGCCTGGGAAGATCCCAACACCGGGCGCATCGCCAATGTCTATTACTGGGAATCCGAAGCCGGGCTCAAGCAATTGATGGCGCACCCCAGCCATATCGAGGCCAAGCGCCGCTATTCGGAATGGCTGGCCGGATACCAGGTCATCATTTCGCAAGTGCTACGCAGCTATGGCGACCAGACCATGGGCCACGTCACGGCGAAGCCGTAAAGCTTTTTATCCCGAACTTCCTGCGCAGGCAGCAGATCACCATTTCCAGATAAGTACCATTCGATCATCAGGCAATCATCAGGCAATCATCAGGCAATCATCAGGCAGCTAACGGCATTTAAGTTGACGTGACAACTAATCGGCTTTAATATGGTTGTCATATCAACCCGCGGAGAGCATGATGCATCGCCAAAACACAAGCGGAAATATGAAAGTCGCCATCGTCACCGGCGCCAACAAGGGCATAGGCAAGGCCATTGCGCGCGGGCTGGCGGACGATGGCTTTGTGGTGTATCTGGGTTCGCGCAATACGCAGCGCGGCGCAGACGTTGCGGCGGAATTGGCTGCAGAGTTGTCTAGGGGGTTATCTCCCATCGCCGGAAGCGGCAAGATCATCGCCATACAGCTGGATGTGACCGATGAAGCCTCCGTCCGGCATGCTGTAGAACAGATAGAAGCCGATTACGGTCACCTGGACGTGCTGGTCAATAACGCCGGCATCAGCGCCGGGCCGGACGTCAAAGGAATTCGTCCACCGGCGGAAGAAACCGCGGCCAACATGCGCGCCGTGTTCGACACCAATGTCTTCGCCGTTGTTACCGTCACCAACCTGTTCCTGCCGTTGCTGCGGCGCGCACCCGCCGCGCGCATCGTCAACATCACCAGCAAGCGCGGCTCGCTGGGCGAAGAGGGCGCCTGGGTCGGCCAGCCCTATATGCCCTACTCAAGCTCCAAGACGGCGCTCAATGCAATTACCGTCCACTATGCCCGCAGCCTGTCACACACCGCCATCAAGGTCAACGGAGCCGCCCCCGGCCACGTCGCCACGGACTTCAACAATTTCCGCGGCACCCGCACACCAGAGCAAGGCGCCGCTGTAGCAGTGCGGCTGGCGCAACTGGGGGCAGATGGCCCTAGCGGGCTGGTGTTTGAGGATGATGTGCAGCTGGCGTGGTGGCGAAGGAGCAATTTGCCTGCTTGGTAGTAAGTTTTTAGCAATATCCAGTAACACAAACTCTATTGCGACGGCGCAACATATCCTTTAGACTCGATCCGCAGCCTGCTTCATAGGTCTGCAGATACCGTTCACATAAGGGCCGCCATGCGTGTTGCAATTGTTCTGGGTTTTCTTTGGCTGCTGTGCCTGGTTCCGGCATTGCATGCAGCAGAGCTCCAGGCGCCTGCCCAGAATCAGACTTATACCGTGTGCGCCGATGCCGAGCCGCCGCCCTGGGCTTACTGGAAGCGGGATGCGGCCGGCAAAAAGACCAAAACCATTACCGGCTCTTCGGTGGAAACTGTGCAGGCCGCATTTGCCATGATGGGCAAGGCCGTGCAGTTCGATGGCGACATGCCGTGGAAGCGCTGCCTGATGATGGTGGAAACCGGCAAGGTCGATTTTGCGATGGACGGCTATTACGACGATGAGCGCGCACAGCGTTTTGATTATTCCGTCCACTACAACACGCTGACGCCGCAGGTCTTCTTCCGCGCGGACAATCCGATTGTTATAGCAAGCGTTGCCGATCTCAAGAATTTCCGCGGCTGCGGCGTGCTGGGCGCCAGCTATGCGCACTATGGGCTCAAGCCCGATGAACTCGATCTGGGCACAGGTTACGATTCGCTGGTGCGCAAGCTCAACGCCAGGCGCTGCGATTATTTTGTCGAAGAACTGGAAGTGGTGTCCGCTTACCGGATGATAGGCATTGATTACCTGTCCGACCCCAGGATACGGCATGCGCCGGTGCCGGGCGCCAGGGCGCCATCCAAATACCTGATCACCGGCAAGAACAGCAGGGGCGCACAATTGCTGCCGCAGCTGAACGAGGCGCTGACGGCGCTGATCAAATCCGGCGAGGCAGCGGCGATCTGGAAACGGCATGCGGGCAAGCTGCCGTACGTGCCCTAGCTGCCTTGAAAACCCACAGCTTGCGGCGCGGGCATGTCCGGTGCTTGTTAAACTTGGGTTTGCCCTGTTATTCTTTCCATCAGTATGTAGAAATTTCTTGTCAACCTTATGCGCTGCGGTTTTGGGGCGCCTGCACATCTTAGGGCCAACGTGATAGTCGGGATCGATCTGGGCACCACCAACAGTTTAGTCGCCGTGTGGCGCGACGGCAAAGCGCACATCATACCGAATGCGCTGGGGCAGGCGCTGACGCCATCGTGCGTCGGCATCATGGATGACGGCAGCATTTCGGTCGGCGCGGCTGCGCGGGAAAGGCTGCAAACCCATCCGCTGCAAACCGCTGCGCTGTTCAAGCGTTACATGGGCACCAACCGTTCCACGCAGCTGGGCAAGCAGGTTTTCCGCGCCGAAGAGCTGTCTTCCTTCGTACTGCGCGCATTGAAGGCGGATGCTGAAGCCTACCTGGGCGAGCCGGTAACGGAAGCCATCATCACCGTGCCTGCGTATTTCAGCGATGCGCAGCGCAAGGCCACCCGCATTGCCGGCGAGCTGGCTGGGCTGAAGGTGGAACGGCTGTTGAACGAACCCACGGCCGCCGCGCTGGCCTATGGCCTGCAGACCAAGGATGAATCCAAGTTCCTCGTGTTCGACCTCGGCGGCGGCACCTTCGATATTTCCATCCTGGAGCTGTTTGAAGGCGTGATGGAAGTGCGTGCCAGCGCCGGCGACAATTCTCTTGGCGGCGAGGATTTTGCAGACCTGTTACGCAAGAATTTCCTGGAAAAAAACGGCCTGCACAAGACGGAGCTGCCGCCGGAATTCAACCAGCGCCTGCGCGCCGTGGCCGAGCGCGCCAAATGCGCGTTGAGCGATGCGCCGGAAGCGAAGATGCAGTTGCAGGCCGATGGCGGCACGCATGAATGGACACTGACACAGGAAGAGTTCCACAAGCTGGCAGAGCCGCTGCTGGAACGCCTGCGCCAGCCTATCGAGCGCGCACTGCGCGATGCGCGCATCATGCCGGCCGAGCTGGATGCCGTGGTGCTGGCCGGCGGCGCCACGCGCATGCCGATGCTGCGGCGCATGGTCAGCCGCATGTTCGGCCGCTTCCCGGTGGTGGACCTGAACCCGGATGAAGTCGTGGCGATGGGTGCCGCGGTGCAGGCCGGCCTGAAGATGCGTGATGCGGCGCTGGACGAAGTGGTGATGACGGATGTGTCGCCCTACACGATGGGCATGGAAGTATCTCGCCAGCTGAGCCCAAAGCAGCATGCCGGCGGCTATTACTCTCCCATCATAGAACGCAACAGCGTGGTGCCCGTCAGCCGCGTATCGCGCGTGGTGACGGTGGCGGACAACCAGAAGGAGCTGGCCCTGCGTGTGTTCCAGGGCGAATCCGCGATGGTGGCAGACAATGTCTTCCTGGGCGAGCTGCACATTCCCGTGCCGCCGCGCCCGGCAGGCGAAGTGGCGCTGGATATACGATTCACCTATGACGTTAACGGCCTACTGGAAGCCGAAGTGTTGGTGCTGGAAACCGGCGCCACGCATACACTGGTGATACAGGAAAACCCCGGCGTCATGAGCGAGCAGGACATCCGCGAACGCCTGGCGTTTTTGCAGACCATCAAGATTCATCCGCGCGACCAGGCGCAGAACCGCACGACAATGGCCCGGGCGGAACGCGTGTACCAGCAACTGCTGGGCGCGGACCGCGATTATGTCGGCGACGCCATCGCCGCCTTCCGCGGTGCGCTGGAATCGCAAGAGCCGGAACGCATTCGCAATGTGCGCAAAGAAGTCAGCCGCCTGCTGGACCAGGTGGAGGGCGTTTCCCTGTTTGAGTAGCGCGTGATCAACCACTACACCGAGGCCCCGGAATGGGCCGTGCTGCACATGGAACCGGACGCGGATGCGCGCAACATCAAGCGCGCCTACGCGCGGCGGCTGAAAGTGGTGCGCCCGGACGACGATGCCGCAGCCTTCCAGGAGCTGCGCGCTGCCTATGAGTGGGCGCTGGAGCTGGCTGCCTACCTGGCATCGCAACCGCAGGCTCCGCAGCAAGACCAGCCACAGGATCAGCAGCAGCAAGGCACGGAGCAGAACGCCGCGCAATCTGAAGCGCCTTCGCAGCAATTGGCGCCGCTACCGGCGGACGTGCCGGAACAGCCGCAGGCAGCGGCCGACGGAGCATTACAGCCTGTGCAGCCGCAGATAGCGGATCCGCTTGCTGCGCCCGCGCCCGCAAAAACCATCGTACTGCAGCCCAGCCTGGATTTTCCTTACCAGCCCGAGCAGCCCATTTTTTTAACGCCGCGCGAGGCCTGGCAACTTGCGGGGCAGATGTGGCAGGATTTTGTCAAGGACAGCCTAGAGCGCCATGAGCCGGTACAGGTGGAAAAAGACACGCTCGGCGCCGTCACGCAGGCGCTGAAAGATATCCTGCGCAGCGACGACATGGAACCGCTGATCGCCCGCACCGAGTTGCACCATTTCGCCATCCACTATTGTGCCGATGAGAACGCAGCACCGTTGATACGCCTGGCCTGCCTGGCCGCCTTCAACTGGGAAGGCGAACGCGACTACCTGCATTCCTACGCTGCGGCGCCAGCTTGGCTGGCCATCAACCGCGCCATCGCCGACCAGCAATACCAGGAGATGTTCGTCGCCTCCGTGCTGACCGAATCCGACAAGCTGCTGATAGAGCCGGGCCCGCCCCGCATCCGCTGGCACAAATTCTATTTCTCCAAATTCCGGCAAGAGCTGGGCGAAACCCTGAACGAAATCCGCACAAAAAAGCGCGAGCTGGAAATCTACCGCATAGGTACCCCCAAGCTGGAAATTTGGGCTGAGGCTGTGTTCCGTCCCTGGCCGCAATTGAACTATTACATGTGGGCGCTGGGCATAGGCTATTTCCTGGCCTCGCTGGGCACTAAGCTGCTCCAGGAAAGCGGCCTTCCTGCCAGTCTCGGCTGGGGGCTGTTTATGCTGGCGTGGTCATTGCCGGCGGTGCTGCTGCTTGTTTATCCGCGCTTTTTATACCCGCTGCGCAACCGCGTGGACATCGGCGTCGTGCAAGGCGAAAAATCCCGCTACGGCGTATGGCTGGCGCACGTTGCGCTTTCGCTGCTGGCGTTTGCACTGGTTTATCTGCCGCCGGTCTTGTCAGACGGTTTTATTGCCGCAGCCTTCGGACTGGCGCTTGCCAACCTCATTGTCCGGTATGGCTTCAATGTACAGATACTGGTCACCGTGTTGATGTTTGCGCTGTGGTCCGGCATGGGTGTGGTCGGCGCGTTGATGCCATTTCTGCAGGAAAGGGCTTTTTTTGCGGTGGCGCTGGCGCCTGGCCTGCTGATGGCGGCGCCGGTACCTCTATTTCGCTTTTACGGCAAACCGCTGCAGGACAGGCAAAACCGCCTCATCCTGCTGGCCAGCGGCCTGGCCCTAGTGGGTGTGCAAGTGCTGGCAGGACTTTACCTGCCCCTGCCGGCCGCCATTGCAGGCTGGTGCTGGGTGCTGCTGGCGGCACAGGCGTGCGACCTGTCGTTTACCTTCATCACCCGTTTGCAGGGGAGGGCGGGCGCCTTCCTGTGGATGATATGCACCTTCGGTATTTTTTATTTGCCGTGGGCTGTCCTTCCCAAGGGGTATGTGGAATGGACTGTGGCCGGCATGCTGCGCCTGCAGGCGTCGCTGGCGCTAGGCCTGCTGATCGGCCTGGCGCAAGACCTGATCGCACAACGCAAGGCGGCGAAAAATGCCTGAACGTTTTCCTTCAATCTCATCTTTTCCGGAATACTTATCATCATGGCCGCTGAACACCTGATCGCCACCTGGGCAACCACACTGCGCCACCTGGCCTCCGCCCGATTCCACCTGCCGCACACCATGGGTTCGGCAGAGGCAAGCGCCGCCAACGCGCGCTTCAATGCCTACGTGGACGAGAATGAACTGGAGCTGGCGCTGGACGAAGCAGAAACCCTGGGCAGTCTGTGCCAGGCGCCGCCGGCATTCTGGAAAGAGTTGCAACTGGCCGCAGCGAATATGAGGCTGGCCGATAGCGAAGCGCGGTATGCAGCGCTTTGTTGAACCCAAAAAATGCAATAATCCCAGGCAGGGTGTGTTAGTGCAGCGCAGCGTATAGCGCAACGCATCGTGTGCCTGCCAAGCAAGACCAGCAACAAATTTCCTGCTATGGCGCAAGAAAATCCAGCCTCGCCCCCAGGGGCAAAAAGCGGTGCGTTACGCTTCGCTAGCACACCCTACATAGTGATCCCTGCTCGCCGCCGGAACCAGCCCGCCAGCGATATCCTGTCCCGCGTGGCCGGCAGCACTTCGTGCAGCATGTCGGCAGACAGGAACAGCACCATGCGGCTGGCCAGCGGTGCGATGTCTTCCGTGTTTTTTCCTTCAGGATGCAGGCGCAGCGCGCCGCCGTCTGCTGGCCGCCAGTCCTGGTTCAGGTAGATGACGACCGATACCGTACGGCAGTCGTCATCGCGAAATCGGTCCAGGTGCTTCAGGTAGCCGGCGCCGGGCGCATAAAAGGCGAAATGGCTTTCGTAGTCGTGCAGCCCCAGGAACAGGCTGCGGTTCAGGCTCATGCGCAATTCTTCCATGATCTGCAGATAGCGGTCGCAGGCGACCGATTGCCCGGCGGCGAGCCAGGCGATGCGGTCGCTGCGGATGCCGGCGCGCACCGTCTGCGCCGTGCCGCGTCCTACGCCGGCTGCAGCCAGCGCGCCGCTGGCATTCAGCACGCGGCATTCCGCCTCCAGCAACAGCGTCAATTCCTGCGGTAAAAAGATATTGTGCTGCGACCAGCCGTGTGCGGCCAGGTTGCCGGCCATCGCCGATTGCGCGGCATCGCTGAAGTGCCCGGTGGGGGAGTGTAAGGGCATTGGCAGGACTTTCCTGGTGGCTTAACTGCTGATCGCCAATAGCCCAGGATTGTCATTGTCTGTTCTAACGCCGTACCGCTGATACAGACAGTCCGCAGAGGAGGGTTGCCTGCTTGCCGCAAGACCTTGTCTCCGGCGCAGTCATAGTACCACTGATGCCGATGCACACTGGAATAAGGATTTTTACGAACCTATGCCCAGTGTGTACCCGGCTTGATGTGCCGCCTGCACGGCGAGCATTGAGGCTTCAGCGCAGCCCTGCGTCCCGGGGCAGCAGCGTTTTCAGGTAGGCGTACAGTGCGAACACGTCGGTATCGTTGAGCTCCTTCAGCGACTGGAAGGGCATCACCTTGTTGATGGCCGTGCCGTTGGGCCGCTGGCCGCTGCGGAACATGGCGGCCAGTGCCTGTGGTGTAGCATAGGCTGTCATCGCGCTGCCTTTGCCGGGCGTCAGGTTGGCGGCGGCTGGCCAGTTCGGCGGGCCGCCGGGTATCTTGCCGCCGCTAAACTGCGCGCCGTGGCAGCCTGCACAATTCTTGGCGACGTAGGCGCCGTATTCGGCCGTCACCGCCGCTGGCACGGCCTGTTCCGGCGGCAGTGCATGGTTGATGGGTTCGGAAGAGTCGTGCACGATGCCAGCCGCATACAGCAGCTTCATCGGCAGTGGCAGTTGTATTACCGCCGGGTTGCCGGGCAACGGCGGCAGCTGTTTCGTGTAGACCACCAGCGCCGCCACGTCATCATCCGACATGCGGTTGTAGTCTTCGCTGGGCATGATCATCAACGGCCTGCCGTCCGGCCGCACGCCATGGCGTATGGTGCGGGCCCAGTCTGCCGGCTGGTAGTTGCGGGTCACGCTGTCCGGGCCGGGCGTGATATTGGGCGCCACCACCAGCATGCTGCCTGATTTGATCACCTCATGCCCGCCGCCGCTGGCGCCATGGCATTCCGCGCAGCCGCGTGAATTGAACAGGTAGCGGCCCAGTTCCAGTTTGGCCGGATCGGCGCTCAGCACGATAGGCACCGTCGGCACCTCCACCTTGCGCGCCAGTTTGCGCTCGCCCAGTTGCACACCCACCAGCACGGCAGCCGCACCGGCAACGATGACGGCGCCAACAACAATGCCGCTCCATTTGAGCCATTTCTTCATGTGATTTCCCCGTAGTGAGTGGCGAGTTGGAAGCTTATTGTTAGCTTTTAGTCTACTAATCTAACATGGCGGATGCAGCGTGACGCAGTTTTTAGAGGGAATACGGCACAAATGAGACATTGATTGATCAGGGGAAATACATCGATGCAGGGCCAAGGCTAAGGCCATCGCGTAGCACGCTTATGCTGCGCGCGTGCTGTCTTCGCATGTGGAAACGCCTGAAAATCCTGTCTTGACAATCCATAACTGTATGGTTATGATTAACGCATAACCAAATAGTTATGGATTGCCTGATGCAAATAAACCCCGATGCCGTCTTCAAATCCCTTGCCGACCCGACCCGGCGCGCGCTCTTTGAGCGACTGAGCCGGGAAGGGGAACAAACGGTAGGAGTGTTGACGGGTAGTTCCGGCGTTTCACAGCCGGCGGTGTCCAAGCATCTGGGGATACTGAAACAGGCGGGCCTGGTGAGCGCGCGGCACGAAGGGCGCGAGACGCATTACAGCGTCCAGCCGAATGCACTCGCGCCGCTGGCGGACTGGATGCGTTTCTACGGCCGCTTCTGGAACGAACGGTTTGATGACCTTGAAAACTTACTGAAAAGGATGGACCAATGAGCACTGCTGCGACCGAAACGCTCTCCGTCGTTGTTGAACGCGAGATCCCTTATCCTCCCGAAAAAATCTGGCGCGCGCTGACGCAGCCGCACCTGATCGAAGAGTGGTTGATGAAAAATGATTTCATGCCCGCCATCGATCATCGCTTTCAGCTGCGTGCAGACTGGGGCACGGTGGAGTGCCAGGTGCTGGAAGTAGAGCCGAACAAAACCTTGACCTACACCTGGGCCGCCCTCGGTCTTGCGAGTGTTGTCACGTGGACGCTCAGCCCCACAGGCTCAGGCGCGGGAACGCAGCTGCGGATGGAACAGTCGGGTTTCCGGCCGGATCAGCAGCAGGCCTACCACGGCGCCAAAGCCGGATGGCCGCACTTCTTCGCTGCCATGGAACGGGTGCTGGCGCGGCTGGAATAATCTCTGCCTGCATTCATCGTGTGCACAGTATGTACAACGCGCCGGACCTGTGCCGGCGCCTCACCAGGAGCTTCCCGTGATCATCAGTAACTGGATTCGGCAAGGCCACCGCTGGGTGTCCATTGTCTTCACCTTGACCGTTATCGCCAATTTTGTCGTCCGCGCAAAGGGGGAGCCGCCGCTGTGGGTCACCTACTCGCCTTTGCCGCCGCTGTTCCTGCTGCTATTCAGCGGCCTGTATATGTTTGCGCTGCCTTATGCTGCCAGATGGCGCAATGCATCGGCGCACGGCGCTGAAAAAGCGTAAGGCCACAGCAGTGACACAGCAACCCTAGCAGTCGTAGCAGTCGTAGCCTGGGTGGAGCGCAGCGCAACCCGGGGCAGTGTTCGCGCAGCAAGCCTTTCAGCTTGCTGATCATCACATGCATTGGCGCCGCTCCATCTGTTCCAGCGCTCCCGTTTCGCTCCCGTATTTCTCTGCGCTGCATCCGGGCTACTTTTCTCTTACACGAAACCACACCGCAAATGATTGGCGCGACGTGCCTATGTGCGTTTGCGTTTTTATTGAACAAAACCGATTTATTTCACCTCTCTAATAATGAGCGAAGCACAATTTAATGACGCACAATTTCAGTGCGTGCATTGGATGTGCCATTCAAAAGTAACCCAGATTCTGCCTCGTTATTGGGAGATAAATGACAGCTGTATGACATGCTTCGGAAATTGATAACATGCTCAAATAGTTTTCTCATTTATTCAACATGTTTAACAAATTTTTCCAGATAAATCGTGATATTGTCCCGGAGCTTTTTGCGTTGCGGCCATAAGCTGCCTCGCCACACGTAAAGCCCATGACAGGGATGGGCTGCTTTACTTGTCCAACACTCCAACAAAAATATCTGGAATATTTCATGAACAATTTGACGGTGCGCGCCAAGCTGACGCTGGCTTTTGGCGGGCTGGCCTTGATGGTGCTGCTCATCGCAGGGCTGGCTTTAAAAACGCTGGGCGATGCCAATGCCCGCTTTGAAGACTATGTGAACGGCATCAACGCGCGGGCAAACATGGCGCACCTGGTGCGCGAGGCGATAGACCTGCGCGCCATTGCCGCCCGCAACCTGGTGCTGGTCACCAAGCCTGAAGATATCGCGCTGGAAAAAGATGTGGTCTTCAAGGCGCATGCCGAAGTGGGCGCCAATCTGGCCAAGCTGAAGAAGCTGGCCGAAGACAAGAGCACGGCCGAAGAAGCGCACCGCATGATTGCGGAGATAGACCGCATAGAACAAGCCTACGCACCCGTCGCGCTCAGCATCGTGGATCTGGCGCTGAATAAAAAAGACGAAGAAGCCATCGTCAAGATGAACAATGAGTGCCGTCCCTTGCTGGCGGCCTTGGTGAAAGTATCCAACGCCTATTCCAGCTATGCAGGTGAGCGCTCCGCCCAACTGGTAGCCGCGGCAGAGGCGGAATATGCAGTGCAAAGAAATTACCTCATCTTCGGCAGCCTGGTTGCCATCATTGCCGCCATGGCAGCCGGCTTCCTGATTACACGCAGCCTGGCAAAGGCGCTGGGCGCCGAGCCTGCAGAACTATGCGAAGTAGTCGGCCGCGTGGCCGATGGCGACCTGACGACACGGCTGAGCATCCGCAGCGGCGACACCGCCAGCGTACTGGCCGCTGTCAGCCGCATGCAGATGTCGCTGACGCGCGTAGTCTCCACTGTACGGCAGGATGCGGAAAGCGTTTCCACCGCCTCCTCTGAAATCGCTTCCGGCAACAACGACCTGTCTTCCCGCACCGAGCAACAGGCCGGCTCGCTGGAAGAAACTGCATCATCGATGGAAGAGCTCACCGCCACGGTAAAACAGAACGCCGACAACGCGCGCCAGGCCAGCGGCCTTGCCGTATCCGCATCCGACGTGGCGATCAGAGGTGGCGCCGTAGTGTCGCAGGTGGTGGACACGATGGCGTCCATCAATGAATCTTCCAAGAAGATCGTGGACATCATCAGCGTCATCGACGGCATTGCCTTCCAGACCAATATCCTGGCACTGAACGCCGCCGTGGAAGCAGCGCGCGCCGGCGAGCAGGGCAGGGGCTTTGCCGTGGTCGCCAGCGAAGTGCGCAACCTGGCGCAGCGCAGCGCCGGTGCCGCCAAGGAAATAAAAACGCTGATCGGCGATTCGGTAGAGCGCGTGGACACAGGTTCCAGGCTGGCGGACGAAGCCGGCGAAACCATGAAAGAAGTGGTGCAAAGCGTCAGGCGCGTGACCGACATCATCGGAGAGATCGCCGCCGCCAGCCAGGAACAGACCGCCGGCATCGACCAGATCAACCGTTCCGTCATCGAAATGGACAACATGACGCAGCAGAATGCGTCGCTGGTGGAAGAAGCCGCCGCCGCGGCAGAATCCATGCAGCAGCAGGCCGGCAACCTGGTCAACGCCGTCAGCGTGTTCAAGATTGACGGTGCGCAGACGGCTTCAGCCGTTGTGCAAAAACTGCCGGCACGCCGCGCAACAGCCTCTGCTCCTGCGCATGTTCTGGCGGAGCGCGACAGTGTGAAACGTCTGTCGTCGATGTAGCAGTGGCGGCAGGATAAAGAAGGGCATGCGCAATGTATGTTGCGCATGCCCTTTTTATTGCGGGTGCGTGTTCTTGCCGCGAGGGTGCCGTACTAGGCGCAGTGCCGCATATCCTCGGTCTCTCGGTCTGCAGCACCGAGGGACAGCAGTTCTTCTATCGGCGCGGGCCGGTGCGTCAGGTAGCCTTGCGCATAGTCTATGCCCGTTGCGCGCAGCTTTTCCAGCACGGCAGGCCGAAAGAGCCTGCTGCCCTTTTGGCCCGGCATCAGCGCATCATGAACTGCGAGCGCATCAACTGCATATAGTCGGCCTCGGTGCTTTCGCGGCGTGCCTTCACCAGCGGCTTGATGTCGTCGGTGGCCACATAGCGCAACTGGTCTGTGCCGTCCGTAGCGGCCTGGTAGATAACCTTGGCCACATCTTCTTCCGTTGCCAGCCGCTGGCCTCGCAAACCCGCAAAGACAGCGCTGGTGGCGGTGATGAAGGCATCGTAATCCGGCAGCGTGCTTGCATGGCCGGCTTCCGCGCCGCTGCGCTGGCCGAAGCTGGTGCTGATCACGCCGCCCGGCTCCACCACCTTGACGGTGATGCCCAGCGGCGCCAGCTCATACGACAGCGATTCAGAAAAGCCTTCCAGCGCAAACTTGCTGGCACTGTACAGCGAGATCATCGGCAGCGTAAACACGCCTGCGCCGGAACTGATGTTGATAATGGTGCCGGCCTTGTGATGGCGGAAGTGCGGCAACAGCGCGCGCGTCACATCCATGACGCCGAAGACATTGACGTCGAACTGCTCCCTGATCTTGTCGCCCGACATGGCCTCAAACACGCCGAACAGGCCGAAGCCCGCATTATTGACCAGCGCATCAATGCGGTCGAATCGCGCAATACCCGCGGCCACGGCTTGGTCTATGCTGGCTGCATCCTGCACGTCCAGCCGCGTCACCAGCACGCCGTCCATCGCCGCCAGGTCTGCACCTGCGTCGCACTCGGTATTGCGCATGGTGGCAATCACGTTCCAGCCCTGGCGGGCAAAGTATAGTGCGCTGGTTTTGCCAAAGCCGGACGAGCAGCCGGTAATCAATACGGTTTTTTTCATCGAAATATCCTTGTTGTGTGCGGAAGAGAAAAAGCTGAGGCGAGTATAGGCCGCTGGCATTGTGCGAACAATCCGTTTAATATTGGATGAGTTGATGAAAGAAATCGAACAATGAAGTGTGACCGATGAAGCACACAATGAAACTCCAACAATGAAACGCAAACAGTGAAGTGCACACCATGAAACGTGCCGGCCTCATCGAATTGAATGCCGTTGTGGCCGTGGCGGCGCAGCGTAGCTTTCGCAAGGCCGCTGCCGAGCTGGGCATGTCGCCATCCGCGCTCAGCCATGCAGTATCCAGCCTGGAAGAGCGCATGGGCGTGCGCCTGTTTAACCGCACCACGCGCAGCGTTGCGCTGTCCGAGGCGGGCGCGCAATTCCTCGCCCGCGTCAGCCCGGCGCTGGAACAGATCACTGACGCCATGGCCGGCGTCAACGAATTCCGCGACACGCCCTCCGGCACCATACGGCTGAATGCATCCGAAGGCGCGGCGCAAATCCTGCTTGCGCCTGTCGTGCTGGAGTTCTTGCGGCGCTATCCCGATATGCAAGTCGATATCGTCACCGAAGGCCGCATGGTGGACATCGTCGCCGAAGGTTTTGATGCCGGCATACGCGCCGCCGAGCACGTTCCGCTGGACATGGTGGCGGTAGATTGCAGCCCGCCGATACGCTTCGTCGTCGCCGGCGCGCCATCCTACTTTGCCGGCCGCGCCAGACCGCAGACGCCGGGCGACCTGCACAGCCACACCTGCATCCGTACCCGCCTGCCCGGCGGCGCGCTGTACCGCTGGGAATTCCAGCGTGGCGCAGACAAGATAGAGATAGACCCCGCTGGCCCATTGACGCTGGACAACCACCACCTGATGACGGCGGCCGCCGTGCAGGGCGCCGGCCTCATCTGGACCAGCGAATGGCACGTCGCCGAACTGGTCGCCGCCGGCAAGCTGGAAACCGTGCTGCAGCCCTGGTCGCCGCAATCCTCCTGCCTGCGCTTGTATTACCCTACCCACCGGCACGTGCCCGCAGGCATGAAAGCCTTCCTGGAAATACTGCGTGAAGTGGCCGGCAGCTACAAGGCACCCGCACAAGGCCGCTGAACCCCGACAGCTATTCTGCGATGATATCCGGAAACGTCCATCCAACCCATCGACGAGGCCACCCATGGCAACGCAAAGCACCGGCACTCAGGCACCCCGCTGGCAAAGAAGCTCGGCATCACCGAAGGCAGCAAGGTGTTCGTCCACAATGCGCCGGCAAGCTACCAGCACCTGCTGCAACCCCTGCCGCCAGGCGTTCTGTTTGAAAAAACACTCACCTCACAAACCGACATTGCTCACATCTTCTGCGACAAGAAAGCAGACCTGCAAGCCGCGCTTGCAGCAGCGCGCACGCGCATCAAGCCAAATGCCGCAGTATGGGTGTCCTGGCCCAAGAAGGTATCCAAGGTGCCCACCGACATCACGGAAGACACGATCCGCAAACTGGCCTTGCCGATGGGGTTTGTGGATGTGAAAGTGTGTGCGGTAGATGAGGTGTGGTCGGGGTTGAAGCTGGTGATTCGCAAGGAGCTTCGGTAGGGGATTAGCTTTTTGTTCTTGATCGTATATTTTATCTGCTGGCAATAGTTAATAAGCAATAACCACCAATAGCCATAGACGTTTTGAAATAAATTCAGACCGTACGATCCCGCACAACCGCATTGCATGGCAGAAGCCTATGAACCTCGTCGAGCTCCCTGGCGTGATGGGCTCCCCATTCGATGAGGGATTCCAGGATGGGGCGCAGGCTTTCGCCAAGCGGAGTGAGCAGGTATTCAACCCCCTGGCGATCCTCGGCGCTGGGCTGCCCGTTCACCACACCATGTTCCTCCAGCGCTCGCAGTTGTTCGATCAGCACCTTCTGTGAGATGCCGGCAATGCGCTTCTCCAGTTCACAAGTACGTTGCGGGCCATCCAGCAGCACGTGAAGGATGACCGCCTTCCAGCGCCCTGAGAGGACACCCAGCGTGCGCTCAACCGGCAAGCCCGGCAATCTCTTGATGATCTTCATTTGCTTCCACTGACTAATTGGTGTGTAGAGGGCAACGGCATTCGAAAAGTACACTTTTGTTTCGATCAATACCGACCCGAAGAACTGTCTATGATAAACCTGTTTGAACCTCAACTGCTTGGCGCCACCGTTCCGCTGAAGAACCGCATTGTCATGGCGCCAATGACGCGCACGCGCACATCCGAAGGCGATGTCCCGAACCAGATGATGGCGACCTATTACGGGCAACGGGCCGGTGCCGGCCTGATCGTGTCCGAGGTGATCAACGTCGCTCCCTCTAGCAAGGGTTACGCATTGATGCCTGGCATCTACACGGAGGCTCAGCGGCAGGGCTGGCGTTTGGTGACCGATGAGGTTCATCACCACGGCGGCGCGATATTCGCGCAGATATTCCACGTCGGCAGGATGGCGCACCCTTCACTCATGCCGAACGGCGAGGATCCCTGGGGCGTGACTGAGGAAAGGGCGGAACACTCGGACGTCTTTGCGCACGACCAGGATGGCAAGTTGAGCTACATTCCTGCAGGCACGCCGAGGCGTATCCGGACGGATGAAGTTTCGGCCCTGGTCGACACCTTTTCCCAGGCTTTTGCGAACGCACGGCAGGCCGGTTTTGATGGTGTCGAAATCCACGCCGGCAACGGCTATCTGTTCGACCAATTCATGAATTCGGCGCTCAATACGCGTACCGATCGCTACGGCGGAGGCAGCGTAGAAAATCGTACGCGGTTCCTGATGGAAGTCGTTGAAGCGGCTGTGCGTGAATGGGGGCCGGGGCACGTTGGCGTTCGCATGTCTCCCTTCGGCCAGTTTAACTCCATGCCAGCCGATCCACTTGTCGAGGAAACGTTGCTGTTCGCCAGCGAGCAGTTGGGGCGCCACGGGGTCGCATATCTGCACCTGGTCTACGAGTTGATGCCTATCGGCAACATGGAGACCGGCGAGTTCAAGAAACACCACATCTCCCACTCTGTGCTTGCCCAGGTTCGGGCGGCGTTTCCCGGCGCAATCATCTGGTGCGGCGGCTTCAATGACCGCGAGGGCGCCCAAACTGCACTCGACACCGGCCTGGTGGACCTGATCGCCTTTGGCAGACCCTATATCGCCAACCCCGACCTCGCCGATCGTCTCAAGCACGGCTGGCCGTTGGCCGAAGCGGACCGGTCAACTTATTACACCCGGCGTGGTGAAATAGGTTATACGGACTTCTCTGCGTATTCCGGCCAGTAGCGGGGTTTGTGGCGTTGGTGACCCGCCGACGCCTACTGATGGGCAGTGTCCCGCGAACTGGCACTGCCGGCGAGGTTTGCGGGCGTAAGGATGGTTTAGCTGGTTGCTTACTCACTGAGTACATCGATCTATAGAACTCGTCCAACGCTCGCACTTTGCGCGTAAAGTTTAAGCTGTGATGATGCTAAGAGATTTCGCTTTTGATATGCAGAGATCACCTGAGGTACGCGGCCAATATGGCTGCTCAAGATATGTCCAAGCCCATGGAGTGCGCTTTCTACGCAGGCTGGATTTGTGGAGTTGAGCGCATCTTCGAGTACGTCGACGACTGCGTTATAGAAAACCTCCTTGTCGGGACTGGCTGTTCGCTCCCAATATGAGAGCGGCGAAACATCCCAAAGCATGTAGCAGATGTAATTCAAGGAATTTGCACCGGATTCGCCAATATGCCCAAGTACCGGCGCACACCGAAGACTGAAGCAATCCCTATATAGAAACTTGATTGCTGAAACAGCCTGAAGCCTCAATTCGATAGGGACATTGTCACTCATTAGTGCACCGGCTACTTGGGAGCAGCTTCCATCGAAGATGTATTGCAGGCCGTGATTGATCTGCGCTTCCGAATAGGCAGCTAAATCGGAACCACAGTTTTCCAGGGTATGCGTGACGAGCGCGGTTAGCTCGATTTCGTCGGCATCAAAGTCAGTGTCTTCAGAATCGAAATACCATCCGCTTTGCGTGACTGGGCGATCAAAAACATATTCCAGCCATTTTGAATAGCGAGGCGGTGTTTTATCGGAAGACATGAATAAGCGTTTTCACAGTTGTATAGAACAGGGGAAATGAAAATTAAGCGCTTGGTGCGGAGTGCGTACCGGTCGAACCATTGTTGTCAAGAACTCACTTTTATTTGTTATCGGTCCGGAAAAATTTTCTGAAAAATAGAAATAGGATAAAAATTAAAGTGATGAGGGTTGGTACGAAAAAGCTTAAAAAATCTAACTGCTCCTCAGCCTCCCAAACTTCGGCAGAAAGAATTGGCTTCGCGATAAGGTAGATTGCTCTCAACATCAACTCTGGCCGGTTCACAAACCACCAATTGCCATGGATACTCCAAAAATATGCGAGCCACCATGAAACAACAAATACGACCATGCCGCTTCCGAACAATTTAATGTGGCGATTCATGTTCAATTTGGTATCGTCATTTGACTTCTCGCTCCCTAACTGTCGAAGCCTCTACGAAGCTCGCGGCGTTTGTTCAACAATACAAAAAGCCAATGCATCGCAACAGCAGATGGAATCAAAAAGCATGCCGAGAAAGCGATGTGATTTACTGTTCGAGCGTTATAAATAAAGAAAAATACCGCGACCACATTCGCCGTTACTCCACACACTAACTCAATCAGTGGCAATTCTTTTATATTGTGCGGAAGCTCGCCGCTATACAGGCGGAAATACATCTTCCACAGTGCGCGAACTCCAAGGCAGCCGCCAACCCACACAGGAAAAAGCTGAAGGGCGACCGAAGCATTGGCTGCCATCAGCCCGAACAGTAGCAGCGCCGTAATCATGCAAAAAACAGCCGCCGGAATTGCGACAAGCAAGAATTCAATGAAGTGAAACCTTTGAGCGCCTTCTGTCATATAAATATTGGTGGATCGAATCAAAAAATGCCAGTTAGCCTAAGGAGGCGCGATAAGAGAATGTATCCATGTTGCCACGAAAAAATTAACAAGGCAACATCGCTTTAATTCGTGTTAAAGGCTGACGATAAGCTCTCGATGGTACAATAATTTTTAAATCTCACTGCCAAACCGACTAGACCATGACTATCGCAAAGACCGGCAATATCTCTCCGCTGGACCCCGCTGCGGCCGAGCCTTTTTACCGTCAGATTTACGACCGGTTTCGCGGAGCCATCAACAGCGGCTTGCTGAAGCCGGGCGACCGCATCCTGTCTGCGCGTGCGCTGACCAAGGAGCTGGGCTTGGCGCGGGGCACCATCGATACCGCGTATTCCCTGCTGGCGGCTGAAGGCTATATCCAGGCGCGTGGCCAGGCGGGCACGATTGTCACGCCGGGGCTGAGGGCGCCTGTTGCAAGCACGGCGCCGTCCTTTCAGAGCAGTGTTCCTGCGGTCAGTTTTCGGCCGGATTCCATTCTGCCATTCCAGATGGGTTTGCCTGCGTTGGATGAATTTCCGCGCAAGATCTGGGCTCGGTTGGGGGCGCGATGCGTGCGCGCCATGCAGCCGTCGGACATGACTCATCCTTCTGTGTACGGCTTGCCGGCGCTGCGTGCCGAGATCGCGGCTTATCTGCAGGTGTCGCGCGGCATCAACTGTTCGCCCTCGCAGATCTTCGTGACCTCGGGTTACCGTCATACGATGGAGCTTATCGGCCACGCCTTGCTGAAGGCGGGGGACCGCGTGCTGGTGGAAGACCCGGGCTACCCGCCCACGCGGGAGCTGCTGGAGCACATGCAGATTGCCGCCGTGCCGGTGGCGATAGACGGGGAGGGCATGGTCGTTGCCGAAGGGCTCAAGGCAGCGCCGCGGGCGCGCGCGGCGGTGGTGACGCCGGCCCACCAGAGCCCGCTGTGCGTGTCTTTATCCTTGCCGCGACGCCAGGCGCTGCTGGAATGGGCCGCGCGCAACAAGGCATGGATCATCGAGGATGATTACGATGGCGAATACCGCTATGTCAGCCGCCCCCTGCCTGCGCTGAAGAGCCTGGATCGGGAGGGGCGCGTGCTGTACGCCGGCACCTTCAGCAAGGTGCTGTTCCCCAGCATCCGGCTGGCTTACCTGGTCGTGCCGGAAGCGCAGGTTGAACGCTTTGAGGAGGTCAGCCAGGTCTTTGCCGCAGGCAGCCCGGAGCTGACGCAGGCGATTGTCACCGCCTTCATCAAGGAAGGGCATTTCGCGCGCCACATCCAGCGCATGCGCAAGCTCTATGCCGAACGCCGCGAAGCGACCACGGCCGGTCTGGAAAGCGTGCTGGGCAACTACCTGCGGATAGATCCGCAACCGGGAGGCATGCACCTGATCCTGCGCCTGCAGGACAAACGCTCAGACCGCCGCCTGGTGGCGCGCATGCGGGAAGAGGGGCTGTATGGAGAAGCACTGACGAACTGGACAACGGGCGGAGGCGGCGCCTCGGCCCTGCTGCTCAATTTTACCAATGTCGATTCCCGGCGCACTGCCGAGCTTCTCGGAAAGCGCATCCTGCAGCTGCTATGACAGCGGCACTGGCGCACCCCCGTCGAAATCATGACCTATAATTAAACGCTAATCATGGTCCTTCTCCTATAGACCAAGATGCCTCACGATGGAGTCTCTTCATTCACACATTAAAAGGATTCATCATGAGCAATCGCATCGACTACGCTAAAGCATCCCCTGACGGTTACAAGGCTTTCGGCGGCGTGTACGTCTATCTCCAAAAATGCGGCCTTCCAAAGGAACTGATCGATATCGTGTACCTGCGCATTTCGCAAATCAATGGCTGCGCCTATTGCATCGACATGCATTCCCGCGACCTGATCAAATCCGGCATCAGCGTGGACAAACTGGTACTGGTGCAAGCATGGCACGAAGCGGGCGCAGTATTCAGCACCCGTGAACGCATCGCGCTCGCGCTGGCAGAAAGCATCACGCTGGTGGCAGATACCGGCGTTCCTGATGCCGACTACGACGCCGCTGCCGCCGAGTTCAGCGAAAAAGAACTCGCCGACCTGACCTATGCAATCGGCCTGATGAATGCCTTCAACCGGTTTGGCATCACCTTCCGCGTACCTCCTGCTGCTGCAACTGCTGCTGCCAAGGCCTGATCGGACGGCGGATCAGACGCCGGAAGAGCGAACGAAGCGGAGCAGAAGCGTATTCCCTTTTCCGGCGCTGGAATTTTTTTCACCCCCTTCGCACGGCGGCAACGCCGGCGAATTTACATTGGATTTTTCACTTATGGCATGGACACTACTTGGCATCGCCGGCATTCTCGAAATCGCCTTCGCGCTCTGCATGAAATGGTCTGAAGGTTTTACACGGCTGGTTCCAGCCCTGCTGACGGTCGCCACCGGCCTGTCAAGCGTCGTGCTGCTGTCATTATCGCTGCGCACGCTGCCCGTAGGCACCGCCTACGCCGTCTGGACCGGCATCGGCGCCGCCGGCACCGCAATCCTGGGCGTGGCAGTGCTGGGCGACTCCGCCGCACCGATGAGGATATTCTGTATCGTGCTGATCCTGGCGGGCGTGATCGGGCTTAAGCTGGTATCGGGGAATTGATTCGGGCGTCGATATCACTCCCAACGGATCAAGCGCAATGGCAGCGGAGTTGCCATTGTTTACGCCGGCAGAAGTCCAGCCGCGCGATAGCTGTCGATTAAGCTATCGTACAGCGATATATCGGAACGGCTCCTCGCCATGAGCTGTGCTCCGACGATGGAGGCAAAGATGGCGCGCCCCCTCGCTTCGCTCTCAGCGGGGCTGACCACGGCCGCGGCAGAGAGCACCTTGCTCAGCCACGCAACATTCACATCGGCAAAGACTTGGACCTCTCTTTTTACTCCTTCCGGCAGGTCATCAAATTCGGCTGCCATGAAGCTGCAGAGGCACATACGATTATCATTCTCAAGCGCCTTGCGGAACGTATCGGGATACAGCGCCAGGCAGCGAACCGGGTCTGTCGATTCGGCCAGCAGTGCATCCAGGGCAGCCGCAGAGTCCTCCCAATAGCGCTTTGCCACCGCTGCACCCAGATCGGCCTTGCTTGCAAAGTGGTGGTAGATGCTTGAGGCTTTGATGCCGACATCTTGTGCAAGATCACGAAAATTCAAACCGCTGTACCCATGCGCCTGCGCGATCTTCCTGGCGGCTGCCAGTATTCTTTCACTGGAGTTTGAATTCACTTCATTCCTCACGGCCTCTGCGTTGATAATTAAAATGGGTGTTGACTTGGAATAGTATAGCCTATATTCTGCCTACCAAGTGTTAGGTAGGCTGATTGACACTGATATTTATGTTTCTCACAAGCAAACTGTAAAGAGGTAAGTATGCATACAGATATTCCCCATACCGACGCAGGCACCCCAGCCATGATGAAGATTTACGATTGGCACACCGGCCCGTATCCAGCCCGCGTCCGTATCGCTTTGGCTGAGAAGAACCTGCAATCGCGTGTCCAGTTTGTGTCGGTCGACCTCTGGAAAGGCGAGCACAAGAAGGCCGATTTCCTCGTCAAGAACTACTCGGGCACGTTGCCGGTGCTTGAACTCGATGACGGTACCTACATTGCAGAGTGCACTGCCATCACTGAATACCTGGATTCACTGGACGGCAATGTCATACTCACCGGCAAGACATCGCGTGAAAAGGGCATCATCCACATGATGAGCAAGCGCGCAGAATTGGAGTTGCTCGACGCCGTCAGCGTCTATTTTCACCACGCCACGCCGGGGCTTGGACCCGATGTCGAAATTTATCAAAACGCCGAATGGGGTTTCCGCCAGCGCGACAAAGCGTTAAGGGGCATGCATTACTTCGATTCCGTTCTCAGCAACCAGCCGTTCGTCGCGGGCGACACTTTTTCCATGGCGGATATTACTGTCATAGGCGGTTTGATCTTTGCCGGGCTCGTGGACTTGCCGGTGCCTGCAGAGTGCGAGGCGCTTAAAGCCTGGTACGCCAGGATGCAGGAGCGCCCCAGCGTAAAAAACAGGATCACCATGTCGGAACAGGCCAGGGCATCTGTTTGAAATTCTTGTCTTAGGGCGGCGCTTTGATGGTTGCTGAGTAGGCACATTGCAAGGCAAAGACAGAACGTTATTATTTGCGTATACCGGGAGATGGAGTAATGCAGCAGTTAGCGATACACCCCATTGGAGATGTTGTAACATGATTCCGCCACAATGAAATCTATTCAACCCTTTTGAAGAAAAAGAAAGTGTGATTTTGCTAGTGACCATCCTGTTTGAATGAAAGCATTCTTGAAGCTGGGTCAAATTGCTTCCGATACGGCATTCATTTGGGCTGCGTGCGTTTTTATGAAAACGAAAGGAAGCGACATTGAGAAAAAATCTGGGCACCTGCATATTCCTTTTACTCGCTTGCCTAATGCCAATGGTAAATGCGCAGACAAAAGAGACCAACTCAGTAATTGGAGAAGTGGTGAGTCACCCCGCGCTGTCGGAGCTTGATCTATTTCGGAATATTAAGCGGGCCTTGGATAGCCATTTGCTGGTTGAGAGGGACTTCTGTAGCGAAGATAATCTGCGGTATATATTTGGCGCCAACCGAGCTTCATGCCTCATCGATTCCAAATGGATTTATGGAAGCATCGACTCATTCATTTTTGGAGGCGATCCGATCGTGCTTGGCGAACTTTCGTTGCCACCGATTTCAATGTACTACCATCTACCACTAAAAGGCAATGGGAATGTTGAGGCAAGACTCGACATAATCTATCGTCGAAAAGCGGCAGTCTCCTACGCCCATTTTTTGGAAATATTCGGAGGTGGTTGGGAAAATTCCACGGTGCCGCAGTCGCCTCATCAAATTTTTGAATCACCCAGAAAACCGAATGGGAACGCACACATCGAATATCACCAAGAAAAAAATGGAAGTAGTTACGTAATAGATGTCGCGTTTGATGCAGATGCGGTTGTTCAATACGTTAACTTCACGGAGATCAAACAATGATGGCAACCATTTCAGGCCGCATTTTTTGATAAAATCGGTTTTACCTCTCCAAACCAAAATATTCCGCAAACACGCTTCTGGCGTCATCCTCACTGATGACATGCGCCTCCCGCTCGTTAAACTCCCACCACGCGCCGCATCTTTCGCATTGGTACAGGTGGGCATGCGCTTCTATTGAAGTGCATACGAATGTCGGAGGACTTACTTCCCTTTCGGCCCTGGCCGCAGCGGCCGGTGAATACATGCCGGAGAGGACGCCATGCCTGCAATCCCCGCAACCGGCTTTACTCAAGTCATTCATGCCCACATATCCCCGTCATTCATTGCATATTCATTGCATATCACGCGGCTTCCTGTATGGCCGGCTTCGCTTTCCTGATCGGCACTATCATGCGGGAGCGTTGCACCAGTTCGCGGAAGTGTGTCACCAGCGGGCGCAGCGCTACCTTATGCCATGCCACCCACAGTGAAGCCCGGTAGTTAAGCCAGGGGACTTCATGCAGGACTACGCCTTCGGGCGCCTGCTGGCGCAGGCTTTTCTGTACCATCGTCACGCCCAGGCCGGCGGCCACCAGGCCCAGCGCTGCCAATGGTTCGCTGGCTTCCACTGCGATGGCCGGGGCGAAGCCTGCTTCTGCGCAGGCGGCGATGAAGTTGTCGTTTGTGCGTACGCTTTCCTTGTGGATGACGCCTATCCACTTCTGCTCTGCGAGGTCCTTGGGCGTGAACTTCTTTGCCTTTGCCAAAGGATGGCTGGCCGGCAGCGCCAGCAACATGGGGTCGCTCAAGACCTGGAAGGAAATCAGCTCCGGGTCATCCGCGGGCACCGGTTCGCAGATAAGCCCCACGTCCAGACTGCGCTGGCGCAGGCCTTCCAGCTGGGCTGCGTTGGAATAGTTGTAGAGCGCGATGTGGATCGCCGGTTTTTCTGCCAGCAATTCTCGCAGCGCGTGATGCAGCACGCCGGAGTGCATGGCGTTTTCCAGGTAGCCGATGCACAGGCCGCCTTCGTCGCCGCTGCCCAGGCGGCGAGCCATGGATTCCAGGCGTTTTGCATGCGTCAAAAATGCCTGCGCCTCTGCCAAAAAGATGCGCCCATCCGCGGTCAGTTTGATGCGCTGCTGGCTGCGCTCGAACAGCGTCAAGCCCAGCTTGTCTTCCAGCTGGGCAATCTGCCGGCTGAGCGGGGACTGGGAGATATGCAGCCGCTCGGCCGCGCGCCCGACGTGCTCTTCTTCGGCCACCGTGACGAAATAATGCAATTGCTGAATGTTCAACATATAAGACCTCATGAGACTTAACTATGCCATATTATGTCTTGGACAGACTTAAATAGCCATCCTAAAATAGCGTCACCTTAACAAATTTCAGGAGTAGATCATGAGTATCAAGGACAAATTGGCAGGCAGTGTTCTCGGCTTCGGTACTGCACCGCTAGGCAACATGTTTCGTAATATCCCCGAGGCCGAAGCTGCCGCGACTGTGCATGCAGCCTGGGAAAGCGGCATTCGCTACTACGATAGCGCGCCTTTTTATGGTGCCGGCCTGGCGGAAATTCGCCTGGGCAATGCCTTGGCCGGCTACCAGCGTGACGATTATGTCATCAGCAGCAAGGTCGGGCGGATTGTCCTGGATGAGATCGTCGGCGGCCCCCAGGAGTTCGGTGAGAAAGGAACCCTGTTCCAGCATGGCCGCAAGAACAAGGTGATCAACGATTATTCCGCCGATGCCACGTTGCGGTCCATTGAAGATAGTCTCAAGCGCCTCGGCACAGACCGCCTGGACATTGTCTGGGTCCATGACATCGCGCAAGATTTCTATGGCGACGAATGGCTGGCCCGCTTTGAAGAAGCGCGCACCGGCGCCTTCCGTGTGCTGACACGCCTGCGTGAAGAAGGCGTCATCAAGGCGTGGGGGCTGGGCGTGAACCGCGTTGAACCAGTGGAGCTGACAATGGATCTGCAAGAAGCCAGGCCAGACGGTTTCCTGCTGGCTGGCCGTTATTCCCTGCTGGACCATGAGCGCGCCTTGCAGCGCGTGATGCCGGCCGCCTTGCAAAACGGCATGGAGATAGTCGTCGGCGGCCCTTACAGCTCCGGCGTGCTGGCGGGCGGCACCCACTTTGAATACCAGCCTGCATCGGCAGAGATCATGGCGAAGGTGGCGCGCATGAAAGCGACGGCAGAGCGGCACGGGGTCAGCATCAAGGCGGCGGCATTGCAGTTTGTGCTGGCCAACCCTGCGGTGGCGGCCGTCATCCCCGGCGCCAGCAAGCCTGAGCGCATCGCGGAAGACAAGCTGGCCTTGGCGGAATCCATCCCCGCAGATTTCTGGCGCGAGTTGCGCGAGCAGGGCCTTGTCGCTGCGGCCGCACCGCTGCCGGACGATCGTTCCTAAACACCGGCGGCGCGTTGGCGCACCGGCCTTCCTCGCCGTTCACGGTGGATGGCGTGGAAGGCCGCAGAGTTAAAAATTTTAGTTCCGCCCCCACGGATGCCGCGGGCGAAAATCGTGAGCAGGTATCGTAGATGCGCAGGATTCCCGGTGCATCGCCTGCCATCACCATCATGGAGGTTTATATGGCAACAGCAGAAACAAAAATTGAACTGGCGGCCGATGCCGACCAGGTTTGGGCGCTGATCGGCGGATTCGGTTCGCTGCCGGATTGGCTGCCCTACATTCCCACATCAGAACTGGCCGAAGGCGGCCGGCTGCGCAGCCTGGCCACGCCAGACGGGCAACGGATAGTGGAGCGGCTCCTTTCCTTCGACCATGCCGCGCGCAGCTATTCCTACGCGATTCTGGAAGCACCGTTCCCCGTCACCGACTACCGCTCCACCTTGCGGGTCAAGGCCTCCGGCGATGGCCGAGGATCAGTCGTTGAATGGTCCGGCGAATTCACGCCCAATGGTGTCAGCGATGCAGACGCCTCGGCGCTGTTCCGGGAAATCTACGAAGACGGCCTCAAGGCCTTGCAAGTCGGCCTCGCCAAAAAATAAGGCTAACTTGTAAAAGCGCCGGTGCCCCGTGCCACCCGGTAATGGCACCTGTGGGGGAGGGCGCCCCCCTTCCCCGCAATCCACATCTTCCCCCGCTTTACATTTGAAAGGAAACAGCAATGCCCAATGCGACCAACACAAATTTGTTCCCCTATGCCGGCCGCTCCTTCGTCGTGAATTACGGCGAGAACCTGGTCTTTCGCAATACCTATTCCGCCGATGGCAAGATGGTGATCACGGATTTCCTCGCGGGAGACATGAAGGGCGCGCAGATGACCATGCCATTCCAATGGCGTGCGCTGGAGGGCGGAGATTTTGTGCTCTCCTGGCAGGAGGGGGACAAATCAACGGTCGTGCATATCGATAATTTCGCTGCGGGGACCACGCAGTCGTTCTATACCATGATGAACGGCCAGTTCTACCGGCTCACAGGGACGATCAGCGAATAATCGCTTTGCCATGAGCGGCGGATATCGCCGCGCACCAGGCAGCAAGGCGGCGGGCGAGGGTAGGGATGCGCGGCCTCTGCTACACTGGGGCCGCCAGCCATCACTTATTCCCCATCCTGCTCACCATGATTTCCCTCTTCATCAAATGCCTGTTCGGCGCATTTGCCGTGCTGCTGATTGCGCTGGCGTCCAGGTCCCGCTACTTTGTGCTGGCGGGGCTGGTGCCTTTGTTTCCCACGTTTGCGCTGATCGCGCATTTTGTGGTGGGAACAACGCGGCCGGCAGCCGCATTGCAGACCACAGCCCTGTTCGGCCTGTGGTCGCTGGCGCCGTATGCGGCTTACCTGATGGCGGTGTACTTGTTCAGCACACGGCTGTCGCTGGCGGTGACGCTGGGGGCGGCAACGCTGGTGTGGGTGATGGCGGCAGCGGTGATGCTGCTGTTGTGGTTTCGGGTTTTTCCGGCGGCGACCTGAAGGACAGGTTGGGTAGGTTGGGTATTTCGTAGGGTGTCAATAAGCGCAGCGCATTGCACCGCAAGCGGCTTCCAAGTAAAGCGGATGTATCGAAAGCATGATGTCTTGCCGACGTTTTTTTCAACCAAAACCGGCATCACAATATTTGCCAGGCAAGTCAGGGCCACTGCGGTGCAATGCGCTGCGCTTATTGACACCCTACAAGGCCGGTGGAATGGCGGAAAATAGGCCGGGTCGGCGTTTTACACTGATAAAGCCTTAACCCAACCTACGGCAGATGAACATTTCGTAGAGTTTCAATAAGCGCAGCGCATTGCACCGCAAGCGGCTTCCAAGCAAAGCGGATGTATCGAAAGCATGATGTCTTGCCGACGTTTTTTTTAACCAAAAACGGCATCACAATATTTACTTGGCAAGTCGGGACCACTGCGGTGCAATGCGCTGCGCTTATTGACACCCTACAAGGCCGGTGGAGTGGCGAAACGTAAGCCGGGCCGGGCGTCTTACACGCACGGGCGCCAGCCTACGTTATCTACCGCATGCGCGATCAGATATGCGCTTCAATAAAAGCGTTCAATTGTGCCTTGGACAAGGCGCCTACCTTGGTGGCGACAACTTCGCCGTCCTTGAACAGCATCAGCGTGGGGATGCCACGCACGTGGTATTTGCCGGGGGTTTCGGGATTGGTATCCACGTTGATCTTGGCGACTGTTAGCCGGTCTGCATAGCTGGCGGAGGAATCTTCCAGCGCCGGGGCGATCATTTTGCAGGGGCCGCACCATTCGGCCCAGTAGTCCACCAGCACGGGCAGGGAAGACTTCAGGACGTCGGTTTCAAAAGACGTGTCGGAGATGTGTTTGATGTTGGAGCTCATGATCGTTTCCTCGGTGGTTAGCGTTCTACAATAGCAAGCCAGTGGATGTTTACTGGTTAGGCTCTATCATATTGTTTGCCCCACTCTGCATAAATAGCCATAATACGAATTCATAATTCAGATTGCTGAACAATCAATGGACAAATTCCAGGCCATGGAAGTATTTGTGCGGGTGGTGGAAACCGGCGGCTTTACGCGCGCGGCAGACAGCCTGGGCATGCCCAAGGCCACCGCCACCACGCTGATCCAGGGGCTGGAAGCCAAGCTCGGCGTCAAGCTGCTGAACCGCACCACACGGCGTGTCAGCGTCACGCAGGACGGCGCCGCCTATTACGAACAATGCGTGATCCTGCTGGCCCAGCTGCGCGAGACGGAAGAATCGCTCGCCCGCCGGCATGCCACGCCCGGCGGCCGGTTACGGGTGGAAGTGCCCACGCTGATGGCGCGCTCGGTCATCGTGCCGGCCTTGCCGGATTTCTTTGCGCGCTATCCGGCCATAGAGCTGCAGCTGGGCTGTAGCGAAGGCCGGGCAGACCTGGTGGATGACGGCATAGACTGCGCGGTCTGGAGCGGCGAACTGGCCGATTCCAGCCTCATCGCGCGCCGTGTCGGCGAACTGTATTTTGCCAGCTGCGCCGCGCCATCCTACCTCGCCGTACACGGCAAGCCGGAACACCCGGACGAGCTGGCGGCACACCGCTGCATCAACCATTTCTCCCCGCGCACCGGCAAGGTATTCGATTGGGTCTTTGCCAAGGACACCATGCGCATCCAGAAAACCTTGAAGGGTTTTGTCTCGCTGGATGATGAAAACAGCTATGTCGCCGCGGCCGAAGCCGGGCTGGGCATCGCACAGATTCCCGCCTTTGTGCTGAAAGAGGCAATGGAGCAGGGCAGCCTGGAACTGGTGCTGGGTGACTGGTTCCCTGAGCCCGCGCCGCTGCACGTGGTGTATCCGCAAAACCGCCATCTATCGCGCAAGATACGCGTGTTCGTAGACTGGATTGCAGAGCTCTTCAGCGAGCACGACGGCATACAGCTGCGCTCCAGCCTGCGCAGCCATGTTGCGCCGGCAACACAAAAATAAAGCAGCCGTAAGGCGTACTTGCAATAATGAAATTCATGTATTTATGAAAACATGAATCGTGATATATTGCCATTACTGCAATTCATTGACGGAGAATAACATGGCGGACATTACCGTATTTGGCGACGGCATGAGTTTTTTCGTTCCGGCAGATACCGCCACCGTTTATTCGCTGAAGGCCGACTCCGGTTTTTACCGTAGCGTGAATTATGAGCTGGACTGGACAGGCTCCAATCTCGTCTATAACAATGCCAATACCTACCAGGCATCCGGCGGCGTCTATACCTCTTTCTTGCTGAAAGACAGCCACGGCGCCAGCCAGATCCAGGTATCCAATATTGCCTATGCGGCGCAGTCTGGCGATGTCGGTTTTTCTGCGGTGATTTCCAAGCTGATTGCAGGCAACGATAACTGGACCGGGACCGCCGCCAACGAAACTTTCGAATTAGACTTGGGTAACGACAGCTTCAACGGCAAGGACGGGATGGATACGCTGGAAGTCAGCGTGCTGAAATCCAGCGACTATTCCGTCACCAAGGTGGGCACAGGCTATCAGCTGAAAGTGGTGACACTCGGCACCGGCATCAGCGGCCAGGTGGATACGCTGACGAGCATAGAAAGAATCAAATTCGCGGATGAAGTCATTGCACTTGATACGGATGGCGTTGCAGGGAAGGTCTACCGTCTGTACCAGGCAGCGTTTGACCGTATCCCGGACAAGGCAGGCCTGGGCTACTGGATAGGGCACCTGGACCAGGGCATCGAAAATCTGACGCAAGTTGCCGCGGGCTTTGTCAATTCCGTCGAATTCAAAAAGCTATATGGAGACAATATCTCCGACAATGCCTTTCTCACTGCGCTCTACAGCAACGTGCTGCACAGGGCGCCGGACCAGGCCGGTTTCGACTACTGGAACGGCCGGGTCAGCGATGGCATGAGCCGGGCCGGTATCCTGGCGAGCTTCAACGAAAGCGACGAGAACATTGCCCAGGTCGTCGGGCAGATGTCGCACGGCATAGAATTCATTCCTTACGGCTGAAGCCAGAGACGCACGGTACACCGTCTGGCGGCCGGCATCAAGGCTCGCCATCCCAATAGTCCACATTGTGGTCCAGCCGCTGCGTCGCGTTGAACTGCTCCACGCCGTCCCTCCTGACCATAGCCGCGAACTTGCCGGAATCGGGGTACTCGCACACCTCCGGCGTCTCCCGCGTGCTGACAGACAGGTATTTTAGCGGTGCATCCGAGGTGTTGATGAGCTGGTGCGGGTATTCAGGCCCAGGTGGAATAAAGATCACATCGCCCGCGCGTATCGGCAGCATCTCGCCCGCCACCCGCAGCGAGCCTGTGCCTTCCAGCACTACAAACATCTCTTCCTGCGCGTAATGAAAATGATAGGGGCAGGAGCGTTTTCCCGGCGCCACCGTATCGATGGAAGCGCCCAGCTTTTGCGCCGCGGTGCCGGTGCCCAGCCGGCCGGCCAGGCTTTCATACAGGGGCGCGCGCACCTGGTGCTCCAGCGGCACTTCATTGAAGTTGCGGATAAGCCTGGCGTGCAGTGATGTGGCCTTGTCGTTCATGGGTCTGTCCGATCTTTGGGTCTGATGGCCGATATTGCGGCCGATGATGAGTGCCAGGGAAGATAATAAACCAGGCATGCGTGCAAGGCGTGCCGCGTGTGGTTTTTGCTCGTGTACAATTCTGCGGGGAGCGTATCACCAACCGGAAAATACATGAAAATAGGCATGCAAACCTGGGGCAGCCATGGCGATGTGCGTCCTTTCCTGGCACTGGCCGAAGGCCTGCAGGCGGCGGGGCATGAAGTAAGCCTGGTCATCACCTGTGTGGACGGCGCCGCCTACGACGGCGTGGTGTCGGCGCACGGCGTCAGTATCAGCACGGTGGCATCGCCTGTCGTCAGCCCGGAGGAGGGCGAGGCAATCAGCCAGGCGGCGTATCGCGCCCTTAATCCCATGGCGCAGATGGCGACCATTTTGCGCCTGTGCTTTGCACCCGCCGAAGACGCCATGTTCAAGGCCGCGCAAACGCTGTGCGCCGATGCCGACCTGGTAATCGGCCACTACTTCATGCATCCGCTGCAGGTCGCCGCAGAAAAAGCCGGCGTGCCCTATGTCAGCGTGCTTCTGTCGCATGTGGCCGTGCCCACCGCTTTCAATCATCCGATAACGCTGCCGTTTGGAAAACCCGGCAACCGCCTGCTATGGTGGCTTACGCGGCTGGGGCTGAACAAGGTGCTGCTGCATTATCCCAACCGTTTGCGCCGGCAGCTGGATATGCAGCCGACTACGGATATCGTTTCGCAGGTGTGGATCTCGCAGCCGCTCAGCCTGCTGGCCGTCAGCCCGCAATTATGCCGGCCGCAGCAAGACTGGCCTGCGTCCGTGCACACCTGCGGCTTTCTGGATATGCCCAACATGGTACTGGAAGGGCAAATCCCAGAGGCGCTGGCCGCCTTTCTGCAGGCAGGGGAGGCGCCAGTGTACATGAGCTTCGGCAGCTGGATGCCCAGGGATGTTCTCCACCAGACCGCTGCCTTGCAGCTGCTCACGCAGACAGCTGTACTCGCAGGCTGCCGCGCCATCGTCCAGGGCCCTTCCTGGCAGGATTGCGGCTTCCAATCCAGCGACCAGGTGCTGTATGTTAGCGCCGCGCCGCATCACGCCATTTTCCCGCATTGCAGCTCCGTGGTGCATCACGGCGGAGCGGGCACGACGCAATCCACCACGCTGGCAGGCAAGCCTTCCATTGTGGTCGCCCACATCAGCGAGCAAGAACACTGGGGGCAGGAACTGCACAGGATAGGCATCGCCGGCAAGCCCCTGAAAAGGCGCACGCTGACGGCGAAAAAACTGGCGCGCCGCATCAGGCAGGTGCAGGGCACACCTGCCATGGCCGTGAAAGCAAAAGTGGTGGCGGAGAAGATGAAGCAGGAGAACGGCGTTGCGGAGGCGGTGCGATTGATTGGGCAGCAGTTTGGGTGATAAAAGGGTATTGGTGAATCGAGTGGCTGCTAGTCGGCATGCAATTTTGACGTTGACCACCGAGGATAAGGCGGTGTTATTATATGTCAAAGGCGTCTGGGCCTAACCTGCTCCCGGGTTAAAGCAGACATGCAGCACACTTGGCACTCGCATTCCATTCATTTGGCCAGTGCGTAATCGGGAGACGCTGACCGCATATATGATTGGAATTTCACCATGGCTAATTTCGCCTTGTCCCCGACGTCCGTCCGTTCGCTCAAGAACGCATTGCAAGACCGCTTCCCCTCCGTCAAATCGTCTCACCTTAGCGAAGCTATCGCGATAACCGTGGGATTTCGAACTCATGCTGCTCTACTTGCGTATACCCAGGGTACTACGGCAGTACCTATTGTCTTCTTGGATGATAAACCTTTCGTTCATCGTCTCAATGAACTGGGCTATCTAGACATTCAGCCTTTCTCCTTTAGCACTGTATGGCTTGGTCAAAATGGTGTTCCTGAAGAGGCGAGAAACCTGATTGCCCGGTTGCTGAAACTTGAAGAGCGACCCGAGGAACGATATCCCGAAATTTATGCCCTGCGCCGGGAATGTGCAATCCTGTTCGGCAAGACATTCGGCATTGGTTATGTCGAGCCAAGCGAGGATGGCAAGGACTTGGTGAAACGCTGGACTCGGGGCATAGACCATAAGGCTTGTCAGCCTGGTTGGGGAACCGCAGTTAACACGAATCATCCGCGCATCGAATTCGCTGGTAATGATCACCAGGTGCGGTTCTACGAGCGGCTTCCTCTCTCCAACGGGAAGTATGTCGAGTATAGTTCGGCGCTTGTGTCCATGCCATACAAAGGTTCGTTCCGAATTCCTGAGCTGCCAGCTGCACAAGCGCTGGCTGCGCGAGTAGGTTGGCGGTATGCTGAGTTAGCAGATTGGACCTGGTACTCGGCTCATGCGACAACCCTCATATTTTACCGTCGGACTACTACGCATGAGGAGATGCTGCAAATGTGGTCGACCTCTTTCAAACGTTGGCTCATTGAGAATAAGAGCCGGCTGATGAAGGGTACTAACGCCGACCGCCGGAACGTCATCAATGACGCCATCGACTGTCAGCATTTGCCCTTGGACGTGCAGACCTGGGATGAATTGCGGGAGCGCTATTTCAAGGAATTTGCTCCGTCGATGTATCACTTCGAAGACGAGCCGATGGCGCGTGCGTTTAAGAAGGTTTTCGACAAATGGCTGAGCGAGAGGGAAGCACCGGAGGAGTTGTTAGCCTGAACTCCGAAACAGAAATGAGGACAGCCGCCTGCAGGCGGCTGTCCACTAGCTTGCGGCGATTGTCGGAAAACGCCAAAGTTTTACATTCACTAATGCGAACATCCGCTTTGAAAAATCGTGAACTTTCGCAATCGAGCAGCTGCAGCGACCACGATATCGGATTTTTACGCCAGCATGCCGTTGGCAATCATTCGCGTGCATCAATCCCCTTCTTGAACTGGCAGCCGGCGCCCATGGTACTGGTTCAATGAACAAGCGGCACGTAGGGGATTTACGCACAAGCAAGTTCGAGCTTCTTGTCACGCCACTTCCGCAGTGCTTGGGTCAATGATGGTGCGCACGCGCGCGACGCTGTTGGCAGGGAAGCCGCCAAGCTCTGCGTGTCGACGCACGGATGCTTCGTCCGGAGCTTGATAGAGGCAGTAGATCTTGTCGTCGGTCACATAGCTGTGGACCCATTGGACACTAGGACCCAACTCACTTAATACATTGCAAGACTTTTGAGAGATCGCTTGCAATTCTCCAGGAGCCAAAGCTCCCGCTCCAGGTATGACGCGCTCAATGACATACTTCGGCATGATGCTCTCCTCAGACAAGTAGATGTCGTTGAAGTGTAGTTCAAATGATCCCGATTGCAATCTGCGATCTTCGTTGGTTGCCGTTGCTTAACAAGGTGCCCGCGAAGATGGGAAGCCAGCATTGGCGGAGGAGAAATATGCGGATGGTGGGAGCCGGCCAGAAGCGCATCTGGCGTGAGCCTATAAGGAGGAGAGCGGCTTCCTCCATCGTCACTCATCCTGACGGGTGTCCTTTCGATAATCGGAAGGGCTGCTGCCGGTCCAGTGTTTGAATGCGCGACAGAAACCTGTGGCGTCGGAGAAGCCGAGGTCGAATGCCAGCGCTGCCACGCCCGTGTTGGAGTTGGTCAGGCGATGGACGGCTATATCCCGTCGCAGCCCGTCTTTCACCGCCTGGAAATGCGTTCCTTCGTGTGCAAACCGGCGGTTGAGCGTGCGCACGGAGGTGTGCAGTGCCTGCGCAAGATCCTGTATCGTCACTGGCTGTGCAATGTGCTGCTCAAGATACTCGCGCGTTTTGGCGGCAATGGAAGCGCGGTGAAATGCACTGAAGGTCCAGTCTTCCGGAGCGCGTTTCAGGAACGCCCATAGCTCATGTTTCTCGCGTTTGAACGGCTCCGCACAGTCCTGGTAAGAGAAATAAATGCCCGTCGCGCCGGCATTGAAGCGCACCTCGCCGGGATACAGGAACACATAGTCTTCCACATGCCTCGGCCTGGCGAAGCTGAATTCGACGCAGTGCAGATTGATCTCCCTGCCAAGCAGCCAGGAGGCGATACCGTGAATCAGCTTCATCATCAGCTCATGCCCAAGCGGCGTGAGCGGCGTACCTGGCGTTCTTTCCACGAGCGCCAGCCGTACCAGATTATTTTTGGTTGAAATCTGCAGCCGGTAATCATCCAGCAGCAAATTCCAGAAGCGCACAAAACGATTCAGGGCAACCAGCACCGTCGGCGCGTCCAGCAGGCTGAGCATGAGGTATTTCAGCGTGCCGGTGCGGATGGGCCGTGACCACAGCCCCAGCATTTCATCATCAAGTGTCGCCGCAATTGTCCTGTACAGCGCGACGTATTGCTGGCGCGTCAGCCGTGCATCAGGCTGCTGGAGAAGGGACTGGGGGATGGCCGCGCTCGCGAGTACCTGGGCGACCACTTTGTCTCCGTGATGGGTGCGGACGAAGTGCAGCATCCCGTGCAGGAAGTGGGCCGAAACGGTAAGAGCGCGTTGCCAGGATAGCTTCATGATTCCCTTATTATGGCGCATTTTGCATATTCGTTGGCGCGATGTGCCAATTTCTTTCTCGCTGGCTCCCTATAATCAGGTCTTATTTCTGCGATGCCTGACGTGTGCGATAGTTTTAGTATGGCGTACTTTGCCCATGCCTGTCTGCATATCTTCATTCGCCAAAAAAGGAGCATGAGTTGAATACAAGACGAGTTGTTGTAACCGGCATGGGTATCGTGTCGCCGCTGGGCTGTGGAGTGGAGACCGTATGGCGCCGGCTCCTGGAGGGGCATTCGGGCTTGGTAGTGCTGCCTGAAGAGGTCACGGAGGGGATAGCCGCCAAGCTCGCCGGCGTCGTGCCGGGCTTGACGCCAGACTGCCCGTGGGGCTTCGATCCTGCCCTCGCGGTGGAACCCAAGGACCACAAGAAGATGGACCGGTTCAGCCTGTTTGCCCTTGCCGCCGCGCAGGAAGCCTTGCACCAGGCCGGCTGGCAGCCAGACACCGACAGCGCGCGCGAAAGGACGGCAACCATTGTGGGCTCAGGCGTGGGCGGGTTCGGCGCAATCGTGGAGGCGGTGAGAACTACCGACGGCCGCGGGCCAAGGCGGCTTTCTCCTTTTACCGTTCCCAGTTTTCTGGCCAATATGGCAGCCGGGCACATTTCCATTCGCCACGGTTTTCGGGGCCCGCTCGGCGCGCCTGTTACTGCTTGCGCCGCCAGCGCACAGGCCATTGGCGACGCAGCGCGCCTGATTCGTGCGGGTGAGGCTGACATTGCCGTCTGCGGCGGCGCCGAGGCCTGTATCGATCGCGTCAGCTTCGGCTCATTCGCCGCCGCAAGAACCATGTCCACCGGCTTCAGTGAGCATCCCACGCAGGCATCCCGCCCCTTCGATGCCGCACGAGACGGCTTTGTCATGGGGGAGGGCGCCGGCATGCTGGTCATCGAAGAACTGGAGCACGCATTGCGCCGCGGCGCCACGCCCATTGCGGAACTGCTGGGCTATGGCACCAGCGCCGACGCCTATCACATGACCTCTCCGCCCGATGACGGCGCCGGCGGAAGGCGCGCCATGGAACTGGCGATCCGGCAGGCAAACCTGGCGCCCGAACAGATAGGCCACCTGAACGCCCATGCCACGTCCACGCCGGTCGGCGACAGCAGCGAGCTGGCTGCCATCAAGGCGATATTCGGAACAGGTCGCGGCCCCGCCGTATCCGCCACCAAGTCCTCCACAGGACACTTACTGGGAGCGGCCGGCGGCGTGGAAGCGATCTTCACCATACTGGCCCTGCGCGACCAGATGGCGCCTCCCACACTGAACTTGGTACAGCCCGATCCAGCAGCGGAGGGCATCGATATCGTCAGCGGATCAGCCCGGAAAATAGCGACAGACTATGCCATCTCCAATGGCTTCGGTTTTGGTGGGGTCAATGCCAGTCTTGTATTTGGGCGGGTTTGACCTTTGGTATATCCTCAATGCTGCCAGCGTTTCGCGCAGCGATCCTGCCATGTGCGCATTTTGAACTTGCGGGGCCAAGTAAGAATTTTCTTGCACGGTATCCTTACACTCAAACCTGCGATAGCACTGTTGAATGTTGGGAGTTGCACTTGGCGCTCGAGAAGACGTTCAAAGTCTTTTTAATACAAATCAAAAGAAGCATGACGGGCCATAATCTCATCAAGCTTTCCAATGAGGTGGCAAATTTGGTCTGTCGGTCTCTCAATCAATTTTAGAAAAGCTGGATAAACCCAACGCTAGGTAAGCGGAGTAAGGGATGAGCAGCAGCCGGCGAAGAGCAGCTGTTCAAAAGGTAACTTCCGCGAACAAGACGTCGTTGCCGCCCAGTACCTACACTTGCGGCCTCGTTCTCTGCTCGCGATTGCCGGACTTGGATTGATCATCTTGATTCTGTGGGTGCTAATCGCTTCACCGACATTAAGTATCGCTGCGATAGTAGCGGGCTCGATTATCTGGTTTTTTTTAGGTATGCCTTGGCTAGCCAGAAGAAATTTTAGACAGTATGCAGCTCTTTCGGAACCTATTGTCATGGAGCTTAAAGATGACGGGCATCGGGCTGGTGTTGACATTGCGATCATGCTTTCAATGAATACGCCAAGTTGCTGGAAAGTATATTAAAATATATAATTATTTCTTAATATCAATTTTTGGAGGCTCAATGCAACGTTTCATTTTGAGTGCTAGCTTATGTTTTTTCTTAAGTGCGTGCGGCGGTGGAGGGAGCAACTCTGAACCAGTTTCACCGCCTCCGCCTGTGCCAATGTCGTTTGCAATCGGTGGTACGGTTAGCGGACTTGGCAACGCAGGACTAATTCTTGGAAATGGGGGCATTACTTTGGATGTGCCGCCCAATAGCAATAGTTTCACTTTCAAAGATCACGCGCCGACTGGCACGTCCTACCAATTGACGGTGGTACGTCAACCATACGGATTCATTGATGCCTGCACATTAAGCAATGCCTCCGGCATTGTCGGGTCCGCTGATGTGCAAAATATTACTGTGTCCTGTCATCCCGCGCAGGCGATGGTTACTGGATTTGCAGGTCAAGAGGACGTCGGTGGCGTCGTGGTTGGAACTGGCATAGGTGTGAGCCCGGTTGCATTTGCGATGGATCTATCGGGGAATGTTTACATAAGCGACGACTATTCTTATGTAATTCGCAAATTATCAGCTTCTGGACAACTCTCGGTTTTGGCAGGTGCTGGTTTTCCAGGCTATGCCGATGGCAATGGTAGTGCGGCGAAGTTCAACGGTGCAGGAAGCATGGTCACGGACTCGTCAGGAAACCTCTATGTAACCGATCTATATAACCATGCGATACGCAAGATCGGCCCTGATGGTACCGTGACGACGCTTGCAGGAAATGGCAAAGCGGGTGACATGGACGGGAAGGGGACTGAGGCCCAGTTTAATCTCCCCCAAGGCTTAGCGATTGATGCGACTGGTAACCTTTTTGTCAGCGAACCACAAAGTGGCTTGATCCGAAAAGTCACACCCGACGGAATTGTGTCGACTTTCGCCGGTGGTCCTCAATGCTGTTACGCCAATGGCAACGGAAATCTGCTCTCGCTGAATGCATTGACCATCGATTCATCGGGAAATCTGTACGGCGTGGATACTACCAATGACTTGGTAATAAAGATTACCCCAAGCAAGGTCGTGACCATTCTTGCCGGAAGTGGATACAGCGCCAATTCTGTTGACGGTACAGGCACAAAGGCAAGCTTTTTTAATCCGAATAGTATTGCTGTTGATGCAACGGGAATGCTTTACGTTGCCGAGAATCAGTTGGTCCGCAAAATTACGCGCGACGGTGTTGTCACAACATTGGCAGGCGGTGGCTCATCTCTTAACAATACAGGGATAGGACCTACCGTTAAGTTCAGTGCAGTCAGCGACATCAAGATTGATCAGCTAGGCAACGTTTATGTCCTGGGCGGAGGGCGGTACATTCGAAAAATCAGCTCCCAGTAGGCTTGTAGAAGGCTCGATACGCCGGACTTCATCGCCTTTGCATTTCGCATTAGCTTGTGTGCAAATAATTCGCTGAGGCTGATTTCGGCCAACAAAAGACGGTCAATCACCACTAACAAGTTAAATGATAGATTACCCCATGAATCACGCGTTCACCACGTCCGTCCAGCATCTTCAGACGGAACGACTTACGCTTCGTGAATATCGGCGCGAGGACTTCGACGTATTTGCGGACCATTTGATGAATTCTGAAAGCTCGGTTCACTTGGGCTCGTCTGACCGTCAAATGGCTTGGCGAATCTTCAGTTCACATGCTGGATTATGGCTCATACATGGCGCGGGTTGGTGGGCTATAGAGAATAGGCAAACTGGCCAACTCGTCGGCAATGTTGGAGCTTTCTTCCGCGAGGAATCAACTGAGATGGAGATGGGCTGGAATACTTATCGACCGTTCTGGGGCCAAGGAATCGCAAATGAAGCAGCGGCGGCAGTCTTGAATTATGCGTTCGAGACTCGACGCGAGCCGAAAGTTCGGGCTCTCATCGCTTCTGCCAATAAATCATCGCTCCGTGTTGCCGAGCGCCTTGGAATGACTTACGAGACCGAAACTGAGTTGTACGGCAAAGTAATCGGCAGTTACACGCTTGAGCGCGAACGCTGAATCCTTAAATATAAAAAAGACGGAATTCTGCTTCGTTCCGTCCCCTTTGGTGAGGCCCCTGTCGGCCAGGAGCAGACACTTGCTTATTGCTCGAATCCGATATTGCTTTATCAACTTGTCCGTGGCAGCATTCGGCTGTAGTTCTATCATTCGACTTTCCGCGAGCATCATCAGCCAACCATATTAATTCTGTTTAACTTCGAAGGTCACAATGCTTAAGTTGTATTTTGTTGCCTGCGTAGCGGCCAGCTTGCTATTTCTTGCGCACGCGGTGTTCTCCCCTTTCTATGAGATAGGTAATTTGGTTTTTCTGTCGCCAGTTGTCTTCGCCGTAGTTTCAGGACTCTTCATTGCCATCCTGGTTCGACAACGGTGGAGTTGGCGTTGGGTGTTTATTGGTCGTGGGCGTGGGTCTTCATCAGTGTGATGTTTCCGCCCACTCCAGTTCACTTCGGCACAATGACGACGTTTGCGCGTACTCTGGTAGGTACAGAAGTGCTTGTCTGCGTGGTGGTGTTTTTCTGTATGCGTCTCCCCACCGTAAAAAGCTGGTTCAATGAGACATCAGAGAGCTAAATTTCTTGCGGGACGCTAGTTGACCAGAGTCGGCCAAAACTAGACTGTGCAACCTGATTACTATTTATGCGTGAATTTGATAAAAAAATGCTTCAAGCATACAAGCGGCTGAATATCAAAGTTGGGGATATTTTCGAGAGCTGCAACTATCATCCTGTGCTTTGTCTTGGTGTTGACTATAAAGCAGATCAAATTTGGGGGATTTCCCTGATAGACGGTACTCACCCTCAATGCTGTAGCCTGGTGCACTGTGGCATAAAAAGATTATCGCCAAAGCAGGCATGGAAAATTAAAACTTGCGGCCCGTTGGATTTGGAAGTCCGAGATAGCTTTTCAAGCGAGAACAGATGGTGGAATATAGGTACCGAAAACACCGAGTTTCGAGTTCGTTTTTCGGGGCCCCGCAAGCAAGACAAAAAAGAGACAGGTGACGGGAACTAATGCTGAATTCCGCCAGAAGCAGACCTTATCAAAAACGAGCCAATAACTTGACTGTCCTTTTGCAGCACTTTACCGCCAGCACGCCGTTGGCTACCATCAGCGTAAAGTCGGTCGCAAAGATAAACAGCATGGGGCCGCTGAGCACCGGCCATAGCGATTCTCCCTGCCTGCCGCCGCGCATTGCCACCGGCAGGTTGAACACGAACTGGCTGGCGTGGGCGATGGCAAACACGCCTGCGAACAACGCCATTTGCCGCGCATCCGGGAAGAGCGCGCGGTTTGTCAGCAGCAGGGCGGCAAAGGCGGCGAACGCAAAGTTCATTCCGCCCAAGAAGCGCACCGATGCCGACACCGTGCTGAACAGCGGCGAGCTGCGTGCTGATTTCGGCACCAGCATCCTTGCCGCCGTGTCCGGCGTCAGGCTAAAATAGCGGAAGGCCGCGCCGAACCATAATAGATTGAGCGTGAAGACGATGCCGATCGCCAGCGGCATGGTAGTCAATGGCACGTCCGATGAATTTATATTATTTGCAAAGCCTGGTTTCAGCCCCGCCGCACCCAGCCTATGCTAAGCACATAGCGTGACCCCCGGTTGACGCGCGTCACGCTGTGCTCGCAGGCGTCCGGCCGGAAATACTTGATGCGCGGCGTCTCGAAAATCGGCGTCTTGCAGACGAACTCGCCGCCCGATGCCGCTTTCTTGACGACGATGTTCAGCCGGTAGTGCGCGCCGATACTCACCTTGTCCACATGCGGCGCAATCTCCGCCCCTTCCGGAAAACGCAGGATATACACATCTAACGGCAGCGGCCACATGCTATGGAGCAGCAGCATCTTGTCGTAGCCGGATTGCTGGCGGCCGCGCTGCCAGCGCAGGGCAGTGCGCAGGTAGGTGCGCAGAAGCGAGGGTTTGCCTGTGCTATCAGCCATTATTGACTCCGTTCAGGCTATCAATACCCGCCCTGCCGGTAAACAAACTTCCCCTTCACCACCAACTGCGCCGATTGCTCGGGCGTGTAGAGCTCGTCCGGGTAGCGGTTTTTGTTGGGGTTGTCGCTGGTGAGCACCAGGCTGCCGTCGGCGCGGCGGTGCACGCGTTTGATGCGCAGGCCGTCCGGCGAATCGATGGCGTAGATCTGGCCGCTGGTGATCTCGGTTTTTTTTGTGTCGAAGATGACGATGTCGCCGTCGATGATGAAGTCGGCCATGCTGTCGCCATACGCATAGATGGCGACCACATCGTCGCGCTTGACGTGGAAGCGGGAGAACCAGCGTTCTTCCTTGATCAGCGGTTCTTTTTCCAGATCTTCGTAATTGTTGAAGCCGCCGCCACAGCTGCCGCTGGCGTGCATGAAGCGGATGGCGCCTGCGCCTTCGTCGCCGCTGTTGCCGGCGTTGATGCGCATGTGCGGCTGCCTGACCTGGGCACTGTCTTCCGCTGCGCTGCCGCGCTGCATGCTGCCGAGGCCTTCGTGCAGCCATTCAAAGCTGACATTGCAGGCGCTGGCGAGCTTGCGCAGGGTTTCCGTTTCCGGGCCCTTGGTGCCGACGGCGTTGAGAATGCGGTTGATGGTGGGCTGGGGTACGCCGGAGGCGCGGGAGAGGGCGCTCTGGGATGCAAAGCCGGCGGCTTGCATGGCGGTTTCTAGTCGCGATGTCAGGGTCATGGCAGTGGGTGGCTTGGGGCCGGTTAGTGGCTGGCGGAAGCAGGCGCCGGGACGGCAAACAAGGGATTTACCCCTGCCTGCCTATTTTTGCGCCGGACGGTTAGCGTCCACTCTCCCTGCCAAGCCGGTTAATCAAAGGGGCTTGTACAACTGAATAATGAAACTATACACGCACGTATAGATTTATGCAAAAATTTATTCAAATATGCATTGAAAAGACTATTCAAACACGTATAGAATGCGTGCATGGATAAGAAAAACACAGCGCCTTCGGCCGCTAAATACCTCGCAGACATCAAGGCCGCCACCGGCCTGAGCGAACCCCGCATCGCCCGGCTGCTGGGCGTGTCGCAACCCACGGTCAACCGCATTGTGCATGGCCAGGGAGACTGCAAAAGCACCACCTGGATGGCTATCGCCGAGTTGCACCGCAAGGTTTGCCGGCGTGCAGTCGCGGACGGGCCGCCGGCAAATTCGACAAATTCGGCAGATGAGGATGCCACACCCACTTCAACCCACAGGATGACACCATGAGCCATACGATGATCAAACGCGACCGCAGCCTTGCGCTGTCGGACGCAGAACACAATGCCGCCTTCCAGCTGTTGCAGCAGGGTTTGCGCGGCGTGGACGGCAAGCACCATGCGCGCTGGCTGCGGTTTTTGCGCGACCTCTTTGCGCTGGAAGAGGGCGAGGTGGCGCAGGTGGGCATCCGCATCCCGCGCAACACTGCCTTCCACCGCCGCCACATGGCGCTGGAGCAGGCCGTATTCGATGCGCAGCAGCGCTTTGCCGAGTTCGAGCAGTTCCGCAACTGGCTGAAGATAGGCGCCGGCCATGTGAACTGGGTGCCCGGCGCCAAGGGCGGCATTGTGCCGCTGCCCAAATCCATTTCCTATGCAGAGCTGGACGACGCTGCCATGCAGCTGGTACATGCTGCGCTGCTCACTTTTTTGCGCGGCCCGCATGCGGCGCGCTATCTGTGGAAGCAGCTGGATGCGCAGCAGGCCGCCGCCAGGATGGAAGAGGTCTTGCAGCCGGCGCTGGCAGCTGTTGTGCCACTGCAGGAGGAGCAAGCGCAATGAGAGGGTATGCAAAGATCGCGCCGAAGTTCTGGATCAGCGGCACCGGCGAAAAATTGCGTGAAGAAGGCTGGCAATCGCAGATGGTGGCGCTGTACCTGATGAGCAGCCCGCAAGCCAATATGACCGGCCTGTATTACGTGCCCAAGCCTTTCATGCTCGCCGAGACCGGGCTGACGCCGGAAAATCTCGCCATCGGCCTGCAGGGCTGCATGCGCTCCGGCTTTTGCCAGTATGACGAAAAATCGCGGATGGTGTGGGTACACGAGATGGCACGTTTCCAGATCGGCGCCCGGTTGAAGCCGCGCGACAAGCGGGCCATCGGCGTGCAAAGCGAGTACGACAGTCTGCCTGACAATCCTTTTTTAAAAGCCTTTTACGACAAGTATGCGGTAGCGCTGTGCATGAGCCGCTGCCGGGGAGTTGAAGAAATTGAGGAGGCGGACGAAGGGCGCGGGAAGGACCTTCCGGGTAGCTTGCAACCAGCTTCGAAGAAGCCCGGAAGCCAAGAGCATGAACAAGAGCAGGATAAAGGTCAAAACCTCGCTAACACTGACGTGTTAGCTGTCGCCAGCGATGCTGGTGACGTGTCGGGAGAGCCCAGGGCTTACGGCAGTGCGCAGGCGGAAATGCCGCCTGTGGCTGCCAGGCCGGCACGCTCTCCATGTGGTGGGGGCAAACGGGCAGCGGCAACAGGCAGCGCTGCAATCTCCGGAACAGCAGGACCGTCCCTTGGCGACAGTGCCCAGAGCACGGCCAAGGAGAAGGACCCGCTACGCGCAGAGACTGCAGCAGCGGCCTGCCCCCACCAGGACATTATCGCGCTGTACCACGCGCTCTTGCCGCAATGCCCGCGAGTGCGCGACTGGACGCATGGCAGGGCTTTGCAATTGCGCACCCGCTGGAACGAAGACCCCGACAGGCAAAACCTGGACTACTGGCGCAACTACTTCACCTACGTGGCCGGCTGCGCCTTCCTGACCGGCAAATCGCAGCTGCCGGGCAAGCGGCCCTTTATCGCCGACCTGGGCTGGCTGACCAAGGCCATCAATTTCGCGAAGGTGAGGGAGCGGCAATATGAAAATTATTGATGAGGGCTATCCAACGGCCGTAGCCTGGGTGGAGCGCAGCGCAACCCGGGGCATGGTTTGTGGGCGAGCCTTTCGGCTTCCGGTCATTGCATGTGCTTTGCGAGTGCCGGCGTCTGCTCTGGCATTCGGGCTTGCTCCCGGATTGCGCTGTGCTCCATCCAGGCTACTTTTCTCTATTTTGGGAGGGAAGGGTCGGCGGGGCTTTGGCGGTGCCGGAAATGTTGGGCTGATAGCCCCTTAGCCCAAGCTGCGAAATTTTGAATGACGACCCTGATGAAAACGAAAGCCCCCATGCCAACTTCCATGCAAACCTCTGTGCCGGCGCCGCACAACATCGAAGCCGAACAAAGCGTGCTCGGCGCGCTGCTGCTGGACAATGATGCGATAGACCGCATCGGCGACCTGCAAGCAGAGCATTTTTACCGCGGCGAACACCGGCTGATCTTCAGCGAGCTGCAGGCGCAGATTGCCGCCGGCAAAAGCTGCGATGTCATCTCGCTGACCGACCTGCTGCGCGACCGCATTGCCGATTGCCTGCCTTACCTGAATTCGCTGGCGCAGAATACGCCTTACTCATCCAACATCGCCCGCTATGCTGGCATCGTGCGGGACCGTGCCATCAAGCGCGGCCTGGTGGCGCTGGGCCGCGAGGTGGCCGACCAGGCCGGCGCCTCGCGCGAAGAAGCCGGCGTGCTGCTGGACCGTGCATCATCCCGGTTGGAGCAACTGGCGGTATCGCGCACCCGGCAAGAGCCGGTGAAGGCGGGCGCCGACCTGTACCGCCACATCGAAGAACTGGAGCGCCGGCGCGAAGGCGGTAGCCGCGCCATCTCCACCGGCTTTGCCGATGTGGATGACAAGCTCAGCGGCGGCCTGCGCGGCGGCGAACTGGTGGTGCTGGCCGCGCGCCCCAAGATGGGCAAGACCGCCTTTGCGCTGAACATGGCCTGCAACATCGCCCACGACCATAGCGTGCTGGTGCTGTCGATGGAAATGCCGCGCACGCAGCTGCACGACCGCAACCTCGCCAGCACCGGCCATATCCCATTGGCCCACCTGCTGCAGCCCAATGCCATGACGGATGAGGACTGGACCAATCTCACCGCCGCCATCGCCCGCATAGACGCCATGCAGCTCTACCTGGACGACCAGGGTGGCCTGCGCCTGCTGGATGTGCGCATGAAGGCCAAGACCATCAAGCGCCGCCACGGCCTGGAGGTGATGGTCATCGACTACCTGCAATTGATGGAAGGCGAAGGCGACAACCGCAACGCCCAGATAGAAGGCATCACCCGCGGCCTGAAGGCGCTGGCCAAGGAGCTCGACATCGCCATCGTCCTGCTCAGCCAGCTCAACCGCGAGCTGGAAAAGCGTCCCAACAAGCGTCCGCAGGCCAGCGACCTGCGCGATTCCGGCGCCATAGAACAGGATGCCGATGCCGTCATCTTTCTTTACCGCGATGAAGTTTATCACCCCGACAGCATGGACCGCGGCATCTGCGAGGTCGATGTCGCGCTGTGCCGCCAGGGTGCACCCGGCCGCGCGGCACTGGCCTACATCGGCGCGCAGACCCGGTTCCAGAACCTGCTGCAGCGCCATCAGTTCAGCAACGCTCCGGCAGGCGCCGCGCACAGGCAGCGCCTGCTGGCCGAGCAATTATGAGCAATGTGCGGGACAACGGCGTCAATCCCCAACAAAAATAATTTCCTCCAAGGCATTATTTGGATTGAAAATTAGTTATTATTTTAAATATTCACTTTAATAATTTAATTGGAGTTCACTTTGCACCAATCTCTATCCGGGTTTTTAAAAAAATGGCCGCAATGGCTGATTGCCCTGGCAGGTGCATTGCTGCTGGCAAGTGCAGCCCACGCAAAAGAAGTGAAGCTGGAAGGTATGGCATTCTTAAAGGCCAGAGAAATTATTTTGGCCAACGGCTGGCTGCCCCTCAAGACGCGGCAAGATGCCACGCTGAGCGGCGTCGCAGTGCCTGAGCTGGATGAGTGCCCGGCGGCGCTTGCAGGCTGCGGTTTTAACTACATCAAGGGCAAGGAATGTCTTTGGATATTTGCACGGGATATACGGCTGAGGAAAATGAGGGTTGAAAGTATTTCTGATGAATGCCCAAAGGAAGCCGGCATCCCTGTCGATCATCCGAAAGCGATTGTCTTACCCGTGAAAGCGAAGGGCGGTCCATGGGAGCCTGAAGAGGATATGCGGTTTACCCAGGCCAGGAAGCAGATACTGGCACACGGCTGGACACCGATCAACATGGCGCGCCGCGACCCGGAAATCAGCTATGACTCGCATGAAAAAAGAATTGTTGCGCTTGGCTGGCGCGAGCTAGAGTCTTGCTCTTTAGATGCCGGAGTACTCTGCCTGTTCTATTATGAAAAGAAGAAGCAATGCATGAGCGTTACCACAATAGGCGAACGCATCAATGATATGGAAGTAGTTGGCTCGACTACCGAATGCCCGTCGAAGTGAGGAAGTGAGAGATACACTGTGAAGGAGCTCATCTTGTATTTGTCTTTATCCGGTCTCACGCAACAATGGCGGCAAATGCTGGTTGCCGTGATGGGAATCTTGCTGCTGGCAAGTGCTGCCCAGGCACAAGAATTGGTGCTGAAGGGCCAGCCATTCCTGCAAGCGAGGGAGTTGATTTTGGCAGACGGCTGGCTGCCGCTGCGGTTCGTGAAAGAAGAAGACTCCATCTTTAGAGAGGGCAAGTGGCAGGCTGCCGTGCCTGAATGGGATGGCTGTCCTGCGGCTTTTAACGGTTGCTTCTTTAACTATATCAAAGAAAAGCAGTGCCTTCGGCTCTTTGTATGGGACACGCGCCTGACAAAGATGAAAGTGATAGAAGTTTTTTACGAATGCCCTGGGGTGGGCGGCGTACCGGTAAGCGATGCGAAACCTGTCGTGGCCCCCCGAAAAGCGAAGGGCGACCCCTGGGAGCCGGAGGAAGATATGCCCTTTGCCGAGGCCAGGAAGCAGATACTGGCGCACGGCTGGAAACCGGTTGACATGGTGGCGCGCAACGAGCGGGGGCATGAATTCGAATGGCTGGAGCGGCAAATCATTGCCCGCGGATGGCGTGAAATGGAATTTTGCACGGCGTCCGGCAGATCGGACTGCACGTTCTACTACACAAAAAAGAAGGAGTGCATGGCTGTTGTTGCGACAGGAGAGCGTATCAAGGATATGAAGGTAGACATCTGGGTTGACGAATGTCCGGACCCGAAGCGCTGATGTCCTGTCAGGCTTGGGCGTATTCACCTCAGCGCGCGATGATTTGCCCGCCGCAATAAAGTTTGCTAATATCTTGGCTGCAACAGGGAGATGGCATTCCTCCCGGCATTCCTGCCAAACCGCCGCCCGCATGCCGGGCTGCCGATGATGCCTACAGACGTTCCTGGTTGTCGGGAAGCTGTAGGCTATTCTTTTTCCGCTTGCCCACCAGGTATTCACAACATTTAATCTGGCAGGCCTGATGAAATTTTCTGCTTCTTCCGAACAAATCGATCTGCTGCCCTATATGGCCAGATGGCTGCTGCTGGCCGCCGCGGTTGCGGTATTGGCGGGCAGCGCTTCCGCTTTTTTCCTGTTTTCGCTGGAATGGGCTACGGCATGGCGCGAAGCGCATCCCTGGCTGATCTGGCTGCTGCCGCTGGCCGGGTTTGCTGTGGGCTGGGTGTATCTGCGCTTTGGCAAGAGCGTGGAGGCCGGCAACAACCTGCTGATCGACGAGATCCATGATCCCAAGAACGTGATCCCGCTGCGCATGGTGCCGCTGGTGCTGGGCGGGACCATTGTCTCGCACCTGTTCGGCGCGTCGGTGGGGCGTGAAGGCACGGCGGTGCAGATGGGCGGCGCGCTGGCGGACCAGCTCACGCGGGTGCTGCGCCGGCCGCCGGCAGAATTGCAGCAGCAACGCCGCCTGCTGATCATGGCAGGCATCAGCGCCGGCTTTGCCTCGGTGTTCGGCACGCCGCTGGCGGGCGCCATCTTCGGGCTGGAAGTGCTGGCCATAGGCCGCATGCGCTACGACGCCATACTGCCTTGCTTCATCGCTGCCATCGTCGCCGACCAGGTCGGCCTGTGGTGGGGCGTGCACCATACCCACTATGTGCTGAGCCAGATTCCTTCCATCACGCTGTGGGGCCTGCTGGCGGTGCTGGCGGCCGGCATGCTCTTCGGCCTGGCCGGCATGCTGTTTGCCAAAACCACGCACGGCCTGTCGGCCTTCATGAAAAAACGCATCGCCTACGCGCCGCTGCGCCCCTTTATCGGCGGCGCGGTGGTGGCGCTGGCAATATGGGCGGTGGGCACGCAGCGCTATGTCGGCCTGGGCATACCGGTGATCGTGGAAACCTTCCAGCATCCGCTGCCATGGAGCGATTTCGCCGGCAAATTCGCTTTCACGGTGGCCTCGCTGGGCACTGGTTTCAAGGGCGGCGAGGTCACGCCGCTGTTCTACATCGGCGCTACGTTGGGCAATGCACTGGCGCCGCTGCTGCAGCTGCCGTTTTCCACGCTGGCCGCGCTGGGTTTTGTCGCCGTCTTCGCCGGCGCCGCCAACACCCCCATTGCCTCCACGGTCATGGCGATAGAACTCTTCGGCCCCGCCATCGGCCCCTACGCCGCCATCGCCTGCGTCATCAGCTACCTGTTCTCCGGCCACACCGGCATCTACCGCGCGCAACGCGTAGGGCAGGGCAAGTACCGGCGCATGCCGGAAGAGCTGCAATCAGTGCGGTTGGGGGATGTGGATGCGCATCGCAAAGAGGAAGACAAAGGGTAAGGGCGTGGCGCTTTCCAAAAAAAGAGAGAAGTAGCCTGGATGCAGCGCAGCGAAATCCGGGAGCGAAACGAGGACATTGAAAAATGGCCGCCGCATGCGCAATATCCATGATGATCGAAAGCCGAAAGGCTCACTCACGAGCAATGCCCCGGGTTGCGCTGCATTCCAGCCAGGATTCGTAGGTTGGGCAAAAGCTTTACCTGCCCAACACTCAGCGTTCGCATACAGGCCATGTTCGGGTTATGCATGCATGTTGGGCTGATACAGCGTTAGCCCAACCTACGATACTGCGCTATTGACACCCTACGATTTTACGATTCCGGGGCTATTTCTTCCCCAACCCACCCGCTTCATCCACCAGTTCCCGCATGCCCTGCAGTACCTTCTTGGAAAGGGCGGGGTTGGATTTTTGCGTGGCCCGTGCCATTGCCACGCCGCCTATCAGCGCGGCGACGAGGGCGAGGCCGCGGCTGCTGGAATCCAGTTCGGGCCGGGCCTGGGCCACGTGGTTTTCAAAGGCCCTGACCATTTCCAGATAGCCTTCGGTGAAGCTGGCGCTGACGTCTTCATCCTGCCGGCCGATTTCGCTGGCGGAAGCGGCCATGGCGCAGTGGCCGCCGAGGTTGTCGCGCTGCCGGGTGGACAGGTAATAATCCAGAAAGGCGTCAAGATCCGGCGCTTCATCCGCCGATTTACCGTACAGCTTTTTGTTGGCCAGCTCCAGCCCCAGGGCCAGCGCTTCGGCGGCCAGCGCGCTCTTGGAAGGGAAGTGCGCATACAGCGCGCCATGCGTCAGGCCGGCTTCCTTGCTGATTTCGGCCACGCCGACGCCGTCTATGCCTTTTTCCCGGAACAGCTTGCTCGCCGCCTTGACCAGCGCGGCCCGGTTTGCATCCGATTGTTCTTTCGATACCTTCATGTTGATCCTCGTGCAAAAAGCCTGGTCTGGCTGCCTTCGTTCATTTCTACGGTGTTCACTGATTAGTTTTCACTTATTCGCTGCCACTCATTTGCCACCACTCATTTGCCACCACTCATTTGCCACCATTATATGCGGCCTTCCGTTGCGGCGGAGGACAGGCAGCCTTGATCTATCTGTCGGAAACGGGGTCAACCGCAGGGCGCCGTTATGCTTGTTGATCGAAACGCAATAAATGTGGTCGAAATTAAAATGAACGGCCATCTTCCCTGTTGCTTAACATAAAAAAACCTTGCTCCTGGCACCGCTGGCTACCTTGGTTAGGGCGGATAACCGGCGGGCGCCACGAGAATTGTCATTTTTTTGTAATCTCTCCGTCATGGAGCTGTTGGAGGCCGGTGCGCATACTACGTCAACACTGTAGCAAACCCGTAAATCCTAAAAAACCTCAAGGAGTAATCATGAAAACCTCTTTCAACGCCAAACGCGCCGTCGCTGTTTCCGCTTCTGTCATCACCTCCGCCTTGCTGCTGGCTTTTGCCGCTGCGCCTGCCTCTGCGGCCCCGGCTTCCGAGGCAGCAGTGAAGAACATTGTGCTGGTGCACGGCCAGTTTGCCGATGCCTCCGGCTGGAAACCTGTGTATGACATCCTCACCAAGGATGGTTATAACGTCAATATGGTGCAGGAACCGTTGACATCGATGGAAGAGGACGTTGCCGCCACGGTGCGCGTGCTGGCACGCCAGCCGGGCCCGGTGATCCTGGTAGGCCATAGCTATGGCGGCGCGGTCATCACGCAGGCCGGCACCGATTCGCATGTGGCGGGCCTGGTGTATATCGCTGCCCATGCGCCGGATGCCGGCGAATCCACTGCCAGCAACAAGAACAAGATCCCCGGCCAGATCCGCACCGTGACCACGCCGGACGGCTTCGTCTTTGTCGATCCTGCGCATTTCCGTGAAGATTTTGCTGCCGATTTGCCGGCCGACCAGGCAGAGTTCATGGCGCGCTCGCAAATGCCGCCTGCCGCCAAAGTGAACACCACGCTGATCACCAACCCTGCATGGCGCGTCAAGCCCAGCTGGTACATGGTGGCAAGGCAAGACCGTGCCATCAATCCTGACCTGGAACGCATGTACGCTGCCCGCGCCCACAGCCACACCGTGGAAGTGGACGGCGCCCACACCATCTATATCTCACGCGCCAAGGAAGTGGCCGCGATGATAGAAGACGCCGCGCAAAACGCCGGCAAGCAGTAATGCTGCTCCCGGCGGGGCCTGTCGGGCCCTACTGGGATAAAATCCTTTACAAAGCACTATGCAGCGATGCAACATTGAACCAATCTGTACATCAGCGCACAACCGGGGTAAAGCAATGAGAATCCTTGTCATCGAAGACGAGCCTAAAACCAGCGAATACCTGCGCAACGGGCTGACTGAATCCGGCTATGTGGTGGATGTGGCCCATAACGGCAGCGACGGCCTGCACATGGCGCAGGAGCTGCGCTACGACCTCATCGTGCTGGACGTGATGATGCCCGGCATGGACGGCTGGGAAGTGATGCGCCGCCTGCGGCTGGACGGCAAGGAAGCCGACACGCCGGTGCTGTTCCTCACCGCGCGCGGCACGCTGGAAGACCGCCTGAAAGGGCTGGAACTGGGTGCGGACGATTACCTCGTCAAGCCATTCTCTTTTGCCGAGCTGCTGGCGCGCGTAAAGATCGTGCTGCGCCGGGGCACCCAGGTAAGGCAGGAAGATACGCTGGAAATTGCCGACCTGCAGATCGACGTGCCCAAGCGCCGCGTGGTCCGCGCCGGTGCCCGCATCACGCTGACCAACAAGGAATTTGCGCTGCTGCATTTCTTCATGCTGAACCAGGGGCAGGTGCTGTCGCGCTCGCTGATCGCCTCGCGGGTGTGGGACATGAATTTTGACAGCGACACCAATGTCGTGGACGTGGCCGTGCGCCGCCTGCGCAAGAAGATAGACGAACCTTTTCCCGTTCCCCTGATCCACACCGTGCATGGCGTGGGCTACCGCTGCGAAGTGGAATCATGAGCCTGCTGCTGCCACGCCATTCGCTGATTGCCCGCCTGGCGCTGCTGTTTGCGCTGTTGTCGTTTACGGTGCTGGCAGCGGTCGGCCTCACGCTGTACACCGCGCTGGAAGCGCAGCTGATCCAGCGCGACGATGCGGCGCTGGTCTCGCGCATCGACCAGATCCGCACGCTGCTGAAAGACGTGGATCTGCTGGACATGATCCACCAGAAGCCGGAACTGTTCGGCAACATGCTGGGCAACCGCGAAGCGCTGCTGGTGCTGAAATTCCCTGGCCAGGCACCGCTGCTGGAAGTGAACCCCGGCCGCATCAATGTGCCCGAGGTCGCCTCTGCCGAACCCAGTGCCGTACTGTCATTGGCTGCCGTGCGCCACACGGTGGAAAACGGCACGCCTTTCATTCTGGTGTCCGCCTCCGCCCAGACGTCCGATCCGCAATATGCCGGCCAGGCCTTGCAGATCACCACCGGCCGCATGCTCACCGAACGCACCCGCATGCTGCAAGCCTATCGCAACTACATTTTGCTGGTAGCCGGCTGCGCCGCCTTGCTGACTTCCTTCCTGGCCTACTGGGTCGCCCGCCGCGGCCTGCTGCCGTTGAGGCTGCTGGCACAGCAGACCGGCGCCATCGGCATCCGCAACCTGTCCACCCGCATCGACAGCCGCGGCGCGCCGCGCGAACTGCTGCCGCTGATAGACGGCTTCAACGCCATGCTGGACAGGCTGGAAACCAGCTTCGCCCAGTTGAGCCAGGTGTCCGCCGACATGGCGCACGACCTGCGCACGCCCATCGGCAACCTGCTGGGCCAGACCGAAGTCGCCCTCGGCCAGCGCCGCAGCACCGAATATTACGAACAGCTGCTGGGTTCCAATTTTGAGGAACTGCAACGCCTGTCGCGCATGACGGACAACATGCTGTTCCTGGCCCGCGCCGAACATGCAGACCACGCAATAGAACGCAAGGCGCTGGATGTGGCCGACGAACTGGAACGCATCGTCGAATACTTCGAAGGCTTGGCCGAAGAGCGCGACATCCGCATCAGCTTCCAGGGCCAGGGCACCGTCTGCGCCGACCCGGACCTGCTGCGCCGCGCACTTGCCAACCTGCTGTCCAACGCTGTGCGTTATGCCGATGCCGGCACAGAGATCACGCTGACAGCACAACAGGATGCCGTCGGCACCACGCTGGAAGTCGACAACAAAGGCCCGACGATAGAGCCGCACCACCTCACCCGCCTGTTCGACCGCTTCTACCGCGCCGACGCCTCCCGCAGAGGCTCCTCCGACGCCAGCGGCCTGGGCCTGTCCATCGTCCGCAGCATCATGCTGCTGCACCAGGGCACGTGGAAGGCCGCCAGCAGCGAAGGGAATACACGTTTTACATTGTTTTTTCCGGCGGTAGATGGCAAGACGGAGTGAATATATATTTGCAGCGCCCCAGCGTTGAGTAGTGTCCGAGAAAATTTGCCGCTGCTTGCACGGAGTAAATCAAAATTAATTGCTTGGCGGCGCCAAAAATTAGTTTGAGCATTGAGAGCTCACAGCAGCAAAAGGGAATTATTCAATAATTTTATTATCGTCGCTCTGGGAAACTTCAAGGCAAATGAATTTTTCTATTTTTCGACTAAAAGCCTTCATTTCGTTCGAATTTTTCTTTATGAGAAATTCGAAAATATCTTGTTTTGTGAAATCCTTTTTGACCAAATATTTAAATAATCTCTTACCGGCCTTCTTAAAATCTTTATCTTTGGCCGGTTCTCCATTGGCGACGCTTAAGTTTCTGCGCAATTCAGTGCTCTTTTTTATCTTTAGAATGAATTTATATAACAGAATTTTAAGACCATTTTTTTTGCTATTATTTTCCCCGTTCACGAAGTCAAGCAGGCGGCCGTAGTCGTCGAGTAACGACTTCAACTTGCCTGTGTCCCAGAATTGGCCAAGCAAGCATCTGTACAGCAATTCTTTTTCGATGCTTTCCATTGGGATGCAGAGAACGTTGTCTAGTTTGCTGTGAGAGAAATTTCTTTGATCTCCGTCTAACACCGTGATTACGTTTTTTGAATCATTTGTTAAGAAATTCTCAACCTCATTTCTTCGCATCAGATCGGTGGTGTTTGTGCCGCCGCCGACGTAGATTATTTTGTGTTGATAGAACGATACTTTGCAATGTTTACTAATGAGATATTCGATAAAATCTTTGAGTACGTCATCCTCGGTTAAAATATATTTATCCCACCCATTAAATCCGAATAGCGTACTTTTAATGAAGGCATAAGATCTTTTTTCAATGGATAGTGAATCATCATCCTGCTTTTCCATATAAAACAGCTCATCGGGTTCCAACATTCTCATCATGGCAAGCGAATGCGTGGTAAACACGAAGGTTGTATGAAATTTTTCTTTGAATTTTCTCAACCATTCCATTAATCGAACTTGCGCGGCAGCATCCAAGGAAATATCGATTTCATCAATAAATATAGCCATGTGCCCGGATATTATTTGCCGGTATAAACTGACAAGAAAATACTCGCCTGAACTGAAAAAATCTTCACGAAGATAATAGTTATCATCAAAAGTGATGGCATAGTATGGGATATTTCGAATTCGCACCTCAACCAAATTTTCGAATTTTTTCGTTGTATAAATCGATTCTAAAAAGTTGATAAGCTCGTCGGGTTTGGTGTACCGTTGAAGAACGATTTGAGCCCGAAGATTGGAGTCTATTTCGCCAATTTTTTTAAAAAAATTAAACCGTTCACCGTGGGGAATTGGCAGCTCAATAAATATTTTTTTGCGTAATGCATTTGGCACAGAATCTCTCGAATCAAGCATTTTTTTATCTTGATCGTATTTAAAGACAATTTCGTTGCCATCGATTTTATAGCGGATTTCGCTATTTATCGAAATAGATCTGGCAGAGCTTGTTTTTTGAAAGGTGTCAGCACTAATCAGATTTTTGATCGCCTTGATTAAAATGGTTTTGCCTGAGCCGTTTTTCCCAGTAATACAAACAAGGGACTTTCCTGCTAGATCGACAGAAAAATCCATTTTTTTGATATGTTGAACATTTTGAATTGAGATTTCTAATTTCATTTTTTGTTAGAAAACCCTTTGTGTATCAATATGTCAATGGTTGCAGCTCCAAACTTCCGACGTAACTTATTGGTATATTCTGGATCAACTGAATCTACGTAGTTTAAGTTTCCGCTAAGTATTTCCTGTCCTGCTTCTTCGATATTCCCTAAGTTTTTTTTTGTTCGCGTTCTATCGGCGATCATTCGATTGAACTTAGCTTTGTCGGATAAATAGAAATGAAGCAAGGTCTCTAATTCTTCCTTCTTTTTAGTATCAGGACTTATTGTTCCATTAGGAAGAATCATCATTCCAAGAATTTTAATTTTTCCACCGACTTGAAAAAATCGAGTTTTCTTTCTATTGATGGAAAATTTTTGAGATGCAAAAGTGTGCAATTTTTCTTGTACGATTTCATCCATGCCGAGCAGACTGCTTTGGTCTTTGCCAGAAATAATTATGTCATCGGCGTATCTGGAATACTCAAGCTCTAAATTTTTGCAGATCTTTTCCACTTCATTGTCGAAATTTAAAAGGACCGCATTGCTTAATGGCGCTGACGCGGGAAATCCGACAGGTACTGAATCGTCGATACATACTAGTTCAATGATTCTATCGATGTGTTGGCTTACATCGGATATAGCACAAAAATTGGCACCGTCGAGAATGACGCTACGTGCTAAAGAGCTGTTGATTGATTGAAAAAAGGAGCGTATATCTGTTTGGAAAAAATACCTTCCATGCTTGTGCTTTTTTACGGCGTTCACAGCACCAGTGCCTTTTCTGTACGAAAAGACTGCACGTTCATTTATCGGCAAAAGTTCGAATAAAAAAAGATTTAAGAATCTGTGATACATCTTCAGATTTTCTTTTGGCTTATATATAGTTCTTTTGTTTTCAACCCCGAAGTGAGCGACCTCATAGTTTTGAAGCATTTCACTATACAAAAAATCATGAAAGCTGAGTTTTCCGTGATACATCGCGTCGAATAGTGTTTGTAAAGGTTGTTTTATCATATTCAAGCTGGCATCTATTGAGAGGAGCAAGGGCCTTGCAATGGGAAACATGCTGTTGTATCATATTAATATGCCAGTGACTAGGAGTAGCTCCAGTCTTAATGCTGGCCTCTAGCCCGTCTAATCTACCTGTTCAATTTGGTTGCGAGGCTTGGGCATAAAAGCTCAGGCCTCGCGATAGTAGATTCCACACCCCAATGTATTTTTTTTCTACCTCCCGCGACTCTAAGTTAACCGGGAGGGGGTACTGGTGTGTCTTCAATTACTTCGATTTTCTATAAAAGAGCAAAATCTCGAATTTCGAGTCGTTCATAGATGCACTCATCTCGCTGCTAAGCCCCTAAGCCCGCACCACCACCTTGATCAGCGACCCCGCTGTCGCTTTCAGCCTCGCCGGGTCCTGGTACACACGTTCCATGAACACCAGGCCGCGCGTGAACGTCGCCAGCAGCCGCGCGGCTTCGGCCGGCTGCAGTTCCAGTTGCGCCAACGCGTCGGCGGTGGACAGTCTTTCCGTCAATGCCTGCTCCACTTCATCGGCCATGCTTTTGATTGCGGCCTGTATGTTTTCGCCGCTGGACTGGATATCGGTGGCGGTTTTGGTCGTCATGCAGCCGCGGGTCGGGGTGCCGGCGGTCATGGAGTTGATGCAAAAATCGAAGAAGGCGCGCAGCGAATCGTCCAGCCGGGGCTGGGCCAGCGCGGTGCGCAGGTCTTGCAGATAGGCAGTCTTGTACTGGTTATAGACGTGCAGGAACAGCGACTCCTTGTCGCCGTAAGCGTTGTAAAGCGAGCCGCGCTGCACGCCGGTGGCTTCCGCCAGGTCTTGCATGGACGTGGGGCCATAGCCTTTTTGCCAAAAGACTTCCAGTGCCCGTTCCAGGGCGGCGCTCTCATCAAATTGTCGAATTCCAGCCATGGAGCATTAAAACACATGTTTGACACTGATGTCAAACATGGGTATTATCCATTCTTGACACTGTTGTCAAAAATAATGCGCTACCATGCAGGAAGCCCGCCGCAGAGGGGTTTGCCTGCCAGGCGATACAGGAAGGATCTGCCATGACTACTGAAACATCCCGCCACGATGCTGCGGACACTGCCGCCCCATCGGTGCCCTGGGCCGCCATCATTGCCGGCCTGTGCGCCAGCCTGGTGGGCATAGGGCTGGCGCGCTTTGCGTATTCGCCGTTGATCCCGCCGCTGATCGAGGCGCACTGGTTTGCCGCTTCGGCGGTGGTGTATCTGGGCGCCGCCAACCTGGCGGGCTATCTGGTTGGTGCGCTGATAGGGCGGCCGATGGCGCGCCACTTCAGCAATGTGCATATCCTGCGCACGATGATGCTGGTGGCGGGCCTGGCTTTCCTGGGCTGTGCGTTTCCTTTGTCCGTTGCCTGGTTTTTTGCATGGCGCTTTGTTTCCGGCGTGGCCGGCGGCGCCATCATGGTGCTGGTGGCGATGACAGTGCTGCCGCATGTGCCGGTGGCGCGCCGCGGCATGGCGAGCGGCGCGATTTTCCTTGGTGCCGGCCTGGGCGTGGCTGCGTCCGGCACGCTGGTGCCTTTGCTGCTGGAGCTGGGCCTGCGCCAGACCTGGATAGGCCTGGGCCTGCTGTCGCTGGTGCTGACGGCAGTAAGCTGGTTCGGCTGGCCGGGCGCTGCGCCTGCCGTTGGATCTGCAACGGCAGCAACGCCGGCACATGCGCCTAACGCGTCAACCACCGGCAATCCTCAGCAGCACGGCTTTGCCTTGAAGATGCTGTATGCGCAGTATGCGCTGATGGCCGCCGGCCTGGTGGCGATGATGGTGTTCCTGGTGGACTTCGTTGCGCGCGGCCTGGGGCAGGGCGCGCATACCGGTTCGCTGTGCTGGGTGCTGTACGGCCTGGGCGCCACGACCGGCCCGGTGCTGCACGGCTTTATCGCCGACCGCATCGGCTTCGGCCGTGCATTGCGCGCGGTGCTGCTGGTGCAGGTGGCAGTGATGCTGGTGTGCGTGGCTACCACCAATATCGCCGTCATTGTCGTTGCCAGCCTGCTCATCGGCACCTTCCCGGCCGGCATCGTGCCGCTGGTGCTGGGCCGCCTGCATGACATCATGCCAAACGACCATGCTGCGCAAAACCTGGCCTGGAGTCGCGCCACCATTGCGTTCGCCCTGTTCCAGGCGCTGTCTGCCTATATGTATTCCTACCTGTTTAACCGTAGTGGCGGCAACCACCAGCTGATGTTTGCCATCGGCGCGGGTGCCATTGCGCTGGCGTTTGTGCTGGATATCGTGGTGGCGCTGGTCGCAAAACGCGATGGAAAAAATGGAAAGCACGGGCTGGCCGAAGCCACCGCGCGCAATTAGCTGGCGCCCGGATCAGTGTGTCCGTTTATGCTTGCGTTGCACGCGCGCGCTCCACATCCTTCAGCGGCGGCAAACCGTACAGCCGGCTGTATTCGCGGCTGAACTGGGAAGGGCTCTGGTAGCCTACGCTGTAGCCGGCATGGCCCACATCGCGCTGCTCCACCAGCATCAGCCGGCGCGCCTCGTGCAGGCGCAGCTGCTTCTGGTACTGCATCGGCGTCATCGCGGCCACTGCCTTGAAGTGGTGGTGCAGCGACGATACGCTCATGCCCACATGGGCAGCCAGTTCATCCACGCGCAGCTGTTCGGTGTAATGCCTGCGCAACCAGGCAATGGCCTTGGCGATCTTGTTGCTGGGGCTGTCTGCCTGGGCGATCTGCAGCAGCCTTGGCCCGCATGGACCCATCAGCAAGTGGTACAGAATCTCTTGCTCGATCAGCGGCGCCAGCGCGGGAATGGTGTCCGGCTGTTCCAGCAGCCGCAGCAGCCGCAAGGTAGCGTCCAGCAGCGCTTCCGATGCGGTGTTCACCGCCACACCCAGCATGCCCTCGGTGGCCAGCGCCTGGCGCGGCACGCTGATGCGGCTCATTAAATCCGCCAGCGCGGCACTGTCGATGGCCATGCCCAGGCCCAGGTGCGGTACTTCTGTGCTGGCCTGCACCACGCGCGACACCACCGGCAAATCCAGCGACACCAGCAGGAAGTTGCCGACGCCATAGTGGAAGGACTCCGTGCCCACGGTAATGCTCTTGGCACCCTGCGCCACCAGCGCAAAGCAGGGCCACTGCGCGACATGCAGCGGCTGCGTCGGCGACGAGCGGCGGTTGAAAAACAGATTGCCGATGGCCGTGCTGTACTCCTGGTCTTCCCTGGCGAAGCGGGCAATAAGGGCGGCAATCTCCTGGAAGCGGCCGGTGAGTGGGTTCATCGTAAAGCACCTGAAGATAAAGGGGTTTGTGCAGACACCATGCTACACGACCCTGCAGGCGGCGTAGCTGGGCTTTTTTATAATTTGCAGGATCGTGCATGATATACGCAGGATAAGCCTAACGCGGGAGAGGGCACGCAGCATACGATGGCACCCTCACATAAGGAGCACGGACATGGAAAAAACAATGAAGGAAGCGATAGAAATCACCACCTTCCACCTCGCCGGATGCAGCTTCAAGGAGTTCATCGCTGCCAATGCCGACGTGGATGCCTGGCTCAGGCTCCAGCCCGGATTCCAATCCCGGCGTATCGCGCAGAGGGACGATGGCAGCATTGTCGACATGCTGATCTGGACCACCGCCGCCAACGCCACATCGGCAATGCGCCGGCTGATGAGCGAGCTGGCGCAGTCGCCCGTGCATGCATTGATAGACCAGGGTACAGTGTCGTGGACGGTGGCGTCCGTGGGGCATTGGGTGGAGGTTTAGGCTCTTGGGCAGGTTGGGTGCAATCGCTTGCGTATTGCACCGATGCGTCAAAGAACCTGGCGTTGCTTTTGACAAGATCATCAAAAAATCGGATGGTAGTGGATCGCGCGGTGCGTTACGCGTTGCTAACGCACCTTACCGCCTGAGGTATGCCAAACACTATTGATCTGCCTTTGCAGCAATCACTTCAACTTCCACCAGAAATTCTGGCCATACCAGCTCCGGGATGACTAGCAGCATCGACGCCGGCCGCGCGTCGCCGAGAAAACGGTTCCTCACGGCGGCATACGCCTTGATATCTTCAGAGCGCGTGAGGGTTTGCGTGACCTTGACGATATCGTTGACATCCATGCCTGCTTTTTCCAGCAGCCTGACGATGTGGGCCCAGGCAATTTCGGCCTGGCCGGTAATGTCTGCCGGCAGCTCGCCGGCGGCAGAAAGTCCGGGCGTGCCTGCAGTGAAGAGCCATCTCTGGTGGGGGCGTACTTCGATGGCGTCGCTATATTTGCCGATCTGGCTGGCAACGGCGATATCGTGGATGGTGTGGTTCATTTTTAGTATCTCCTTCATGATGAGTGGATCAGGCAAAATGGCAGGGCTTTAATTCAAGCGGCATCTCTTGCAGTTCTCTTTGGTGAAATTTCCCATCGAAAGAACCAAAAAATAATATCCGCAGCAAGCGCGATTGCGAGGGCGGTGGCGCCGAGTTCGAAAAGCAGCCGGTGATTACCCTCGCTATGCGAAAAAATCGCCGAGTAGCCATATCCACCCACCGCCTGTGATGCGGCAAATACGATTGTTGCCTTGCTCCATGCGATATTTTGTGCCGCACCGTCGCCAGGAGCCTTTTCCCGTATCCATGCCAATACCAGCGGCACAATACCCGGAGGAAAAGTCCCGATGACAATGGTCAGCAGGGCGATGAGCAGATGGCTGCTGGATACGGCAAGCCCCATGATTGCCAGTGCCTGCAATAATACCAGCAGCCGCACGGCGGCCCGTGCGCCTATGCGGTCCACAAGGAATCCGTACAACGGAGGGCCGAGCATGGCGCCAACGCCGTACAGTATCCAGAAGAGAGAACCGAGATGCGTTCCGGCGCCGAGCCCCCGCGCGATAAAGTCCACGAGGAAAATCATGGCAGGAACCAGTCCCAGCGCCATCAGTGCGTAAGCAATGTAGATGAGCAAAAAGCCTGAGCCGGCCATGAGTGGCGGCTGTGCCGAGGAGGCGGTGGCCGCGGCTGTTGCCGAACCCTGGACAGGTGAGCCTTGTGGCCAGCCGTTCCAGTTGACTGCCGCCAGCACAAGGCAGATACCGCCGAGGCCCAGCCAGGTCTCGCGCAGGCCCAGCAGAAGCAGCAGCGGAACCACGGTGCCGGATGCTGCAACACCGAGCCCAAGCCCAAGGAATACGGCGCCGCTGACGATCCCCTTTCTACTTTCAGGCACGTGGGGCAGCACCGTTGCCGCCACCAGTACCATGATGGTGCCTCCTGCCAAACCGGACAGCAGACGCCACGCAAAAAACCAGCTGACGCTGACCGGGAAGGCGCAGGCAAAAAATGCCAGCGCCACCAACATTTCCATCGCACGCAATACCCTGACATTCGTCAGCCGCGCTGCCAGAGGTCGCGCCATCATGGCGCCTATCAGGTAGCCGGCAAGATTGGCGGCCCCCAAATAGACTGCCTCCGACTGTGAAAACCAATGTGCCTGGATCAGTGCGGGAAGTAGCGGTGTATAGGCAAACCGAGCGAGTCCGATGCCGATAAAACTCGCTGATAAGCCCGCAAAAATCATCCGCCACACATGCATGGGCATGTGCCCGGATGGTGCAGGGGTCGTATTCTGATCAGAATGCATGCGTTCAATTTCCTAAAGAGACAGATATCCGTCGCTGCAAAGTGCCGCACGGCGTGCCTGGATCCGTTATCAGAATAGCCGGTTGCCCAGCGGGTTGCCTGCGCCAGGGCCAAACGGTGCTACGCGTACAAGTTCAGGAAACCCAGGATACAGATGCGAGTGATCCCCGTTATGGTTGTCGAATCCAGGCTTGGTCAGGAATCCACGAGGCTCGATGAAACTGTAGATAGTACGCTTTGGATTTTCGTGCCATCCGATATTGAACGCCGCGAGCTTTGGAAAGAACTGCAGGTCGCTGTACGGCAAATTGTCATGGATCCACCAAGCCATCGCTTGCCAGCTTATACCCGTTTCCAGACGGTCCACCAGCCATGGAATAACGATGCAGGCCAAGGCGCCCATGCCACCGTCTTTACTGCGCGTGTCCCAGGTATGGCGGGCGCGGTTCTTTTCATTGGAAGCACAGCTTAGCCTGTGCGCGCATCCAAAAGAATTCACCTCTGGGGAGCGGTAGGAAGACCGGATCGCGAGCCTGCCAAATGTCGCCTGCAAGGGTTCCAGCAAATGCTGACAGAGTGCGCTGCCGGCGGCGATAGCCAGATCCGGGTTGTCCGGTAGATTTGCCATCCCGTTGATACTGGCGATCTCGCTATAGAGAAAATCGCGCATAAAAAAACTGTGCGACAGGCGGGCTCGTCCAAATTCTTCTGCGCTGCGAACTGTATGTGGTGCCCTCATAGATTTTTCGTCCATTGTTGTAAATAAATGCGGCCCTGTCTTACGGCGTGCCGGGCGTTGAGAAGCTGGCTTGCTCTTGCTTGCGCTTGGTTGTGCTCGTTGCGTCCGAAATGCTATAGGCAGAATAAGCAGCAGCCGGTTGAAAGTACAGCATCCATATTGATGAAATACGTTCCAGCTCATCATGCGCAGACAAACCCGATAGACATAGGGCAAGCTACGCGGCAAGCCTTGGCGGCGCAGAAGGCAAATTACCTTGTCGTGCGTATTCAAGAGTCCAGCTTGTAATTTCCGCCACGGGCGTACTCATCTCCGAAAGGATGTAGACGGCAGCATCGATTCCGGGCGGGAAATTGTTGTCGACAATGGCAAGCAGCCCTATGCCGCGAAAGCACTTGGCCTGGTTTTCTTCCTTCACTACGGCGTAGCGCTTCAGGTCCGGGTAGTGGGCCTCTGACATGGAGTTGGTTTCACTCAGCGTATCAAAGTCCGGAGCCGTCAGCACGACCAGTTTGCGGCTATGCAATCCTACGCTTTTCCATAAGCGGATGTCGGAGCCATCGCCAAAAACAGCGTTGTAGCCGTCAGCCACGGCCATCTGCAGGCGATGCTGGTCCCGCTCCAGTGCGCAGTAGGTGATCCCGAATCTGAGTAATGCATCGGCAATGGTGCGACCGATCATTCCCATTCCAACAATGATTACCGGGGCGGCGTCGAGTTGAGGAATCAACTCCCTATCGGTAATTTTTTTGACGCGCTTGCGCATGCGCCCGGCAAACATGCGTCCGGCATCGGCAAGAGTGGGGGTGACGGCGATGCTGAGTGCGACCACGGCGATGATGATGGACGCCCTGGAGGCGCCAACGGCGGCGCGAGCCGCCGGCAGGCTGAGAATCACGAACGCAAATTCCGAACCTTGCGCCAGCAGAAAGCCAAGCTGCGTCGATCCTGGAGCTGACCAACGGAATAAGCGGCTTGCACCGATATTGGACACGATCTTTATCGTCAGCAAAATACCTGTAAGACCGATAACGGCTGGCAGCGACCTAGCAATGGCCATGGCATCGAGCGACAATCCTATGGAGATGAAAAAAAATCCCAGTAGTAGTCCCCGGAAGGGCCTGATCTCGGATTCAATGACCGCACGGTACGGTGTATCCGCCAGCGTCAGCCCGCCCAGGAAAGCACCCAGCGTGAGTGAAAGGCCAATCTTGCCCGTAGCCCAGCCTGCTGCCAGCGCAAGCAGCAAAGCTACCGCGGTGAATATTTCTTCATTCTGGCTGCGTGCCACCAGGCCGAGCAGCGGTCCGATCAGCAGCCGCGCGATGACGGCAGTGGCGCTGAATGCCAGTACCGCCTTGACCAGCGCCTCGAGTGCGACGTGCCACAAGGGGCCGCCTCCATCCAGCGAGCCGGCGACAATCAGCAGGAATATGGCAATCACATCCTGGAAAATAAGGATAGACGTAGCCGTTAATCCTACAGGGCAGTTGCGCTGATGGCGCTCTGCAATGATGCGCCCGACAACGGCGGTGGAGGAAAGCGCAAGTACGGCGCCCACCAACAACGCCGGGAGCAGTGTCATACCGAAGGCCAGCGCGGCAAGACCCAATGCGACGCTGGCGAACAGAACTTGTAAGGGCCCGAATGCAAATATATCGGATGCCTGCTTACGAATATGATCGAGCGAAAAGTGCAAACCGATGTCAAATAGCAGGAACATTACGCCTAACTCTGCCAGGACTGAAATTGTCGATTTGTCGAACAGCAAGCCCAATCCTCCTGCACGCAAGGCCAGCCCCAGCGCTATATAGCCGACGATGGGACTTAGCCTTGCCGCCCGACTGGCGATAGCCACCGTGACGGCAAGAAACAGGAGAAGGATGACAGGGGCTAGTGCTTCCAGGGTTGCCGCGTCGGCCATGGACTTATTGCCTTTCCAATGTCGGCAGAGCCTTATGAAGCGTTATGGCGCGCGGTTGCAGGCGTAGAAGTCGCACGGTAGCAAAATTGGATAGCAAAAGCAGGGCAGGTGCCGTGGCATCGATCTTTTTCTTCATGTGCAATTCGTTACGGTAGTGTCCGTCAAGTATGGCTTCGGCGTCTTCGGCTTAAGTCTTGCAGTTTAAGTGAACGGGATGATCCAATAATCCTGTGAAAGAGCCCAATCGTCCTGTTTTGATGGTCTAAACTTCCCATGATGGAGAAAAGCTTATAAATTTGCCAAACTATAACTTTTAGAGCATGCAAACTGACGCTGAAGCTGGCGCCGCAGTTTGGAAAATTGAGCGAAAAGGTGAAGACACCCGGCATAAAATGATTGATGCACAGCGCAGGCTGAGCTGGAAAATTGAATTATTCAATAAAGGACTTTGAAAGCATGAGCGGCAAACCAATCCTTCGGATTTCTCCTTCAGACCTGGACAATTTGATGGCGACGCTCGAAGTCGACTTCGTCAAGCTGTCGGAATGTCTGGTGAGCCCAGGTTGGCGCCTAGTGCTCGCGGAGACCGATGCTCCTGGCATTCACTACAACCTGAGCGGAACAGGCAGGATGATCATTGGGGACCAGCCTCCAATAGAGTTGCTGCCGCATACATTGATCATCGTGCCTCCGAGACAGTCGTTCCGCATTGAGGTAAAAGATGATTTGCGTGAAGCTGCGCCGCTGGAGACAGTAGAAAGCCGCTGGCAAACATTCGCCCCGGGGGCATTGCGGCGTTACGCCGCCGGCGAGGGGGAACCGCGCATTATGCTGATTTGCGGCTATTTCAAGGCTTCCTATGGTGCGTCAATCGACCTGTTTGCCGGGCTTGCCGGGCCTATCGTCGAAAGATTCGATGCTGCAGACCAATTGGATCAAAAGCTGAAAGCAGCCCTTGCGGAACTCGTTGCCCAGGAGATCGGGATGGGAGCCATGACTACGGCGCTGCTGAAACAGGTTTTTGTGACGCTTCTGCGCCGTTCTCTGAGTTCACTCAATTTGTGGGTAGAACGGTTTTCAATACTGAGCGATCCGCATATTGCGCGGGCGTTTGCCGATATGGTCGCCCAGCCGGGGGCTCCGCATTCGGTGCAGAGCCTGGCGCAAAGTGCCTGCCTCAGCCGCTCGGCGTTCATGGTGCGTTTTACCGGTTTGTTTGGGAAGGCACCGATGGCGGCTTTGCGCGAGCTTCGAATGCGACAGGCCGCATCATTGCTAGCTGGCCATGACCTGTCTATAGAGCAGATATCCCGCAATGCGGGTTACGCAAGCCGTAGCAGCTTCCTGCGCGCATTCCGCAAATCCTACGGGTGCGATCCCTCCGAATATCGCGCCGGTAGGCGATGCCCTTTGGGACAGCCTTATGTGCCAGCCGGGTGATGGCGCGCAGAAGCCGCAACGCTATCACCCCTTTGGTGGGTGCTCTGCATTGATGTTGCCTTTCAGGCGCATACGGCAGTATGGATCAGAGACCAGGCAGGAAACAGGAGTTGTCCGATATGAAGAAAGTTGAAGATGCCTCATCGGCCCTGTACCGCGACATTGTAGCGTGCACATATTGCGCGCCGCACCTGGCGGCTGGTCCGCGGCCCATTGTCCAGTTTGCTTCTACTGCGCGTATTCTCATTATCGGACAGGCGCCGGGAGCGCGGGTGCATGCGAGCGGCATACCCTGGGACGATCAGAGTGGGGACAGGCTAAGGGAGTGGACCGGATTGTCGAAGCCGGATTTTTATGACGCAGGCAAGGTTGCGCTGATGCCAATGGGATTTTGTTATCCGGGAAAAGGAAAAAACGGCGACCTGCCGCCACGGCCCGAATGTGCACCCCTCTGGCACGATTCCATCCTGGTTCTGCTGCCTGCCGATCGCCTGACCTTGCTGGTAGGCAGTTATGCGCAGGCGCATTATTTGCCACAGGTTGCCAGCCGCTCGCTCTCCGAGAACGTGCAGGCGTTTGAAAGCTTTCTCCCGGCATTTTTTTCGCTGCCTCATCCTTCATGGCGCAGCGTAGGCTGGATGAAAAAAAATCCCTGGTTCGAAAGCAGGGTACTGCCTGCCCTGAAAAAAGAAGTACGGCAACACCTTGGCTGAACTTTCATCATCGCTTACTGACATTGCAAGCGCTTAATTCATGAGAACGATCCTTTATGTTTAATTGCACCATACAGCCCCAAAAAACCTATACAGGAGCAGGCTGCTACAAAAAAGCGATACTGGATTTAAAAAATGAGGGACGCAAAAATATCATCCTCATTTCCGACGCTGTTACCCAAGCGCAAGGCAAACTCGCCATGCTGGAAGCCGAGCTTGCCACGCAAGGCCTGCGCTTTAGCACGGTGCTGGCGAGCTCCGCTTCCAGTTTTGATGAGGCTCTGGAACTGGCCAGGAAAGCGGCGCCTGAACTTCCGGATTGCTTTATTTCGTTCGGCGTGGACTTCATCAATTTTGTCGCCAAGATGATGTGGGCATACTACGAAAATCCTCAGCTCGATATTGAACGGCTGCACACCAATTTCGCAGACGCGATGCAGGGGCTGGCCCCCACTATCGTCACTGGCAGAAAGGCGACGTTACTTGCGATTCCCGGTGCCTATATGCTGGGAGGTGAATATGGACCTTATGTCATGCTGCCCGACCGTGAAGGTAAGCTGAAAGCCTTTATCGATCCTGCGTTGTTGCCAGACCGCCTGGCCGTTGATCCCTGCTTGCTAGTCACCGTTGATGCCGCCATTCTGGCGGCAGACGGGTTTGACGCTTTCACGCACTGCGTTGAATGCTTCGTCGCTGACGGCGAAGATGAAACCGTCAAGCTGCATTGCCTGGCCGGCATGGCAGACGTGTTCCGGTATTTGCCAACCTTGGTCAAAAATCAGGATGACATCCGCGCCAAAACCAAGGTCATTAACGGGTTTATGCATGCGGGCGTGGTGTTTAGCAATCTGTTTTCAGGCATTACCCATTCCATGACGACAGCTTTACAAGCAAAGTTCGGCATAGCCCACGGCGTAGCCAATGCGATGACGCTGCCTCATGCTATTGAATTCCTGATGCAATCCAACAGCGTAGTCCGCCAGCGTTATGCCCATGCTGCCCGCCATCTAGGCTTGGAAGGGGATAGCGAAGAAGAACTCGTGATGAAGCTGATTGCGGCGATCCAGGATTTCAAAGAGGTGATCGGCATACCTGCCAACATAAAGGCGTTGGGCGTAGATTCTGTTCGCTATCTGCTATCGGTGGATGCAATGGCGCACACCGCCGCATCTTATCAGTCCACCCAATATTCCCCGGTGCCGGCCGATATTTCCGGTTTCCGCAGAATATTGGCCAGTGCCTACGATGAGTGAATGGCGCTCTCCGCTTCCATTTCTAAGAGAAAAATCAATATGGCAATCAGTCTCCATCGGAACCAGGTTTCTCCTCCACCGGCGAGCAGCATCTTGCATGACTGGAGAAAACGATCGGTTTTGCCGAAATCCAGACTTTTTTTTATGTTTGCAATAGGCATTGTGGGCCACGCCTTTGCTCAGCCTGTAGGCGACATCATACGCGGCAAGGAATACTTTGAAACCATCTGTATCGCCTGCCATGAGGTCAACACGATCAAAGTCGGGCCTTTTCTGGGAGGAGTAGTAGGACGGCCTGCCGGTAGCGTCCGAGGGTTTGACTATTCTGAAGGTTTAAAGAACAGCAAGCTGGTGTGGAATGCGGAAACTATCAATCGCTGGCTGAGCGGCCCCAATATGCTGGTGCCGGGCAATAAGATGGGGTTCAGCGTTGCCGATGCCCAGGCGCGCGCCAATGTCATCGCCTATTTGTCAACCTTGAAAGCACCTGTGGGAGCCCTCGTGCCTTGAGACGGCAACCATCCCTTGTTTATGTATTGTCGCCGTAAGGGGCTAAAAATGGCCCGTGCATCTTGCAAATCCTGTCTTTTTTTCATTTTGAGGTATATATGAAACTCCATTTGTCAGTTCGCCAATACAAGAAAATCGCCATCGTCGCAGCCTTGCTTTTATCCGCGCATGAAACCATGGCCAGTCATCATTTTGAAACAGCGGCTGTTCGCAAGGTGACGGCGCTCAACCAGCTGGACAACTACGTGTTTGAATCATCACGCAAGAATTACACGGTCTTTGTCATGTCGGTCAACTCGGCGCCAAAACTCGGCACAGACGGGGTTTTTGCTACCAACGCGCTTTACAATATTCACGTTTCCAGCGACGAAAAATTCAGCTCGGGCCACACTTTCAGCATGGCTTTTTCGGCGGACCAGTTCACGCTATACGATACCGACAAACCGAATGGCGCCGTCGGCGTAGTAGGACCGAAAATAGGCTCGGGGGGAATTGGAAAGCAGGTGGAAATTGCCGGCGGAATCAAGGTCTGGGCCGGTACAGCCAAAGATCCGTTTTATGGAAATTCTCCAGGATTGGGTTTGTTCCGCACCAAGCTGAATAGCGGGGTCTACGACAGCAATGCCTGGACGGCGGCCAAAGGCACCAATATTTTCACCGGACGCCTGTCTTCCGTCATTGTGCTCGAAGTGCCTAATAGCATGCTAGGCAGCGACGTTAAAGTGTTCATGACAACCGCAGTCAAAGACGGTGATAAATGGGAGCAGGTACAGTATTCCGCCAATCCGCTTTTCTCGCATTCCATGTTGTTTGAGAGTGAAACCTTAAAGACCCAGCATGACCATAGCAGGCCCGATAGCGATGCCGAAATGAAGAATTACGTTTCTGCCCGCGTAGCGCGTGCCTCGGGTCTGGCAAAGACCCAGCCGGATCCGTTTTCCTATGGCGACAAGGTCGCCGCCATGCTGGTTCCAGACGTTCTGAGCTATAAAGTCGGCAGCAAGGCTGAATATTCGAACCAGATGCGCAATGGCCGCGCGATCGACGATGACGCAATGAGTGTCATGCTGTCCCTGTGGTGCGGTACTCCGGTGGACCAGGCCATTCCCAATCCCAAGCTGTACACGGCCGCTTTCCCTTACATCATTCCAGCTGAATTGAAATAGTAGTCCCTTCTCGGTGCTGCAAAAATTTCATTACATGGGCCTATATATTTTTTCGCGGCTGGCAATGGCCGCCTTGCTCCTGCTGTGCTGCATTCCGGCATTGCCGCATGAGTTCTGGCTGGTGCCGCATGGTCCGCAGGCAAGGCCTGCCGATCAAGTGGTGTTTGAGCTTCGCATTGGCCCCACGTGGCCCGGTGTACAGACATCGAGGCTTCCCAATTTATTCAGTAGTTTTGTCATGCGCGATGAAATCGGCGAGCAGGAAGTGAAGGGGAGGGACGGTGCCCTATCGGTAGGGCATGCGCGCGTTCGCGTGCCCGGTGCGGCAGTATTTGCATTGCGCACGAATCCGGCGAAGCTGGAATTGCCGGCTGCGGAGTTTGAGCAATACCTGAAGGAAGAGGGCCTGACTGAGGTGACGGAGTTTCGTCAAAAGAACGGCTTGAAAAATACAGACAGCCGAGAATTGTTTTCCAGGTGCGCCAAGACCATCGTTTTCGTCGACGGTAGCAGCAAGGGGTTCAATCGAGTGATGAACCTGCCCCTTGAATTGGTTCCTGTCACGGACCCGCTACAAATCAAAACAAGGGAAATTTTCTCTATGCAGTTGCTGTTCCATGGCGAACCCCTGCAAGGCGTATTAGTCAAGGCGCAGCTCAAGGCCGGGAAACCCGTCGAATTGACTTCGTTCTCAGACCGGCAGGGCATTGCCAGATTTTCTTTGCCGTCGGGTGGGTTGTGGTTGTTCAACGCTGTCCACATGGAATCGTCGATGGAAAATTCGGCTGATTGGGAGAGCCTGTGGGCCTCCATGACTATCGATTTCCCCTTGCGGTGATGCACGCTGTCAATCGTTTTCATGATCGCATCAATGGATGTGGAAGCCAATGAGCTATAGGCACTCGTATATCGCCCGAATTCTGATAGCGCCGGCAGCTTGTCTATTTTGCTCCCTGGCGCAGGCGCACGCCGGTTCTGCCGATGGCTGGCTGCACCCGCTGACCGGGCTTGACCATTTGCTGGCAATGATTGCTGTCGGCGCCTGGAGTTCCCAGATTGGCGGCCGGGCGGTCTGGTTTGTGCCGACGGCGTTTGTCTGCTGCATGTTGCTGGGTGGTGTCGCAGGTTTTGAGCAGTTTGATATCCCGGGCGTAGAGGCCGGTGTTGCACTGTCTGTGCTTGTGCTGGGGCTGGCGATAGGATGTGCAAAAGCGCTGCCTATTTTGATTGCTTCGGCCACGGTGGGCACCTTTGGCGTATTCCATGGTTATGCCCATGGCTACGAGATGCCTGTGATGGACGATAAGTTCCTTTACGTAGCAGGGTTTCTCGCGTCCACGGCAACGCTGCACCTGATCGGAGCCATAGGCGCTTATTTTGTTTTGAAATGTTCCGGCGGTGCAAGGATATTGAAGTGTGCAGGCTTTGCCTGCGCACTTTGCGGCACATGGCTGACCTATGCAGTGTTATTCGGCGTATAAACCATTACTCTTTGTGGCTGAGATGAAGAACGATTTATCCGAACTCTTTCAAGTTGAAAAACAGGAATGCCACGCGGAATTAAGTGCCTGTCTGCTCGAAGCTCAGGCACGGACTCCGGCAAAATACCTGTATGACCCACTGGGTTCCAGGTTGTTCGAAGCTATTTGCGAGCTCCCGGAATACTATCCGACGCGCACCGAGGTGGCGATATTTGATGCAAATCTGCAGGCAATCGCGAATGCTGCCGGAATTGGCTCAACGCTGATTGATCTGGGGGCGGGAAATTGTGCAAAGGCGACAAAGCTGATCCCTGTATTGAGACCCCGGCAATACGTGCCGGTGGATATATCGGAAGATTTTATGCGCGCCGCGATACAGTCGGTGCGGCAGCGGTTTCCTGAACTGCGGATTACCGGTGTAGGGATGGATTTTTCTGAAAACCTGCAGCTTCCACCGCAAGTGGACAGTATGCGCAGGTTATTTTTTTATCCAGGATCTTCCATCGGTAATTTCCCTCCCGGCCAAGCGCTGGACTTTTTGAAACAGATTCGCAGTGCCTGCGCTACAGGTCGGCATGGAAATAAACCGGCCGGCGGGGGCCTGCTGATTGGGGTGGACTTGATCAAGGATAGGGGTATCTTGCAGGCTGCCTACGATGATGCCATCGGCGTGACAGCGGCCTTTAACCTCAATCTTCTGCTTCATCTTAACGGCCTGTTGGGCGCAAATTTCAATCCACGTCAGTGGCGGCATCGCGCTATATTCAACTCCTTGCATAGCCGGATAGAAATGCATCTGGATGCAATGGATGACCTTAGTGTCGCGTGGGGAGTCCACGCAAGGCACTTTAGGAAAGGCGAGAGTATCCACACCGAAAGCAGCTATAAATACACGCCTTCGGGCTTTGTGCAGATGCTCGGCCAGGCCGGCTTTGGAAATATACAGGCCTGGCAGGATGAGAGCCGCTATTACATGGTTTGCCACGCCACACCGGTTTAACGGGGGAGGGGCGCGCCGTTAAGTGGCGGAATCGTGTCTACTTGGAAGCTGCCAGTCCTTTCGAACGAAGTGGCAGGTATATCCTGACGGATAGCGCTGCAAGTAATCCTGGTGTTCCGGTTCTGCTTCCCAGAAAGGGCCTGCGGCCGTCACTTCCGTGATAGGCTTGCCGGGCCACAGCCCGGAGGCTTCCACATCGGCGATGGTATCTTCCGCAATTTTCTTTTGCTGGCCGCTGATATAGAAAATGGCCGACCGATAACTTTCGCCGCGGTCGTTGCCCTGGCGGTTTGGCGTAGTAGGATCATGGATCTGGAAGAAGAATTCCAGTATTTTGCGGTAACTGATGATCTGGGGATCGAACATAATCTCTAGCGCTTCTGCATGCGTGCCGTGGTTCCTGTAAGTAGCGTTTGGCACGTCACCGCCGGAATAGCCGACGCGAGTGGAAATGACGCCTGGGTATTCGCGCAATAGTTCCTGCATGCCCCAAAAGCAGCCTCCTGCAAGAATGGCTTTCTCAGATACTGTAGTCATATCGGTATTTCCTTTTGTTAAGGGTTAGGCTCGGCTTGTAGATGTAGCCGCAGCGACTGCGCCGTGCGAGAACTGGCAAGGCTATTACATGCTATTTTATCCTCCATAACGTTCAGTGCGAATCGTGCCGGCAGGAATTCCGGCCGCGATGGCGCCATCTGCTGCCGCATTGACGAAAGAGTTGCTTCCGCAAACAAATATATGCTTCGGCACGCCGGGTAGACGTGCCAGTATTGCGGTAACCATCGGCATGTCGACTCGGCGGCCATAGTCGCCATCGCGCCTTGGTATCTCCCTGGTAAGCGCGATGGACAGAAAGAATCCATTTTTTGCGTGCTGGAATTCAAGCAGTTCTTCCCGGTAAGGCAGGTCTTCCCAGCGGCGCGCAGACAGCAGTAGAGCGGTCGGCAGCATAGCGGCTTGCGCTTGCTGCTGCCGTATCATTGCCAGCAGCGGAACCACACCTGAGCCACCGCCTGCCAGCAACAAGGGGCCGCCATCTGCAGGCTTCCAGATGAAGTGACCACCGAGCGGGCCGCGCAATTCGACTTCATCGCCCACGGCGACGACATCGTGGAAAAATGAAGAAACTTCGCCATTGTCAAGGCGCTCGATTGCCAATTCAAGCGCGTCTGGGTTGGTGGGGGAGGACGCTATCGAATAACTGCGCATGGCGCTATATCCATCTTCGGCCGTAAGCCGCAGGTCGACGTGCTGCCCTGCCTGAAAAACAAAGGAGGTCGCCGGTACTAGGGTAAAACTTTTGAGACGCGGCGTGATGCGCCGGATTCCAGCCACCTTTGCGGTTTGCCATCGGATGCCGGCAACAGGAGCCGGTTGTTGCTCAATCATCGGAAAACCGCTGCTCGCGCCAGGGATCTCCGTACAGATGGTAGCCACGAAGCTCCCAGAAACCGGCTTCGTCGCGCTGCGTAAAGGTCAGGCCCTTCAGCCATTTGGCGGATTTCCAGAAATACAGGTGCGGTACCAGCAGCCGGGCCGGGCCGCCATGGTCACGATGCAGCGGCTCACCGTCATAGCGCAAGGCCACGAGCGCCTTGCCGCCTAGCAGATCGACGGCCGGCACATTGGTCGAATAGTCGTCGTAGGAATTGGCGAGCACAAAGGCCGTCGGTGCCTCAACGCCGGCCGCCGCCAGTATATCGTCCACCAGCACGCCTTCCCACCTGGTGTCGAGCTTGGACCAGCTCGTAACACAGTGGATGTCGCGTGTCAGCGTCGTCTGGGGCAAAGCGTTGAATTCCGCCCATGACCATTTTTTCAAGGGCCGGGAACCGAGCTTTAGTTCAAACGTCCAACCGGCCGTCGCGATATTGGGTGCTGCGCCGATAGCGAGGACGGGGAAATCATCCACGAGATGCTGGCCCGGCGGTACCCGCCTGGCCAATTCAGTCGGCAGCTGTTGTCGTGTAAAGCCGCGAGTGACCATGTTGATTGCTCCTAGAGTTTTACCAGACCGCTTCTGGGATGGTTAGCGGGGAAGTCGGCCAGCGCGGTGAAGATGAACATTGCTGTGTTGTATCTCACCCGACAGGGTTGATCATCCTTCCGATAGGCGTTCTGCCATAGGGCATTGCCGCTGAATGAAAGTGTATGCCGAAAATGCGTGGCTCCCAAGCTTTTCATTGCGTAGGTTTAACGATGAATCCTGCAATCCTGCAAGTGAGTCCTATCGTCCTAGTATGCACCTCCTCCTTTTAACAGCGTGACAAACTCCCCAGAGTTACCAAAGGCTTGCAAGGCAAAGACAGGCGTCGGAGAGCAGTAAAAATATCCCGGACTTAACATGATCTGATCAGGGCGTGCCAGATGCACGACATGGCGTTGAAGAAGCTGGGAGGGGCATGATCCTGCAGCGTCCGGATAAATGGCGGCAAGGTCCGCAAGCGATGTCCCAGGGCGTCAATATTATCTGGCTGTGGCCGACCCGGGACAGCGGAAAGACATTTTCGCGTACCTGGCGTCCGTCCCGGCACCAAGCGCATCGCAAAAACAAGTTTGCGGCAACTCAATCTGCAGGAGCCCGTCCTTGCTCCAGGCCGCCGATGCAGATGTACTTGGTATCAAAATAATCGGCGATGCCCTGGTATGAGCCTTCACGGCCCAGTCCCGATTCTTTTACGCCGCCGAACGGGGCGACTTCGGTCGTGACCAATCCCTCGTTGACGCCAACTATGCCGTACTCCAGTGCAGAGGACACACGGAATGTACGGCCCAGATCACGGGTGTAGAAATAGCATGCAAGCCCGAATTCGGTATCGTTTGCCATCCGTATGGCGTCGTCTTCACTGCGGAAGCGGAAAAGCGGGGCGAGCGGGCCAAAGGTTTCTTCGCGCGCCATCTCCATGTCAGGGGTAGCATCAATCAGCACCGTCGGTTCGAAGAAAGTGCCGCCCAGCGCATGGCGTTTGCCGCCGGTAATGATGGTGGCTCCTTTTGACACTGCATCTCGCAGGTGTTCCTCAACCTTTGCCAGGGCGGCAGCATCGATCAGAGGCCCGTTGTCAACGCCGGGATCGAATCCGTTGCCCACCTTCAGCCCCGCGACTGCGCCGGACAGGCGGCGGGCGAATTCGTCATAAATGCCATCCTGTACCAGAAAGCGGTTGGTGCATACACAGGTCTGGCCGGAATTGCGGTATTTTGCGGCGATAGCGCCCTCGACGGCACGGTCGAGGTCGGCGTCGTCGAACACGATGAAGGGGGCATTGCCGCCGAGTTCCATCGACACTTTCTTGACCGTACGCGCAGCTTGTCCGAGCAATAGCTTTCCGACAGCGGTTGAGCCTGTGAAGGTAATTTTTTTAACCAGCGGATTGCCTGTCAGTTCGCCGCCAATCTCGCGGGCATCGCCGGTCAACACATTGACGACTCCGGCGGGAATGCCGGCATCCTCGCAAAGCAGGCCTAGGGCCAGGGCCGATAGTGGCGTCTGCGGCGCGGGTTTGATTACGATGGTGCAGCCTGCCGCAAGGGCCGGCCCAAGTTTGCGCGCAATCATTGACGAAGGAAAATTCCACGGTGTGATCGCGCCCACGACGCCTACCGGCTCGCGCGTAACCAGTATCCTGCGGCCAGCCCAGGGTGAAGGGATGACATCGCCATAGACCCGGCGCGCTTCTTCTGCAAACCACAGGATATAAGCCGCTGACATGGCAATCTCGGCCAGCGCTTCCGGTAGGGGCTTGCCTTGTTCGCAGGTCAGGATGCGAGCAAGATCGTCCTGGTTTTCCAGGAGAAGGGTGGAAAGCCGCCGCAACAGCACTGCGCGCTCGGCTGCCGTTTTTGTGCTCCACGCAGGAAAGGCGGCGTGGGCGGCGTCAATCGCTGCGCGAGTCTCGCTCGTTCCCGCATTCGGAACCGTTGCGATAGTTTCTCCATTGGCAGGATTGGATACGGCAGTGCTGCCTTTTCCGCTATTTGTCCATGCCCCTCCGATCAGGCAGGATTCCACCAGAAGCCTGGGGTTTCGTAGCGACAAGCGAGTGCTCATTTTTACCTCGATCTGACATTGGCGCACGGAGGCGCTTTTGCCGTTTGTGGGGAGGGTTTGCCTCAGCCGGGCTCTATATCCGGATGTCGGCCGCCTAGCTCATTGACGAGCACACGGGTATTTTCGCTGTAGTCAATCGGAACAGTGACCAGGTGGACGCCGCCGGCGGCAAATGCCGATTCAAGTTCCACAGCAAGTCCATCTGCAGAGATAATGCGGTGGCCGTGGGCGCCATAAGAACGTGCATAAGCGACAAAGTCCGGATTGCCGAAGGTCATTCCAAAGTCGGTAAAACTGTCTATTGCCTGCTTCCAGCGTATCATTCCATAAGCAGAATCTTCGATGATCAACACGACAAGGTCGAGCTTCAGCCGGACCGCGGTTTCGAGCTCTTGGCTATTCATCATGAAACCGCCGTCGCCGCACACGGCCATGACTTTGCGGTGCGGGTTGAGCAGCTTGGCGGCAATGGCGGAGGGAAGCCCCGCGCCCATTGTTGCCAGGGCATTATCGAGCAGCAGCGTGTTGGCGACCTGAGTGCGGTAGTTGCGTGCGAACCAGATTTTATACATGCCATTGTCGAGGCAGACGATGCCGTCTTCCGGCATGGCCGCGCGTACGTCCCTCACGATGCGCTGCGGAATCAGAGGAAAGGACGCATCGTCCGCGCGTTCGTTGATATGCGCCAGGATTTTCTTGCGGAGGGGAAGCACCCCCTGCTCCCGTGATATACGTCCTTCCAGCTGGTCTGCCAAACCCGTCACGGACGCGCCTATATCGCCAACCAGTTCATCGTCCGGATAGAAAACCTGTTCTACATTGGCTGATACATAGCCGACATGGATGACCTTGGGGCCACCTTGAATGCCTCCCATCAGGAACGGCGGTTTTTCAATCGTGTCATGGCCAATCGCAATGACGAGGTCTGCCCGGTCGATCGCGTCGTGGATATAATCTCGCTCCGACAGCGCGGCAGTTCCCAGATAGAGATCGGAGTTTCCCGTTACGGCGCCCTTGCCCATTTGCGTGTTGAAGAAAGGAATTTGTGTCCGGCGTACGAAGTTGGAAAGCTCTTCGACCAGACGGGGTCGATTGCCCGCAGCGCCTATCATGATCAGCGGGCACTTGGCCGCCAGTATCATCCTGGCAGTCCGCTCTATCGCAGAAGGGCGCGCCACAGGCCGGTCTGTGAGGTGCAGGGGGAGCAACGGGACGTCAGCCTCCTCCGCTGCGATGTCCTCGGGTAATTCCAGGTGCACAGGCCCTGGCCGTTCTTCGGAAGCAATGCGGAAGGCATCTCGCACAATGGCGGGAATTGATGCCGCGGAAACAATCTGCCGGGTCATTTTTGTCAGCGGCCGCATGGCTGCCACGATATCGACGATTTGAAAGCGTGCTTGGCGGGCGCTTTTAATGGATTTCTGGCCGGTAATCATCAACATGGGCATAGCGCCCAGATGAGCATAAGCTGCGCCGGTGGTGAAATTGAGCGCCCCCGGCCCGAGGGTGGACAGGCAAACGCCTGGCCTGCCTGTCAGCCGGCCGTGCGTCGCAGCCATGAATGCGGCCGCTTGTTCATGACGCGTGAGCACCAGTTCAATGCGGGATGTGCGGAGCGATTCGACGAAATCCAGATTTTCTTCACCGGGTATGCCGAAAATCCGGTCGACGCCTTCATTTTCGAGCGCGGCAATGAACAGATCGGAGCCTTTAGTCATTAGTCGTGTTCCGCTGAATGGATAAGCAAAGCAAGCGATGAATCGCCAGCCTTAAGTCTAGTGCCTGCGTGCCGAATTTGAAAGTAGGGTTTTGCAAATTGGACTTTTGGGCACATATCCAGGATTTTTTATTTATTTCATTGATGTAAGCTTGGTCTTTGGCGGGAGGAGCTGGACGAGGTTGCCTAAGCAGGCCCCTTGATATTCTTTTCATTAATCTTGGCAATTCCTGTTTCAAGACGGTACGGATTTTTTTGATGACACTGCAAGCGACACTGTTTCCGGATATCGACACGCAAACGGCTTCGCTTATGCCGGAAGGATTCCGTTATCAACAGGAACTCATCAGCGTCGAAGAGGAGATGCTGCTGGCATCCCAAATTGCGGCATTGCCGTTGACGCCATACGAATTTCGAGGTTTTCTCGCTAACCGCAATGTATTTGCCTTTGGATTTCGGTACGACTACAAAATGCGCAGCCTGATCAAAGCGCCGGACATCCCACCCTTTCTTCAAAAAATCCGGGAAAAAATTGCTGCTTTCGCCAATAGGGAGCCTGAGGATTTCAGGCAGGTTCTCGTCACGGAATACAAATCCGGCACAGCCCTAGCCTGGCATCGAGATCGGCTACAGTATGATGAAATCGTTGGCATATCCTTGCTATCACCGGCTAATTTCCGTCTTCGACGCAGGCAAGAAGATGGCTGGCTTCGCGCGTCCCAGATCATAGCGCCACGGTCTGCCTACATCATGGCCGGCGAGGTACGTATGCTGTGGGAGCATAGCATTCCTGCTGTGGAGGCGCCTCGCTACTCGCTGACATTCCGTACGATGGCAGGGAATTTTGTCTCACCCGCCGTAAAATAGATTTTGTTGATGGCACATGGCGGACAATCCTGAGGTAAGCGGCTAAGCGTTTTTTAGGCTGCAAAGGAATGGGGGTGTTAGACTAACTCGGCCTGTGTTTCGCATGCCGCAGTATGTGTTGGCATGCGGCGCCAAATTTCTTCACCAAAAGACGAGGATACGATGACTGCCGCAACTAGCACTATCGCCCAGAAACGCGCCGCCTTCCGCGCGCTGCATGAACAAGGCTGCTTTGTGCTGCCCAACCCGTGGGATGTGGGCAGCGCCCTTTATTTGCAGGGGCTGGGCTTCAAGGCGCTGGCGACGACGAGTTCCGGCTTTGCGTGGTCGCTGGGCCATGCAGACGGCGGCTTGTCGCGCGATATGGTACTGGCGCATTTACGTACCATGGTGGCGGCGACAGACTTGCCGGTGAATGCCGATTTTGAAAACGGGTTTGCCGCCGATGCGCAAGGCGTGGCAGAGAGCGTGCGGCTGGCGGTGGAGACGGGCGTGGCGGGTTTGTCGATAGAAGATTCCACGGGCGATGCCGCCAACCCGTTGTTCAGCATAGACATTGCCGTACAACGCTTGCGCGCAGCGCGCAAAGCCATTGATGCGGCGGGCGGCGATACGCTGCTGGTGGGCCGGGCAGAGAATTTTTTTGTCGGCCGGCCAGACCTGGACGACACCATCGCCAGGCTGAAGGCTTATGCGGAAGCCGGCGCCGATTGCCTGTATGCGCCGGGCATCCGCACGCGCGAGCAAATCCTTGCCGTGGTTGCCGCCGTTGCGCCCAAGCCGGTGAATTTGCTGGTAGGCTCTGCCAGTGAATTCACGCTGGCCGACATTGCCGCGATGGGCGTGCGCCGCGTCAGCGTGGGCGGTGCACTGGCGCGTTCTGCCTGGGGCGGCTTCCAGCGCGCGGCACGCGCTATTGCGGAAGAGGGGCGTTTTGATGGTTTTGCAGATGCCGCTGCGGGGAATGAGCTGAATGCCTTCTTTCGCCAGCAGGGCGAATAATCTTCCATGCAAAAATTCCGCGTAGCGGCGTTCCAGCGCCACCCGCTGTTTGATGACATCAGCGGCACCACGCAAAGGCTGATGGAAGACCTGGCGTGGTGCGACCGTGAGCACGTGGATCTGGCGGTATTCCCCGAGTGTTATCTGCAAGGCTATGCGAGCGATACGGATACCGTGTCGCGCCGCGCATTGGTGCTGCAGGGCGACGACTTCCAAGGGTTTGCCAAGGCGCTGGCGGATTTTCGCACCGACCTTATTGTCGGCCTCGCCGAACGCAGGCCCGGCGCGGGCGGTGCAGGCGTTGAGTTCTATAACACCGCCGTGGTGATGCGCTCAGGTCGCCTGCTGGGCCGTTACGCCAAGGCGCATCCGAATGAAGCTGCCTTTGCCGCCGGCAAGGACTTCCCCGTGTTTGACAGGGCCGGCTGGCGCTATGGCATCAATATCTGCAATGACGCCAATTTTGCCGACGTCGCGCTGGAGATCAGCCATCAGGGTGCAAGCCTGCTGTGCTACCCGCTGAACAATATGCTGCTGCCCGCCACCGCGCAACAATGGCGCAGCAAAAGCCTGCAGAACTTGCAGCAGCGCGCCCTGGACACCGGCTGCTGGGTGGTATCTTCCGACGTGACCGGAGAAACCGTCGGAAAAATGTCTTACGGCTGCACCTGCATTGTCAGTCCCAACGGCACGCTGGTGAAGCAGGTGCCGGAAGGGGAAGAAGGCGTTGTGATGCTGGATATTGCACTGGATGCCTGAGGCAGTTTCATGCTTGTGCCGCGATATCGTTTTGGAATGATGTCTTGTACTTGCGCGACCCCGCCGGCTGCACCGCCATGCAATCTGGCGCATAATCGTGGCCCTGCTTTTTGATCCATTTATACACGATGACAACAATAACGATAAACGCCATCGCCAGCACTGCAGCCCTGTGGCTGCGCCGTAGCAAAAAGCTGGCGCTGCCTGTGGCGGCCGCCTGCCTGCTGGCCGCCTGTGCCGGCCTGATCGGCCCGCGCCAGCTGGATGTGTCCACGGCGCGGCTGCAAGAGGGGCTGGATCACCGTTTTCCGCTGAACAACCGCGCCATGGCGCTGCTGGATGTGCAACTGACGCATCCGCAGCTGACAATGCTGCCGGACAGCGGCAGGGTAGCCCTGGCGCTGGATGTGAATATTGCGCCGCCTTTCATCAGGCAGACGTGGAGCGGCAACGTGGCCTTGTCGGGCCGGCTGGTGATCGACAATGTGCGCAATGCGGTGTTCATCAGCGATGCGCGGGTGGACAGGGCCGACATCAACGGCATGGATGAAGAGCGCCAGAAACAGTTCCGGCTGGTGGCCAGCCTGGTGGCGGACAAGATGATCAAGGATGTGCCGCTGTACAGCTTCCGCCCGGAAGACTTGCGCATCGCGGGTGTGCAGTTTGTGCCGACCTGGATTATGACGACGTCGCGAGGCCTGGTGATAAATTTCGAGCCGGCGAAATAGGCCGGGCCGCCATCACGCAGTTGCGGCCGGCGCCCTTGGCTTCGTAGCAGGCCAGGTCCACGCGGCGGAAAGTGGCTGCCGGATCGGCATCGGTGCCCGGCTCCACGCAGCCCAGGCCTATGCTGACTGTCATCGCAATGGCAGCGCCCTCAAAACTGCAGGGCGATTCCGTCAGCGCGACGCGCAATTGCTCTGCCATCGCGCGTGCATCGCCCGCCGTGGTGGCCGGCAGGATGACGACAAATTCTTCTCCGCCTATGCGCGCGATAATGTCGCTGTCCCGCCGCATGAAGCGCCGCAGCAGTTCCGCAAAATGCCGCAGGCAGGCGTCCCCGCCCTGGTGGCCGTAGGTGTCGTTGATCTGCTTGAAATGGTCCAGGTCCAGCATCAGCAGGCTCAGCGTTTCCTGGTTGCGCACTGCCAGGTTCCATGCCTGCTCCCACGCGCGTTCATAGCTGAGGCGGTTCGGCAGCCCCGTCAGCGTATCGGTCAATGATACCCGCGCCACTTCGGCGCGGCTGCTGATGAGGTCGATTTCGGTATCCACCTGCTGTGCATATTCGCTGGCGGAGCGCTTCAGGTTCGCCATCAGGTAGAAGGTGTAGATGAATAGTGTGATGCCGGTGGAGGCCAGGTCCAGCTGCGGCAGCGCAAACACGGCAGCAGCAGGCAGCATCAGCACCAGGATGGTGATGCGGGCCTGCGCAGGATGCAGCGCAAAGGCCTGGCTGGCCGCGGTGCCGAACGCAACCGTGGCAATGGCAGCCACCATCACCGTGCTGTCCGGCCGCATCTGCATCCAGCCCACGATGGCGGGAATCACCCCCCACACCACGGAGCCCAGGTGCAGCAAAAACCATTGCTCGCGCTTCCACAAGGTATAGGCTTCGGCAGAAGCACCCGGCGCCGGCGGACGGTGCCGGTAGCGCAGCACCCACAGCAGCAGGAAAGCGGCAATCGGCAATGCGGAGTACAGTGGCCAGCGGTGGTGGTAGCCGGCAATGGCGAGGATCAGCACGCAGCCCAGCAGATAAAACACCGGCCCGATCAGCGCGCGTTTATACAGGTCTTCGCTGGTGCGTTTGTTCCTGTAGGCAGAGGCTTCCAGCAGGGGCGCCATCGGGGGCGTAGTTAAGTGTGCTGCAGATTCGGTCATGCTTTTTTTATCGGTATGGCCGCGATGGCAAAGGGTAGACCACGCGCGTAACAGGGTTTCCTGTCCATCATACACAGGGCCGGAGATGAAGGCCAATTTTGTGTGGCAATCCGGCAATGCATCGTTGTGCGGATGCAGTTTGACCACTTATTTGCATTCGTTTTGGTACCGGGATGCTGTTGGTGTTTTGTATTTTTGTTATTGTGTTTTTGACTAAATGCACGTTGGATTACTGAATTTCAAATCCCCCGTACGGGAGTAGTGTATGGCTGGTATCGCACCAAAGCTGCCGTACGGCAGCCGCCATGGTGGAGAGGACTGCTGGACGACGTTGACGAGACCGGCGTGCGCGGCCACAATAGCGCACCGCAGCCAGTTCCCAACTCGGCGACGGACTCGTTGGACATGGCCGGTCCGTTGTTAAATGGGCGGTCCGGGCGGCGTTCAGAGCCTTTAAGGGGGTCTCATGACTGAGAGTGACAAGGTTTTCGCGGGGTCGATCCCGAAGCTCTACGACACGCTGATGGTCCCCCTGATCTTCGATGCCTATGCCGCCAACATGGCGGAGCTTGTCGCGGCGATGTCCCCCCGCGCGGTGCTTGAAACCGCAGCCGGCAGCGGCGCGCTCACGCGGGCGCTTGCGTCAAGACTCGGGGCCGACGCGCGCTGCGTGGTGACCGACCTTAGCCAGCCCATGCTCGACTACGCCGCCGCCCGGCAGGGGTTCGATGGCCGTATCGAATGGCGGCAGGCGGACGCGCTCGCCCTGCCATTCGAAGACGCCTCGTTCGACGTCGTTTGCTGCCAGTTCGGCGCGATGTTTTTCCCCAACAGGATCGCCGGCTACGCCGAGGCGCGGCGCGTACTGAGACCCGGCGGGCGTTTTGTCTTCAGCGTCTGGGACCGCATCGAAGAGAACGCCTTTGCCGACGACGTCACCAACGCCGTCGCCACAGTATTTCCGCACGACCCTCCACGATTTCTCGCCCGTACGCCTCACGGGTATCACGATGTTGCACTGATCTGCGACGAGTTGCGCCTTGCAGGGTTTGACGACATTAGCATCGAGACGCGCGCGGGCGTGAGTCGCTCGCCCTCGCCGCGCGACGCTGCGACAGCGTATTGCCAAGGGACGCCGCTGCGCAACGAGATCGAGGTCCGCGACCCAGGCCTGCTTCAACTGGCCACGGAACGCGCGACGCAGGCGATCGCCAGCCGCCATGGCGAAGGCCCGGTGGCCGGCAAGATTCAGGCGCATGTGATCGTGGCGGCAGGATAACGCAGTCCCGACGTGCGCGCCTCATCGTGGCAACTCTGAACTGGTGAGATGCAAGAAAGCCGCCTGGGGCCAAAGACTGGAACTGGCCGACTACTGTCGATTCCTTTCTTGAATGCCACGCAGTCGTCAATAATTGAAGCAGGCAGTAGCCATTCAGTTCTGAATTCTGCAGCAGGTCGCGGATCGCCGCGACCTGTTGGTGCAATGACGGGTCAGCCTGCTAATTAGCGCCCTGTTGGGTGCCACATTGGCGCTTGCCGACGGCATCATTGCGTGACGTGGAAATTACTACCGAATCGCCTCCTCAGTGATTCGGATGTGGGCATCTGTTACGTGTACGCCATAAGTCTCGATGTCGCACAAACATTCGTTTGCATCCACACCAGGTGTGTGTTGCCCCTTGAGAAGCTCGACGGTCTTAAATTCTAGCCATGGCGCATACTTTTGCGGCAAATTTTGACCTGATGATTGAGTGGTAAAGCCAAAAATACGGGCGGGACCTCTGAAGATATGTACTTGCATGTGTTTTATTCCAATTCCTGTGATTCGGTTGTTTGATGTTCGAAACATTTACACCTCCTCCTTTCCATAGTTCATAAAGTGATACTGCAGGATGTAATCGACCGGCCGCTCCTGGCCGCTTGCAGCGCCAAGCGAAACAAAAGTCCAGTTCAACTTGCACTACTCAGTCTTGCGACAACACGGTTCGGACCATAGCTCCCACGAAGAATGGAGGTACCTGCATAAAGACCACCAGCAATAACGCAATTGCCGAGCGATACAGAGATTCTTCAGTTGCGTAATACTGAAACGGTAGCCACATGACAAACAGAGCGAGCCCACCGAAAATGGTGGCACTGCGAAGCGCGGTTCTGCCGAAAATAATTCCGAGTAAAAAAGACGTTCCTACCACAAACAATAGAACAGAAAGAGTAGCCGTGACCAGGTCTGCCTGAGCTAGTCTACCATTGGTTCCAAATATCGCAGCTAATGGAATAAACAGGAATGCGCTGAGTGCAGCAAGCACTTTAACGTACATAGTTTTCCTTAACCTTGGTCAGTACATTGCATGTCTGCTTTTGGCCGATTTTTGTCTTCACTCCGAAACGGTCTTCTATTCATCCTCAGTCCGAAAAAATTTTCTAGCAAATAGGCACAGGGAAATAACCAAAATTAGAGCGACGAGAGTCAGCAACCAAAAGCTTAGAAAATCTAACTGTTCCTCGGCCTCCCAAACTTCTGTGGAAAGAATCGGCTTCGCAATAGTGTGGATTGCAGTAAGAATCGATTCTGGGCGATGCGCAAACCACCAACTACCATGGATGCTCCAAAAGTACGCGAGCCACCATGATGCAACAAACACTACCATACCTCTTCCGAACAACTTAAGGTGGCGATTCATCCTGAATTTGGTACTCGCATTTAACTGTCTGCTTTTGGGCGGTCAGGGACGTTTTTCCTCCTCGTTCCACAGCGAGAATAATTTCTTTTAATACTGTAGTAACCGCCTCTTCAGTGCTTCCAAACACGAAATGTCTAAACTCACCTCGCTCAGTGGAAACGAACAGGAAATCGACGTCGCAGCATCCGTTTGGCCAAATGCCGATTGATGTTAAGCACTCGTCGCCATCTACATTTATAGATAGTCCGCTGTCTTCAACCAATCGCATTACAACCCAGTCACGCGCACCTGCAGGTAGCTTCTCCTCGAGATTCCTACAAAGCTCTTCAGGTGATACCGGAGGCATACGCAAATCATTCATCAACTAACGATTCCCAGTCTAATATTGCTGCCACAAAAAAACATTTGCATAAACGCCTTGGCGACCATAAAAATTCTTCTATGGCGATTCACCCTTCCAACTCAATAGTGAAATGGGAGGGGAATCCAACGCGTTTACTGTGATAAAACGCTTTTTCTATTGAAGCCTGGGATGAGGAACATACATCCACTATGAGCGTCAAAAAGCCGTATACCCTACTCACCGCATCTAAAGGGTAAAGTCAGCGATTTTGAGGATCCTGCAGTTGATACAACCAATATAACGGGATCACAACTAAAGGAGCGCAACCAAAATCCGACGTGAGTTTCCCCCGATGGACCATAAATTCCAATTCGCCCTCTTTGTCGCTCTACAATCTTGCCAGTGCGCCCGTTCTTGACCAAAAGGTCAACAGCCTGTTTAGCAACGTAGGTGTTTGGCAGACCGGATACCACTATATCCACGAATGCAGAAGTCGTTGGCTCCGTAACATCGCCGCCTCCAGCCATGACGTTCCATAGCACCTCCTTCCCATTCAGAGGCTGGGAGAACTCACCACTGTACTGAAAGAACAGGCGCACTTTTACTTCTGCAATTTGCGATGATTGTGCGTCACTGCCTTTGGACACCAGAAAAAAAATAACGGTAACAATTAACCGAATCAATGCCTTTGAGTTCATTTTTTCCACATTCATAGATCTACTGTTTAGACGGCACGCGCTGGAAACGCGGTTTGTCGGCTTTCTTGCCTGGCCAGTCGCCACCCCAAGCGAAGCCTAACCCCTTGAAGATTGAAACTGTCGTTGCGTCTGGATTGCAAAGGACTCCACCGTCTATTCGGAATATGTCTACGGCAAAAGCGAAATTATGGTTGCTTTCTCCACCTCGCGCATAACTCACTATGTTGCCCGGCTTAGTGCGCCCCTGGGCATAAATGTCATCTTGCTGTTCATACGTGCGATACACTTCCTTAACATTGGCGCAAAAAAAGCCGAATGACCGCTCCTGCGGTAAAGGTCACCCCAAAGCTGACCTTTACCGTTTTTTGGCTATATCAACGGATTGCCCTGCAACGTGCAAGTGGTACCTTCATCTATGGAATAATTTTGACGACCTTACCGACGATGAGGCTTGAGCGAACGAAACCCCAATGACGGCTGTCAAAACTAGTGTCGCGATTGTCTCCTAAAACGAAGTAGTTGCCTGCTGGTACAGTGCAGTGCAGCGCTTCGCCGGAGACGTTACACTGATCTTGAAGTGCAAAATTTAACGGCTCAGTCCGTCGCTCAGGACGATCAGTGTCCACCAATGTGTCAAACGCAGTTCCGTCGAGCACTTCACGAAATCGACGCGAGGAGTTGTGCGGTAAATCTAAGTGTAAATATCCGTCTAGTTCACGAACGCGGCTTTCTCGTGCGTTAACAATTAAGCGCTTTTCATAATAATCGATACGATCACCTGGCAAGCCAACGACGCGTTTGACGTAAGTCTGAGAAGGGTCGCGCGGGAAATCAAAGACAATGATATCGCCACGTTTAAGTAGTCCTAACGGCAGTTGACTGCCGAACCTCATTCCATATGCGCTGTAGTGCCCATATCCCCATTTTTTTACAATAATTCTTGAGCCAATCTCAGCAGTCGGTTCCATCGCCGTCGAAGGAATTCTGAACGGCTCATATAGAAAGATTCTAACGCTGAGAATAGTGAATGCCGCGAGGCCTGCGAGCGACAATAGGTAATACCAATGCGAATACCAGGGCTGTGGTCGACCAGACCACGCTTTTGCAATTCTATAAGCCAGAGCTGCCGCAGCAATTGAAGTGAGAAATTGAAGTGCTGATACAATCCACTCGGTACCGTTGCCGAGAAAATGGAATAGATCCATGCCTCCGAGGGCCAGCAAGACGGCCATGAATAACAGCGCCCATTTTGGTCTGCCAGCGTACAACAAGCCTAGCGGCGCGCAAATGAGACTTACGACAACTGAGATCCATGGCTTGGGATTCCAAGTCAAAGGCAACTCCTCTCAAATTCTTCTAACTCATCGTGTGCAACGGCCGCTAATAGCCGATTCCTGCTATCGAACTTTGCAATTAAGGCTCAGGCAAAATCGCCGGCGTCGAATCGACATATGTGAGATAAGCGGACCAAATGTCGTGTGTTCTTTCTTGTGTCAAATCAATCATACACTGCAGTGAGACGCGATATCGATAGGTCCCTCGAAGCCAATATGTATAGACGTCGCCACATTGAGCCGACCTGTAACTGAGCCATGCCTTCTGCGCAACATCGAGTGATAGCTCGATGGTTTGGTCTCCCGCGATGCGCGCCTTTGCTGCTTCAATATACTTAGCGAGTTTCTCGTCTGCCTTATCAACTTCTGCTGACATGCACTGCCTATCTTCGATGTCATCTTTCGGGTCATAGCAGACCGCATCTTTCGCACTAGCTGCGGTGAGAACGAAGCTAAAAACAAGTCCCACAACAAAACGTGTTGGCATGTTGACCCTTAACAAATAACAAACCGCATTGGCCTCTTCTGGCCGTCTTCCGCCATTTTTCCCAAGTACGAGGGGAAGCATTGGCGTTATGCTGGCACAGCGCTTCCGCAAAGTTCAACGAATTTCCCGTCTCGAAATCGTATCCCAAGCAGATGCTCCTCATCCCATTCGGTCTCATAACCTAGCTCAATCATCAGTGACTCATCTATTGGGCCTATGGTGATGAACTGCAGTTTCGCGCAGGACCATGCATCATTTGGAGATTTGATGTTTTGCAGACTTTTTGATGAACTAGGATATTCGCCTTTCCACGATATTTTTTCTTCAGGTCAGCCAGCTTTGAGTCCGTACCTGAGCAAGTCCGGTAGACAGACCAATTAATGTCCGCCTGACGCTCGTCGTCGTAACCTGGCTCGCCGCGCCAATGGTCGCAGGATTCACGCTCGGCTAAAAAGACAGCAAGGTCCTTAGGAAATTCTGACGGCGCCGCCCAGCCCGAAAAATGTAGTGAACCAATCAGCAGAAAAATATAAGTGAACTTCATTTGCCGGCTCACAGTGGGCGTAACAACCATCGTGTTAAAACGCCAGCGATTGGCGTGTTTTTTCGATTGGGGGGAATCTCCTACGAATGCTGCCACATAAAAATTGGCAAAGCAACATCAAATTGAAGATGATTTTGCATGTTCGCTCTTTGCAGGCAGTACCATGCAGAGCTTGCCGCAGCGCTGCTTAACCGCCGCTGCGGGACTCATTCCACTGGCTATGTGGACGGCAGTAGCCGCCCATGCGGGAGCGATAGCTGGTTCCTCTATCATCGGTCAGTTCGCACAGACATAGGTAGGGCTGACCTTGCGCGTAGTGGCTGTCGTTTTCGACACCGTGCTGCAGGTTGAACAGCAGCGTCAGCACCAGGCGCGGCGCCCATTCCAGCGGAATGCCCAGGCCGTGCAGCTGCGCGGCCAGCTTTCTGCGGTACACATGGATGGGCAATGCAAATTCTTCTGTCGGCGGGGATATTTCGCCATTGGCGCCTTTGAGCAGGTCGATGATGAGTTTGTCGGTCTGCTGTGCCTCCGCAAAGTTGCACAGCTTGCCGATGGCCCAATAGCCTTCCAGGCTGTTGTTACGGCTGATGAAGGAGGCAGCCATGTTGCGAGCGACGCTTTGCAGGTGTTTTCTGGTGGGCACGGCCAGCCTTTGTATTCCACGTGATGTCGCATTGTAAGCGTGACGTGGTTTTTATAATAATTATTTATTATGTACGGATCGAATGCAGCAGGGTAGGCTGGGCTAAGGCTTTATCAGCCCAGCGCTCGCCCAAGCTACCGTTGCCAAGGTTCGGGTTTGCTCCCGGATTTCGCTGCGCTGCATCCGGGCTAGCTTTTCTCCTTTTTTGGAGAAAGTGCTGAGCACGATGATATGTGCGATTTTGCCTCTGCAGGCCAAGCTTGCAAGGCCATATCTCCCGCAAACTTGACTCTTTCCGAATTCGTTACGCCAGCGCCGCCCTGCCCACTGCTGGGTCATCGGTGAAAAATCCGTCCACGCCTGCTTCTACATAACGCCTGATCTCGGCGATGGAGCCGGGGACGTTGCGGGCGTTTTCGTCCTTTCCGTCCTTGAAATCATCCGCGATGAAGCGGTTTTCGGGGCGGAAGGTCCAGATGTGAACCAACAGGCCGGCGCGGTGGGCGTCCGCTACCAGTGGGGTGGGGGCATCCAGCTTGCCGTTGATCTTGAGCGGGATCACGGCGCGCAGCGGCGGGGCGACGACGTCAGCGTATTGCACGATGTCGCGCAGGCCTTCGGCGCTGGTCATTTTTGCAAACGTCAGGTCGCCTCCCGCAGTGGCCACATCGATGGGGCGGTGCCGGCCTTCGCCGGTCAGTTGCATCAGGCGGATGTGGTCGCGCTTGCCCAGCTTGCCGCGCAGGTATTTGAGGTTGGCGGTTTCGAAGGACTGGATTTCCAGCGGTGCGCGCCGTGTGTATTCGTGCTCTGCGATAGTGGCCAGGAAGCGGTCTTCCAGCGGCAGCTTCACGCTGCTGAAATAGGTGGAGCTTTTCAGTTCCGGCACCAGGCCGATCAGGCGGCCGCTGGTGGCAGATTCGGCGGCGACGAAATCGATAATCTCTTCCCAGGTAGGTACCTGGAACATGCCGTCGTAGCGGGTATTGTCTGGCCTTATCTTGGGCAGGCGTTCTATGGCACGCAGGGTTTTCAGTTCCGCCAGTGTGAAGTCATCGACGAACCAGCCGGTGTGGTTTTGGCCGTCCACGGTCTTGGTGGCACGGCGGGCGGCGAATTCGGGGCGTCTGGCGACGTCGGTGGTCTCGGTCAGGTTGGCTTCATGCCTGGCCACGAGGATGCCGTCTCTGGTGCAGACCAGGTCGGGCTCAATGTAGTCGGCGCCGTCAGCGATGGCCTTGGCGTAAGAGGCCAGCGTATGTTCCGGGCGCAGCGCGCAGGCGCCGCGGTGGCCGAATACTTCTACCTTCGTCGGTGTTGCCGACCGGGCTTGCTGGAGGAAGGGCAGTGACGCCAGGCAAACCGTGCCGACGGTTTTCAGTACATTCCTGCGCTTGATCTGCATGGGTATCGCCACCTGTTGGGGCGCCTGTTTTTTTCTATCAATGGGGATGACTCAGCCGGAATCGATTGTAAGGGACAGAAGCGGGCCAGACAAGCAGGTCAGACAAACAGGTGCGGGAGGTGCAAGACAATGGCTGCACCGCGCCAGGCATTCAGCTTAAAATGATGCACTTGCATACCCCCTTCTTACCCGCACGATGGATAAACCGCCCGGCAGCACGCTGCCCAATTGCAACCGCTGCACACATCACTACATTACTTACGATGCCAACTTCCGGTATGGCTGCCGCGCGTTCAATTTCAAAAGCGCGCGCCTGCCGTCGCTGGAAGTGTTTGATGCGTCCGGCCAGCAATGCCACCTGTATCTGAAAAAAGAAAAGGGCAGTCCGCCCGGCGCGTGAGCGTTCTTCATGGAATGCAGCGGCTCTGCCGGACTTGCCTGGTCTGCTTTGCTTGTTTTGCAACGGCGGCATGCTGGAAAACGGGCTCATTGCCGCGCAGGTACAATAAGCGCCTTGCTGATGATGGAGAAATGCAATGGACCGCCTGATCGCGATGAAAACCTTTGTGCGTGTCGTAGAAACGTCCAGTTTTTCCAAGGCGGCGGAAGACATGCAGATGCCGGCCGCGTCGGCATCGCGCATGGTGCAGGCGCTGGAAGCGCATCTGCGGATCAAGCTGCTGAATCGCACCACCAGGAATGTCAGCCTGACTGACGAAGGCCGGATTTACTACGAACGCTGCCTGCAGGTGCTGAGCGAGATCGACGACATGGAGGCCGAAGCCTCCGGCGCCCGCACCAGCCCGCATGGCCGCATCAAGATCAGCCTGCCCGGATCTATCGCGAAAAGCCTGCTGATTCCTGCGCTGCCCGATTTCTATCAACGCTATCCGGAAATCGATATGGAGCTGTCCATTTCCGATCGCCGGGTGGACCTGGTGGAAGAGGGCATGGACTGCGCCATCCGTATCGGCCCGGTGGATGACCTGCTGCTGGTTGCCAGCCGCGTCGGCGAGGTATCGATGATTGCCTGCGCTGCACCGGCCTACATCGTCGAGCACGGAGAGCCGAAAACGATCAAGGAACTGGCCGCACACCATGCGGTGCATTATCAGTGGAGCAGCGGCGCCAGGGTGCGGCCGTGGGAATTCCTGCACAACGGCGAGACAGAGCTGGTAGCCATGGACAGCCGGCTGGCCGTCAACGATGCCGATTCCTATATCAGCTGCGGCCTGGCCGGGCTGGGCATCATCGCGGGCTACCAGGTCATACTGGCGCCGCATATCCGCACCGGCGCCTTGCGGGAGATATTGAGCGGCTACCGCAGGCCGCCCGTGCCGGTGTCCGTTCTGTATCCGCCCAACCGCCACGTACCGCACAAGCTGCGCGTGTTTATCGCGTGGTTTGGTGAAATGTTTGCGGCGGCGGAAGCAAATGCGCGGGAAAATTCAGAAGCAAGCGCAGAAGAAGGCACCAAAGCAAGCACCAAAGCAAGCACCGGAAGCTAAGCTCGCGGCGGCCGCTTCCGCAGAGCGTCCGTGCGTAAACCGTATATGCCGCCGCTGCGGCAGAGTATACTGCGTGCTTTGCAAGGCCAGCGCCTTGCTGCCATTCATCTCATTTTATTCAGGACTACCCCATGAGTGCTCTGCCTCCCTGCCCGCAATGCAAATCGGAATTCACCTACGAAGACGGCAGTAACTATGTGTGCCCCGAATGCGCGCATGAGTGGAGTGTTCAGGCCGGCGCCGAAGCACCTGCGGACAGCGCAAGGGTATATCGCGATTCCACCGGCGCCATTTTGCAGGACGGCGATACTGTCACCGTCATCAAGGACCTGAAGCTGAAGGGTTCCGGCGGCACCATCAAGATGGGCACCAAGGTCAAGAACATCCGCCTGGTGGATAGCGACCATGATATCGACTGCAAGATAGACGGCTTCGGCGCGATGAGCCTGAAGACGGAATTCGTCAAAAAGGTCTAAGGCCGCCATGAGCAAGCTGCCGCGGCGTTTGCTTATTTCTGCTGCTGCCCTATTGTTCATGCTTGCAATGGCGGCAGCGGCCATCAGCGTCGATGGACTGACGGATAAACTTGCTGATTCCGACCTAGCCATTGTGCCCGGCAACACCGTGAACCCGGACGGCAAGCCTTCGCCGCGCTTGCAGGGCAGGTTGGATGCGGCGCTGGGGTTTTACCGTTCCGGCCACTGCCGGTTCGTTCTGGTCAGCGGTGGCATCGGCGTGGAAGGCTTTGACGAGGCAGAGGTGATGAAGGCTTACCTGGTAGCACAGGGTGTTCCAGCAGACCTCATCTTTACCGACAACCAGGGGCGGGATACGCTGGCAACGGCGCGCTTTGCCGCCGGCCTGATCCGTGCAAAAAACTTGAAGAACCCCGTGCTGGTCAGCCAGTTCTTCCATATCTCCCGCCTGCGGCTGGCGCTGCAGAAACAGGGCATTGTCGCGGCAGGCAATATCCATTCGCGGCAATTCGAGCTGCGCGACATCTATTCCACGCTGAGGGAAGTTGCAGGCTACGCGGCGTATACCTTCAGGTAGTCAATTCAGCGAGCTCAACGAGTTTTCTTTTTTCCGGAAAACGCCAGGATTGCGGCACGCAGCGCCATTCCGGCTAACAGGCCGCCGGCAGCAAAAAATACAAACAGCATGAGGACCGCGTTGCCTATGCTGCTGGCGGTGCTTTGGCTGAAGCCGATAAAGACCAGCGCCAGCAGCACGGCGGCAACAACTCCCGTCCACGCCATGCTGCGCCAGCCCGGTATCAGCAGCGCCGCGCCAAAAGGCACGATGAAGAGCAGGGCGGCAATGCCGAAAAAATTCATTCTTTCGGAAAGTCTGTCGCCACGGATTTATCGCGCAATGCTTCTATCTCCGTCAGTGTCTTTTTCAGCGCGCCGGTGACGGCATCCATGCCGAAGGCGCCGGTGACGAAGTGGTGCGGTGGCGCCGCTTCTTCCGTCAGCGCGATGATGGCCTGCGCTATTTTGACCGGGTCGCCGGGTTGGTGGCCGCTGCCGGCGCTGGTGTTTTTCATGCGCGCACCGACAATGTCGGCATACTCGGCAATCTTGTTCGGCGTCTGTGTCATGGAACGGCCGGCCCAGTCGGTGCGGGAAGGGCCGGGCGCCACGCAGGTGACGTGGATGCCCAGGCCCTGGGTCTCGGCCGCCAATGAGTCGGACCAGCCTTCCACCGCATGCTTGCTGGCCGCATAGTGGCCGGAGCCCGGGTAGCCGACATGGCCGGCCACCGAGGTGATATTGATGATATGCCCGCTGCGCTGTTGCCGCATGCCCGGCAGCACTGCGCGCGTCATCGCAAACAGGCCGAAGACATTGGTGTCGAACTGCGCGCGTATCTGCGCATCATCGCCTTCTTCTACTGAGGACATATAACCGTAGCCGGCGTTATTTACCAGCACGTCGATGCGGCCGAAGTGCTCCAGCGTTGCCTGCACGGCGGCGCTGATTTGCCCTGCCTGGTTGACATCCAGTTCCAGCGCCAGCGCGCGGTCTTCCACACCCTGCACCAGGTCGGCCACGCGCGCCCTGTCGCGCGCGGTCACCACCACGCGCCAGCCGCGCGCCAGTAATTGTTCCGCCAGTTCGCGGCCAAAGCCCGTGGAACAGCCGGTAATGAACCAGACCGGGGACGTGTCGGATGCAGCCATGGTGTATCTCCTTCAGAAGTGCCTGTCGTGCGGCATGTTCACGCACGATGGCGGTGGGGCATAAAGGGAAGTCAATGAGGGCAAAAACGGCAGGGCATTACGGCGCCTGCCGTGGTTGCCGTCATGGTAACAGTGAATGCGCTGCCTTGCTTTGGCTACCGCCCTAGAGGCGGTAGCCTGGAAGGATGAGCTTAGTTGAGCTTAATAAGGTCCGCGTATCGCCGCATGCACATGGTCACGGTACAGGTCCGCCAGGCCCTGGTGCACGGCGGCCGGCAGCGGCGCTAGTGCCGAGGCGCTGGCATTGGCCTGCGCCTGCGCGGTATTGCTGGCGCCGGGGATGACGACCGATACGGCTTCATGGTCCAGTAACCAGCGCAAGGCCATCTGCGCCATGTTCATCGTGCCGGGCACAAAGGCGGCGACCTGTTCGGACAGCGCCACGCCGGTCGCAAATTCCAGGCCGGCAAAGGTTTCGCCGACATTGAACTGCTGGCCGTCGCGGTTGAAGTTGCGGTGGTCGGCCGCTGCAAAGACGGTGTCGCTGCGCATCTTGCCGCTCAGCAGGCCGCTGGCCAGCGGTAGCCGCACGATGATGCCCACGCCTTTTTCCAGCGCTTTGGGCAGCAATTCCTGCAGCGGTTTTTGCCGGAAGATATTGAAGATGATCTGCAGCGAGGTCAGGCCTTCCTGTTCCAGGCAGACCAGGCCTTCTTCCACGGTTTCCACGCTGGCGCCGAAGCGGCTGATCAGGCCGTCGTCGCGCATCTCGCGCAGCCAGTCGAAGATTTTACCGTCGCGCAGCACCGCAGGCGGCACGCAATGCAGTTGTGTCAGGTCCAGCTTGTCCGTGCCCAGCCGCTGCAGCGAATCCTGCGTGGCCTTGCGCACCGCATCGCGGGTGTAGCCGCTGGGGTACATCGCGCCGCGGCCCAGCTTGGTGGCCACGGTGATGTCCGGGTGGGTCTTCAGGAACTGGCCGATGGAACGCTCGCTGGCGCCGTCGCCATAGACGTCGGCCGTGTCGATAAAGCGCACGCCGGCATCATAGGACTGCTGCAGGATCTGCTGGGCGACCTCATTGTCCCAGTCCTTGCCCCAGCCCCCGCCGAGCTGCCAGCAGCCGAGGCCGATTTCAGGGACGGCCAGGCCGTCATTGCCGAGTTTTCTTGTGCGCATGGGATTTTTCCTTGTCTTCCTTGGATAAGCGGGAACGGGATGGGCATTTCTGCATGAAAGGCCCCGGATTGCGCATCTTAATCGCGGCAAGGCGGGCTTGCCAATGAAATATTGCGGGCAGGGGATATTGGTTTTGATATGGGGCTTGCCGTGACGGCGGAGGCCAGTGGTTTGCCATGCATATACATACCTGAAAAGTTCCCGGACTGTAGCCTGGGTGGAGCGTAGCGCAACCCGGGGCATGGCTCGTGGCGAGCCTTTCGGCTTTCGATGATGACGTATGCTTTATTCGTGCCAGCATCTGCTCCAACATCCAGCATTCGGGTTTGCTCCCGGATTTCGCTGCGCTGCATCCAGGCTACCGTTCTCCTTTTTTTGGAGAAGGCGAACACGGTGTTTGTTCTTTCTACAGCTTTTGCGCCAGCGAAGGGGCGAGTGCTTCCAGCAGGTGGTCCAGCTCAGCGGGTTTGGCGATGTGAGCGTCGAAGCCGGCTTCGCGCGCCTTGTCGCGGTCTTGCTGCGAGCCGTAGCCGGTGAGGGCGATCAGGCGGGTGGCGGCCAGTGCGGGCTGTTCGCGTAGCAGCCGGGCTGTCTGGTAACCGTCCACCACAGGCAGGCCGATGTCGAGGATGATGACGTCCGGCAGGTGCTGCAAGGCGCCGTCGATGGCGGAGGCGGAATCGCGGGCGGTAAAGGTTATGTGGCCCAGCGCAGCGAGCAGCATGGACAGCATTTCAACGGCGTCCTGGTTATCGTCCACCACCAGTATTCTCAGCACATCCTTGCCGGCGCTTTGCAGTGCGGCGGGCGTGTCGGCAGCCTGCGGGCTCTGGTCCACGCGCAGGATGGGCAGCTGGATGGAAAATGTGCTGCCCTGGTTGATGCCGGCGCTGCTGGCGTGGATGCTGCCGCCATGCATGCTGATCAGCCGTGAGGCCAGCGACAGGCCTATGCCCAGGCCTTCGGAAGCCTTGTCCGGCGCCGGCCCGCTTTGCACGAACATGTCGAAGATCTGCGTCAGGTTTTCCGGTGCAATGCCGATGCCGTTGTCGCGGACAGTGATGGTGGCCATGGGTTCGGCGATGTCCAGGCCGATATCCACATGCCCGCCTGAAGGCGTAAATTTTGCCGCATTATGGATCAGGTTGCCGACGGATTGCGCCAGGCGCACGCCGTCTCCGGACACCCAGACCGAGGATTCAGGCACATTGACACTCCACGTCAGGTTCCTGCCTTGCAGGATGCTGCTGGAAGAGTCCGCCGCCGACGCGACCAGCGCAGTGAGGTTGACGTCGGCCAGACGCAGCGCGATCTTGCCGCGCGAGATGCGCGCCACGTCCAGCAGGTCGTCTACCAGGTGGGCGAGATGGTCCACCTGACGGCGGATGATGTCGCGCGATTTCTGCTGCACTTCAGGCTGCCCATCGCCGGACTTGTCCATCAGTGCGACGGCATTGCGGATGGGTCCGAGTGGGTTGCGCAACTCATGGGCCAGCGTGGCCAGGAATTCATCCTTGTTGCTGTCTGCAGCCCGCAGCAAGGCTTCCATTTCCTTCAGGTTGGAAATGTCGCTGGTGATACGGGCGATGCGGTACACCTCGTCGCGCGCATTGCGCACCGGGAAGGCGCGGTCGCGCACCCAGCGCATGCGGCCTTCGCTGAGCTGCAAGCGAAATTCTTCGTCGTACAATTCTTCATTGACCAAGCCGGCAAAACGGTCGGCCACGCGCTCGCGGTCCTCCGCGTGCACGCTAGCGAGCCAGTCGTCTTTTTCCGCCAGCAGTTTTTCGGTGGAGCTTTCCCACATGCTTTCGTACGCGGGGCTCACATACAGTACGCTGGAGTCTTGCGCATCCAGCATCCAGAACACGTCGGCGATGTTCTCGGCAAACTGGCGGAAACGTTCTTCGCTATCCCTTAGCTGCTTTTGCGTGCTGCGCAGCCGCAGCAGCGCCCGCACGTTGGCGACCAGTTCGTCGGCTTCCAGCGGCGTCACCAGGTAATTGTCTGCGCCGCCTTCCAGCCCGCGTATGCGGTCTTCACGCTGCGTCAGCGCGGCGGAGGTCTGCAGGATCAGCACGGCGGCGGAGGCAGGGTCGGACTTGATGCGGCGGCATACCTCCAGCCCGTTGATGTCGGGCAGCCTGACGTCCAGCAGCACCAGGTCCGGGTCGTGGCTTTGAACCATTTCCAGCGCCTGCGTGCCGTTAACGGCTTCTATCACCGTGAACCCGGCGTTCTGCAGCACGCGTGTTTTTGCGTAGCGGGCGCCATGCTCATCGTCCACGTTCAGAATTACGATAGTAGGAGGAGGATTCATCATTAGCCTTCACCGGACTGGGTACAGACCCTGGTCCAAAAATATTGTTCATCGGCGGCACCGCTGCTGGTCTTGCGCCGCGTTTGCGCCGAATCCGCGTTTGTCTTCGCGTTTGTTTCGTAAGTCATACAGCCTGATTCTTATAGCTGAGCGGCAATATCAGGCTGAATATCGATCCTACACCTACGGTACTGGTCAATTTTACTTCTCCCTGCAACAGCCTGGCGAGCTTGCGGCACAACGGCAAGCCCAGGCCAGTACCTTTCACGCGGCCCTGTATCGGATGTTCGACCTGGCCAAATTCTTCAAAGACCAGCGAAAAATCGTCCGGCGCGATGCCGATGCCGGTGTCCACCACATAGAAGCAGATCGTAGCCTCTGCATGGTTAACCACAGCGCTGACACGCACGCTGCCGTGCTCGGTAAATTTGAGCGCGTTGGAAATGAAATTGCGCAATATCTGCGCCACCTTGCCCTCGTCCGATAAAAAAGGCGGCAGCAGCTGAGCGTCTGAAAATACCAGTTCCACATCGGGGTTGACCTTTAGCGGACGCAGCATGCCCTTGAGCGCGCTGAACAACTCTTCAATGTGAATATCCGCGCACTGCACGTCTTCCTTGCCGGCCTCGATCTTTGCCAGATCCAGCAGATCGTTGACGAGATCGGAGAGGTTGTTCGCAGCGCCGGCAATAAACTGCACCTGCCGCTCCTGCTCAAGCGTGAGTTCGCCATCCATCCTGTCCAGCAGTATCTGGGCAATCGCCCGGATGGAGCCCAGCGGCGTGCGCAGCTCGTGGCTGGTGTTGGAAAGGAAGCGCGACTTGGTTTCATCCGCCTCGCGCAGCCGCTCCGCTTTTTCTTCTATCTCCGCATACAGCGCGAGTACGCCTCGGTTAGTGTCTTCCAGCTCCTTGGTGAGCGACATCAGGTCGTCCTGGCGTTCACGCAGTTCGGCCAGCGTCGCTGCCAGCTCCTGGTTTTGCTGCTGGATTTCCGCGAAGGTGGAAGAAGCCGGCGTGTCTGCAAGGCGTGAGCCCAGTGAGGCAATCTTGTCGATATCCACTACCATGGAGGCAGCCAGGTTTTTACGCAGCACGACCACCGTGCCGGCGCCCGGCTCTTCCAATGAGGTGCAGACATCCATCAGGCGGTGCGCCGCCACGATCGCCGGATTTTCAACGGCGGCATTCGTCAGCGAAAGATTCACCGGGAAACCGGGCAGGGTGTCCTGCTGAGCGGACGGCGCGCGGTAGCCGCTGCCATTGTCCCGCACCGACACCACCAGCTGGCGGATTGTGCCGGCTTGCTCGAACGCGAAGGTCGCCCGCGCGCCACCCACTTTCAAATAAGAGTCCCGCGCCACTTCCGATACAGCCGTGGCAACCCGCACCTGGTCCTGCAAGCCGAAACCCAGCCGCCCAGAAATTTCCCGCGCGCGCTGCCGCACAGTGACTACATCTTGCTCACTGTTGATGCCGACGGTAAGTATTCTGATTTGCATGCTGAATGAATTTAATCCTATCCAAGGTTGCGGATGACAAGCGCCGTGACGTCATCCCTGCCGCGTTCAAAATCGCGCAGCAATATGCCTGCGATGAGTGCCGGGTGGCAAAAGGCCAGCCCCGGATAGCGTTCGATACCCCACTGAGTGTTGATGCCGTCCGAATGCAGGATACACAGCGCGCGCGGTGGAAACGGCAGCACAAACTCCTGTATCTTCCGTACGTTGTTGCCGACGATGCCGTTATGCGACATGATCTGCCTCCTGGAATCCCCATCAATGACATGGGCGCTGATATTGCCTATGCCGGCAAATGTCAGCGTGGAGTCCGCCAGATTGATCTTCGCCACCGCCAGCGCTGCGCCACGGGTGGCACGCAGTGCAGTATGCGCCCCTTTGACCAGGTCTTCGCAGCTGTCGCCGGGACGATCTCTCAAGACCGCAAGGGCGGCGGCAGATGCCGCGGCCGCATCCGGGCCGTGGCCCAGGCCGTCCGACACCATGACGGAAAATTGCTCTGCCTGCTCTCCTTGTGTTCTTTCGCCGGCAATTGCCCAGGCATCGCCGCACACATCCTCGCCGTGCATGGGCACGCAGATGGCGCCGCTCTGGATACCGCCTTCCTGGCCGGCTTTTGGCGCTGTTTGCCAAACGCGCACAAAAAACGCCGTGCCTTTGCCGGCGGCAGTGTACACATCAAATTCATCGGACAGCCGGCGCAATGCGCCCAGGCCGTTGCCGGAAGTGCCGGTGCTGGAGTTTCCGTCGAGGAAGGAAAAATCCAGGTTGGCGATGCCAGGTCCCTTGTCCAGCGCCAGCAGTTCAATGGCATCGAGCCCGTTTATCCTGGCCTGGGAGACAATCAGCCGGCCTCCCTGTGCATGCTTGAGCATATTCGTTGCCAGCTCGGTCACCAGGATGGCCAGGCGGCCGGCTCGTATATCGTCCAGTTGCAAAGACTCGGCCAACTGCTGGCCGAAGCGGCGCGCAGCGGAAACTTCGCTGGCATGGGCGATGTCGAAATGCCGTTGTTCTAATAAGGAGCTATTCATCGTTTCCACTTGGAAATTGTGACAGCGGTTCCTTCTCCGAATCGGGTATAGATGTCGAATTCATCGACCAGTCTTTTGGAGCCGCCCAGGCCAAGCCCAAGACCGCCGCCGGAGGTATAGCCGTCTTCCAGTGCCTTGCTAACATTTTCTATTCCAGGCCCTTCGTCTATAAACATGAACTGGATTCCATGGCCGGCTCCGTCAGACAGTTCTGCTACAAATACATCCCCGCCGCCGCCGTATTTAATGGTGTTGCGGGCCAGCTCGCTGGAAGCGGTGACGAGCTTGGTCTGGTCCACCAGGCTCAGCTTGAGGGCGAGCGCTTTTTCTCGAACCATTTTTCTGACAGCAACGACATGTTCGTCAGAGCGCAGCGGCAGAACCAATGTCGGCGTCGTTGTCCTGCTGCGCGCTGCCAGCGCCCTGTATGCAAAAGAGTCTTCAGGAGGGGGAGTGAAAGGGTTCAAGAGAATTTTTTCCCCAGCAGCGTCATCCCTTTTTCCACGTTCAATGCCGTCATGACGCCTGTCAGCGTCAAGCCCAGTTCCACCAGCGTGATGGCCACGGCAGGCTGCATGCCGACCACGACGGTGCGTGCATCCAGCACGCGCGCCATGGCAGCCGTATTGCTGATCATGCGGCCGATGAAGGAATCCACCAGGTCCAGCGCCGAAATATCGATCAGCACGCCCTTGGCGTTGTCCGACACGATGCGCGCGGTGAGGTCGTCCTGCAGTGTCATGGCCAGCCTGTCATGCATATCGACCTGGATGGTGACGAGCAGCAGATCTCCCATCCTCAAAATAGGTATGCGTTCCATTGTGGCTTATTCCTTGGTGTTGATGATGGAAGCGCCGGTGCGCTTGAGCGCCACCAGGAAGGCATCTGCCAGCGTTGCCTTGGTGACCACGTCTTCCAGGTTGACACCCAGGTGGACGATGGTTTGCGCAATCTGCGGGCGTATGCCGCTGATGATGCAGTCGGCACCCATCAGGCGGGCGGCGGCAATGGTTTTCATCAGATGCTGGGCCACCAGCGTATCCACGGTGGGCACGCCGGTGATGTCGATGATGGCGATCGCCGCGCCGGTTTCCACGATCTTTTGCAGCAGGCTTTCCATGACGACCTGGGTGCGGGCGCTGTCCAGCGTGCCGATCAGCGGCAGCGCCAGCACGTTTTCCCATAGCTTGACGACTGGCGTGGACAACTCCAGCAGCTCCTGCTGCTGGCGCACAATGATCTGGTCGCGGGTTTTCTGGAAGGCTTCCATCGTGAACAGGCCCAGCTTGTCCAGTACGGCGGTAATTTTCAGCGTGGAGGCGGCAATCACAGCCGGGTCTTCCTTGAAGTCGGCCACCAGGCGGTCAAACAGCACTTGCTTCAGTGAAAAGACAAACATTGCCGTCTCTCCCGGGCTGGCGCCTTGCTTGGCGCGGCTGGCGGACATGTCTGCCAGCACATGGCGTGTTTCGTCCCAGGCAGCGGTATTGAGGTTGCCTGCAGGATCATTTTGCGCTGCGGTGCTGAGTACGGTCAGAAATTGCGAACACTGGCGGCGAACCTCGTTGCCATCGGCATCGCCGCGCGTGGCATTGCCCTTCAGATTCTGTACCCACTCTTCGCGGATTTGTTCTTCGTTAGTACGGATCAGGTCGCTGATGTTGCCGGCAGTGGAGGTTGGCATTGAATTCCCTTTAATGAGCGATAAAAGTTTCGACAGAACTTCTGTTTTGATTAGCTGATCAATATAACATCAAGGCAGGGCGCGCCAACAGGTAATTACAGGGGGGCTGCCCTTGCACAACAGTTTGCCGTAAAGGGCAAATCTCGTGAAACTTAATAAAAATAAGGGCGTGGCATCGTGTGTAGTCCCAATCCTACAAATTTTGACTTTGCAATCCTACGAGGCCGGAAAAATGAAAATGCTTGCCGCGCGCTGCGAATGCTCTTGCTTTCGGTGCGTAGGAAACTGCTGACAAGTGTTCCCGCTATCGGCTTGTGGAATTTGTATGGCGTGCTTGCTATAGTCTGCTCCACCGAATTACCGGCAATCGCAGCCCGCAAGGCCTATACTGCAAGACAGGCCAGCAGGATAGGCCTTGAATAAAGGCATACGGCGCGCCGGAAATACCTGAACCTCACATTATCTGGAGTCGATATCATGGACGCTACGCGTACAAACACAAAAACAGCCTCGGCAAAAGCCGGCAACGCCGCCTCTGCTTTCCGGCCGCTGAGCGAGCAGGATATCCTGGCCATGGGCGACAAGGATTACATGAATGCGGCGCAGCTGGCCTTCTTCAAATCGCGGCTGCAGGAAATAGAACAGGACCTGATCCGCAATGCCAATGAAACGTCCGAGCACTTGCGCGAGAACGAACTGGTGTCCGACCCGGCAGACCGCGCCACGGTGGAGGAAGAGCATTCCCTGGAACTGCGTACCCGCGACCGCGAGCGCAAGCTGCTGAAAAAAGTGCAGCAATCCATCGCCAGCATAGACGAAGGCGATTACGGCTGGTGCGAAGCCACCGGCGAGCCGATAGGCGTGCGCCGCCTGCTGGCCAGGCCCACTGCCACGCTGACCATAGAGGCGCAGCAAAGGCATGAGCGGAAGCAGAAGATGATGGGGCACTAAGAAGTTATTGCGAGCATGCATTCTAGTAGGGTGCAATAGCAAAGCGTATATTGCACCGAACCCGCCGGACAACGTTTGCTTATTATTCGGACTAAATGCGGTGCAATACGCTGCGCTATTGCACCCTACGTATCGGGGCAGTAGTCTATTCCGTAGCATCGAAAAAAATCCCCGGCACTTTAATGGTGCCGGGGATTTTTTTTGCGCGAAAGATGAGTGCGGCTTGCAATTACAATTGGCCGGCAGGCACTTCGCGTTCATAGGCGATATTTTCTATCGCATATTTCTTCATCAGCTCGGCATTGATATGTACACCGATCTCGTCCGGATGGATGGTTTTGACGATGATGCGCAGCAGTTCGTAGTCGGAAGGCGGGTGGTCGGCCTGGAAGGTGATGCGCTTGCGGTCAGGATCGCCGACAATTTTATAAGACGCTGCATAGGTCGGCATGGTGGCTTTCGGTGAGTGGGCGAAGTTCATCATACACCCTGGCGGCGCGCGCCCGGCATTTTCCGCCGATATCCCGCCTGTCTTGCCTTGTTCCGACCTTGTTCCGGCCTTGTCCGGCCTTGTTCGGGCCACGTCCTTGCCCAGCCCCGACATTTTTCTGATCTTTCCCCGGCGTTCCTCGGCCGGGGCCGTTTCCGGCCCGCCGCCATGTTGTCTTAAAACGAGGGCTATATGACATTTTCTCAAAACGGCAATCGGTGATCATATTTTTCAGGAAAATATTGAAACTGCGAGGGATGCCAGTATGTTGACAGTTGATGGAGTAGAGCGGCGGGTGGATGTGGATGGCGATACGCCGGTATTATGGGTATTGCGTGATGTGCTGGGCATGACCGGCACCAAGTTTGGCTGCGGCCTGGGCCTGTGCGGCGCCTGTACCGTGCATGTGGACGGAGTGGCGACACGTTCCTGCATCACCACCGTGGAATCGGTCAGCGGCGCGAAAGTGGACACCATAGAGTCCCTGGCCGGCACCCGTGCCGGCGCGGCGCTGCAAAAGGCCTGGCTGGACTTGGACGTGGTGCAATGCGGCTACTGCCAGTCCGGCCAGCTGATGTCGGCGGCGGCGCTGTTGGCGCAGAACCCTGCGCCCAGCGATGCCGACATTGACGCCGCAATGAGCGGCAATATCTGCCGCTGCGGCACGTATCTGCGCATACGCGCCGGCATCAAGCATGCCGCTGCTGCTCTTGGCGCCACTTCCATGAAGGAGCCCGCATGATTTTCGACCGGCTTGAGCGCCTTGCCCGACCTGCTTTTTCGCCGGAAGCTGGCCCCGACAAATCACGCCGTAATTTCCTGAGCGTGAGCCTGGCTGCAGGAGGCGGCCTGCTGATTGGCGTCGGCTTCAATGCATTTGCCGCATCTGCATCTGCATCCACACCCACGCCCGAGGCAGCATCCGTTGCCGACGGTGCGTTCATACCCAATGCTTTTGTGCGCATTGCCCCGGACGGCCAGGTGACGGTGACCATGGCTTACATTGAAATGGGGCAGGGCCCTTATACCTCCATCCCCATGCTGATTGCCGAAGAACTGGAAATTGATATCAGATCGGTGCGGCTGGAGCATGCGCCGCCGAGCGACAAACTGTACATGAACCCCCGGCTGGGTTTTCAGGTGACAGGCGGCTCCACGACGATACGCGCGGCGTTTGAGCCTATGCGGCGCGCCGGTGCGGCCGCACGGGTCTTGCTGGTGGAGGCCGCGGCTCAGCGCTGGAAGGTCGATGCTGCATCCTGCCGCGCGGAGCTGGGCGAGGTTATCCATGGGCCCAGCGGCCGCAGGCTCAAATACGGCGCGCTCGCAGGCGACGCGGCCCGCCTGGCTGCGCCGGATCCGCAGAAGCTTGTACTGAAGCCGCTGGACCAGTTGAAGCTGGTGGGCACGCCTGTCAAGCGGCTGGATGCGCCGGCCAAGGTCAACGGCACGGCAATGTACGGCATTGATGTCCGGCTGCCGGGCATGAAGGTCGCCACGCTGGCGCAGTCGCCGGTATTTGGCGGACGCCTGCGCAGCGTGGACGACAGCAAGGCCAGGGCCGTGCGCGGCGTGCGCCAGATCGTGCGGCTGGAGGACTGCGTGGCAGTGGTCGCCGACCATATGGGCGCGGCAAAGAAGGGCCTGGCGGCGCTGGCCATTGAATGGGATGAGGGCCCGAATGCAAAACTGAGCACGGCGGACATCGTCAATTCCATGCGCGAGGCGTCCAGCCGGCCGGGCGCGGTGGCGCGCAACGAGGGCGATAACGCCGCGGCGATGGCCGCGGCTGCGACGCGGCATGAGGCGGTGTACCAGGTGCCCTTCCTGATCCATGCGGCGATGGAGCCGTTGAACTGCACCGTGCACGTGCGCAAGGACAGCTGCGAAATCTGGGTTGGCACCCAGGTCATCTCGCGTGCGCAGTCTGCGGCGGCGGCCGTCACCGGCCTGCCGCTGGAGAAAGTGATCGTGCACAACCACTTGCTGGGAGGCGGCTTCGGCCGACGCCTGGAGTTTGACAGCGTAACGCGCGCCGTGCAGATCGCGAGGCAGGTGGAAGGCCCGGTCAAGATCATCTGGACCCGGGAAGAAGACGTGCAGCACGATATGTATCGACCCTATTTTTACGACCGCATCAGCGCCGGGCTGGATGCTGAGGGCATGCCCGTGGCGTGGCACCACCGTATTACCGGCTCTTCCATCCTCAAGCGCTGGCTGCCGCCGGCCTATAACAAGGGCTTTGACCCGGAGACGATAGACGGCGCGGCATCGCCGCCGTATGCGCTGCCCAATATCCTGGTGGATTACGTCAACCATGAGCCGCCGGTGCCGACGGCATTCTGGCGCGGCGTCGGCCCCACGCATAACATCTTTGTCGTGGAAAGCTTTATCGACGAGCTGGCTGCGGCGGCTGGGCAAGACCCGGTGGCTTACCGCATGGCCTTGCTGGACAAGAATCCACGCGCAAGGGCAGTGCTGACGCTGGCGGCAGAAAAAGCCGGCTGGGGCAAGGTGCTGCCGGCGGGGCAGGGGCGTGGCGTGTCGCTGCAATTTGCCTTCGGCAGCTATCTGGCGCTGGTGGCGGATGTCGCCGTGTCCGACGAGGGCAATGTCTCGGTCAGGCGTGTAGTATGTGCAGTCGATGCCGGTGTCATCGTCAATCCCGATACCGTACAGGCCCAGTTGCAGGGCGCCGTCATCTTCGGCATTTCTGCCGCGCTGTATGGTGAGGCAACCTTGAAGGATGGACGCATCGAACAATCCAACTTCCATGATGTGCGGGTAGTGCGCATGGACGAAGCGCCGCTGATAGAAACGTATGTCGTCGCCAGCACGGAAGCGCCGGGTGGCATGGGTGAACCCGGCACCTCGGCGCTGGCGCCTGCGGTGACCAACGCTATCTACGCAGCGACCGGCAAGCGCCTGCGGAAGCTGCCGGTGGATCCAAACCAGCTGAAGAAGGCCTGAAGAAAAATTGAAAAGAAGAACTGAAAAGAATACCTGAGTCCGGGCGCCCAGGTAAAAACAGACGAAAGATCACAGGAGAAAACGGATGAAACTGATACCACTACTGGCGCTTGCGCTGTGCTGCGCTGGCGGCGCTGTGCAGGCTGCAACAACGGCAGACAGATTGTATGTGCTCGATTGCGGCGAAGGCCATGCGGACGACCAGTCGCTGTGGACGCCGGGCGAGAATGTGGGCAAGAAGGTGGACATGTCGGAGAACTGCTACCTGATCCGGCACGGCAGCGAATGGCTGCTGTTTGACACCGGCCTGGCCGACAGCGTTGCGGACCACCCTGAAGGAACGCGCATAGAGCAGATCAAGACGACCTGGTTCCGTAAGGCCAGGCTGGCCGATGAGATTGCGCAGCTGGGCTTGAAACCTTCCGACATCCAATGGCTGGCGCTGTCCCATTCGCACCCGGACCATACCGGCAACGTAGAGCTGTTTCCCAAGGCGACATTGCTGGTGCAGGCGGCGGAATACACCTGGCCGGCACTGGACGGCGGCCCGCGCTTCTTGCCGGCGCATCCGGCCAAACAGCTGAATGGCGACTATGATGTGTTCGGCGACGGCAGCGTGGTGATACTGTCCACGCCGGGGCATACGCGCGGCCACCAGTCGCTGCTGGTGCAACTGGCAACGACCGGCGCCGTGGTGCTGAGCGGCGATGCGGTGCATTTCCAGCAAAGCTGGGAACATCAATGGGTGCCGAGCCAGAATGCGGACGCCGATGCCACGCGTGCGTCCATGCGCAAGATCAGCGACATCCTGGCCCGCGAACATGCGCAGCTATGGATCAACCATGAAATGCGCCAGAGCCGCAGCCAGCGCTATGCGCCCGCGTTTTACGACTGAGTTTTTTCTTTTTTTCTCTTGCGGGCAGTAGCTGCATTGTTTTTGCCGGGGGCGATAATGCAGCGTATTGCACCCCGCGAATTGGTTTTTTTCGCCGGCTAGTCCGCGGCCAGGCCTGCCAGGGCACTCGCCAGCGCGCGCGTGCCCTGTATCAGCGCCGCTGTCGCCGCTTCAATACTGCATGCGGGCCGGCCAATGACCCAGCTTTCTACCAATGCCAGCTGTGAATCCGCGATCTGCCTGGCGATGAGTTCCAGCGGCGCCAGCGGACGCAAGACAGGCGCCTGCGCCAGCCGCGCAGCAATCAGGCCGGCCAGTGTATTCGCCAGCAACGGCCTGGTCGGCGAGCCCAGCAGCACGCGCGCGACCTGCTGGTTTTGCCGGAAGTGCTGCAGTAGATCCTCCACGCCTCCCACCGGCAAAGCCGGCAGCGCCAGGTCAGCCAGGATGGAAAACGGCTGGCTGATGCTGGCCTTTAACAGATCCTGCTTGGTGCGGTAGTGTTCGTAAAAGGTGGAACGGCCGACATTGGCGCGCTCGGCAACACTGCCGATTTTCAGCGCATCATATCCCTGGTCCAGCACCAGCTCCACAAAGGCCGCGTGCAGTGCGGAGCGCGTCTTTTGTGACCGGCGGTCGAGTTTTTCGGCGAGCATGCGGGTTTCTCTTTTGATGTGTGTTTGTTGCCGTATTGTTGACGTGTTTTTGCCGGACATCCCGGTGCTTTTGTCTGCTATCGGAGAAAGCGGCGCAAGCGCCTGCCAACTTTTCCTGCGTGTCTGATATTACTAGAGAACTCATTTCATAAATAGGAGTGAGAGGCAAATCCTACGGGAACGGCCCATTTGGGCGCATTGCAGCGTTGTGCCGCTAGCAAAGACGGCCGGTCTTTGTGTCGCAACACGCCTCGCACTGCATCCCAAATGGACTCGTTCGCACTCGCTCCTATTTAAGAAATGAGTTCTCGTATTCCATCTAAAAAGTAAAGGACTCACATGACTACACAAGCCGCCTCATCGTTTTCATCGCAGCGCCGCGTTGCAGCGCTAGCCATTGCCGGTGTCACCGCCCTGGTATTGGTGGCGCTGTCGCACCACCCGGTGGTCAGCCACCCGTCGTCGGTGCAGGACATGCTGATACAGATTGCTGCCCAGCAGCAGATGGACGGGCTGGTGCATGGCGGGCTCATCGCCTTGCTGGGGATATTGGCCTGTGGTTTTAGCGTTTTCAGCGATGTGCTGGGCGCACGCCGCGCACCGGTCTCATTCGCCAGAGCCGCTTACGTGCTGGGTTACTGCGCAATGGTGGGGGCGATGCTGCTGGACGGCTTTGTCACGCCGCAACTGGCGCGGCAATTCAGCAATGCGTCGGCAGTGGATATAGCGAGCGTCCATGTTGTGCTGAACGCAATCAGCGATCTCATCCAGGTGCTGAGCAAGGCCGGCCTGCTGGCGATGTGCGCCGCGCTCATCGCGTGGGCGTGGGCGCTGTACGCAGGCGAGCGCCCGACGCGCTGGTATGCCTGGTGCGCGGGCTTGGGCATGCTTGCAGGTTTGCTGCCCGCTCTATTCTTGTTGCTTGCGCAAATCAGCCTGGCTCCGGTTAGCCTGATGGTGATTTTCGGCTTGCATGCGGTGTGGAATTTTGCAGCGGCGGGTTTGCTTTTTGATGTGAGGAGGAACGCGTGACCGCAAGCCCTACAGTATTTTCGTAGGGTGCAATACGCTGCGCTATTGCACCCTGCGGACTGGCCCTCTCCCGCACGCGGGAGGGGATGCCCCACAGTAGCCTCGTAGCCTGGATGGAGCGTAGCGCAATCCGGGGCATGGCTCGTGGAAGGGGCCTATCAGCTTCCGATCATTCTGGACGTGTCATGCTCTCGCCATTTTTCAGCTACCCTGGTTTGCTCCCGGATTGCGCTACGCTCCATCCAGGCTACTTTCCTCTTTTTTTGGAGAATACGGTCCCCTCTCCCGCGTGCGGGAGAGGGTTGGGGTGAGGGGGGATTAAATTACGCTGAATCTTTTCGAATTCCTGCGTCGATAAAAACCGGAGATTCGCTGTCCTAAAAAACTTTTGCCCCAGATTGACGCCCCTCACCCTAGCCCTCTCCCGCACGCGGGAGAGGGGGAAGCGGTTTGTGGAACGAGCCTCTCAGCCCCGATCATTCTGGACGTGTCATGCTCCGGCCATTTTCAGCTACCCTGGTTTGCTCCCGGATTGCGCTCCGCTCCATCCAGGCTACTTTTCTCTTTTTTGGAGAGGGGATGCCTGCGCTTTCGGCCATGCTGCCTCCAGGCTGCTTTCTTTTTATCCCGTTGCATCACGCCATGGGCTGCACATCTCGCCGCCATACCAGCCGGTAATACGCCGAGTACAGCACCAGCATGGAGATAAATGCCAGCGCGTAGGCCCACCAGATGCCAGTGATACCTATTTTTCCGTCCAGCCAGTAAGCTGCCGGCACTTCTATGCACATAATGGCAAACATGCCCAGCACCATGGGGCCGAACACCGTGCCGCTGGCGCGCATGACGCCGACCAGCACATTGCCCATGCCCAGCGCCAGCACGCTCCACGCGACGATGTGCAGCAGGTTCAGCGCCAGCGCAACCACCGGCGCCTGCGTGAGAAACAGCCCTACTACCAGCGGCGCCAGCAGGTAGGCGGCAGCGACGAAGGCGCCAGTGACCACCAGGTTCAGCCGCAGGCCGGTATGGGCGATGGCGGGCAGGCGGTGACTACGCCCGGCACCGATGGCGTGCGAGGCCAGGATGGAGGCAGTGATCCCCAGCGACATCGCCGGTAGCTGTATCCAGCTCATGACCTGGTTGACGGCGCCATAGGCTGCTGTTGCATCCGGCCCGTGTTGGTTGACGAGCCGCAGCAGCACGATCTCCGCCACTGCCATTGTCAGCATCTGCAGCGATGCAGGCACGCCTATGGTCAGGATTTTTTTGGCGATAGCGGGATCGATGCGGATCAGGCGCAGCAACGCAGCGTCCGGCGCCAGCGGGTGGGCCTTGCGCCGCCAGTGCCAGAACATCCAGGCCATGGCGAGTGCAAAGGCCAGCATGTTGGAGACGGCCGCACCGGCCACGCCCAGTTGCGGCAGTATCCACCAGCCCTGTATCAGCGCGGGCGTGCTGGCCAGCGAAATTACGGTCGCCAGTGCCAGGGTTTTTAACGGAGTGACGGCATCGTCGACGCCGCGGCTCATGGAGGTCGTCAGCCATAGCAGAAAGGTCAGCGGCGTGCCCAGCAGCGCCAGCCTGGCATAGAGCACGGCGTCTGCCAGTATCCTGTCGGGCGTGCCGAGTGCGAGCATCAGCCACGGCGCGAATGCATAGCCGAGTGCGGCAGTCGTGAGGCCCACGCATAGCATCAGGGCCAGCGCAGTGCCGGCGATGGCCCTGGCTCTGGCAGCATCCTGCGCGCCCCAGGCATGCGCCGCCAGTACGGTGGCGCCGGCACTGAGGCCGATGATGATGGCAAGAAAAAAGAAAAACACCGGGAAAAAGGCCGATACGGCGGCAACCGCATCCACGCCAAGCAACTGGCCGATGTAGATGCCGTTGAAGGTGCCGGACGCGGCTTGCAGGAAATTGGTCAGCACCATCGGTATCAGGATGGACAGATAGGTCTTCCACAAAGGCGGTGCAGGCGGCGGATGCCGGGCGGGTATTGACGCTATGGAGGAGGGCATGGCCGTGCTGGTTTTCATATTGGTTTCCTTGAGAAAAAGGGAGCCCCTCCGGTGCGGCGGACCGCCCGGTTCAGGGTAAATAAACGTAGAGATTGCTAGTTAAAAACGGCGGTCCGTACCGCCGAAAAAATGCAGCTGAAGCGCGCTTATCTATCCATGCGGCGCTTCCAGGTCGCTGCCGGCCAGCCACAGCGTGTGCGCGCGCACGTCCTCCGGCCAGACTGCGGCCAGATGTGCCAGCCTGGCGTGGTCACCGGCGAACAGTGCGCGGCTGGCGTCTTCAAAACCAGGCAGGTCGCCGGCCATGGCAGACATGAAGTGGTAGCTGCGTTCTTGCGCCTTGCGGGTATTGTCTTTGTCGCCCTGCGCGCGGCGGGCTTCTTCCACCAGCTTGCGCAGCGCGACAGATGCGCCGCCGGGCTGCGCGGCCAGCCAGTCCCAGTGGCGCGGCAGCAGCGTTACTTCGCGCGGCACTACGCCCAGCTTGGGGCGGCCGCGGCCGCGCGGTTCTTCAGCGGCGGGTTCCGTTGCCGCTGCACTTGCAGCGTGTTCCTGCCGGGTCTCTTCGCCTAATCGCGCCAACACATCGTCATCGCTGCCGCGCGTATCCACGTCGATGGAACGGCCGTTGCGGTTATCGAACAGCAGCACAGGGCCGGTGGCGCCGGTTTCCAGCGCGTGCTTGAAAGCCAGTGCAGCGGCGGGCAGCGTGCCGGAGGCCAGCAGTTGATGGCCGTTGAAGGCAGTGTAGGTATGTGTGGCAAGTGTGTTCTTGGCAGGTGTGTTCATGACGGGGCTTTCATTTTTATCTGCACTAATAATATCCGGGTAAAAATAAAGTGTCAATATTTATCCGGGTAATAATCGCGAAAAGCCGATCTTGACAGGTGACTATATGGTCACCTATAGTGTTTTTCATGGATGAACTTTTCAAAGCACTGGCAGACCCCACGCGCCGCAGCCTGCTGGATGCGCTGTTTAAAAAAGACGGGCAGACGCTGGGCGAATTGCAGCAGCCACTGGAGATGACACGCTTCGGCGTCATGAAACACCTGAAGCTGCTGGAAGAGGCGGGCCTGGTGGTGACGCAGCGGCGCGGCCGGGAGAAGCTGCATTTCCTGAATGCAGTGCCGATCCGGCTCATCCATGACCGCTGGGTCAGCAAATTTACCGAGCCTTGGGCCGCGGCGCTGAGCGGCCTGAAACATGATCTGGAAAGCACGCCTGAGGAGAAGATGATGGAAAAAGTGTTTGAAATCTATATCAAGACCACGCCGGAGCGCCTGTGGCAGGCGATTACCGATACTGAGATGCGGCGCAAATACAATTTCGGCGCGGTCGTCAGGTCGGACTGGACGCCGGGGTCACGCTATGAGGGGTATGGCGGCGACAACCTGATCCTGGAAGGCGAGAACCTGGAAGTGGACCCGCCGCGCAAGCTGGTGCAAAGCTATCGCGCACTATGGGGTGAGGATGTGAAGAGCGAGGGTACGTCGCGGGTGACCTGGGAGATCACGCAGATTGCCGATTCCTGCCTGCTGAAAGTCACGCATGACCAGTTGCGCGAAGGCGCCAATAACCAGTTGTACGGTGGCTGGCCGATGCTGCTGTCCGGTATCAAGACCTTGCTGGAAACCGGAGAACTGCTGACGACACCGGGTTCATTGCGCTGGCTGGAAGGGCAGAAGGAGCATTTGAAAGGGGTTGCGGAGGGGACTTAAGAAAGGACCAATGAGGAGTGGGCCATGGGACAACAATGCCTGGAAAATGGGCCGAGACAGGGGTAATTAATAATCGGCATTTTCTGTGCCTACTATTTACTTTTTGGTTCGTGATATCAGAATGTGATATCATGAAAAGATGAAGGCAAAACACCAAAAAACCTTACAGGCTATTTTCGCCAAGCCGACTTCGGCCGGAATTGTGTTTGCCGACATCGAAGCTTTGATCAGACATTTAGGTGGGGAGGTGCGTGAAAGCGAAGGTTCGAGGGTAGTGTTTGAACTGAATGGCAAGCGGCTGTATCCCCATCGACCCCATCCTGGCAAGGAAGCCAAGCGTTACCAGGTGGAAGAGGTTCGCGAGCTATTGGCGTTACAAGGAATCAAGCCATGAATAATACGATGACCTACAAAGGCTATACCGCCCGCATTGATTTCGACCCCCGGGATGAAATCTTCGTTGGCCGAGTTCTCGGTGTTGCCGATGTCATTAGTTTTCACGCAGATACCGTCAAAGGTTTGACGGCGGAATTTCACAGTGCGGTCATGCATTACCTTGCAGATTGCAAGGAGACAGGGCGCGCGCCTGAAAAACCGGCCTCGGGAAAATTGATGCTGCGCATCCGCCCGGAAGTGCATGCGGCTGCGGCAATTGCAGCCCAGGCCGCCGGCAAGAGTTTGAATCAATGGGCAGATGAAGTGCTGGAACGCGCTGCTGTCTAAGGCCATAAGGCGCGCTAAATAAATTTCTAATAAATTTTTCAGGCAGACGCAGGCACCACGCCACCCACACCGCCATCCCGCTTTTCAATCGCCACGGAAACACCCAGCACCACAACACCGCCCAGCGCCAGCGCCGCGCCTACCCAGCCGGTGGAGCGCAGGCCCAGGCCCATGGCGATCGCCATGCCGCCGGCCCATGCACCCAGGGCATTGGCGATATTGAAGGCGGAGTGGTTCAGTGCGGCGGCCACGGTCTGCGCGTCGCCGGCGACGTCCATCAGCCGGGTCTGTACCGCAGGGCCGATGGCGATGCCGGCGCCGATGGCAAACAGGTTGATGGCGGCAGCCCAGATATTGGCGCTAGTGTAGGTGAAAGCGGCCAGCGCGCAGGCGTTCCAGATCAGCACGCCGAAGATGGTCCATACACGGGAACGGTCGGCCATCCAGCCGCCGACCAGGTTGCCGATGGTCATGCCGATGCCGATCACCGCCAGCAGCAGCGACACCACCCACGGCGTGACATGCGTGATTTCCAGCAGCGTCGGCGTGACGTAGGTATACACCGCAAACATGCCGCCGAAGCCTATCGCCACCATCAGCAGCGTCAGCCATACCTGCAGGCGGCGGAATACACCCAGCTCGCGGCGCGGGCTGGCATTGCCGGCAGCAATCTTGGGCACGAAGATGCGCACCAGCAGCATCGTCAACAGGCCGATGGCGGCAACTGCCAGGAAGGCGGCGCGCCAGCCTATGCCCTGGCCCAGCCATGTCGCCAGCGGCACGCCGATGATATTGGCTACCGTCAGCCCCAGCATCACGCGGGCCACGGCTTGCGCGCGACGCTCCGGCGGCGCCAGCGCCGCAGCCACCAAGGCTGCCACGCCGAAGTAGGCGCCGTGCGGGATGCCCGCGATAAAGCGCGCCAGCACCAGCATGCCATAGTGCGGCGCCATCGCGCTGAACAGGTTGCCGACTGTGTACATCAGCATCAGGCAGACCAGCATCAGCCGGCGCGGCATGCGCGCCAGGAAGATCGTGATCAGCGGCGCACCCACCACCACGCCCAGCGCATAGGCGCTGATCATGTGCCCCATCTCCGGCAAGGTCGTACCCAGGTCATTGGCGACCACCGGCAAGATGCTCATGGAGGCAAATTCGCCGGTGCCGATGGCCAGGCCGCCCACGGCCAACGCCAGATCGGCCCAGCCGGCGCCATAGGGAGCGCTGATGCGCGGAATCGGATCGCTTACGGGGGAGTGGGAAGAATCGGGGGAATGCATTGATGATGGTATGAAGGTGTAGTTTGAACTACGTAGTTTTAATACGTACGGCGAAAGCGAAGAATATCATGCTTGCGGTTTGTAAGTTGCTTGTCATTCATGAAAGATGGCAAAAACCCAAGCTTCAGAATGGCTTTTTTTGACATTTACATTAAATCTAAAATTAGATAATATGTGTAAATGCGAAAAAACACCTCTCAGGAACAAACCGTACTCATCGAGCAGCTGCAGCAAATAGCGCAGGGGCTGGGCGAGACCTTTGCGCCCTTTTGTGAAGTGGTGGTGCACGATTTGCGCGATGCCAGCCATTCCATCGTTTCCATCCACAACAACCTGTCAGGACGGCAGGTGGGCGATGCGACGACCGAGCTTGGCCTGGCGCGCGTGGCAGATGCGCATTACCAGCAAGTGATTGCCAATTATGCAAACCGCTTTCCGGACGGCAGGCAGGCCAAGAGCACGTCGATCGGCATCAAGGATTCCAGCGGCCAGTATGTGGCGGCGCTGTGCATGAATATCGACGTGACGCTGTTCGGCGCGCTGCAAAGCATGCTGGCGCAGTTCGGCCGGGTTGACGATGCGACCGGCGTGCGCGAGACACTGGAGCCGGTAGGTGCCGATGTGATCCGCCAGCGCATAGACCAGTATGCGGCGCGCCTGGGTATCACGCCACGCGCCTTCAAGACCGAAGAGCGCCGCGCGCTGATGCGCGAGCTGCGGCAATCCGGCTGCCTGGATGTGCGCCGCTCGGCAGAAACCGTGGCGGCCCATCTTGGCATTTCGCGGGCCACGGTCTATAACGATGAAAAGTAGTTGCACGGCATACCGCAAGCTGCACCGCATCCTGTTTGCAACAATCTCTACCCCTCTTTTTGAAAGCGACCCATCATGGACCACCTAGCACTTCCCACCTACGCCGATGTCGCCGCTGCAGCGGAACGCCTGCATGGACATGCGCACAAAACCCCGGTGCGCACCTCGCGCACGGCCAATGAAGAACTGGGCGCCGAACTGTTCTTCAAGTGCGAGAACTTCCAGCGCATGGGGGCGTTCAAGTTTCGCGGTGCGATGAATGCACTGCAAAAATTTGATGCGCGCCAGCGCGCGGCGGGTGTCATCACTTTCTCTTCCGGCAACCATGCGCAGGCCATTGCGCTGGCGGCCCGCATGCTGGGCATTCCTGCCACCATCGTGATGCCGCTGGATGCGCCTGCCGCCAAGGCCGCTGCGACCAAGGGCTACGGCGGCAATATCGTCACCTATGACCGTTACACCGAAGACCGCGAGCAAATCTGCACCGCGCTGGCGGAAAAACATGGCATGACGCTGATTCCGCCTTACGACCATGCCGATGTGATTGCCGGCCAGGGCACGGCAGTGAAGGAATTGCTAGAAGAAACCGGCCCGCTGGATGTGCTGTTTGCGCCCTTGGGCGGCGGCGGGCTGTTGTCGGGCTCCGCGCTGGCGGCAAGACAGCTGGCACCCGACTGCACGATCTACGGCGTGGAGCCGGAGGCCGGCAACGACGGGCAGCAATCCTTCCGCAGCGGCAGCATCGTCCACATCGGCACCCCGCAAACCATCGCAGATGGCGCGCAGACGCAGCACCTGGGCGGGTTGACCTTCCAGGTCATCAAGCGCGACGTCAACGATATCCTGACCGCAAGCGACGAACAGCTGGTGCAGTGCATGCGCTTCTTTGCCGAGCGCATGAAAATGGTGGTGGAGCCGACCGGTTGCCTGGCCTATGCCGCGGCGCGTCAGATGAAAGAGCAACTGAAGGGCAAACGCGTGGGCATCGTCATCAGCGGCGGCAATGTCGATATGGCGCGTCTGGCCGGCTTCCTGGTGGGCTGATTTCTTATCGCCTTCTCATTCGCCTCCATCCTTCACATAAAACAGGACCGACATGCCGCAACTCTATCTGGAATATACCGCCAACCTGCCGGATTTTGACGCCGGTGCGGCGCTGGCCGGGCTCAACAACGCGCTGGCTGCCACCGGCGAGTTCGAGGAACACGATATCAAGAGCCGCGCGCAACGGCTGGACAGTTTTGCCGTCGGCACCTCTGCCGATGCCAGGGCGTTTGTTCATGTGCGGCTGGCGCTGCTCAGCGGGCGCTCCGCGGAAACCAAACGCATGCTGGCCGATACGGTATTGCAGGCGCTGGAGAAAACCGGCCCTTGGCCTGCCGGCATGGATGTGCAGCTGACGGCAGAGACGGTGGACATGGACCGCGGCTCGTATGCGAAGCTGCGGCTGCAAGAAAACTAAAGGGAGCCAGTGATGCCTACAGTAGAAGTCGTCAATGTATTTACCTCCGCAAGTGGCGGCGGCAACCCGGCGCCCATCGTCATCGATGCCGGGGGACTGGATGAAGCCGCGATGACGGCCATCGCAAAAAGCTACGGCCATGAAAGCGGCTTTGTGTTCAGCCCCGACAGCGGAACGGACGCCGATTTCCGCTTCCGTTTTTTTGTGCCGCGCCATGAGATGAGCATGTGCGGCCATGCGACGATAGGCGCGGTCTGGCTGCTGCACCGGCACGGCCGCATTGGCGCCGGCCCGGTTGCCGTGCAAACGCTGAGCGGCAAGGTCACGGCGCAGCTGCGGGCAGAGGCGGACGGCACGCAGTTCATCGAGATCTCGCAGCCGGCAGGCACTGTACAGGAAATCCCACGGCCGGAACTGCGCGAAGACATCATCCGCGCCATCGGCCTGGAGCCGGCCGATATCCTGGACTTGCCTTTTCTGAATGCCTGCACCAGCCGCATCAAGACGCTGATCCCGGTGCGCAGCCCCGCAAGGCTGGACGCAGCCCGGCCCGATTCCGCGCGCATAGAGCAGCTATGCGAGCAGATCGATTCCACCGGCCTCTACCTGTTCTCGCCGGACAGCAGCGTGCCGCGCAAGTTCGATGCGCGCCAGTTTCCAAAATCGTCCGGCTACCCGGAAGACGCCGCCACCGGCATCGCCGCGGCAGCGTTGGCCTTCGGCTTGCTGCACTACGGCCTGGTAAAGTTAAATGGCCAGCCGGTGCTGGTGCACCAGGGCCGCGCGATGGGCTGCCCGTCCGACATCCATGTGCGTTTTGATCTGGCGCCGGGTGCGGCTGCGCCGGTGGGATGTTTTGTCGGGGGCAGGGTGGTGCTGGCGGAGGGGCAGCATGCTCAGCGTCATAGCTGAGGAGAATTTTATCCGCCCAAGCTATTGCTTTTGCGGTGACGGTAGCCTGGGTAGAGCGTAGCGCAACCCGGGGCATGGTTTCTACGACGGCATCTGTTCCAGCGTCCGGGTTTGCTCCCGGATTTCGCTGCGCTGCATCCAGGCTACTTTTCTCTTTTTTGAAGAAACGCCGAACGCGTTGCTGGCAATGTCGGATAGCTTCGCAGGTTGGGCAAACGCTTTACCTGCCCAACACGCACTCTACCTACGGCATTCGCCTTATTCAGACCTCGTAGTCAAACACCAGCAGGTCTTCCAGTAAAGGCTTCAGCACGCCGACAAACGCCTGGTGTACCGGGTGGGGCAGGTAGGCGTCGCGCGCTGCGGCGTCGGTGAAGCTGACAACGGCAACATGGTTGTAGCCTTTAGCGAGGTTTTCCGGGCTGACGTCGGGGCCGTGTTCAAACCCTGTGATGCCGGGTATCTGCGCAGGCAGCTTTGCAAAGGCTTCCATGCAATGCGCCAGCTCACCGGCGGAAGTGCCTTCCTTGAAGCGCAAAAGTATGATGTGGCGGATAGTCATGTTTATTTTTCCTATGTGGAACGATACACGGCGCAGCGAAGAATTTATTATGGTATTACGTTTCCGTTTCCGCTGTTTGAAACCGGCTGGCAGAAAGTTCTTTCCGGATTTTTTCAGCTACAAAATGGGTGAAGGTATTTTGTTCCGCCGGAACCTCCTGCTCCGCCGTGATTTGATACGCGCTGAAAGAGCATAAAAAAGCCAGCGTGCCAAGGCATCGTCGAAAACTGTGCGTCATGTTTTGCTATCTAGCGGATGCTGAATCCTTGCACGAAAATATTTAAAAGGCAAGGTTTTCAATTGACGATAAAATGCAGCTTGTCACCTGCTTCATGCGACTATTTTTCTTCCAGGGATTTAAACTGCAATGCATTTTTATCAGGGTTAGAACATACATGCCAACGCATATCGCAAACAAGTCTGCTGACGTAGTTGAAGTCCGCCGTCGCAGCATCCTGTGCCTGCTCGTCGCAACAGCAGGTACGGCCTTGCTGCCGACGCTGGCAACGGCATCAACAGAAGCCGGCAATAATCTCATGCCGCAATTCTGGAAAGCCTACGATCTGGCCGGGGCAGGGGACAGTACCGGCAATGACAGGGCACAGGCTTTGCTGGATGGCTTCTTCCTGCCGCAGCAGGAATTGATGTCCGGCGCGGGTGTCAAGGTTTCGCTGAAGCAGGTTGCCGGCTGGCTGAAGAAGTTCGATCCCATGGCCGACGATGTGCGCGCACTTTCCGCCACGGTTCCATCCGCGTATGCCAGGCAGCTGGAGCGTTTTTGCGCTGCGCTGCCGGATTTTGACAGCGCCGCTGCACCGGTGTATTTCATGCCCTCGCTGTTCCAGTTCGACGGCCATCTGCAGCCGTGGAAAGGCGTGCTGCCGCTGTTCGTGGGGCTGGATGGCATCGTCTATTACCACGGCGCGCAGGCAGACCTGACGGTGCTGCTGAACCACGAGATGTTCCACCTGTACCAGGGGCAAAAAAATCCGGCAATGATGCTGGACCCGGCGCCGCCGATTTACGTCAATTTGTGGATGGAAGGCGTCGCTACCTATATGAGCCAGTTGTTGACGCCTGGCGCCACGCGCCTGCATGTGCTGCTGGACGACGCGCACCTGGCCGCCGCCGGCCCCGCGATGATGCGCACCATCGCCACGGATCTGTTGCAACACCTGGATTCAAACAGCGATGCGGACATGGAGCGTTTTTTCAGCATCGGCTACCACGGGGACATTCCGGCACGCGGCGGCTACCTGATCGGCTTGGCTATTGCAGAGCGCGCTGGTAAAAACATGACGCCGGCGCAGATGGGGGCTTTGCCGGCGTCGGAGATACGTGGAATAGTGATGGAACAATTGAAGGCAATAGCGGGGGGGATCAGCTTGTTCTTGCGCGGGCCCTAGATCTATCCCCGCTTATCCGTTCCCGTTCCGCTTCCTGAGGAGGCCAGCCGCAGTTTTACCAGCAGCCACGGCACCGGCAAGGCGATGAAGCATCCTATGATGAAGCCTTTCGCCACCGGCCAGGCCAGTGATGGCGGGTTGAGTGAAGCGTCGATATACTTCAGCAGTTTTTGCAAGGCCAGGAAGGCGACTACGCCCACACCCGTGGCCAGCAGCCTGCGCCAGCACTGGGGCGACAGCGAATACCCTAGTGTACGTTCATCCGCGTAGCGGCCAATGATGCCGCCGGCCATCCAGCCGGCGACGATAGGCACATAGTCCGGTGCGATGCCCTTGTCCGGCCAGCTGAGCAAGGCGGCCGACGTGACCACGGCGATCAGCGCCACGGTCCAAAGCAGATTGGTTTGCCAGAACCAGCGGCGGCCCTTGATGCGGGCAAACACCACAAGTGTCAGCGCGCCCAGTGCCGCGCCGGCCAGCACATCCTCCAGATCATGCGCGCCCAGGTAGAGCCGGCTGAGAATCACTCCCAGCGTAATCAGCGTACACAGCACCCATACCCAGCGCCGTTTCAGCTCGTACGCCAGCCACATCCAGATGACGACCGACATTTGCGCATGCCCGCTGGGCAGGCCGTAGCTGGCGCCGACCAGGTCGTCCAGGCGCAAGGACAGCGGCGGGCGCGGGTCCTGGAACAGGTCCTTGACGTAGGCGTTCAACATGGCGCTGAAGGTGATCAGCAGCATCACCCGGAAAAAGATGGCCTTGCTCCAGCCCCAGTAGCCCAGCGCCATGAAGAACATGATGAAGGTGGAGTAACCCAGGAAGGAAAGCGCAAAGGCCAGTGACGTCAATGCCGGTGAACGGAAAGGGAGTACCCAGGTAATATCGTGCAGAATGTCCATCAAGGGAGTGTGGGCGTTGCAAAAAATATAAATTTAACATGGCGCCCGATAAAAGCACAGTCATGCATGAGAGAGACCGAGTATTCGAAGGAGCCTATTCGCTGTATCGCTTCGGTATGTGCCACACTGTTATGCCGCACCCCCTGGCATGGCGTGGTAGCATGAAGCTTCGTCAAATTACGCCGATACCGGCGCACATGGTCTCATTCACATGCAAACCCACACCCTTGCCGCCTATGCGGCCATCGCCGCCTTGTCCATTGTCAGCCCTGGGCCTTCCATCTTGCTGAGCCTGCGCAATGGCGCCAGCTTTGGCGCGCGCTCGGTGCTGTGGTCCGCGTTCGGTAATATCTCCGGCGTGTTCTGCCTGTCCGCCGCGGCGATACTGGGCCTGGGCGTGCTGCTGAAGTCGTCGGCGATATTGTTCGCGGTCGTCAAGGTGCTGGGCGCCTTGTATCTGTTTTATATCGGCGTCAAGCAGTTGTTCAACAAGACATCGGCAATTGCCTACGAATCCAGCGCGGATGCAACCAGCACGCCGCCCGTTCCGCGCAAGCTGTATATGGAAGCGTTTTTCACCGCCGTGACCAATCCCAAGGCCGTGCTGTTTTTTACCGCGCTGTTCCCGCAGTTTGTCAGCTCGCAAGACCCGCTGGCGCCGCAATTCTTTACGCTGACCGGCATCTTCATGGCCCTGTCGTACACCACCCACCTGAGCTACGCGCTGCTGGCCTCGCGCGCCAGGAACCTGCTACTGAAACCCCTGTTTGCCAAATGGATGAACCGCATCGTGGGCAGCGTGTTCATCGGCTTCGGCACTTTGCTGCTGGCGCTGCGCCGACCAGCGGCATAGCTTAAGAAGGCTCAATAATCCTTACCATCGGCCAGCGTTCGCGATAGCGTTTCTGCTCCAGGCGCTGGTGGTAATTCTCTACACTGGCCCGCGCCGGGTTATGCCGCACCGTCAAGGAAAAAAGGTCATCCAGGCCGTGCGGCGCGATGACCTGTATCGCATCATCATTCAGCGCCAGCCCCACACAAGTTGCATACTCAGGCCACGATCCAACCGCCTGTTCCAGCGACGCAAGCGGCGCAACTTCATGGCCGAAATAGTTTTCAAACCACAGGTGCACTGCCGCCTGGTTCGTCACTTCCCAAGGGACGCCGGGCATGCCGGCAGCCAAACGGGCTTGCAATGCACCTTCGTTCGCGGGCGCCAAGCCGGATGCCTCAAAGTAGGCCACATCAATATCAGGCAAGGCCGACGGCGCCGCAAACCCATGCAGCGCATCCCACACCATATTGCGCACTGCTCCGGCGCCTATGCACCAGGACGCCAGTTCCAGTGCACGAACTGCGTGGAGGGCGGGCATGAACCACGGTGATGCGCGTGTAATGGAAATGAGGCGGGCGTGCAGTTCCGAGGAAGAAGAGTGCATGGAGGGTGTTTTCTCTAGCGGCCGGATTCCTTGAGCTCTTTCACCGCCTGCGCATACTCGTTAGAAGCCTTCAGCCTGTCCAGATAGCGGATCTTGCGTTTGCTGCTCATGGCGATGGTATAGCCGGACAAGCTGCCGCGCGCGCCGCAGTGCATTCTGCAACTGGAGATGGCGTCGGGCGTGGCGCGGTCGGTGAGGACGAGGTTCTTGCCCGTTTGGCTGATCTTCAACTCACAGGGCGGCTCGCCTTCCAGCGGTTTTTCTGGGTCGTGGTAGATGAAGGCGCCGTTGTCGTAGCCGGCCATGCCGGAGATGCTGCAGGAGTGGCCGTTATAGAACTGCAGCTCCGCGCGCAGGTAGATATGCGAGGCGTCGTAAGGCACGATTTCGACGATGTCTTCAGTCTCGTAAATTTCATCTGCTTCGCCTGGCGCTTTGCCCGGCGAGATGATGCCGCTCTTGAAGCGGTGCTTGTAGACGCCTTCAATTTCCGTCATCAGTTTTGACGGCGCAGGGCTTGCTGCATCGGCTGCGTGCGCTGCGTGGGCAGATACGGCGAGCAATAAAAGCAGTAGCGGGAATTTCATTGGTGGCTTTCAGAGAAATTACGCTTAAGGGAAGCTGCCCTGTTTCAACAGCGCCCGGTTGGCCTCTTTCCAGGGCAGCGTACGGTACTCGGCACGGCAGGGGCGCTCTGCTTCGGAATATACGTCCAGCACGATGCCCAGTCCCTCTTTGGTGGGGAATACCTGGGCGTAGGACTTGTCGTTGCTGCCGGTGCATTGCGCATCCTTGCAATCGTATCTGGCTGCGACGGCGGCCCAGCAGTCGTTGTCTTCGCCGGCGGGCGCCTTGTCTTCGGTAATGTATTGCTTCAGCGCCTGTGCAACCAGGCTCTTATCGGTTTTGACGTTGAAGGCAGTTTTGGTGGCTGGGGCCACCCGGTAGAACCGTTCAAACTCCACCGGATCGCCCGTCTGCAAGTCGTAGGTGCGTACGCCGAAACCGAACTGGGGGTGGGCGCCGCCGGAGTAGCCGCCTGCGCCGCCGCCGATGGCGAAATACCGCTCATTGGCGAAATAGACGGCGTTCTCTTCATCGAAATCGCCATTCGGGCGGGCTTGCGCATACAGCGCCGAAGATACCTGTTCGTTGAAGTATTTTGTCAGCGTGGCGTTGATCTTTGCCATGGCGGCAGCATTCGGCGCCACGGTCAGCAAGGGCATATGCACGCCGGAACGTTTGTCGGTAACGATATGCCAGCGCACGGTTCCGTTTTTTTCTTCCTTGCCGGTGGCGACGGGCGCTGCTACGCGCAAGGCTTCGACCCAGCGGTCTGTTGTACTGTCCGTTGCCTTGGCAGAGGCCGGCCTGGTGTCCGCCGGTGCTTTGACCAGATCTACCTGCAAGGGCTTGGATGACGGGGTCTTGCGCCATAGCGCCTTGGCGGCATCGTCGGTAAAGGTGATATTCCAGTAGCCGCTGGGTTTGCTGCAGACTTCATCGGCCCAGGTGGCCGGGCATTCGATGAACTGGTCCTTGCCGGCCGCCTGGAACAGCGTGATGTCCAGGCCTATATTGCGGTAGAAATAGTTGCCCGCGGCTTCCTTGGCGGTATCCCCGCCGTTGATGGAGAGGACGATTTCCTTCCCGGCCAGCTTGCCGAGGTAAGGGCCGTAAGGCCCGCCGGCAACGGCAAAAGCGGATGAAGAAACAAGGGCCAGCAGCGAGATGGCGGCAAGATGTTGGAGGGCAGGGCAGTAAGGCATGGAGGGCTTCCTGGACTATATATCAATGCGGCATCAATGTGGTTTCTATGCCGGCTTAATGCACGGGGCCATCGGTAATATCGATATAGCCTGCATCTGCGGTGGCAGCCAGCAGACCCAGCAGTTTGCCGTTGCTGGATATACGCCAGACATGGCCTGCATAGGTGTTCTGGAAATAAGTGTCGCCGGGTTTGACGTCGGCATAGTGCCTGCGCTGGCCTTTGAAGTCCAGCCAGTCCACAGACACTTTGGAACGCAGGTGGTTGATAAAGACAATACTGCCGGGCTCATTAGAGACGGGCGGTGACGCCGCTATCCTGGGTTTTGCCGGCAGCCAAGCGAGCGCCTTGCCTTGGCCGGGTTGGGTGTTTGCGGCGGCAGGCCATGAGAACTGCCCGGCCTTGGCGGGATCGAAGCCGGCCAGGTGCGTGCGCTCGCCGGCGGCGCGCTGTGCCGGGCGGATATAGCGCCATTCGCCGTCACCGAAGGCTTCTTTCAGCAAAACGGCCACTTCCGGATCATACGCCTTCAGCTTGGCGCGGGTGTTGATGTCGTTATGCTCGCTGTCCGCCCCCCGGGCGCAATCAAACCAGGATTGCGCGACGGAAGCCCAGTATTCGGTGCGGTTGGTCATCGCGTAGGTGTGCTGCCACAGCCCCTTTGCCTTGGCATGTTCATACGCGGCGAGCAGGCGGCGGTCAAAGCTTGAGTCTATCGTCATCATGCCCATTTCGTAGACGGTGTGGGCAAATTCATGGATCAGGATATTTTCTTCAAAATACGGGTCGCCGGGCAGGTTCAACAGGTTTTCCTCGCCGGCGCTGGTGGCCGGGCGTGCTGGCGTGGCGCCCAGGCCGCGTGCGCGGCGGTCCCAGTAATCCCTGGGCGTCAGGTCGCTGTATTCGGGAATGTCAGTCGTCATCTCGCCCGGCGCCATGACCACGAAGCGCACGTTCTTTTGCGCAATCGCCTGCAGGATGTCGGGCCGCTGCCCGACCATCTTGTTAATCAGGTAGGCGGCTTCCGCCACGGCATAGTCCGATACCCTGGCTGAGGCAACCACCGGCAGGCCTCCCACATCCATGTATTTGACATACACCGGCGACAGTTGCAGCCTTGCCGCCAACTGCGCCGGCGGTGCGCCGACAGTCTGAGCATGCAATGCGGAGGCAGCCATCGCCACAGAGGAAAAAGCCAAAGCGGCAAACAGGCGAATCGGACGAAAACGGCGGAGCTGCATCATGGGGGAAGGGGAAAAAGCGCAAATGGAAAGCGCCTATGCTGCCATGAAGGAATTGGCAAAGCAATAATTTATTTCGGCGATCTTGTAACCGCCTGCTACATGAAAAGGCGGATGGGCAGGCTCACCCCTGCCTTGGCAAATCCGCATAGCTGCACACCCTGTCGCGACCGGCGTGCTTGGCTGCATAAAGCGCCTTGTCGGCGGATTCGATCAGCTCCAGCGGCAGGTTGTCGCCGCGCAGCGGCACGATGGCGTGTACGCCGGCGCTGATGGTGACGACGCCGGCTTCATTGTCGCTGTGCGGCAGCCCCAGGCTGCGGATGGCGGCGCGGATGCGGTCGGCGACGACCAGCGCGCCCTGCACATCGGTGCCGGGCAGCAGCACGCACATTTCTTCGCCGCCGTAACGGGCTGTCAGGTCGCCTGCGCGGTAGGGGCCGGCCTTGATGACGGCGCCAATCTGCCGCAGGCATTCGTCACCGGCGGCATGGCCGTAGGCGTCGTTGTATTTTTTGAAGTTATCGACATCGATCATGACCAGTGCGAGCGCGCTGGCGTTGCGCATCGCGCGGTTGAATTCTTCGCCGAGCGCCATGTCGAAATGGCGACGGTTCGCCAGGCCGGTGAGGCTGTCTTGCAGGGACAGCCTTTCCAGCGTCTGGTTCAGTGCCTGCAGCGCATCCCTGGCCTTGAGGATTTCCTCTTCCGCCTCCAGGCGACGGCGTATCTGGCCCACCAGGTAAAAGCCTATCGAACCCAGCACCAGCAGCAGCACGCCGACGCCGGCGGAATGCAGATAGGTGTCCGCGCGCCAGTCGGTGAGGATTTCTTCTTCCGATAAGGCCGCTGATACGAACAGCGGATATTTACTGAGGTGCAGGAAACTGTTCTGCCGGTTAACGCCATCCTGCGCGGACTCGATTGTGTAAGAGCCGCCGGCTTGTTGCCTGGTGTGCCTGAACAGCGGCGTGTTCAGCAGGCTCTTGCCGCGCGAATCGGCCAGCAGCGGGCGGCGTGTCAGCAGGATGCCCTGGTCCGAGCCCAGCACGATGGCGCCCGCCTTGCCGATGTTGAAGCTGTCGTAGAAGGTGTTGAAATAGTCGATGCCGATGGTGGCCAGCGCCACGCCGGCAAAGCTGCCGTCTGCATGGTTGATGCGACGCGACAGCGTCAGTATCCATTGCCCGCTGGAGCGGCTGCGCAGCGGCTCTCCGATGAAGGGTAGCGTGCTTGCATGCGTGCGGTGGTAAATGAAATAGTCGCGGTCGGCATTGTTGGCGTTGGCCGGCGTGGCGGCTTGGGAATGCACGATCCATTCGCCGTTTTCGCCATAGATGAACAGGCCGGCCAGCTGCGGCAGCTCGGCCACCCTCAGCGCCATCAGCTTGTGCAGCCGCGCGACGGCGGCAGGACCGGTGCCGTCTGCCTGCACCCGTTCCACCAGCCCGAGGAGGCTGGTATCGGCGCCCTTGATGGTGTCGTCCGCATGCTGTGCGATGGAGCGCGCCATGTTGGCCGTCGCGATCTGTGCTTCCGCCAGCTGGTTTTTGCGCGCGGCCCAGCTGCGCCAGCCGTCGATAAATGCCAGCGATGCACATACCAGCACGACAAAGAACACCGCCAGCAGCGTGATGGGTGCGCTGCGCGTGTCAGGCCTGTTGTGCGTTGTAGAATCTGTCGACCGCTTCAATATGCCTTGTGGGCTCATGGGGTGTCAGGAAGTAGGGTGTGCATCCGGATGCTGCCTGGGAAAGCGGCATTGCTCGACATCTAGCAAGTCGATGTCGATTATATAAGAATTATCGGTGAATGTTGCAGACAAGCGATGTTGCTTTGCGGAATAGCGGTGCGGCAATGGGACTGAGCTTGTCAGCCCAATTGCCGCGTGGGTCCTCTTACACTCCCTTTTACACCGGGCAGCTGTTGCCCGCCCGGTAATCCACCACCTTGATTTTTCCGGAGATGATGTCCTGCTTCGCCGCATTGATGCGCTTCTCGGCGGCGTCTGAAACCAGTGTGCGGTTGTCCTTGTCCAGGGCCCAGTCCACGCCGCCTTCTTTCAGGCCCATGCTGGTGGTGCCGGCCTGGAAGTGGCCGTTTTTCAATTCGGTGAAGCTGGTATAGACGGCGTTATCGACACGCTTCAGCATCGATGTCAGCATCGTGCCCGGGTACAGGTAATTCTGGTTGGAGTTGACGCCGATGGCGAGCTTGTTTTTTTCCTTGGCAGTTTGCAGGATGCCCAGGCCGGTGCCGCCGGCAGCGCCGAAGACGACGTCCACGCCGCGGTCGAACTGCGAGCGCGCGAGTTCACCGCCCCTGGCCGGATCATTCCACGCGGCGGACGTATTGCCCACCATGTTCTGCGTCAGTTCCACTTTGGCGTCCACTGCCTTGGCTCCTTGCGCATAGCCGCAGCCGAAGGCGCGTATCATCGGGATATCCATGCCGCCGATGAAGCCTATCTTTTTGGATTTGGTCGCCAGCGCAGCCGCCACGCCGGCCAGATAGGAACCTTCCTCTTCCTTGAACAGCACCGACTTGACATTGGGGCCGGTGGCGATGCCGTCTATCAGCACGAATTTCACTTTGGGAAATTCAGCGGCTACCGTCTGTACGGCCTGCGCCTGCGCAAAGCTGATGACCGCGATCATATCCACATTCTTGCGCGCCAGGCTGCGCAGCACCTGCTCGCTTTGCGTCGTGCTATTGACCTGCGCTTCCAGCACCGGCACCTTGGTTTCTTTTTTAAAGCGTTCCACGCCGTCGGAGGCAGACTGGCTGAATGACCTGTCGAACTTGCTGCCGTCATAGACTATCGCCAGCTTGAGGTCGGCAGCGCTCGCGCTTGCTGCTGTGATGGCGCTTGCTGCCGCGGTTGCGGTCAATACGCTTGCCAGACTGATGCCGATATTCCTTAATTTCATTGCCGGTTCTTTCCTGTGGAGGGTGGATGTGCTGCCCAAAACCATGAAGCAAATACGTGAAGCAGGCGCGAATAATTATTCAGAGTGCCACGAAAGTTTAAGCAAGGCAATCACATTTACAAGCGTTTGGAATGCAGGCTTCTGCCTGCTGCATTGCAGTGCGCGCCTGGTGAAATGCTGTCCTGATTGGTGCGGCGATTGTTAAAAAAGCGACATTCCTGTGCAGCGCAATATGCCTATACTGCATCTATAAAAAAGAGGAGACACCACATGGACATGACAGGCGGGCGCCTGGAAGCGCAGCTTCCGGCGGGCATACGTTCACGCTTCGTGAACAACCATAACGGGCTGGACATGCATGTGCTGGAAGCCGGGTTTGAAGGCGGCGGCGGGTTTGAAACTGGCGGGCGTCCCGTGCTGCTGTTGCTGCACGGTTTTCCGGAGCTGGCCTATAGCTGGCGCAAGATCATGCTGCCGCTGGCCGCGGCCGGCTACCATGTGGTGGCGCCGGATCAGCGGGGGTATGGCCGCACTACCGGCTGGGACGGCAGCTATGACGGCGACCTCGCTTCTTTCCGCATGCAGAATCTGGTTACCGACATTGTCGGCCTGGTGTCGGCGCTCGGCATTCATGCCGTTGCTGCTGTCGTGGGGCATGATTTTGGTTCGCCGGTGGCCGGTTATTGCGCGCTGATGCGGCCGGACATGTTTCCGGCGGTGGCCTTGCTGAGTGCGCCCTTCGGTAGTGTGCCGTCTTTCCCTTTCGATACCGCCGGCCAGCCTGCGCGGGGGCCGAAGCAGGCCGTTGCCGGCATCCATGAAGAGCTGGCAGCGCTGACGCCGCCGCGCAAGCACTATCAAGGGTATTACTCCACCCGCGCGGCAGAAGGCGACATGCTAGATTGCCCGCAAGGGCTGCATGATTTTTTGCGGGCCTATTACCACGTCAAGAGTGCAGACTTTAAGGACAAGCCGCCGTCCCCGCTGGCTGCGTGGAATGCAGAAGAACTCGGCAAGCTGCCCACTTACTACGTGATGGAAAAAGACAAGACCATGCCGGAAACCGTCGCACCGGACATGCCTTCCGCAGATGCGATCGCAGCGTGCAAGTGGCTGGGCGACGAAGAACTGCGGGTCTATTGCGATGAATACGCAAGAACAGGTTTCCAGGGCGCGCTGCAATGGTACCGCTGCCTGACGGAAGCGGCGCTGATGGCAGAGCTGCGGCTGTTTTCCGGCCGCACGCTGGATGTACCTTCGTGCTTTATCGCCGGCGCCAGCGATTGGGGCATCCATCAGAAGCCGGGAGAATTCAAGGCCATGCAGCAATCCATGTGCACGCGTTTGCTGGGCTGCCATCTGGTCGAAGGCGCAGGGCATTGGGTGCAGCAGGAGCAGCCGGAACAGGTAAGCCGGCTGCTGCTGGAATTTTTGCAGGCCTGCGCCTAAGGTTTATGCCGCAGAAGATGCCCGCTGTTGCAGCCACGCGCGGTAGCGGCGTGTCAGCTGCTTGCTGCGCAACTGGTCGATGATCAGCGTGAACACCGTGGAGTAGTGATGTAATGTGCCGGCCCCCGCGCCCAGCGCGCGCAGCCGGCGTTTGACCAGGGCCATCCTCGCCAGCGCGGCCAGCGTCTTGTCCTTCCATGTTACCGGCTGCGCCTGTGCGGTGCTGTCGGTGCCGGCCTGCCACTGGCGCGGCAAATCCGGCGCCAGCGCCAGTGCGGTGGCAATGCCGGCCACCGCCACGCCGCTGCCCACCACTTCTTCCGCCACGGCGCGGCGGCTGATGCCGCCCGTGGTCATCAGCGGCATGCGCGCCACCTTTGCCAAGTCCCGCGCAAACTCCAGGAAGTAGGCTTCCCTTGCCAGTGTGCGGCCGTCGGCGGTGTCGCCTTGCATGGCCGGGCTTTCATAGCTGCCGCCGGACAGTTCCACCAGATCCACCGGCAGTTCGTTGAGCAGTTGGATCACCTGCCGGGCATCGTCTTCCGAGAAGCCGCCGCGCTGGAAATCGGCAGAGTTCAGTTTCACGGCTACGCAAAAGGTGGGCGCCACCCGTGCCCGCACGGCGCTTACGATGTCCAGCAGCAGGCGCGCGCGATTGGCCAGGCTGCCGCCCCAGCCATCATCGCGGCGGTTGGTCAGCGGCGACAGGAATTGCGATACCAGGTAGCCGTGCGCCGCATGAATCTCGACACCGGTGAAGCCGGCCTGTTCGGCGGCCTGTGCGGTATCGGCGAAACGGCGTATGGTTTCCTGGATGTCGGCTTCGCTCATGGGCTGCGGCTGGCTGAACAGCTTGCTGTGCTTGCCCATGTCCAGCGCCACGGCGGAAGGCGCCCAGGCATTGCCGCCCATTGCCGCTTGCACCTGCCGGCCGGGGTGGTTGATCTGCATCCACGCCTGCGCGCCGTTCTTGCGCGCTACCCGCGCCCATTCCGTGAAAGGGCTCAGCGGCGTGCCCGCTTCCAGCACCACGCCGCCCGGCCCGGTCAGTGCGCGGCCGTCCACCATCACATTGCCGGTGATGATGAGCCCGGCGCCGCCTTCAGCCCAAGCCTGGTACAGCCGGTACAGCGCAGCGCCCGGCAGCTGTCCCGGCTCCGACATATTCTCTTCCATGGCCGCCTTGGCAATGCGGTTGGGCAGACTGCTGCCATTGGGCAGGGATAGGGGGGTGAACAGGGGAGAAGTCATGGCCGCCATCGTCGAATGAATGGAAAGTGCCTATACTACGTTTAAAGTCAACTTGAAGGTCAAGCACGATGAAAATTGGTGAGCTGGCAACAAAAGCGGCCATCGCCCCCTCGGCGATCCGCTTCTACGAGCAAAGCGGACTGTTGCCGCCCGCGACGCGCGGCGCCAACGGCTACCGCGTCTATTCCGAGGCGGCGCTGGAAAGGCTGCGCGTGATCCAGCTGGCGCAAAACCTCGGCTTCCCGCTGGATGCGATACGCAGTTTGTTTGCCATCAGGGACCAGGGTTTTCCAAAAGAAGACGTCCTCGTCAAGCTCGACGGCCGCCTGAAGGAGATTGACCAAGCCATCGCCCTGCTGCGTACCCAGCGCGAAGACCTGCGCAGCCTGCGCACCACGCTGCGTGAAAGCTGGGATGCAGGGGCATGCCTCAGCGCGGATAACCTGGCGCAGGGTATGGGCAAGAAGCTGGATTCTGCGCCTCGCGGAAAACGAGAGAAGGTGCGTTGAGGGGAGAGTCTGCTATGGATAAAAGCTGACCAGGGCTTATTGGGCTTAGATGGGCTCAGACGGGCTCAGATGGACTTACTCGCCGCCCCTCACCTTGCCGAAGTGCAGAGACAGGTACACGCCCAGCGCGAGCGCACCGGCCAGCACAAGCAGAAAATCCGCGCTGAACGAGACCTTGACCGGGAAAGACGCCAGCAGGCATAAGCCGGCAAGGGTATTGAAAAACCCCCACAGCACATTGATAAAAGGCGATGAATTTCCTACGCCGCGCGGCGTCGCAAACGGCGTGGGGAAGGGCAGGCCCTGCAAGCCCGCCGCCAAGTGAGGGATGCAGTTACAGAGGAAGGCGCCGGCAAAGAAGTTGGCGAGATAATGCATGGTGGTTCCTTGTGGAGATGAGGAGATGAGGATATTTTAGCGCTGTGATCGCCGTAGGATGTGTTAGCGGAGCGTAACGCACCTCTGGCATCGATTTGCGGGTGGAATGAATGTAGCCTGGGTGGAGCCTAGCGCAACCTGGGTCATGCCTCGTGGAGCGCCTTTCGGCTCTCGACCGTCGAGTGCGTTTTTATGTGTGTCGGTATCTGTTCAATATTCGGGTTTGCTCCCGGATTTCGCTTCGCTGCATCCAGGCTACTTTTCTCTTTTTTGGGGGCGTTGAATGCCGTACGCTGAACTCAAGGAACCTGAAACCCCTTCGCCACAAAAATCCTGCGCACCTCGGCGCTGCGCAGATAGGTAAAAAACGCAGTCGCCTCCGCCACACTTTTTGCATTGGCCGACAGTGCGATTGCATACACGGTGGTCTTGCCGAAAGGTGCGGGCAGCGGACCGACCAGCCTTATGCCTTTTACCGGCAGGATCTCGGTAATCTGCTGCACACCGATCTCTACCTCGCCGCGCGCCACCGGTTCCAGCGCATAGCCGCCGTCGGCGAGCACGGTCCTGGCTTTTAATGCATCGGCAATGCCCATTTGCTGCACTACGCCGGCGAAATGTTTGCCGCTGGTGCCTTTGTCGGGCGCGACGTAGGTGATGGAGCGGGCGGCGAGCAGGGTCTGCTTCAGCTTGTCCGGTGTGGAAATGTCCGGGATGGGGGCGCCTTCCCGCACGGCCAGACCCACGGCAACTGTACCCAGTGCGAAGCTGCTGCCTGGCATGGCCCAGCCTTTTTGCTCGGCCTGCGCCATCTGTTCGGCAGACAGCACAATCGCATCCTGCTGCGCGCCTTGCTCCAGCCCGCGCATCAGCGTGCCCACCGGCACATAGTCCACCGCCACATGCTGGCCGGTGGATTTCTCATAATTGGCGGCCGCTTCGGCCAGCGCAGCCTTGACCGCGCCGGCGCTGTAGACCGTCAGCCCGGCGGCATGGCTGGCGCCCGCCGCCAGTGTGGCAGACACCAGCAGCGCGCCCGCCAGGCGCGCCGCCATGCGGATGGCAGGTGCGCGCCCCATGCTATGCCAGCCTGAACTTGAGCTGTCCCAGCTTTTCTATCGTGCTGGTGATCTCGTCGCCGGCCTTCAGCCAGACTTGTTGTTCCTTCGGCTTGCCGGCAATCACGCCCTGCGGCGTGCCGGTAAAGATGATGTCGCCCGGTTCCAGCGTCCAGTGTTTGGAGATATAGGACACCATCTGCTGGGTATTGAAGATGAAGTCGCCGGTAGTCCATGACTGGCGCACTTCGCCGTTGACATGGGTTTCTATCTTCAGCTTGTTGGGGTCGCCCACGCGGTCGGCGGAGACGAAGTAGGGGCCGATGGGGGCGAAGTTGTCCAGGGTTTTGCCTATCATCCATTGGCCGGACGGCGTTTCCAGCTGCAGGTCGCGCGCGGAGAAATCGTTGGAGGTGCAATAGCCGGCCACATAGTTCAGCGCATCCGCTTCCGACACATTGCGGGCGGCCTTGCCGATGACGATCAGCAGTTCGGTCTCATAGTCGAACTTGTAGGCGACATCCTTGGGCGGCAGCGTGATGGTGCACTGATGCGCGGCCAGCGAATTATTGTATTTGTTAAACAGCGGCGGTACGCGCGGTTCCTGCATGCCCACTTCCTTGGCGTGCTGCCGGTAGTTCAGCCCCACGCAGACGATCTTGCCGGGATGGGTAAACAGCCGGCCATACGTGATCTTGGATTCATCCAGCCACGCAGCCTTAGCTTTGGGGGCGCTGGCGGCGGCAACCAGCTTGGTCAGGCCGGCGGCGTTGCCTTCCCTCAGCAGCTCTTCCATGGTCAGCGGTGCGGCAATGCCCAGCAGTTGCGACGCGGCGCGTACATCCAGCAGGCCGGCATCGGTTTTTACGGCGAGGGTTTCGCTGCCGTCCTTGTTGGCAATGGCGGCCAGCGTGAGGTTGCGCGGCATTTCGTGCGGGCCCTTGAACTTGCCGGAGGCGTGCATCTCTTTGGCAGATGCGTCGCCGGCGACGCCGATTGCGGTAACAGCAGTTGCTGCGGCCCCGGCGCCGGTAGAAGCCAGGAATTCACGTCGTGTAGTCATGGTGCGTCCTTTTTTATTAAAAAGCGTTGCAAAAATTGTCCATGGATCAGCCAACGCCTTTGTCTCCGTTTTTTTATATAGAGCAGTTTCGCGACGTGTGCCAGCGGCTATTATGTGCTAACTGGAGAGAAGCTGCTTTGCGCGCTGCAAAGCCTGCGGCGTGGTGTTCCACAGGCCCAGTTTTGCGGTTTGCGCCACTGTTCGCGCAGGCAGATTTGACTACAGCCGCAATGAGCGATACAGTCAATGCGCGGCAGGTCTTGCCCATGGCGCCGGCTGCGTGTCTGGTGAACCTGCTGCTACAGCACCGGCACAACAATAACGATCCAGTCTTTCTGCTTTCCTTGCTCTGTCGAAATTGTCTTTCACTGACCCATAAGGAGTATCGCCATGAAATTATCCAAACTGTTCGCTTCCTTCTTTTTTGCACTGACCCTGGCCACGCTGTTCGGCTGCGCCCCCACGCCGACGCGCGAAGGCACCGGCGAATATATCGACGACACCGCCATCACCACCAAGGTAAAAGCGGCCATCCTCGGCGACTCCATGCTGAAGGCGACGGAGATCAATGTGGAAACCTTCAAAGGCGTGGTCCAGCTGAGCGGCTTCGTGACTTCCGAAGCGGCGATCAAGCATGCGGTGGAAGTAGCGCAGGGCGTCAAGGGCGTGAAGTCGGTCAAAAACGATATGCGGCTGAAGTAATCAATGGCCAGTAGTGAGCTTCCACCTGGGCCGATATCGCATCGGCCCAGGCTTCAAAATCTCCCCCTTTTTTTTCACGCCTGAACGGCTGCCGCTTTCTCTCCCGCCCTAAAAAATCGTATTTCCCTAACCGATTATTGTGTCGCCCTGATGACCCGCAGGCAGGTAATCTCCGCTATACGAAATGCTACATATTGCCAATAGACAATCCCATTTTCTTTGCGTAAGCTGACGCGGTTTTTGCCTGCACAGCACGTAGAAGGCTGCGGACGATGCAGCCAGCTGCCGGCCTTTGCCGATGATGTGCCACCACATTCCACCTTCATAGGATTCACCGTGAACAGCCTTACCTTTTCAAGCCGCCTGCGCCTGGTCGCGCGCATGCTCGTTGCAGTCCCTGTTGCCGTCGCCGTTTCCAGCTTGCTTGCCAGTTGCGCGCAGCCTGTCAGGCAAGACCAGGGCTATGCGCCGGTGATCCTCATTTCCATCGACGGCTTTCGCCCCGATTACCTGAACCGCGGCGTCACGCCCAACCTGAATGCACTGGCGGCGACCGGCGCGCTGGCGGAAGCGATGCGGCCTTCCTTCCCGTCCATCACCTTCCCCAACCATTACACGCTGGTGACAGGCCTGCGGCCGGATCACCACGGCATCGTCGGCAACACCATGGAAGATCCCAGGATACAGCCCAATGGCCGCTTCAAGCTCAGCGACCATGGCGCGGTGGCAGACCGCCGCTGGTGGGATGAGGCCGAGCCTGTCTGGGTGACGGCGGAAAAGCAGGGCGTGCGCACCGGCACCATGTTCTGGCCCGGCTCGGAAGCCGATATCCAGGGCGTGCGTCCCGCAAAGTGGCTGCCGTTTGACGGCAAGCTGCCGCCCGTGGCGAGAGTGGATACCCTGCTGGGCTGGCTAGATGGCGCCACCGCGCCCGCATCGCCATTCGGTTTCATGACGCTGTATTTTGATGATGTGGACCATGCGGGACACGAGTTCGGCCCGGATGCATCGCAAACCACGGAGGCCGCCGCGCACGTGGATGCCGCCATCGGCAGGCTGCTGAATGGCCTCAAGGCGCGCAATGTCAACGCCAATATTGTTGTCGTGTCGGATCACGGTATGGCCGCCATCAGCAAGCAGCGCGTCGTGCGCCTGGACAAGCTGGCCCCGGAAGACAGTTTCCGCACGATTACCAGCGGCACCTATGCCGGCATAGAAGCGACGCCCGGCCAGGAGGCCGCGCTCGCAGCCGCCCTGCTGGCGCCGCACGAGCACATGCAGTGCTGGCGCAAAGGCGATATCCCTGCACGTTTTGTGTTCGGCCATAATGCCCGCGTCTCCAGCTTCCTGTGCCTGGCCGAAGTCGGCTGGATGATCGTACCGGACCAAAAAGGCGAGGAGCGCACGAACGAGGGTGGCGCACACGGCTACGACAATGCCGCGCCGGAAATGGGCGCATTGTTCCTGGCCTCCGGCCCGGCCTTCAGGCATGTGACGCTGAACTCCTTCGACAACGTGGACGTCTATCCGCTGCTGATGTCGCTGATCGGCGTGAAACCACTGCCAAATGACGGCAATGTTGCGCCGTTGCTGCCGGCGCTGAAATAAGCCGCGGCATTTGCACGCCCGCACCTGGGGGCCATGGCAGTGGAGTAGCGCTGTCATGGCCCCTGGTCTTTCCGGCCTTTGTCATGAGCACTAAATGGCCACTACAGTGACCATCTGAAGGCGAGTTTGACAAGGGGTAAAAATTACCTCACATTAGCGTTTTCCTCCACGCTCACTGTTCATGACCTTGTTCCCTTTGCGCTTGCCCGGTATCGTCGCCATCAGTCTCGTTGCAGCGGGTTGTTCCACGCTGCCGTCGCGGCAGGTGCCGCTGAGCTCCGATGCCTTGTCAAAGCTGAAGCGCGTGGCGGTGGTCTCCGTGCTTGCCAGATCGTTCACGCAGCAGTATGTGGGGATGACGGCATTTGGAAATGAAACCGAAGAGATCAATATTGCGAGCTGGAAGATAGACGAGCAATATGAAAAGCAGTTCAGCCAAGAGCTGCAGCAGCGCTACCGGCTCAATGTGGTGCACGCTGCCTACGCCGCCAGCGCGTTCGAACCCGCCAACGAGATCTTGAGTTCCTGGTCCAGCAGCGGCAATCCGGGTCCGAACTGGGCTGCCGCAGAACCGGCTGTGCGCAAATACTGCAAGGCCTCCGCACTGGATGCGCTGCTGCTGGTGGCCAAGGATAAATCCACCGATTTCCTCGGCAGGACAAACCAGGAAATGACCGGCGCCGGCATTTACACCAGAGGCACGCCTTTCCTGAAAATCGCCGCGATGCACGTCATTGCCAAGGTAGCGCTGATCGATTGCGCCACCGCGAAACCGCTGGCAGTACGCTCGCTGGCGGTCTCCGAAGACGGCACAAAAAATGCCCGCCCCGACTCACGGCCCGTATTGCAGATCGATTATGAAGAAGCCCGTATCCCTATATCCGACTGGACCTTCAAGCGGAAGCAAAAGGTCAGGGCCGATCTTTCCACTTTGCCGAACAAGGCGATTACAGAGACTTTGAGGACGATATTTGTGCCGGCTTGACTTGGCATGCGCTTGTCAGTGCAGTCCCGTGTCCGGCTATCGTCCATCCGGCCAAATGTAAAGAAACCGGCCAGCGTGTAACGAATGGTGAACTTGACATCGCTGGCGGTAATACTATGATACTGTGGCGTCACTGCCTTCGGGCTGCGCCCTTCAACTTCGCTTATAAGTGAGACCCCCTATGAATATGCTGAATAAATTTCTCGCGCTGGTGCTCACGCTGACCGCTACCGGCTTCATTAATATTGCCGCCGCGCAGGAAGCGCCGGATGCACTGATCAAGCGCATCAGCACCGATGTGCTGGATACGGCCAAGGCGGATAAGGAAATCCAGGCCGGCGACAAGAAAAAAATCCTGGCGCTAGTGCAGCAAAAAATCCTGCCTTTTGTCGATTTCCAGCGCATGACTTCGCTGGCCGCCGGCCCGGCCTGGCGCGATACGACACCTGAGCAGCAGACGCAGCTGATCCAGGAATTCCGCAGCCTGCTGGTGTACACCTATTCTGGCGTCATCTCGCAGGTGAAAGACCAGAAGATCACCTTTGCACCGTTCAAGGGTGATGCCGCGGCGACGGACGGCGTGGAAGTGCGCTCACAGGTCGTGCAGCCGCGCGGCGATGTGATCCGCCTCAACTACCGCATGGAAAAAGTGGACGGTAACTGGAAAATCTACGATATCAGCATCCTCGGTGCGTGGCTGGTGGAAACCTACAAAGGCACGTTTGAGAGCGAAATCGCCAAGGGCGGCGTCAACGGCCTGATCAAGACGCTGGCAGACAAGAACAAGGCATTGGCGGGGTAGTATTTGCTGTGTGATTGTGATTGTGTGATTGTGTGATGTATCGGTAGCCCGGATGGAGCGTAGCGTAATCCGGGATGTGTACCAAATAGCCTGTGGAGCATTCCCGGATTGCGCTGCGCTTCATCCAGGCTACGGGGGTTACGATATGCAAGGTGTTATTGGATGCGCCTGCAAATGAAGTTGCTGTGCAGTTCCAAACAAAAATCCCCGCCTGATCGCTCAGGCGGGGATTTTTTATGGCGCTTACGGCATTACTTCACCGGGGTGCCGTCGGCGTCTATCTTGCGGACTTCGCCCAGGTTCAGTTCGCGGATGCCTGCTTCCACCTTGCTCATATCGCCTACCACGACCCAGATCAGCTGCTTGGGCAGGATGCTGCGTTTGGCCAGGGCGTTGGCCTGGTCGGGCGTCAGCGCCATCACGGTTTGCGTGTACGTGTTGTAGTAGTCTTCCGGCAGTTTGTATTGCAGGATCTTGGCGTAGGCGCTGCTGAGCTGGGCGGCGGTTTCAAACGATCCCGGCAGGCCCAGGGTTTCGTTGGTTTGCGCGTCTTTCAGCTCTTCCGCGGTGATGGGCGTGGCGCCGGTGATGCCGGCATATTCCTTCACCAGTTCCTGCAGCGCTTCCTTGGTCTTGTCGGTTTGCACCGGCGACCAGCTCAGGTAAGGGCGCTGGCCCACGGCTGGGTAGATGGCGGAATAGACGCCGTAAGACCAGTGCTTGTCTTCACGCAGGTTCATATTGATGCGGGCGCTGAAGGCGCCGCCGAAGACGTCGTTGACGGTTTCCAGTTGCACGGCATCCGGCGCATTGCGCGGCGGGGCCAGCTGTGCGCCGGCGATGACGCTTTGCAGCGCACCCGGCCTGTCCAGCAGGTAGACCACGGTTTTTTCAGGCTGCTTGACTTCCGCGATGTTTTTCTTGAGTACGTCGCCCGCTTTCCAGCCGGCGAAGGCTTTTTCCAGCAAGGGCTTGATCTCGGCCAGTGTGGTGTCGCCCACGATCAGCAGCGTGGCGTTATTCGGCTTAAACCAGGTGCCGTGGTAGCTGACCAGGTCGCTGCGCGTCATTTTAGTGACCGCCGCTTCGGTGCCGCTGCCGCTCAAGGGCAATGCATAGGCGTGGCCCTTGCCGTACAGCAGTTCAGGAATCACGCGCGACGCCATCGCCTGCGGCGTGGTTTTTTCGCGCTGGATGGCGGCCAGCCTGTCTTTTTTCAGGCGCTCAAAATCCTTTTCAGGGAAGGCCGGGTGCAGCAGCAGGTCTGCGTAGATGTCCAGCCCTTTGGGCATCGTCGCTTTCAGCACGTTCAGGTTGACCTGGGCACTGTCGAGGTTGGTGGAGGCCGAGAAGGTGGCGCCCAATGCTTCCAGTTCTTCGCTGATCTTCAGCGAGCTGCGGGTCGGTGTGCCTTCTTCCAGCATGCGGGAAGACAGGCTGGCAACGCCGGGAAGCGCGCTGGAATCGGATGCATAGCCGCTATCGACGATCATCGTGAAATTAACCAGCGGCGCCGCGTGGCGTTCGGCCAGCACCACCTTCAGGCCGTTGGACAGCGTGGTTTTTTGCATGGGCGGCAGCTTCAGCGATTCCGGCTGGCCCAGCGCGGGCTCCTTGCTGCGGTCCAGCTTCGCTGTCGTGGCGAGGTTGGTCGGGTAGGGCAGCACGGACAGCACGTAGTCGCCATCGTTCAGCCATTCATTCGCGGCTTTCTTGATGCTGGCCGGCGTTGCTTCCTTGATGCGCTTCAGGTAGGTCTTGTAGCACTCGGGGTTGCCGGTATAAGTGATGCAGCTGGCAAGCAGGTCGCTCTTGCCGCCGAAGCCGCCTATGCGTTCGACAATGCGCACGTATTCCGCCAGGATGGTGGTCTTGGCGAGTTGCAGCTCCTGTTCGCTGATGCCATTCTTCAGCAGTTTTTGCAGCTCTTCGGCGGCGGCTGTTTCTACCTTATTGAGGTCGCCGTCGGGGCGCGCCGTCAGCGTCAGCCGGAACTGGCCGCCGATCTCATTGGTGTAATTGCTGGCATTGACGCTGGTGGCGGTCTGGTCCTGGTACACCAGGCGCTTGTACAGGCGGGAAGTCTTGCCGCCGCCCAGTATTTGCGCGGCCAGGTCCAGCAGCGCTTCTTCCGGGGTGCCGACGCCGGGCACGTTCCATACGCGATACAGACGCGCCTGCGGCACGCGGTCCTGTACGGTGCCGCGGTGGGTGCCGGTGCGCTTGGCGATCCAGGCTTCATGCTTGGCCAGCGGCGGACCGGCCGGGATGTCGCCGTAGTATTTTTCCACCTTCTGGCGCGCGACCTCCGGCGTGATGTCGCCGGCCAGCACCAAGGTCACATTGTTGGGGCCGTAATTGGTCTTGAACCAGTCCTGCACGTCCTCCATTGATGCTGCGTCCAGATCCTTCATGGAGCCGATCACGGTCCACGAATAGGGGTGGCCGGCCGGGTAGGTGTTTTCAGTCAATAGCTGCCGCGTGACGCCGTAGGGCTGGTTCTCGCCCTGGCGTTTCTCGTTTTGCACGACGCCGCGCTGCAGGTCCAGCTTCTTCTGGTCCAGCACGCCCAGCAGGTGGCCCATGCGGTCGCTCTCGGCAAACAGGGCGTAGTCCAGCATCGACGTGGGCACGTTCTCGAAATAATTGGTGCGGTCGTTATTAGTGGTGCCGTTCAGGTCGGTCGCGCCTATGCGCTCCATCGCATTGATGTAGCCATGGTTGAAGTTGTCGCTGCCGCTGAACATCAGGTGCTCAAACAGATGCGCAAAGCCGGTCTTGCCCAGCTTCTCGTTCTTGGAACCGACGTGGTACCAGGTGTTGACGGCCACGATGGGCGCTTTGTGGTCTTCATGCACCAGCAGCGTCAAGCCGTTTTTCAGCACGAACTTGGTGTACGGGATGTCCGGGATGGCGATATCCATTTTGGCAGAGGCCTTGGCCGTTGCGGTAATCGCCGGCTTTTCTGCGGCGGGGGCGGGCTGTTGCGCAAACGCACCTGCGGACATTAGGGCAAGCGATGCAGCCAGCGCTGCATGACGCTGGGTAAACATGGGCATACTTTTCTCCAAAAAACGATGGATAGTGAAAATGGATCAACAGGGCCTGCCAGGGCAGCAAGCAAACTTGCCGGTGGCATTGCACGTGTTGATTATCATAATATCAATTGGCGCAGAAGAAAATACAAACTGTTTTCAGCGCCTAAATGAGACAAATGGGACAAAGTGCGACTGAACAACGCATTTATTTCTCTTGGGAAAATCCCATCGGCATTCTCGTATTTCAACATCGGTTTCGATAAAATCCTGTGGTACTTTACAGGTCCGGCAACGTATCGCCATCATCACCATCAGTTCTGCATGGCGGAATTGAAGCACATCCAAGGAACAAGATGAATCTGGCAATCGCTGCCGATATTTCGGCGGTGCAGGCAATCGGCGCAGTGCCTACCATCCTGCAGGCGCTGTCGGACATGACCGGTCTTGGCTTCACCGCCGTGGCCCGCGTCACCAAGGATTCATGGACCACCTGCGCCGTACTGGACAAGCTCAATTTCGGCCTGAAGGTCGGCGATGGGCTGGATGTCACGACCACGCTGTGCGAAGAAGTGCGCGATAGCGGCGCCGCCATCATCATCGACCATGTCAGTGCCAGTGTGAAATACCACGATCACCACACGCCGCGCATCTATGGCTTCCAGAGTTATTTTTCGATTCCGCTGTTCCGCCCGTCGGGCGAGTATTTCGGCACGCTGTGCGGGCTGGACCCCAAGCCGGCGGATCTCAGCAACCAGGCCACGGTCGCCACGATGACGCTGTTTGCGCAGTTGATTTCGCTGCAGCTGGAAGACGAGAAAAAGCTTGAGGAAACCCATGCGGCGCTGCTCGGCGAGCGCGAAACGGCGGAGCTGCGCGAGCAGTTCATCGCGGTGCTGGGCCACGACCTGCGCACGCCGCTGGCATCCATCATCAGCGGCACCGACATCCTGCTGTTCCGTCCGCCGGATGAAAAATCCGTCGCCATCATAGAACGCATACGCCGCAGCGCCTACCGCATTTCCACACTGGTGGACGATGTGCTGGACTTCACCCGCGGCCGCATGGGCGGCGGCATCTCGCTGGACATGCGGCATGAAAGCAACTTGGCCGCCGGCTTGCAACAGGTGGTGGAGGAGGTCCGCAGTGCTTTCCCCGGCAGGGAAATCCGCGCCGACATCGCCATTGCCGACACCGTGCTGTGCGACGTGGCTAGGCTGGGCCAACTGCTGTCCAACCTGCTCAACAATGCCCTGGTCCACGGCGCGTCCGACCAGCCGGTGCGGGTGGTTGCCAGGGGCAGCGGCGGCCGGCTGGAAATAGCCGTCACCAACCACGGCCCTGCCATTCCGCAGGAAATCATTGCCCAGCTGTTCAAACCCTACTGGCGCGGAGCCGCCAAGGCGCCGCAAGACGGCCTAGGTCTGGGCCTGTTCATCGTCGCCGAAATAGCACGTTCGCACAGGGCCAAGTTGGACGTGGTATCCACCGAGCAGGCTACGTCGTTCATCTTCACGCTGTAATCTTTACGTCGTAGCGGACCGGGTCGGCAGCTTGCCGGCGCGTGCGCTATGGACAAAAACAGTTTCCTTTCGTACACTTCCTGCGTTGCCTGACAGGCAATGTTACTTTGTTTTGTGCCCGGCATCTTCCGGGCTGTGCATGGATGGCAGGTTAGGGGAACGTGTTGATGAAAATGAGTCAGGGTAGGGTGTTTCTGGTCTGGGCATTGCTGTCGGTCGGCAGCACCGTTTTTTCAGTCGCGTCTGCCGCCGACGATATCAGCGGCAAGATCGAAGAGGCCAACAAGCAGGTTTTTGCAGCGCGCCAGCAGGTCAGCCAGTTGAGGAATGCCGCCGCAAAGCTGGCTAAGGATACGCCCGGCAAGGACGGCGCCGCCGCCGCAACCGGGCGATATGCAGAGGGCATCAGCGCCCTGCAAGCGGCAGATATCGGCAACTTGTCCGTCAACGTCTATACCCTGGAGTCGAAACTGGGCGACCTGCGGCTGGAATCCGCCATCCTCGATGCGCGCGAAGGAAATGCAGGCCCGGCTCTGGACACGCTGGAATCCTTTTCCAGCCGGGCGATGATTTCCGGCCTGGACACCATGTTGAAGAGCAATTTTGATTCCTTGAAGGGCGAGCCGCGTTACCAGCAGTTTTTGAAGCAGCAAGCGATGCCGGCAAGCATGGGTAATAAGTCGGTGATCGGCAGCGCTTACCAGGAAAAGCTCAGCGTGGCGGAGCGCGTGGCGGGCTTGTCTTTGTTCTGGGCCGAGGCCAGACGCAGCTTCGTCCATTTCAGCCACGTGCCGGATCTGGACTGGGACAAGGTCTACATGGATTTCCTGCCCCAGGTCTTGGCGGCGCAAACCACGCGCGAATACTATGACGTCATGCTGCGGCTGGCGCCTTTGCTGCAGGACGGCCACACTAATATCTATCCTCCCGAAAAGCTCAGCGACATCTATTATTCACGGCCTGCACTGCGCACGAGTCTGATCGGCGGTACGGTGCTCATCACGGACGTGTACAACCGTTCCCTCGCCGGCCGCGTGCATGCCGGCGATGAAATCACCAGCATTGACGGCATGCCTGTGCATGACTATGCGCAACAGCGGGTAGCACCGCTGGCCAGCAGTTCCACGCCGCAGGACAAGGAGGTGCGCATGTACTCTTACCAGTTGCTGTTGGGAGAGAAAAATACGGATATCCGGCTGGGCCTGCGAGACGCCCAGGGCAAGGACAGGGTGGAAACGGTGCAGCGCGGCCAGGTGCGCGATATCTTGTACCCGCCGCAATTTGAGTTCAGGATGCTGCCGGGGGATATCGCCTATATGGTGCTGGGCAACTTTGAGGATAAAAACGGTCCCAGGGAGTTTGAAAAAGTCTTTCCGCAGATACTGCAAGCCAAGGGTCTGATACTGGATGTGCGCGCCAATGGCGGCGGCTCCAGCAATCTGGGCTACGACATACTGAGCTTCCTTAGCAAAAAAGGCATACCCGTTTCCCTCAGCCTTGAGCGGCAGGAAAGCAATACCCAGCGCGCAAAGGGGACAGACCTGATGCTGTTGAGGCCGCAGCTGAACGCTTTTTCTACCCCCTATGTAGTGGCGCATCCTAAAGTGTACGATGGGCCGGTCGCGGTGCTGGCCGGGCCGAAAACCTTTTCAGCCGCGGAAGACTTTCTCGTGTCCTTTGATACGATGAAACGCGGCATCATTGTCGGCACGCCCACCGGCGGCAGCACCGGCCAGCCCCTGACGTTGAAACTGCCCGGCGGCGGCACCGCCCGCATCTGCGTCAAGCATGACTATTATCCAGATGGCCGTGAGTTTGTCGGCAAGGGGATAGCGCCGGATATCAGCGCAGCGCAGACGGTGGAAGACCAGCGCGCGGGCCGCGATGCCGTGCTGGAACAGGCGGTGGCGGCGATACAGGCAGGCAAAGCCGTTCACTGATTTTATGCGGCCCCGGCACGGAGCCGCTGCATTGCCTTCCTCTTGCTGTCTTCTGCATTCCATTTTCCTTTCCCAAAAAATAAAACAGCCAACAGCTTGACCGCGCGTATTTAATGTATTACTGTATTAATCAACTAATACAGTAGGCAAGAAGCTGCAATGAATCAACATCCGCCCGACCTGTTTTCCATTTCCACCGGCTCCGCCGAACCGATCTACCGCCAGCTGGTGGAGCAGGTGCGGCGGCTGGCGGCCGGCGGCCAGCTGGCGGCAGGGGATTCCCTGCCTTCGGTGCGCGATGTGGCGCAGCAGCTGGCCTTGAACCCGATGACGGTATCCAAGGCCTACAGCATGCTGGAAGCCGAGGGCGTACTGCAGCGCAATCGCGGCTTGGGCATGCTGGTGGCGGAAAGGCGTAAAGCCGGCGGCACCGGGGGGGAAGGCAGCGGCGACATGGCGGAACGCATCCGCTTGCTGCAACCCACGCTGGAGCGCGCGGCGGCGGAAGCCCGGCAGCTGGAACTGGATCCAAAAACGGCACTGGCCTTATTTAAAAAAATCCTGGAGGACAAGCAATGACCGCAAACATCGTGCAAATGACAGGCATCAGCAAACGGTACGCATCGCAGCAGGTGCTGCGCGGCCTGGACTGGAATATCGGCGCCGGCAAGGTCGTGGGCCTGCTGGGGCGCAACGGGGCCGGCAAATCGACACTGCTGGAATGCATGCTGGGCCTGCGCGAAACCGAAGGCGGCAGCATTACGCTGCTGGGCGAACCGGCAACGCAGCTGAGCGATGCTGCCCGCGCGCGCATCGGCTATGTGCCGCAAAAGCCGGAGCTGTTTGAATGGCTGACGCCGCCGCAGATGCTGGAGTATTTCAAGGCCATGTATCCGCGCTGGAACACCGCCAAGGTAGATGCCTTACTGCAGCGCTGGGGCTTTACGCCTGCGATGCTGGGCAGGGCGATAGGCCAGATGTCCGTCGGCGAAAAGCAGCGCTTGTCCATCATCCGCGCGCTAGCGCATGACCCGGAGATTCTGGTGCTGGATGAGCCGGTGTCCAGCCTGGACCCGGCGGGGCGGCGCGATTTTTTGCGCGAACTGGTCAGCGGCGTCATAGAGCGCGACACCACGGTCATTTTTTCCACGCACATCCTGTCCGACCTGGAACGCATTGCCATGGACGTGGCTTTCCTCAAAGATGGCAAGATAGGCTTGCAGGCGCCGCTGGACGAATTGCTGGAAAACGCGCGCCGCATCACCGGCCCCGCAGAAAATTTCCACGCGCTGAAACTGCATGGCGAAATCTCGCGCGGCACCGATGCGGCAGGCAACATCAGCATCATCGCCCAGACCGATGTGCAAGACCTTGCCAGCCTGCATGCGCAGTCGGCGCTGCGGGTGGAGGCCATAGGCCTGGAAGACCTGTTCGTCGAGGTGACGCAATGAATGCCTACTGGCAGATACTGATGCAGCCGGTGCGGGAACGGCGCAATATGGGAACCTTGTGGCTGAGCTGGCTGCTGCTGGCGTTTGCGGTAATGTCCGGCACGCTTTTCTATTTCCTTTCAGCCTCGCCGAATGCCGCCTATTTCGCGGTAAGCGTTTTCCTGATGATGCTGACCATCATGTGGGGATGGCTGTTGCTGAAAAGCGTGGTTGCCCAGAATACGCCAGCTAATGCCGTTCTTGCTCCCGGCCTGCGCAAGCGCCTGATGCGGACCATACTGTTGCCGTGGCTTGCTTTGCCGCTGATGATCGCCGTTACATTGTCATGGACCAAGCTGCCTTTTGATTTGACGTTTTTATTGGCGCTGCTGGGCATGCTGCTGGTGAGCCTTGCTACGCGCTTCAGATGGATGAACTTTCTGCCGCTGGCCTGGGTGGTTTCGCACGCCATGCTGGAAAAATTACTGCCTTCCCCGGGCGAGCTCCTGGCGGTGATGGGGCATGCGTCTGCCGTTGCGCTCGGGGTAAGCGTGGACATTGTGCTTGGCGCGATCGCCCTGCGTATGCTTTTCCCTGCCGGCGGCGACCGCCACTGGCAATGGCATGGCGAAATGGCGCGCACTGCGCAGGCATTAAAAAACGGCAAGCTTTCCAGTCAGGCCAGACAGTCGAACCGCATCGGCAAGCTATATAGCCTGGGGTACCATTCGTCGCTGCAGCGTGATTGCAGCAACGGCGCGCCCGCCGGCCGGCTGATCCTGTATGTGTTCGGCGTGGAATGCCACTGGAGCGGGCTGCTGTTCACTCCCTGCATTTTTCTGTTGTGCGCCGTTGGACTCAAGCTGTGGGGCGGCCTGGGGCAGGGCAATGGCTACACACCGCTCATCGTCTGCCTGGTGCTGCTGTACATGATGCTGCCGGTGATGATGTTTGTCGGTTCGCTGTATTACTCCATGCGCAGGACAACGGCAGAGCAGGCGCTGCTCAGGCTGGCACCCGCGATGCCACAAGGGCAGGCGCTGAACCGGCTATTGGGCGCGGCATTGCTGAAAAGGCTGCTGCTGGCGTGGGCCGTCAGCGCGCTAAGCGGCGTGCTGGCCCTGCTGGCCGCCAGCATTGATTTTGAATATGTCGTGTTCAGCCTGGGTGGCGCCTTTGCATCGCTGCTGGTGGCGGGTTTTGTGCTGGCGGATTTTTCCGCGCTGAGCGAATCCCGCGCTGCACTCGCCAGGATAGTGACGATTGCCGTGCCCATGCTGCTGACCGGCGTTTTCTTCGGCGTTCGGGTATTCTGGTTTGCCTTGCCGATTCCGGTATTTGGCGGAGTCTGCGTGGCGGTATCCGCGCTGGTGATAGGCCTGCGCTGGAAAGGCATGGTGCGCGCACCGGCGGCGTTTCCTGCGGGGCGGTTTTCCTGAGCCGGATGAAGGTGATTGCCATGGATATTATTGCGATTAAAAAATCGAGGACCGATAAGCACGATACGCTGCGTTTCGTCCGCGCCGACGGCTCATCGGAAGAAACGCAGATGCCCAGGCAGGGAATTTTGCCGCATGACCTGGTGCACTACGTCGTCGAATCTGCATTGCCGCTTGCGCACGGCTTTCTGAGCCTTGTCGCCCGCGGCGCCGGCGCAAAGTTTGTAATGCAAGAAGTGCATACCCCCGGCAACGCTGCAATAGAGCAGCAAGCCGCGCAGACCGAAGCGATTGTCGAAGCCTTGCAGGCGCAGTTGTGGGCCGGCTATTTTGACAGGCAAGCTTTTATCGAAGGCGCCGCCACAGCCTGCGACGCGCGCGACCAGCCGGCCTATGACTTTAAGGATGCCGATGTAGAGGTCTTGCTGTACCAGCCCGCGATCCGGCTTGCAGAAACATGGGCGGGCGTAGCCTACCATGACTCGATGAGCTTGCCGTTCAAGGCGGGGTAAGATATCAAGAGGGGCATGCAGTAGGGTGTGTTAGCGCAGCGTAACGCACCGCACCGAACCGCACCGCACCGAATCGCACCGAACCGCACCGCACCGAACCGCACCGAACCGCACGGGTTCATGGTGATCCTTGTCGGCATTGCTGAAAAATTGTCCACTATCCATGAGGACTCATTCAATACTGGTGGATCATTTGGTGCGTTACGCTTTCGCTAACGCACCCTACGAGTTTGGGATAGTTTGGATAGTTTGGGATAATCGGCTTGGATGGCAGCTTGTTGACACTTACTCCTTCAACCTGTCTCTCAACTGCTTGCGGTTGATCTTGCCCACCGCAGTTTTGGGGATGTCGGAAGAAAAAATCACGTGCCGGGGTTTCTTGTACGAGGCCAGGCGTTCCGCCACCCAGTCTGTCAATTCTTCCGTGCCGGCGGACACGCCTTCGCGCAGCACCACTACCGCAGTCACCGCTTCCACCCATTTGTCGTCGGCCGTGCCGACCACGGCGCATTCCCTGATAGCGGGATGCAGGCAAAGCGCGTCTTCTACTTCTCTTGGATAGACGTTGTAGCCGCCGGTAATGATCATGTCGGAGGTGCGGTCCTTGATATGCAGGTAGCCGCGACTGTCCAGTACGCCGATGTCGCGCGTGTGCACCCATCCCTGTTTGAAAGTATCCGCATTCAGTTCTGCGGCATTGTAATAGCCCGCCACCGCAGAAGGCGCGCGCACGACGATTTCGCCGGGCGTGCCGGGCGACACCTGCTCGCCGGCTTCATCCAGCAGGCGCAGTTCCACATCCAGCGCGGGCCGACCGCAGGCGCCGAGCAGTTCTTCTGTATGGTCTTCCGGGCGCAGTACGGCAATGCAGAGCGGCACTTCGGTCTGGCCGTAGTATTGCCAGAAGCGGTGCTGGCCCCAGTGCTGCATGGCCCTGTTGATGACGGCGCGCGGCATCGGCGATGCACCATAGATCACCTGGCGCAATGCAGACACATCGGTTTCGGCAAAGCCGGGCGTATCCAGCAGCATTTGCAGCATGGTCGGCACCAGGTTGATGGCGGTGACGCGGTGCGCGGTCAGCGCCTGCAGGTACGCTTTGGGTTCAAACGCCGGCAAAATCACGGTCTTGCCGCCGCGCAGCCAGAACGGCAGCACAAATACGCCGCTGGCATGCACCAGCGAAGCCGCGTGCAGCATCACGTCCTCCTGCGTCACGGCCATCAGGTTCAGCAACACATTGCGGCAGATGCCGGCGTACGACGCCTGCGTATGCTGCGCAGCTTTCAGCGTGCCGGTGGTGCCGGAGGTATAGAGGGTGATGACGACATCGTCCGGCTGCACCTGGATATCCGGTGCGCCGGCGGGCTGTTGGGCGGCCAGCTGCAACAGGTCCTTGCCGTTGCCGGTGCTGGCGCCCAGGCCGTGGCATTGCAGCGCGGGCAGGGCGGCCTGCAATGCGGCGGCGCGTTCTGTCAGGTCGGCGCCGAATACCAGCATCGTGCACCCTATGTCGCCCAGCATGCGTTGATGCTCTTCCAACGACAGGCGGGCATTCAGCGGAACGCGGTTGATGCCGGCCTTTACGCAGGCAAAGTCGATGGGCACGCTGTACAGGCCGTTGTTGACCAGCAGCGCCACCCGCGTGCCGCGCGCCGCGCCCAGTGTGCCGAAGGCATGCGCCAGCTGGCTGCTGAGTCTGTCCACCTGCGTGTAGCTGAGGGTCTGGTCGCCGAAGACTATGGCTGTCCTGTCGTGATTGCCGTCGCTGTTTTCACCATAGGCAAGCGCGCCCTGGCGTATCAAATCCAGATAAGTGGGTCCCATTGCTGTCTCCGCCAAATGTTGCGTTATTGTTTATATTTTTTGTCGAGTTGCCGGCTCACTTGCCAGTTTGATTGCCAGTCCGGCTGACCGTTCAGTTGCCAGCTTAGCTGCCGAAAACCCCGTGCCGCCCGGCGCCGCCGACAAAGCGCGCAGCACCGGCTATGCCTTCTTCAGCGACGATGCGCGCGCCGTGCGTGCCTTCCTGCCGCAGCGCTTCCGCCAGCGGCAGATCCCATTGGCGGTAGGCGGATTCTCGGTCCGTCAGCACGCATTGCTGGGGGAAGGCGGCAATCTGGCGCGCCAGCAGTTCCGCCGCCGCGCGCGCGCCTCCCTTGGGCACGACGCGGTTCACCAGGCCCATGCCCAGCGCCTCGGCGGCATCCACCGGACGCCCTGTCAGGATCAGGTCCATTGCGCGGCCCATGCCGACGATGCGCGGCAGGCGTATGGTGCCGCCGTCTATCAGCGGCACGCCCCAGCGACGGCAGAAAACGCCCAATATGGCGTCTTCCTCGGCCACGCGCATGTCGGCCAGCAGCGCCAGTTCCAGCCCGCCCGCCACGGCATGGCCGCTGATGGCCGCGATCAGCGGCTTTTTCAGCGCCATGCGGGTAGGGCCCATCGGCCCCATGCCGCTGCCGTCGGGCTCCACTTCATTGGCGCGGGCGGGGTCGCCCACGGCGCCCAGGTCGGCGCCAGCGCAGAAAGTGCCGCCCGCGCCGCACAGCACACCTACCTGCAGGCTGTCATCAGACTCCAGCTGCAGGAAGGCGCGGCGCAATTCAGCGGCGACCTGGCGGTCCACCGCATTGCGCTTTTCCGGTCGGTTGATGACGATAGTATATACCGGCCCATCGGTATGACATTCAACAAACTGCATTTCCATGCGTGCTCCTTGAGGTTTTCATGCGCTCTTATCGGCGATGTTTGAATTAATATTACATTAATTATTAATAATGGACAATGCATGTAATATTTTTGGAGAGGCCGGCATCACATTCATGTTGAAATTTGCCGCCCTTGCAGGCATGCTGGCGGCATCGACTATAGGATGCATCTTGAGGACAAAAAAAATATCGGTGGACGAGCTCGCCCTGCCCAGCAGCAGCGACGTGGTGCTGGACTTGCTGTTCGGCCATGCGGAACACCAGCTTTCAGCGCAGGCACTGTGCAAGGCTGGCGACCTGTTCGGCATCGGCAGCCAGAGCATGCGCGTGGCGCTGACACGGCTGCTGCAGCAAGGCAAGCTGGGCAAGACTGGCAGGGGCAACTACCAGCTGAACCCCGGCGGCAATACGCTGTTCCGCGATGTGGATGACTGGCTGCATAAGGAAAACCGCGCGCGCAGCTGGAACGGCCGCTGGCTGGGGGTGCATGTGGATGCGCTGGCGCGTGCCGACAAGACCATATGGCGCCGCCATGACAAGGCGATTGCGCTGCGCGGTTTCCGCCCGCTGCGCAAGTTCCTGTATGTGCGGCCGGACAACCTGAAAGGCACGCTGGCCCAGACCCGGGCCGAGCTGCATGCGCTGGGCTTGATCGACAGCGCACTGCTGTTTGAGATTGCAACGCTGGAGCCGCAGGACGATGCCGCGGTCCGTGCGCTGTGGGATACGGACATGCTGCGCCTGCGCTATCGCGCGCTGCTGGACCTGCTCGCCCGCAGCGGCAAGGCGCTGCCGAAGCTGGCGCAAGGCCCGGCCGCGCGTGAATCGCTGCTGGTGGGACGCGAGGTGATACGCCACATCATCCTGGACCCGCTGCTGCCGGCGGAGATGATGCCGACGCAGGAAAGGCATGAGCTGATCGACGCGGCGCGCCAATATCAGGCGCAGGCGCGCAGTTATTGGAGTTGTTTTTTAGAGCAAGAGTAAATAATATCAATAATAAATTAGTTAAATAAAAAGGGGGAGTGTATGAATTTCGGTCAATCGGTGTCGGCCTGCTTCAGCAAATATGCCGAATTCGGCGGCAGGGCATCCAAGTCGGAATACTGGTGGTGGGTGCTGTTTCTTTTTCTGGGCTCCGCTGCGGCGGGCATCATCGACAACAAGGTGTGCGACCTGTTCTGTATTGCCGTCTTCCTGCCCACGCTGGCGGTGGCTACGAGGCGGCTGCATGACACCAACCGCAGCGGCTGGTGGCAACTGATCGAGATCATTCCGGTGATCGGTTTCATTGTGATGATCATCTGGTGCGTGCAGGACCCGGTGGAGCCGAATCGTTTCAGTAGTGCAGCCGCCGCAGAGGCGTAAGCGCGTAAGTCGGCACGTTTTGTAGCCTGGATGGAGCGCAGCGCAATCCGGGATGCGTACCTGCGGCCTGTGGATTGCTCCCGGATTGCGCTACGCTCCGTCCGGGCTACTTTCGGGTTTGTTGAAACGCTTTACCAGGCGCCTGTACGGTAGGCGCGCGGCGCCAGTCCCACGTAGCGCCGGAACGCGGTCGTGAAGTGGCTCTGGCTGTAGAAGCCGCAGCGCAGCGCTATCTCGGCGACCGGCAGCTCGGTGGCTTGCAATAAGGCCTTGCTGCGGTCTATGCGGGCGCGCAGGATGTACTGGTGCGGCGGCACGCCGAATTCTGCCTTGAACCAGCGGGAAAAGGAGTACACGTCCATCTGCATGAAGACTGCCATGTCGGCCAGCGTGACCGATTCCTGCAACTGGTCCATGACAAATTCCCGCATGCGTTCCCTTTTATGCAGGGCAAGGGCAGAGGGCGATTCATGCTTGCGCAGATCACTGGCGTAGTGGCGCACCATGTGTGCGGCGAGCGCCACGGCAATGGACTCTCCATACATGGGCCCCAGGGGGCTATGCTCGCGAATGTCGCGCGCCAGTGCATGCGCGGCATGCAGCATGAAGCCGTCCTGCATGCCGATATGCGGTGTCATTTCTACTTGGGCAATACCCAGGCCCTGCGCGATGGATTGCATGTATTCCGGCGCAATGCCGACAATGAGGCCGTTCCAGCTTCCGCGCGATTTGGCGCTGTATGCCATGCCTGCAGGAAAAATGCCGACGTCGCCGGGCTGCAACCTGGACTCCACACGGCGGTGACCGGACCAGTAGGTTTCGCACCACGTCAGCGCTTCCAGGTTGACGGTGATGCCATGCTGGAACAGCACCGATTCCGGCAGGTCGTCGGAAGCCTCGCTTTTCCAATGCTCCAGCCGTATGCCGGGCCAGCGGTTGTGGTCCTGCAAGGCGATTATGCCGGGCGTGAATTTCTCGCGTGCCCTGGTTTTTACATCGTAGCGTTCTGCAACGGTCTCCATCATCCCACCTTTTTTTAACGGGCATTATTATTTGCCCTTTATCAAACTAAGCTAATCGAATCCGCATGCCCTGTCAAATGCTGCAGGGCTGTTTTCGCCCGCCGCTGCAAGATCTTGGAAGTTTGCCGTTTCTTGGAAGCTTTATTCCGCCTGCCTGCTTACCATCGCCCGTGACGGCTTTTGCACGTTGATGCACCTATAAATCAAAAAACCATCTGGAGACAAACATGAACCAAACCTTAAGGGCTTGCGCGCTGGCGCTTGCCGTGGCCGGGCCTGCGTGGCTGCTGGCGGGATGCGGCGGCAACAGCAATCCGCCCGCGCCGCTGGCCGATATTTCCGTCAAGGCACTATCTTCGCCGGCAGACTTCGTAACCGCCGGCAACGTGCTGCTGGGCGTGGATCTGCCGGCGGGCATTTCGCCTGCACAAGTAAAAGTCTCCGTCAACGGTAGCGATGTGGCGGCCAGCTTCGGCGCCGGCGCCAAGGCCGGTTCGCTGGTCGGCGTGGTCAGCGGCTTGCCTGCGGGGAAAAGCACGATCACCGTCACCGCCGCCAATGATGCGCTGACGCAGAATCATACCGGCAGCCTGGCTGTCACCAATGTATCCAAGACCAGCAATGTACTGGTGGCAGCATTGCAGCCGCTGATCTGCCGGACAGCAGCACTCGGCCTGCTGCCTTCCACCGATGTGGATTGCAATGCGCCTACCGTGTATTCCTTCCTGTATAAATCGACCGACGCCAGCAAGACCGCCTTGTTGCCCTACGACCCCAGCCACCCGGCGGCGGACGTGGCCAAAACTACCAACGACCAGGGCGTGTCCGTGCCCTTTATCGTCCGTGATGAACGCGGCGTGATTGACCGTTCGGTATACGACATTGCCGTATTGTTCGACCCTGCCAAACCGTGGACGCCCGCCGCGCCGCAATCCGGCTGGAACCACAAGGTGCTGTGGCGCTTTGGCGGCGGCTGCACGCCGGGACACGTGCAGTCTGCCAATACCGCGCAGGCAATCGACAATGCCTATAACGCACTGGGCAAGGGCTTTGCCGTGGCAACCTCGGGCCTCAGCGTGCTGGGCAACCACTGCAACACCGTACTGTCCGCCGAAGGCGTGCTGACCGTGAAGGCGCACCTGGCCACCACCTACGGTAATATCCGCTACACGCTGAGCGACGGCAGCTCCGGCGGCTCCATCCAGCAGCACGGCATTGCCAACAACTATCCCGGCCTGCTGAACGGCATCATCATGAGTGGCACGTCGTTTCCCGACCCGTGGATACTGGCCAGCGAGTTTGCCGATTGCCATCTGCTGCGCAATTACTTCAGTGCCATTTCGCCGGGCCTGTGGGGCAGCGCGGCGCAACAGGCCGCAGCAATGGGCAAGCCCGACCTTTCCACCTGCATGTCGGTGGATACCAATTTCTTCGGTCTCGGCTATGCGTTTGAAAAAGTAGGCTATGACCCGACCATGGGCTGCACCTTTCCCGACAACGCAGCGCCGCCGACCTTCAGCGGCACCATGCCGGCGCCCGGCGTGTACGACCCTGTGACCAATCCCGGCGGCGTGCGCTGCACGATACAGGATGCACTGGTATCCATCCTCGGCAAACGCGCGGGCGATGGCTTTGCCAACCGGCCGTATGACAACGTCGGCGTGCAGTACGGGCTGGCCGCGTTGAAATCCGGCGCTATCAGCCTGGCGCAGTTCATCGACCTGAACCAGAAGATAGGCGGCATCGACATCGACAACAATTTTATCCCGCAACGCTCCGTGGCGGATACTGCCGCGCTGGCGCCGCTGTACAAGAGCGGGCAGATCATCGATGCCAGGCAACTGGGCAGCACCCCCATCATTGCTTACCAGAGCTACAACAACCAGATCTTCCATGACACCTTCTACAACTGGGCAATACGCGCCCGGCTGATGGCCGCCAACGGCAATGCCACGAACCAGGCGATCTGGACCTTCCTTGGCTCGCCCGGCACCTTCGCGGACGATGCGTTTACCGTCATGGACCAATGGCTGGCGAAGATAGAGGCCGATGCCGGCACCGGCACACCCGCCGCGAAGGTCGCCGCCAACAAGCCTGTGGCAGCAGCAGACGCCTGCCTGATCGGCGGCAGCAAGGTCACCGATGCCGCGACCTGCGCGGCGCAATACCCCAACTACAGCGACCCGCGCATTGTCGCAGGCTCCGACATCACCGACATGGTGATCAAATGCCAGCTGAAACCCATCAACGTCGGCGATTACGGTAGCGCTGTCACGGCGGACCAGCTGGCGCAGTTGCAGGCGGTTTTCCCGGCGGGTGTCTGCGACTATAGCAAGCAGGGCGTAGGGCAGCAGGCAAACGTACCGTGGCTGACCTGGCTGTGATGTGAGATAAGACCCTGGAAGGAAGGGCCCTGCGCGAGCGGGGCCTTTTTCTTTGGTGCCGCAGGAGTGGATGCCCGCCAAAAAATAAGCTTCAAAAAAGCTGCAAAAAGAAGCAATGTCTTGTTATAGTATTAATCTATTACATCCAGCCAAGTGTGCTGCCCATGCTTCGCACTAATCGGATGATGAACTGATGCTCCCTGAATGAAACAAACCAATACCATCTCCGCCACGCCGCTGGAAGCTTTGTCCATTGTCGCCATCTGTTTTGGATGGTTCATCTTCAACTCGTTGTTGTCGCTGGGTTCGGAAAGCGCAAAGGGCGAATTTTCCGATGCGTCCTTCCTGTCGCTCATTGTCGTTGAGCTGGCGCTGGGCTCGTTCGCATTGCTGGTGCTGCGCCTGCGCGGCCATTCGCTGCGCGCGCTCTTGCCTGTACCGACATGGTACGGCGGCATACTCGGCGTGCTGGCCTATGCCGCAGCGACCTGGATCAGCTCGCTGGTGACGGCGCTGTTCGATACCGGCATGCCGGAGCAGCCGATAGAGCAGATGATGTCCCATGCCACTCCGTCGCTGACTTATGTGTTTGCGCTGGCGTTGGTCAACGGCCTATATGAAGAAGTGTTTTTGCTGGGCTATCTGCAGCGTAGCTTCAGCGCGGCCGCGCCTTCATTTGCCATTGGCCTGGCGGTGCTGGTGAGGCTGCTGTACCACCTGTACCAGGGGCCGCTGGGTGCGCTGTCGATAGTGGCTTACGGCCTGGTCATCGGCATTTTCTACTGGCGCACCAATATGCTGTGGCCGGCGGTGTTTGCGCACATGTTGGCGGACATCTTGCCTTTCGCGCTGAGATAAATGCCCACTGTGCTGTGAAACGTCTTATCTGTCAGGCTTGCCGGCCTTGACCGGCTACCGGGTACCGTCGCGACCAGGTCGCTGGCACTGGTCACCGAAAACGGAAACCGGCGCGCACTGATCCGGTTTATGGAAAGAGAAACAAGGCCTATCCCGATATCCCGCTTGTAGCTCCAAAGTAAGCGAGCTACCGAACTGACTGCGCTGCGTTGCACAGTCATGCTGAAGCCTTCTTACAGGAGGCTATCATGGCACATTACGACAACGACACTTACGGCATGTACAAAGATAACGGGCACAAAGGCCCCGGGCCGGAACTGATGGGCGCCAATACGCTGATCGGCGATCACGTCCATAACGCACAGGATGAACACCTGGGCGACATCAAGGAAATCATGCTGGATACACGCACCGGCCAGGTGGCCTATGCGGTGGTGGCACACGGCGGCGTGTTCACGATAGGCGAAAAGCTGTTTGCCGTACCCTGGAGCGCGCTGCGGCTGGATACCGTCAACCACCGTTTCGTGCTGGATGTTCCCAAGGAAAAATTTGAGAATGCTCCCGGCTTCGATTCCGACGATTGGCCCAACATGGCCGATCCAAGCTGGAACGACAGGATAAATTCTTTCTATTCCCAACCTATCCAGTAATCTGTTCATTGCGCATCACCAGGCCTAGCTGGCCGGGTGATGCGCATACTCGTCCGGAATTCTGCAATGCTGAGGTTCATACATGTCCAAGATTATTTTCTTTGAGGATGACGGTTATCTGTTCACGCCGATGGTGGTAGGCCGCGAAGACGGTGAATGGGAAGTGACCGTGCTTTTTGAAAAAACCATAGATCATACGCGCGACCGGGTTCCTGCCATCCGCCACAAATTGCGTACGGTGTTCCAGTCCAGTGAAGAGGCAATGCAGGCAGGCATAGACCATGGCCATGCGTGCGTCAAGAATGGCGACGTCGGCTTGCCCAAGGGCAGCACGCTGGAGCCGCTGGCAGAGCAGGGCGCGCACGCCTGAGCTTTGCAAGCCTGCCTCTAAGCTCTAGTCAGGGGAGTTTTCTCATCTTTGCTTCCGACACGACTATAGGAATAGTCCGATACGTCCCGGATTTCGCTTGCGCCACCATGCATGTAGCAGGACCACGGTTTTCGGTTCCATTCATGAAGGGCAGGTGAAGGAAATGAACAAGAAATATCCGTTAAATTATGGCTGCCTCAAATATTTCGTCTTTTCGATGGCGCTATTTGCACTGATCAACCTGCTGCGGGTCGTGGAGCCCGCTCTGTGCCGAAAAACCCATCTTTGCGTGGAACGGCTGCCGGACTGGCTGTGGTCGGCTTTTGTGGCGCTGGCAGTTGTCGCGCTGGTGATGTTTGTCGTCAGGGCTTATCGCGATTTTTTCAGACAGGACGGTCCGTATGAAGACAACGCCGGGGACAGGTCCAGGAATATGCAGGAACGTAAAACCATACGCGAAATATAAGGATTAGTAAAAGACTGCCGTGCTTCCTCCATCTTGAGCCGCTTTTAACATCGTTACACTCAGGCACAAATCGCCCGCCCCTAAGTTCGCCAACAGACAGAAGAAATTTCACAGGCTGATTACGCTGAATCATCGCCATCCGGCATATTCTGCTTACCATCAGGTCTCTATGGATACGAAATTACATTTTCTCGTCGTCAACGATTCACCGCACATACAGCATGTCATTGTGTCGCTGCTAAAAGAGCTGGGCTATATCAAGGTTTCCGAGGCCAGCGATGGCCAGATGGCGGTGCGGGCTATCAAATCGGCAGCTGCCATAGGCAACCCCGTGAAGTTCGTCATCACGGACTGCGCAATGCCCTTCATGGATGGGCTGGACCTGATACGTGCACTGCGCGGCATGGCGGAAACGAAGGGCGCACCCATCCTGATGGCGACCGAAGAAGCCAGCAAGGACAGCGTATTGTCGGCCCAGCAAGCGGGCGCCGATTCCTACCTGGTGCGGCCCTTCAAGGCCAACAGCCTGCGCGCCAAGATCGATTCCTTGCTGGTCGAAAAGGGACTTAAACAGCCTGAGGTATCGCTGAAAAGCTTCCGGCCCTTTTTGCGGCCTAAGCCCGATAATCCAGGCGAGTGATGTGTACTTGGTGCGCTCAGCACGCTCAGCACGATATGGCCTGGCGACCGGACCACGAAATTTCTTTTTCCTGAACTCCTACGCAACAGTGTACGTTTTTCTTATGCCCGTGCAACGCTTCGTGTCTTAAGCTTCCAACATGCATTGAGCCGTAGTCCGATGGATTTGAATCGGTGCGTGCGGCGCAATACCTGCCATTGGGCTTACAGGCTTACCTTAGTTAGCGGAGGCACTATGTACAACTACAATCCCCGGTTTTTCTTTACCCTGAGCTGCATGTTTTTCTTCGGTGCGGCCAATGCTCAAACGCCGCCCGCGCCGCCTACCACTGCCGTGCCTTCGCCGGTCATCGATCCTCTGCATAACGACAATGCGGCCAAGCCGCCGGTGCCTGTCGGCCAGGCGCTGATCACGCAGGGTAATCCGTCCGCCAATATCAATAGCAACAACAGTGGCAAGTCAAAAAGCCGCATCCAGGCGCGGGAAGATCAAAAAGCCGCCTGCGATTCCACCAACCTAACGCCTGGAACCGCAAAGAAAAATAATTGCGAACCCTTTCCTCCAGACCGTCAGTTTGTAAGGCCGCCTACGGTGGAACGCTAGTTCATCTCGCAGTCGGCCTTCCTTGCATTGCGCGCATCGCTGCCATTCACGGTAGCGAATATGTGATCGACGGCGGGACTATCCCTACGTTTGATCACTGTGTCGGCCGGCACAGCGTGCCACTGCTTCCCGTGGCTTGTTAAAACTGCGACAAACCACCGTCAACGACGATTTCAGAACCTGTCATGAATGAGGCATCGTCGCCGGCCAGGAACAGCACGGTATTGGCGATTTCTGCCGCTTCGCCAAAGCGCGCCAGCGGGATCTGTGCTTCTATGCCGGCGGCAGCTTCATTCAGTTGCGCCTGCGTCAGACCCAGTTTGCTATGGAAAGACGTGCTGACGGGGCCGGGGCTGACCGCATTGACACGAATGCCACGCGGCGCCAATTCGGCGCCTATGCTGCGCACCAGCGAGCGTACCGCTGCCTTGGAGGCGGACAGGATGGAAAATCCCGGTACCCCCACTTCATTAAGGAAAGAGGTCGTCAACACAATGCTGCCGCCCCTGGTCATCAGTGGCGCGGCTTTTTGCACGGTGAAGAAGATGCCTTTGAAGTTGATGTTGAACTGGTTGTCGATCTGTTCTTCCGTGATGGCCGCCAATGGCGCCACGGTGCCGACGCCGGCATTGGCGAACACGATGTCCAGCGTGGCAAAGCGCGCCTGTACTACATCGAATACCGCATCCAGGTCGCCGGCTTTGCGCAGGTCAGCTTTCAGCACCAGCGTGTCCGGGCCAAGTTCGCGTTGTGCTTCCGCAATACGTTCCTCGGTGACGCCGGTCACAATGACGCTTGCTCCTTCCTTGATAAACAGTTTTGCCGTTTCCAGGCCGATGCCGTTGGTGCCGCCGGTAACCAGTGCTGTTTTGCCGATTAGTTTCATGGTGATTCTCCTCAAATAATTGTGGGGTGTAACGGCGCTTCTGCATGCGCTGTTGTGTGCGCTTGTGTGTGCGTTTGCCGTGACTGCACTATGGCGGTTGACGCGCTTTCCCACAAATGAGAAGATCTGTCGGAGCGAGATGGAAAAACTTTTTCGGTAACTTTTGCGGTAATTTTCCGGACCTTCAGCACGCATGAGAGCGCCCCACCACCTGAACGCCTTGCGCGCATTTGAAGCCGTTGCGCGCCACCTGAGTTATGTCGGCGCGGCCGAAGAACTCAGCGTCACGTCGGCCGCCATCGGCCAGCTGGTGCGCGGGCTGGAGGAGAACCTGGGCGTGACGCTGTTCCACCGCTCGCAGAGCGGCCCCGCTAGGCTGGAACTGACAGATGCAGCCGTCGCCGCGCTGCCGGATCTGCAAACCGGTTTCGATTGCCTGTCCGCTGCGGTGGCCCGCCTGAAAGAAGGGGCATCCCGCACTGCCATCACCGTTACCGTGCCGCCGGCCTTTGCCGACAAATGGCTGCTCAGCCGTGTGGACGTCTTCCAGACCCAGTATCCCGCCTACGAATTGCGTATCGACACCAATGGCCGCATCGTGGACTTTACGGCCGACCGCGTAGATGTGGGTATACGCTACGGCGCCGGCCACTGGGCCGGCCTGGTGGCAACCCGCCTGCTCAGCGATGCATTTTTCCCGGTATGCAGCCCCAGCCTCGTTACCGGCAAGCCTCCGCTGAAAAGCGCGGCCGACCTGTGCCACCATCCGCTGATCCACGACCTTTCCATGCGCAACGAAAGCCGCTTCCCTACATGGCAATCCTGGCTTGCCAAGGCGGGCATCAAAGGCGTGGACTGCTCGCGCGGCTTGCAGATCAATGATTCCGCCGCCGTCGTGCAGGCCGCCATTGCCGGCAACGGCGTCGCGCTGGGCCGCACTTCGCTGGTGGAAAAAGATCTGGCCGCAGGCAGGCTGGTAAGGCCCTTCGGCGATGCGCAGGCGCATGAATTTGCCTATTACATCGTGCACCGGAAAGAGGGCGGCCAGCTGCCGGGAGTGATGGCATTCAAGGAATGGGTGCTGGGGCAAGTGTAGTGCTGAGGTGGCCCTCCCAAGCTAGCGTTATTGGCAATCCGCCTGTTGTGATAGAAATTAAATTCAGGAAAAATAATGCGTCCCAACTTCCCATTTATAAAGCGTATACCGCGTTTCGTTTTCAGCCTGCTGTTCTTGTTCCTAGCATGCTTCGCCGGCATAAGCGAGGCGCAGGATGCCGCACAGCCTCCTGCACTGGAGCTTGTGGTACTCGGCTCCGGCGGCCCCGGCGCCATCGGCCGTGCGGGCGCCGGCTATGCAGTGCTGCTGGACGGCAAACCACGGATACTGGTGGACGCGGGGCCGGGCACCTTTGTGCGTGCCGGGGAGGCGAGGCTGGCGTTGGCGGATGTGGATATCGTGCTGCTGACGCATCTGCACGCAGACCATGCGGGCGGTTTGCCGGGCCTGGTCAAGGCGCGCGCGGTAGGCACACGCGGCAAGATCGTATTCCATGTCTTTGGGCCGGGCGGCAGCAGGGGCGGCAAGGACAAGGACGGTGAGGTGGCCGCGAGCTTTCCGTCTACGTCTCGCTTCATCAGCCTGATGTTTGGCAAGCAGGGCGCATTCGGCTATCTGCAGGATTTTGCGGCGCCGGTGTCGTTCAAGACAACGGACCTGTTTGCGGTGCGTAAACCAGGCATCGCGCCGCGCGTGATCGTGAATGAAAACGGCCTGGTCATCAGCGCCATCGCCGGACATCACCGCGATGCGCCCGCCGTCATCTACCGGGTGGACTATAAAGGCAAGAGCATCACTTTCAGCGGCGATATCGATCCGCATGGGCACGCGGACTTGAAGCGTATTGCCAAAGACACGCAGCTGCTGGTGTTTAATACCGTGGTGCTGGACCCGCCAGATTCACCGGAGGTGCTGTACACGCTGCACACCGCACCCAGGGACATAGGACAGATTGCGCAGAACACGGGCGCTGCGCGGCTGCTGCTGAGCCATATTTCTCCGGCAGTGGACGAAGAACGCGATACGGTGACGGCATCAATACGGCAGGCGTACCAGGGGCCGCTGCAATTTGCAGAAGATGGTTTGCATCTGCCGTTATAGCCAGTGCCAGCGAGGATAGGGGAGAGCTGACGCAACATTGGCGTAATAAAAGTCAGCTTGGTGATTGCAAATAATGCAATATTGTTGCTATAATCACTATGTCCCAACCCAAGATGCCTGCCGCCATGAAAATGCTTCGCTGCGTGTTGTTGATAATGTTTCTCTTGCCTGGATTCGTCCAGGCGCAGCAAGCGGTTACCAATACCGTTTTATCTCCGGAAACGGCGGAATTCAGCTGCACCCAATCATCCAGCGGTAAGTGTCACTATCTGATCGTGGCATCGGTATGCAGTGAGGAGGTGGGCGGCGCGCAAAAACAGAAGTCTTGCAAATACAACTCCCTGTATGCGTTTGCGCTGCGCGTGGGCGAAAAAAAGGAGTTTTCGGATCTTCCCGCTAATTTCCTTTACTGCATGAAGTCGGCCGCGCCACCGACGGTAGATTTTTGTGTCAAGTATCCGGCAAAGCGCTGATACGCATCTGCAACCCATCTCCAATTCATCGCCAACGCACCGCCATGTCCGTGCCGCAAAAAGCTCCTGCCGGAAGGTATGCCTACATCGACGTGCTGCGCGGCCTGGCGGCGCTGTTCGTTGTTTACCAGCACACGGCGGAAATTACGCCAGCTCCCGGTGTGCATGTCAATCCGCTGGAAAACAGCCTTATCGAATTTTTTACCAGGACGATAGGTGTGGGTGAAACCGGCGTCTGCATTTTCCTGATGATCAGCGGCTTTGTCGTCCCGTTCAGCCTGTTCAGATATCAAAGTGCGCCGATCAAAAATTTTATCGCGCATCGTTTCTTCCGCCTTTATCCGGCCTACTGGCTTTCCATTCCGCTGGCCCTGGTGTTTGTCTCATGGCGCCTCGGCATGCAGGACTACGGCCAGCCGCCGGGGTGGCAAATAAGCTGGCAGATGGTGGTTGCGAACTTGTCTATGCTTCAAAGCTTCCTGGGGTTCGACGACATCATGGGCCAATACTGGACGCTTGCGCTCGAGCTTGTATTCTATGGCGCCTGCATCCTGTTGTTTGCTGCCGGATACCTGCAGTCTTTCAAGGCCATCATGCTTTTTCTGCTGTGCATGCTCGCGCTTCAGATGGTCTGCCGCATCATTCCCGGCGTCGATAAAGACACGCTGGAACTGGTGATCAGCTTTCGCTACCTTGATTTTATGTTCTTCGGCCTGCTATACCGGAAATGGCTACTGGAAGCAGACAAAAAAGCCGGAAAGCAGGCCGCACTGATCTTGATGCTCGCCTTCCTGACGTTCGGCGCGCTGCCGCATCTGCGGAATTTTGTGAACGGCGACCCGGCGGCCTTGCGGGTGCAGGCGTCCCATCTGGCCGCGGTCTGCATCTTTGTTGTGTGCACGCGCTTTTATCAGCCCTCCAATGCGGTCGGCATTTTTCTGGGAAAAATCAGTTACTCGATTTATCTTTTTCACCCCGTCGTTTTCTATCCACTGTTCTTCTTCTGGTTCCAGTCTTCCGGCTTGCGTTCTTACCCTCACTCGTTCATTACCTTGTCCATGCTGGCCACCATTGCGGTTTCGTATGGTATTTATAGAATCGTCGAACAGCCGTTTATCGAACTTGGAAGAAAATTATTTCCCGGCGGCGAAACCTGGAATCGTCGCCGCGGTGCGCAGGGCATGCACGCGAAATAAGCGGGCTGGCATAGCGTGCTTCCGTGCCGGTGCATCGGGCGCTGGAATCATTCCCGGCGGGATATCAATCCGAATTAGCTGCTCCGCCGGTTTCCAGTATAAATCCCTCGTCCAGCCAGCCGGTCACGCCGCCGGGCATGGTCTTCACTGGCCTGCCCAGTTTGGCCAGCCGTATCGCCCCACGGATCGCGCCATTGCAATGCGGGCCCGCGCAATAGGTGACAAATACGGTGCTGGCCGGGTAGGGCGCCAGCTTGGATTCGATGATCTTCCCGTGCGGCAGGCTGACAGCGCCGGCGATATGGCCTTTTTCAAACAGCGCATGGCTGCGCACGTCCAGCAGCACAAAATCATGCGGAGCATTCGCGAGCGCATCATGCACATCCCAGCAATCGGTTTCAAAACCCAGTAGCGATTCAAAATGCCGCAGGGCGAGTGCGCTGTCGGCAGCGGGAACGGCGGTGACGAGTGACATGGAATGCTCCTTTCGTTGTAGGAGCTTGCATTATCGTGAAGAAGCAGCGGGCGATGAAGTGGCGCGAACGACAATTAACGGCAACATCGCGCCAATCTTGAGATTGGGAATTTTAATGTTGGGAAAACACTCTAACGTCTACCGACCAGCGGTGGCCGCCAGAAGATAAGCGTCGGTTTGACGTGCCGTCAGGTCGGGCTGGCAACGGACAATGGCAAGCAATCAGCGAAAAACAAAGCCCCGCAACTGCGGGGCTTTGTTTTACTGCATAAAAAATCTCAGTGACGTTCGTTCCTCGTCTTGGACACCGCGATGGCGACGCCGCCAAGAAATGCTGCTACACCTAGCATCAGGAGCGACATTTTATAGTCAGGCGAAATCGATCTGACGTAGCCGACCAGCAGCGGCCCCAGGAATTGGCCGATCAGGTTTCCGACTCCGCTGACGAAGGCAACAGCCGGCATTGCCTTGCGCAGTGGAAGGATCTCCGTCAGCCGGGAGAAGATCAGCGGCATCAGCATCTTCAGGGTAAAGCCGATCAGGATAAACAGCGCAATCTGCACGTAGTACAAGGGTGCGGGGATGAATGCCGCTACCGACATCAGCAGGCCCGTGATCATCGTCGGTATTGCTGCATGCCAGCGGCGTTCCTGGCCGTGCTTGTCTGAGCGGCGGCTGATGTAATAGATGCCCAGCATCGACATGACGAACGGTGCGCCGGCAAAGAAGCCGATCGCGGTTTCACTCAGCTGGCCGTAGGATTTCATGACAGTCGGCAGCCACAGGGTAATACCGTATAGCAAAATGGTATTCAGGCCGAATCCCAGGGTCATGAGCCAGACCGCAGGTTCATTGAAGATCGTCCACCAGGAATCGGTTTCCGGTTCTTTATGGGAGGCCTGTTCTTCCTCCAGGGTCTTTTTGATGGCGTCACGGTCGGGAGCTGCAAGCCAGCGCGCGGTGTCCAGGCTTTTGGGGATGGATTTGAACCAGATCAGGCAGAATATCCATGCGGGCAAACCTTCCGCAATCAGCATCACGCGCCAGTCGTAGTGGGAGATGATGGCGCCAGAGATTGGGCCGGCGAGGAAGCCTCCCAGCGGTGCGCCGAGATTCCAGATGCCGAATGCCCGGCCGCGTTCGGCCTTCATGAACCACTGCGCCAGCAGGATCGATGTGCCTGCGTACACGGGGCCTTCGGCCAGCCCCAGCAAGATGCGCACGCTCAGCACTTCCCAGAATGTAGTTGCAAATCCGGTCAGCATCGCTGCCGCGCCGAACAGGATGAGGCAGACCGCAACCAGCCGCCGCGCGCCGAACTTCATCGCCAGGTAGCCGGCCAGCAGCTGCGTCAGCGCATAGCCCCAGGCGAAAGAACCGCCGATCCAGCCTGCCTGGGTGGATGTCAGCCCCAGCTCTTTGCTCATGTGCGGTAGCGCCATCGCAATATTGACGCGGTCGAAATACGAGAGCATGTAGACGATGAACACAGTGGGCAGGATAATCAGCCATCTGTTTTGTCCTATTTGTCCGGCTTGCCCGATATCGAGCTCGGGGTTTAAGGTGTTTTGCATGCTGCAGTCTCCTTCATTCTTGCTTTGATGATGAACACGCCAGCGGTCTCATGGTGCCAGCGCAGTTTTTTCTGCGCCTGGCCTGGATCTGCCGCTTTCTGGCATTGCTAATTCGTGATCGGTAATTCGTAATGGGCAATCGACAAAGGTCGATTGCCAATGATCAATTGTTTAGAGCACTTCCTTCGCGTAGGACTCGCGCTCCATCTCGACGACTTCAACGCTAAGCTGTACCGCCATGCCGGCGGGGCGTGCGCAACGCGCCCGGATGACTTCGGCGATCCGTTGCGACAGTTCCGCGCGCATTGCCGGCGTCCGCCCCGGCAGGATGCGCAATTGCGCATAGATAAACCCGCGCAGCCCGGCTTCCGTTCCCACGCGTGTCACATCCAGGCGAATCATGCGCGACCGCAGATCGCTTTCCTTCTGGATGGCGCCGCTGCCGACAAGGGCGGTGTTCAGTTCAAACAGCGTTTCTTCCTGGCTTTCCGGAGAAAACAAGCCGGCTGAAAATTCAACGATGAGATGAGGCACGATGCGATCCGATCCGCTTATTGGTCCAGCGGCGCGCCGTCGATGGTGCGACGCATTGATACGGGGCGGTAGAGCGGCGCGCGCTTGTACTCAACATCATCCACCAGCTCGACGCCGATGCCCGGCGCGTCCGGTACGGTGATGAAACCTGCCTGCGGTACCGGGTGGCTTTTTACGAGGTCGGAGCCGAGCAGCGTCTGGCCAGACTTCAGGACCAGGTTTTCAAACCCGGTCGGATATTCCTGGATGGCGAAGTTGGGAACCGAGGCGGCAACCTGCATGCACGCCGCAAGGCTGATCGGCGACAGCGGGTTGTGTGGCGCAATATCGACGTTCTGCGCTTCGGCCAGAGCGGCGATTTTTTTGGCGCCGGTGATGCCGCCGCATACGCAGACCGAGGCGCGGGCATAGCGCACACCGCCGCCGGCAAGCTGCTGCTGGAATTCCGCCGGGGTGCAGAAGCGCTCGCCGGTGGCGATAGGTACCCTGATCGCATGGCCTACCGTTGTCATCTGCGCATAGAATTCGGGGCGCAGCGGATCTTCAAGCCACATCGGCGTCAGCGGTTCCAGCACCTGGCCGATCGCAATTGCCTCGGCAGGGCTCAGGCGGCGATGCATCTCGATCAGCAGATCGACATCGGGGCCGACCGCTTCACGAAACGCCATTACGCGCTCCTTGGCGTCACGGACCTTGCCTGCGTGCGAACGGAAATATTCCTGGCCTTCCGGTTCGTCCAGGAAGGGATTGATATGGCCGACCGCGGTGAAACCTTCATCCCGCAGGCGACGGCATTCAGACAGGACTTCTTCCAGCGTCTCTGCATAGACGTGGCCATAGACACGCAGTTTGTTGCGGTAGCTGCCGCCCAGAAGTTGCCAGACGGGGACTTGCAGGCGCTTGCCCAGCAGATCCCACAGCGCGATATCGATCGCCGATACGGCGGCGTTTACCGCTGTGCCGCGGAAGTGGGAGAAGCGCTGCATCACATTCCAGTGCAGTTCTATCTGGTTGGCATCCTGGCCGACGAGATACTTGCCGAATTTTTCCAGCGCGGCCTTGGCAGCTTCGATGTGGCCCCAGGAGCCTGCTTCGCCGTAGCCGGTCAGCCCCGCCTCGGTGCGGATGCGGGCATACAGAAATTGGCCTACGTGCAGAGCCTCGACGGAAGCAATGCGATGGATGTGCTTGTTCATGGCAATATCTCAACGAATGATTGGAAAAAATATAGACGCCCGCCAGCCTGGCGGATTGGGGGAGGGGCATCGACAACAAGGACTATAGCGAGGGGAGTGTTGGTTTGGAATCAAATTCTATAGTGTTATTTCTATATTCTGTATAGAATATAGAAATGACACCTATCGATCTCAGCCCGGCATTTGTCCGGCTCGCACGCTATATCCATGACCGCATCATTGCCGGCGAGTGGCTGCCCGGCCAGGTGCTGCCCGGCGAAGAGGCCATTGCGCAGGACATGAAGGTCAGCGTCGGCACGGTAAGAAAAGCCTTCGACGTGCTCAGCGGCCAGGGGCTTATTACCCGTCATCGCGGACGGGGCACCTTTGTCACACGCGCCACCAATGAACGTGCCTTCACCAGCTTCTACCGGCTGACGGACCGCGCCGATGGTGTGCGCAGGTTGCCGGAAGATACCCTGTTGTCGAGAGAGCGTGTAGTTGCGGATGCCGACGAACAGGCGGCGCTTAAACTGAAGCCCGGCGAACTGGTCTATCGCTTGCGTCGCAGGCGTGTGCTGGATGGCGTGCCGCTGGTATTGGAAACCATCAGTTTCCCCTATGCGCGCGTGGGAACAAAGGAGTGGGGCGAGGACGGTACGCCATTCCACCTGGTGTACTCATTTCTGGAGCAGCAATGCGGCATCTCGGTGAGCCGCGTTGAAGACCGTCTGAGGGCCTGCTTGCTACCGAAAAAGCTGGCGAAAGATTTCGGGCTGCCCGCGGGACATCCGGTGCTGCTGTCGATACGCACCGGTTACGATTTGCGCGGCGAGCCGGTAGAATTCAGGTCGTCGTGGATGGCAACGGACACGCATGACTATCTCAGCGAACTCCGTTGGGCAGCGGCGACGGATAATTAATGCGTTGCCGCGCAGTTTTCAGCGACGGCATAAAAGTGCCCACCGGTGTTTGCTGCATTACCCGGTAAGATCCGGCTGATGATTAAATGAAAGCACCCTGGGCCTCGCGCGGGCCTGCACACTGGAGGAGAACCCATGTTTGATCACGTCAAATTCGGAGTCAGCGACTATGCGGCAAGCAAGGCCTTCTTCCTCAAGGCGCTTGAACCGCTGGGCGTCACTATCATCGCGGAGGGGGAACCAAGCTACGGCGTAGAGCTGTGCTCAACGGGTGAGACTTCATTATGCCTGTACCAGAGCGCAGAGAAGCCGGCGCCTCTTCACCTGGCCTTCACGGCCGGGAATCGCCAGCAGGTCGACGCTTTCTATCATGCGGCACTGGCGGCCGGCGGCAAGGACAATGGCCCGCCTGGCCTGCGCCCGCAGTACAACGCGAACTACTATGCAGCCTTTGTCATTGGGCCGGACGGGCATAACGTAGAAGCGGTTTTTCACGAACCCTAGGGATAAGTGCAAAGCCTCACGTAGCGCATAAGGAAGCAGGCGCTGCCGGCACCCTGCTGCTCCTGGAATATATTTCCGGTTGAGAATAATGGAAAAAATCTTTTCTACCTTGACACTCTACATACTAGTAGGTAGAGTGCGAGCATGAAATCAAACAACACCTCTCAAGAAATCTTGAATTGCGCCCGTTCCCTGATCGTTCTGGGCGGGTATAACGGGTTCAGCTATGCCGACATTTCAAAAGTGGTGGGCGTAAGCAATGCGACTATTCATCATCATTTTGCAAGCAAAGCCGTTCTGGTGCGGTCGCTCATAACGCGTTATCGGGAAGAAGCGCAGCTTGGCATGGCTGAGCTGGAGCGTCATGTTCCTGGGCCGGTTGAGCAACTCGGCGCCTATATCCAGTATTGGGAAGCCTGCATCTCCGACAATACCGCTCCCTTTTGTATCTGTGCATTACTCGCAACCGAGTTGCCGATTCTTCCTGAAGAGGTGGCACTTGAAGTACGGGCGCATTTCCGGTTCCTGTCGGGGTGGCTGACGTCTGTTCTGGAGCGCGGCGCAGCGCATGGGCAGATGCGGCTGACAACGTCAGCAAGAACCGAGGCCGAAGGTTTTATGGCTACGGTCCATGGCGCCATGCTGTCGGCCCGCGCCTATGGCGACGCGAATATTTTCGGCGTTATTACCCATGCATTACCAAGCCGGCTACTGCCCGTCTGAACCGAAATTATTAATGCGAAAGTTCGCTTAATGTCTCTATCAACTAGTAGGGAGATTTTTGGTAGCTTCGCTCTGTTTGAATTTTTTGCCGCATCTTCGTAAGACTTCATTAAAAAGGGTATCAACATGTTTGGAATATCACCTTTAGGCTGGTTGCACACGCTGGGCAGCCTGCCCGCTATCCCGCTGGCAATCTATATGCTTGCCCGTTACGGACGGATTACGCCGCGGACAAGGGCGGGGACCGTGTACTTTGTCTCAATGCTGATTGGCGCGGGAACGATCTTTCTGTTCGCGCATCAGCCGGTGAGCTACGGTATTGCCATCGCCACCATCCTCTTTTTGATGATCGGATATGGTGCGGCGAAAATGCAGTTTTTGGGACGAGCGGCCATTTACATTGAAACGATTTTCCTCAGCCTCTCGGCCTTTTTGCTGATGGTGCCTACCGTGAGTGAAACGCTGCGCCGTGTTCCAGACGGGCATCCATTTGTCACCGACCTGAAATCCCCGCTTCTTCTCGGGGCCCAGGCGGGCCTTCTAGTCATACTCGTCCTCGGAGTGACTGCTCAGATACTGGCGCTACGCAAGAAGCGGAAATTGGCGAATTAAGCCAGGCATTTATCTGAACGCGCCCTGAATGCATTCACCGCAATTTCCCTTCAGGGCGCCTCCTCATCGTCAGATCAGGCCTAGCCGGACAAAACTTTCAGCCGTTGCGACTATAGCTTCTTCTGTTGGGCGTGGCTTCCAGCCAAGCACACGCCTGGCTTTTTCGCTCGTCACATTCATGGTCAATCCCAGATGCGGCACCAGCGCCCTGGCGACGGGGTCCCGTAATGCTGCCAGACGTATGATCCAGTTCGGCAGTTCTTTTGTGGGCACTTTCTTCGCTGATGTTCCCAGGCGGCTCTTCAGTATGTTTGCCACGCCCAGTACCGATATGTCTGCTCCGGCGCTCGCAAGAAAGCGTTCGCCTTTTGCATCAGGATGTGTCATCGCAAGCAAATGCAGGCTTGCCACGTCGCGTACGTCGATGACGCTGAAGTGGAGTTTGGGGCAGCCGAACATGCTGCCGCTCATCAGGCGTTGCACCATCGTCAGCGAGTGCGAATAATCTGGCCCTAGTGCCGGCCCGAACACTGCCACCGGATTGACCACGGAGAGTTCAAGGCTGGTGCCGGTGCCGGCAATGAAATCCCAGGCGGCGCGTTCGGCCAGCGTCTTTAATTTTTGATAGGCGGGAGCGGCGTCGAGATTGCTCCATGTTCTCTCGTCAATCGGCTGCGTTTGGCGCGGGTGGCCGTAGCCGACCGCGCCATAAGCCGACGTGAGGACTACGCGCTTCACCTTGGCATCCTGTGCCGCGCGCAACACGCGCAGCACACCTTCCCGCGCGGGAATGATCATTTCATCTTCATGCGCGTAGTTATTCAGCGGTGTCGGCGAGGCCACGTGCAGCACATAGGTAGACCCGGCCACCGCATCTACCCACCCCGCGTCAGCGCCCAGATCGGCTGCGACAAAAGTCAGGCGGTTGCCGGCGTCGCAGCCACCCTCCTTCAGCATGGCGCGCACATCGTCTGCGCGCTTTAATGAACGGACGGTTGTCCGTACGAGATACCCCGCGTTTAGTAGCTGCAGAATGCAATGCACGCCGATAAAGCCGGACCCACCCGTGACCAAAACCAATTCATTACTCATATCTGCCCATGTTTTAAGATTGCTGGAAAAAAGCACCGGCGGCTGTGAAGCACGTCCAACGTGTTCCAGGCAAGTCTAACCACGTCTGTTTGAACTATGAATGCTTGAAAATTCATAAAACTTGCGCCATAGTTCGACGATGCTGATTGATCCTTTCTCTGAAATACTCAAACTCGTCAATGCCGAAAGCCTGCTTACCGGGGGTTTTGCGGCCGGCGGTACGTGGGCGATTCGCTTCCCCGCGCCGGACAAGATCAAATTTGCCGTTGTTGCAAAGGGTGGATGCTGGATTCGCATTGAGGGCGAGCCGGAGGCGGTTTATGCCGTTGCGGGAGATGTGCTCTTGTTGAACGCGCCGCGGTCATTCGTATTGGCCAGCGACTCGGCCACTCTGCCGGAGGCATCGGTGAATGCGATGGAGCTATTTGGCAAGGGCAACAACTATGCGACAGTCGGCGACGGCAAGGACTTCAGCTACCTGGGCGGCCACGTGCTGCTGGATCCGTCCAGCGGGCGGCTGCTGGCTGATGTCCTGCCGCCTTGGATACATATCCGCGCAGCGTCTTCCCAGGCGACAAAGCTGCAATGGCTCGTTGAACAGCTGGTCCATGAGCGGGCATCGACGCTCCCGGGCGCGAGCCTGGTCTCGGCGCAGCTGGCGCAGATCATGTTCATACAAATTCTGCGCGCGCATCTGGAGACTTCCGAATCCTTTGGCGCCGGGTGGCTCAGGGCGCTGGGCGATCACCGTGTTGCGCCGGCCTTGCGCCTGATGCATAGCGACCCCAGCCGTGCATGGCACCTGGAAGAACTGGCCGAGGCGGTTGCAATGTCGCGCACGAGTTTTGCGCTGCACTTTAAAAAAGTTGTCGGCGTTGCGCCGCTTAGCTATTTGACGCAATGGCGCATGCACCTTGCAGAACGGGCGCTGCGGACGGGAGACGTTTCCGTAGCGGCCCTGGCCTGGTCGCTGGGATACACATCGGAAAGTGCCTTTAGCACGGCGTTCAAGCGCGCGACAGGCAAGGCGCCCAAGAATTACCAATTAACTGCGCGCCTGGCAAGCAAATGACGGCGAAGCAAATGACCGCTAATAAGGTACTTAAAAATCAATGCAAAAAGCGATAATGTCATGAAAAAACTCATCTTCATCCTGGCAATTGTCTTTGCTGCTGTACGTCCCATAGAAGCTTTGTCTTCTTCAGATACAAAGGGCGCTGAAACGGGCATTCTTGCCGGCCCGGCCTCACCGGCCATTGAAAATGCTTTCTCTCCCGATGAGGGGGCAGAGGCACTGGTGGTAAAGGTGATCAATGCCTCAGTCTCGACAATCAGGCTCGCCGCATATTCCTTTAATTCGACACACGTGTCCGATGCCTTGCTCAATGCAAAAAAGCGCGGCGTGGATGTGAAGGTGATTGTGGATAGCCGCCGCAATCAAAAGAAAAATAATATTGCGGCGCTTAAGGCGTTGGTGAATGCAGGAATCCCCGTGCGAACGGTTTCGGTCTACGCGATACACCACGACAAATACATCGTTTCAGACGACCGTACCGTTCAAAACGGAAGCTTCAACTACACCAACGATGCCGCCACGTCGAACAGCGAAAATGTCATAGTGCTGTGTGTTCTTTTGCTCGCTGAATTGACCCGGTCAGTTTGATCCACCTTCCACTGCCTGGCGAAGGCTGCCACCCGGTCGTACGACCCCTCGAATCCCAATTCCCTTAGATCCAAGTGCAGTTGTTTCAGGCTGCGTCGCTGCTTGCGATTTTTGCCTGCCTCTGTCTTTAGCCAGCCTGAAAGCTGGAAAGCATATTTGTCGATGGCGCTTGTTGTTTGCCGCTCCGCGTAGGCCGGCTCTGTGATTTCCGAGCGCAGATAGCGCCGGACTGTGTTTCGAGAGATACCCAAGCGTCTGGCGATTTCTCTCAGGGGGACCTGGTCACGAATGTGCCAGCGTCGAATAATGCCTAGTAATGCCACGTCGATCAC